>NZ_KQ414515.1:0-105659 GCF_001263295.1 Agrobacterium sp. SUL3
CGCAGGGTCAGGTGGATTTCGAAGAGCCGCGACACGCCCTCATCAACCGCAAGTCGTTCCGGAAGAAGCTGGTCTTCCCCTAGAGGAGACTTGACCTTGAGCACGCGGCTCGCCTGAACGAAATCGGAAAAAGAAGATTGATCATTCATCGCGAACCTCGATAGCAGAGCCAAAAAAAATCCATCAGCTGTCAAAATCTCGACAGAATGCAATCAAACATTGTGGCGAAACCATGGACTCACCATGAATTCTGCAACCTGCATATGCCAAAATTCCATAGATGAGATCTGACAGGCTGAGGTATGGAGTGACGCTCGAAAGAAATCCGAGACAGACAAAACACGATGCCGAGACTTACGGCCTGCGCCGCGAAGAGGCCGTCGGCGCTCGCCATGGTGCCGGATGGTGGGTCAGTATCAGGCGGCGCGGCCACAGGATCGTCAGGCTGTTCAAGGACAGCATCTACGGTTCCGGCGATGCCGCCTACTGTCAGGCACGCGCCTACCGCGACGCCATCCTTCTTGCCATTCCGCCCGCCACCAATCACGAACAGGCCGTACTTCTGCGTAGAAACAACCGAAGTGGTATTTCCGGCGTCAGGCGCGTTGAGACGGCTGACGGGGATGTCTGGCAGGCAACGCTGATGACCAGTGAGGGGCAGAAAAGAGAAAACTTCTCCGTCGCCAAACTGGGCGAGGAAGCGGCAAAATCGATGGCGATCACACAGCGCCGT
Source organism: Agrobacterium sp. SUL3 (assembly GCF_001263295.1). NCBI lineage: Bacteria > Pseudomonadati > Pseudomonadota > Alphaproteobacteria > Hyphomicrobiales > Rhizobiaceae > Agrobacterium > Agrobacterium sp. SUL3. The sequence continues at coordinate 734 of NZ_KQ414515.1, forward strand.
AAATGGCTGAAGGCGCTGCCCGTCACCCATCTCGCCTATGCGCATCACGCCGCGGAAGTGGCGCGCGCCCAATTTGGCGACGGGCTTGCGCCGGCGGATGATGTTTTGCCTGAGGTGCGTCTGACCGATGCTGACATCGAGGCGCGTATCAAAGAGATCAACGACCAATTTGATGCGTCTCGTCCGAAGCGACTGCGGGTTCGGGTAAAAAGCTATTCGAAGGACAGGATATCCATCGCAGTTTCCGATGCAGAAAGCCCCGCGCGGAAAAAGCTCATGCATCTCAACAGGCGAGGCAAGACAGGGATCGACATCGTCGAGGCGATCAACAGAAGCGTCCGGGAAACCTTGGCAGCAATTCATGATGAGAGGGTCGCGTGCTGGTTCAGCTCCACCTATGGGAACAAACTGCTCAATCCGCAGACATTCAACATTGATGAGGGTTTCAACGTGCTTGTTTTTGTGCCGGAGGAGCAGTGCAGCCGATGACGACTTTTCCGTCCGTTTCCCGCGCGGGAACGGCGTAAAAAAAGCCCACCCCATTACCTCATCGACTTGAGCTGATATTTATGACGGCGGAAGAGCCAATCTGAACAAAGGAATAATCGACCGCCCCCGTTTCCATCCGGCCGTTGTACTTTCTACCTCGTCATTCTTGTCGAGATCGTCTGGTGCACCAAGCCTCTCTACGCCGGTGCGCATGATCAGGCTACTCTTCGCCTGCCGTAACGATTAAAGAAGCCGTATGTCCCATGCTTGGTCGGAGGCTCTCCCGGGGCCCAGAGGCTGTTTTGAATTGTCGATGCAGATTAATTGAACCGGTGACAACTACTGTCCCGGGCGCTCCACCCGAGGGCTGGTTGCTCGAATTCCGGCCCTGAAAGTCAAATTCCCGCGTGCAATAAAATCCTTTATACGTTGATTGATGCCGAAGATATCCAAGGAGGTAACTGTGTTTCGCTGGGCTTACCGATTTCTGGCGGTTTTGGGAGTTGCTGTCGGTTCAGCCATTGCGGCGGACGGCGACGAAATGCGAATTTTCCACAACGCCGTTCATGTGGGCAAAGTGGAAACGGTCCAGACAATGCTCGCGACCGATCCCGGGCTTGCCGTTTCCAGGGACCAATATGGTTTCCAACCGATACACCTCCTCGACATGTATCCGGATAAGGAAGTGCTCGATCTCCTGCTTGAAAATGGGGCAAACATCAATGCTGTGAACGATGAGGGCGTCACCATTCTCCACATTGTCACCGATCCGGATGCCGTGCAGCTCCTTGTGGAACGAGGCGCAAACATTGAGGCTCGCGACAAAAGAGGATGGACCCCGTTGATCATGCAGGCAAATAATCAGCAGAATGGTCCGGATGTCGTCGCCGCTCTTCTTGCTCATGGCGCTGATCCGAATGCAGAAGGGCACGATGGCGAAACCGCCCTTTCCTTCGCAAGGGAAACGGGTGATGAATCATTTATCGAGGTCCTTACCGCAAACGGTGCGACGAAGTGACAACAGGTTCATGTTGAACGGCACCCTTCCTACCGCAAGACAAGGCGGCACTAGCTGCCAAAATCCTCAATCAGGTTTGGCTGGTTGCGTAAGATAGAATGGGATATTCAGCTCGGATACTGATGACTGTCTGCGCCCGAGCCGACTTCCTCGTTTCGCTCTCGAAGGGATCTGAACCTCCGACCCTTGCCCATCGCGTACTAAGCCACTGGAAACAGCCGAATTCGTTGCGAGCTTATCGGCTGCGCCATAACCACTACTATGGAACCTCAGACGGCTGCTGTCGGATTTCAGTCCCGAAACCAACAACAGCTCCCGCCCAGCCATTTCCAGCGGCTTGGCAGTTCAGGCCACGGCCTGTGCGCCGGTGATTTCGACAAGCGAACCGCACATGAACGCCGCCTCATCGGAGGCAAGGAAGGCGACAAGCGCAGCAACCTCTTCAGGCTTGCCGATCCGGCCGAACGGAACCATCTTGTCGAGATCGGCCATCGTCCGCCCCGAGCGTTTGACGCCGGCTTCGAGCATCGGCGTATGGATTTCACCTGGGCAGACGGCGTTTACGCGGATTTTGTCCGGTGCGTAGTCGCGCGCAAGGTTCTGCGTGAACGCGGCGACGGCGGCTTTGGTCGTGTTATAGGCGATGTGGTTCGGGGCCGGATAAAGTCCCCACTGAGAAGCGGTGTTGACGATCGCCCCGCCACCCCCGGCGATCATATGCGGTAGCGCAGCCCGGCAGAGATGGAACATCGAGTCGAGGTTGACAGTAAAGCTGATGTCCCAGTCCTCGTCAGAAAGGGACAACAAGTTTCCGCGCCGATTGATGCCTGCATTGTTGACAAGGATGTCAATCCGCTCTTTGAGAGAGAATGCCTTCTGGACTAGATCGAAGCACGAATCCTTCTTCGAGATGTCGGCAGCGATCACGAGTGCCGCGCCGCCTTCCGCCTCGATGCCCTTCACAACTTCTCTAGCCGCCTCTTCGTTTACGTCGGTGACCACGACCAACGAGCCTTCCAACGCCAGGCGACGCGCGATCGCAGAGCCGATGCCGCCGCCCGCACCCGTCACGATCGCAACCTTGTTCTCAAACCGTTTCATGGAATCTCCCCAAGTTATCTGATGTAGCTTCCGCCGTTGACGTCGAGTGTCGCGCCGTTAAGCGACGCCTGTCCCGGCCGTAGAATGAATGCAACGAGTTCGGCGACTTCGCCCGGTTCGGCCATCTCGCCGATTGGAATGTCCGATACCGCCGCCGCTTTTCCATGCGTCGCGATAAACTCTTCCGCCATGTCGGTGCGTACCCATCCAGGCGCGATCGCGATCGCAGTCACACCATCGGGGCCGAAGCTGCGGGCGATCGACTTTGTCAGATTGACGAGGGCAGCTTTCGTCGATCCATACGGCATCGCGTCTGCCGCATAGCCGCGCTGGCCTGCCCGGCTCGCCATGTTGACGATGCGCCCACCGCCGTTCGCCTTGAAGTGCCGGATAGCTTCCTTGGAGAGATCCGCGGCGGCGAAAAAGTTGATCTGGAACTCGCGCTGCCAGGCGGCCTTCCAGTCCGAAGCGGAAGCCTCAATAGAGATTTCGGTACGGATCCCTGCATTGTTCACGAGCGCATGGATTCTTCCCGCCACCGCCAGGGATCTCTCCCACAGTTCGAAGGGGCCTTCGTCAGATGAAAGGTCGCCCTGCACGATCCAGCCAACTTCGCCGATGTCGGAAAGCAATCGCTCGGCACTCGTGATGTCTCGCCCGTAGTGGATGATCGGCCGAGCGCCTTCAGCAGCTAGTTGCTTGACGACAGCCACGCCGATGCCGCCCGAGGCGCCGGTCACGAGTACGTTCTGCCCTTCGAGTGCCTTAGTCATCTCTCACCTCATTTCAGGAGGCCGACCTGCGGTCCCCAAGTGTCCGACAATGCAAAACCCGTCATGAACGGGTCATCACTTTCCACTCGCAATTCGGTTCGACCGTACACGTAGCCACGCCCTGTGATACTTGGAAGCACGGCCTTGCGACCGCCAATCTCGGTCTCTCCGATCACTTCGGCAATGAACTCACCGCCGATAATCGATCTGGACGTCCGCGCATCGCCTACGGTGACGAGACCCCGTGCGTGAAGCGTTGCGAGATTTGCCGAGCTTCCAGTGCCACACGGAGAGCGGTCGACGCGTCCCGGCTGGAGTGTGGTGCAAGTGCGTACGGCACCGTCCGGTTCGTTGTCACGGAACATGACGTAGGCGATCTCGTCGACGCCAGGCAGCGTCGGATGCGACACACTTACCTGCTCGGCAAGAAGCCGCTTGAGTTCGATCCCTGCCTCCGCGAGCTTCCGGGCGTTGTCGGGCGCGATCGTGAGGTCGACTTGCCCAACGTCTACCAGGGCGTAGTAGACGCCGCCGAACGCAATATCGACCTTGATGCGCCCCCACGCTGGGGTGTCGATCTCATGATCCAGCAGCTCTGCAAAGCTCGGCACGTTGTTGAGGCTGACACCGACGCAACGACCGTTCTCACATCGGGCCTGGGCCACGATCAAGCCCGCGGGCGTGTCCAGCCTGACGGTCGTCTCAGGTTCGACCATCGGAATGCGGCCGCTCTCGAGAAGGGCAGTTACGAAGCAGATGCAATTGCTGCCAGACATGGGATGAGCGCGATCAGCCTGAAGCACGATGAAGCCGGCGTCGGCGTCCGGCCGTGTCGGGGCGACCAGCAGGTTCACCGACATGGCGACGTTGGCACGCGGTTCGAACGTAACGAACCTGCGAAGACTATCGTCCACATTATTGATATGGTTCATCTTGTCCAGCATGGTCGCTCCGGGGATCTCCGGAGCGCCGCCGACGAGGACGTGGCCAAGTTCTCCCTGGCAATGAACCAGAAGAAGGTCGAGATGCTTTCCGAATTCCATGCTCGCTGGCCTCACTTGATGTACCAGCCCCAGGGCTTGTTGGTCACGTACTTGGTGATCTGCTTGGTCTCGAGGTAGTTTTCGAGACCCCAGTGTCCGAGTTCTCGGCCGATACCCGATTCCTTGTAGCCGCCCCATGGCGCTTCCGTGAATGTCGGCTGCGAGCAGTTGATCCAGACAATGCCGGCGCGGAAGGCGGCTGCAACGCGCTCGGCGCGAGCGTCGTCCTTCGACATCACGGCCGCTCCGAGACCGAAACGGGAATCATTCGAAAGCTCGATCGCCTCGTCCTCGGTCTTGAACGGCTTGACGCAGACGACCGGTCCGAAAATCTCCTCGATCCAGGCGTCGCTATCCAGCGGCACGTCGGTGAGGATCGTTGGCTGCAGGTAGTAGCCCTTGTCAAAGCCTTCCGGACGTTCGCCGCCGCTGGCGACGGTCGCTCCCGCCTTTCGCGCGCCCTCGATCGCGGCGACGACGTTCTCATATTGCTTCCGTGATACGAGCGGTCCAAGGAGCACGCCCTCGTCGAGGCCGTTACCGATCTTGATCTTCTTCGTCTCCTCGACCAATCGGGCCATGAAACGATCGTAGATGGTATCCTGGACCAGAACGCGCGACGTGCCGGAGCAGACTTGTCCTTGGTTCCAGAAGATGCCGAACATGACCCACTCGACCGCGTCGTCGATATCCGCGTCCTCGAACACCACGAATGGCGACTTGCCACCGAGTTCGAGGCTGATGCGCTTGATGTCGCGCGCAGCGGCGGCCATGATCTTCGAGCCCACCGGGCCAGAGCCCGTGAAGGCCAGCTTGTCGACGCCCTTGTGATCAATGATGGCCTGCCCGGCGACCGAGCCGGTGCCGGTCAAGACGTTCAGGACGCCCGGAGGAAGCCCCGCCTCATCTGCGACCGCCGCAAGCTCAAGCGCCGTAAGCGAGGTGAGTTCTGCAGGCTTCAGGACGATCGTGCATCCTGCCGCGAGGGCCGGAGCCACCTTCCAGGCGGCCATCAGAAGCGGGAAGTTCCAGGGGATGATCGCGCCGGCCACGCCGACCGGCTCCTTGACCGCCTTGGATGTAAAGCGATCGTCCGGCAACGCGATGATTTCTTCCGGATTGTTGTCGAGCTGCTCGGCGAGGTCCGCGTAGAAGTCGAAGCAACCGGCAGCGTCCGCAATATCCCAGTCCGCTTCGGGAAACGGCTTTCCATTGTCGAGGACTTCAAGCTTGGCGATCTCCGACTGCCGGGCGCGGATACCGTCCGCGATCGCGCGCAGATACTTGGCGCGCTGCGCTCCCGTGAGCTTAGGCCAACCGTCCTTGTCGAACGCCCGGCGAGCAGCTTTCACCGCGATGTCGACGTCTTCGGCCGTGGCGGAAGCAATCGTTTGAATGACTTCCTCGGTCGCCGGGTTCGTCACGGTGGAAGAGCCACCCTTGACCGGCTTCGCCCATTTGCCATCGATATAGAGTTCGGTTCGCATTGTCAGTTCCCTTGCCTTCGTTGGTCGCAGCCGGTTTAGAACCGGTCGACGCGATAGGGTTTCATGTCGACGGGCGGCGCAACGCCCGTAATGAGATCCGTCATCAGACGGGCTGTGGTGGCCCCGTAAGTCAGGCCAAGATGTCCGTGACCCGTGGCGTACCAGACATTCGTTCTCTTTGCGGACCGGCCCATCACCGGCACCGTGTCGGGCATAGCCGGCCGATGGCCCATCCATTCCGTGACGCCCTCCACCTGCAGCTCGGGAAGCGCTTCCCTTGCCCGCTTCACCAGCACCTTCGCCCGACGGTAGTCAGGGGCGGCGTCGAGCCCCGCCATCTCGACCGTGCCGCCAACACGGATGCCTCCTGCGGTCGGCGTGACCATGAAGGCACGAGCCGGCCAGATGAGAGAGTGACGCATGGAGACGCCGGGCGCCTGGATTTGCGTATGGTAGCCGCGCTCGGTCTCGAGGGGGATCGGCTCGCCGAGCATGGCCGACAGTCGCCCAGTGAATGCCCCTGCGGCGAGAACCACCCTATCCGCTTCAATCCTTCGTCCGTCTTTCAAGCCCACGGCGCTGACGCCACCGCCTTCATGTTCAAAGCCCACGACCTCGCCGGTCTGAACGGAACCGCCCAGCTTCTTGAACTGGTCCGCAAGCGCTACGACGAGCTCATAGGGATTGGCTATGGACCGGTTGTCCGGGAAGAGCACCGCCTTGCCAATCTTCGTGGTGATCGCAGGTTCGAGGTCGCGAATGGCGTTGCTGCCAAGGACTTCATATCGAAAGCCAAACCGGTCGAGAATTTCGATATGTTCGTGGTCGGCTCTGAACTCGGCCTCGTCGGTGTAGACGCTGAGGCAACCCTCGGCGGAAATCATGTGCCGGAGGCCGGTCTCGTCGAGTAGCGCATCCAGGTCTTCGTAGACGCGACGGCACAAGACAGCGCCCGCCGACTCCAACTCGCGAAGCTTTGAAGGTCGGCTGGCTGATAGAAAGCGCAGGAACCAGGGGATAAGCTTTGGCATGTAGGAGGGTCGAATACGAACCGGGCCTTCGGGATCGAGCATCCATCCCGGCATCTGCACCCAGATTCCCGGACGGGACGCAGGCATGAATTCAGTCACGGCAATGCTCGCCATGTTGCCATAGGACGCGCCCGTCCCCGGCTCGTTGCGATCAAGGAGCACCACGGTCTCGCCACGACGCTGTAATTGGTATGCGATTGCTGTGCCGATGATCCCGGCACCGACGACGATGGTTTGAGACACTTCAGCTCCTCGATCTTGGGAAGACGGCCGGAGGTCTGTTCCGGCCGGTCGCATCTTTTACCAATTCAGGATCGGCTGCATCGCAGCCTTGAATTCGGCCTTCTCTTCGGCGGTCAGCTCTCCGAGCGGAGCGCGGGTGATACCAACCGGAAGCCCCTGCAGCTCGCAGCCGTACTTCACCTTCTGCACGAACTTACCGCTTTCGAGGATGTTCATCGCGCGATAGAGGACGATCATCTTCTCCCGCGCGGCCTTCAGGTCGCCCGAGCGGAAGGTCCGGTCGAGGTCAACACAGGCCTTCGCCATGCAGTTGGCGGGTCCGCAGATCCAGGAGTCGGCGCCCCAGAACATGAAGTCGAGAGCGATGTCGTCCGAACCGGATACGAGGTCGATGCGGCCACTGTAACGCGAATGGATGTCGATGGCGCGCTGGAGGGATCCCGAGCTTTCCTTGATCCCCAGCACGCGCCGATCGTCCGCGAGCGCGTCCAGGATGTCGAAGCCAATCTCAACGCCGTCCTTGTAGGGGTAGCTGTAGAGAACGAGATTGACGTCGGTTTCCTTCAGAACCGTCTTGAAGTGCGAGAGGAGTTCGTCCTGCGTCGGACGGGTGTAGAACGGCGTTGCGAGCAGCACCGTGTCGTAACCGATTTCCTTGGCCTTCAACGTGTTCTCGATGACCTCTCGGGTGGCAGGCGCGTTAGTACCCGCGATGAGGATCTCGCCGTCATTCGCAAAGTCCTTCACGAACTTGAGCACTTCAAGGCGCTCGTCGTTTGAAAGGGCGGAATACTCGCCAGTCGAGCCCATCGGAACCCAGCCCGTGACACCAGCGGCACGCAGCGCAGTCAGGTGCTTTTCGTAGGCCTTAAAATCGACCTTGCCGTTCGCGTCGAACGGGGTGATGAGCGCGGGCATGACGCCGGAAAGTTTCATGGAATTGTTCTCCTGTAACGGGCCGCTAGATTGCGAGTTTCTTGAGGATACGTCCCTCGACGAGCGTGACTGCTCGTGTGATGGGGAAAGCGATGACGAAGTAGATGAGAGCGACCACGGTGAGCACTTCGACAGGCCTGGCCGTGTTGTTGGAAATGTTCTGACTGACGAACATCAGGTCTGCCATGCCGACCGCCGAGACCAGTGCGCTCTCCTTGAAGAGGCTGACGCAGTTCGACAGAAGCGTCGGGATCGCGCGCAGGACGGCTTGGGGAAGAATGACGCTGGTCACCTGCACCCACGACGGCAGACCGAGGGCGACGCATGCATCCCTCTGCTCAGGCCCGATCGATTTGAGGCTGGCGCGAAACGTCTCGCTGGTGATCGCTCCCATGTAGAGCGTCAAGGCGATGACGCCGGATGCGAAGTTAGAGAGTTCGACGCCCAGGATCAGGGGCAGGCAGAAGAAGATCCAGAAAAGCTGGATGAGCACGGGCGTGCCGCGGAAGAACTCGACGTAGGTTCCGGAAATCAGGCGAAGAAAGGTGCTGCGCGATGTTCGCGCCAGGCCGGCAAGGAAGCCAAGCATGCATCCCAACAAAATACAGACCGCCGTGAGCTCCAACGTCGTCATGAGCCCGAGAAGGAGCGCATGTTCGAACCTTGCGAGGACGGAGAAATCAAGCGACATATGAGCCTCCTAGCTTGCGAGCATTTGACGACGGCGTTCCAGAAACCCGACGATCTGGGTGACGGGGAACGACACGGCGAAATAGATGAGGGCCACGACGGTGAATGTTTCGATCGGACGATATGTTTCGGTGGCAAGCGATTTCGCCTCATACATAAGGTCGGCGATTGCAACGATGGCGACGAGCGCGCTTTGCTGGAAGATGACGATGCCGTTTGTTAAAAGCACCGGAACCGAGGCGCGGAACGCGGTCGGAAACACGATATAGAGAACGCGTTGCCAAGGATTGAGCCCCAGCGCGATCCCGGCGTCGAGCTGTTCCCTGGGAACCGCCTGAATCGACGCGCGGTAAGCTTCGGCGTTGAAGGCTGTGAGGTTGAGGCCGAGCGCCATCACCCCCATCGTGATTGGATCGAGGAAGACGTCGAACAGCATTGGCACGCAGTAAAAGATCCACACGATCTGGACGATCGCAGGCGTACACCGGAAGAACTCGACGAAGAGCATGAACGGCATGCGAAGGAGCCGGTACGGGCTCATCAGCAGCAGGGCGAGGCCGAAGCCGGCGATAACGCCTATGATGTTCGCAGCGACCGTCAGCTCGAGCGATACCACCAGCCCCCGCAAAAGTGGTGCAAAGGAAATGGAGTTAAAGTCGAACGTGTAGTTCATCGCCACCTCCTATTGCTTGATGTGGAAAACGCGGTCGATGAATTCCTTGGTGCGCTCCTCCTTCGGAGAACCGAGCACCTGTTCGGGCGGACCGTCTTCGACCACGACGCCGCCGGCACAGAAGATGACGCGGGACGCGATGTTCTTTGCGAACCACATGTCATGCGTGACGATCATCATCGGCATGTTCTGCGAGGCGAGCTGCATGATCACCTGCTCGACTTCGCTGACAAGTTCCGGGTCGAGCGCAGAAGTCACCTCGTCGAACAGCATCAGCTTGGGATCGAGCATCAGGGCGCGCGCGATGGCGACCCGCTGTTTCTGGCCGCCCGATAGCTGGGCCGGGTAGGCCTTGGCTTTCGCGCCCAGGCCGAACCGCTCAAGGAGAGCCTGGGCACGGGCCTGCGCCGACGCTTTCGGTTCGCCCCGGACCTTGCATGGTGCGAGCATCAAGTTCTGGATGACGCTGAGATGTGGGAACAGCGTATAGTGCTGAAACACCATGCCGATCGAACGACGAACGTTGGTGTCGATGAGGGTCTTCTTGGCTGGCCCCTCCGAAGAGATGTAAGGCTTGCCGTCGAAACTGATCGAACCGCTGTCAATCTGTTCGAGGCCCATCATGACGCGGAGAAGCGTGCTCTTGCCGCCGCCGCTCGGACCTATGACGACGACGCGGTCGCCGGGCTTCATTTCGATGTCGATGCCCCTGAGCACCTGAATCGCACCGTCGCCGTAGCTCTTGTGCAGGGCCTGCATTTTAACGAGAGGTAAATTGAAAGACATGGTCATGGCCGATCTCGGTTTACATCGAGTGCGGGACAGCGCCGACCAATGGGCGTCAGCGCTGTTGGCGATGTTAGTTCGAGCCCTTGAGGACCTGATCGACCGCCTTCTTGATCAAATCGTCGACGTGACCCGTCGCGACCTTCTCTTCAAGGAAGATATTGACCACTTCGACATCGGCCGTAGACATGTTGTGCGGCAGGCCGAAGGAAACGCCCTGCTTGGCGAGCGCCGGCGTCGGGCTGAGTGCAACCGCCCAGTCTGGATTCGCCTGCGTCAGAAGCAGGTTGGTGTCGGAGGCGTCCACCAGGATGTCTGCGCGCTTGGACGTCAGCGCCAGGCGCGTCTCGTCGTTGCCCGGCAGGCGCATGATCGTGGCGGTCTTGACCGCGGCCGAAATGGCCTTGTCCTGCGCGGTACCCGACATGACAGCGATCGTGACGCCAGCCTTGTCGACGTCAGCGACCGACGATGCGCCCTGCGGAATCTTCGGGTTGTTCTTGTTGTAGACGAGAGAGATCTGGTACTCCATCGCCGGGATCGAGAACTGGACGGCCATGGCGCGCGCCGGAGTGCGGTTGAGCGCCAGGGAGACGTCCCACTTGCTCGCCTGCAGGCCCGCTACTATGTTGTCCCAGGTCGTATCGACGAACTCAGCCTTGACCTTGAGGGCGTCGGCGAATTCACGGCAAAGATCGGCGTAAAAGCCCGAGTATTCACCAGTCGCGGGATCACGCATGATGTAAGGCGGGGCGACGGCCGCACCGCATTTCAGAACACCGGCCTTCTGGACGCCCTGCCAGTATCCTTCGGCGGTCTGGGCGTGGGCAGAGGTGGCGGACAGACCTGCCACCAGGGCGAGCGCGGGCATCGCCCGCAAGGCGGACGTTATCATCTTCGAAAGCATCGGCATTCCTCTTTGCTGTGCGCGAAGCGCGTTGTTCCACTCGTCGGCTTGAGCCGTTCTTTTGTTCTTATCTGTCGGCTTGGTGTCGACTGACGATAAAATGTCAACAGCGTGTCGACAAAGTCAAGCGAAAAAATTACATTGCGAGCAGCGGGGTTTTCTGGCCCAATGCCGCATTGCGAAAGAAAGGGACCTAAGTGTCTGACGAGACTGAAACGAAGCGGGTGCGCGGAACCGGCTCGCGAAGCGTATATGAAAGCCTGAGAAATGAGATTCTCTCGCTCGCACTTCCTCCGGGCCAGCTCCTGGACGAGACGACGCTCGCAGAGCGCTTCAACATGTCCCGCGCTCCGGTGCGCGAAGCTCTCATCCGTCTCGGCTCGGACGAGCTGGTCGTAACACTTTCGAACCGCAGCACGATCGTCGCCCCGATCGAAGTCGCAACGTTTCCGAAGTACGTGGAGGCGCTCGATATCGCCCAGCGGATGAACACGCGGTTGGCGGCGGCGCTACGAACGGACGCCGACCTCAAGGTTATCGCCAAGCGCGACAAGGCGTTCGCCGCCGCGGTCAAGACCGGAAACCATCTCGCCATGTCGGAGGCCAACAAGGAATTCCACATGGCGATCGCCTACGCCGGCAAGAACCAATATCTCGCGTCCTTCTACGAGAAGCTTCTCTCGCAGGGACAGCGCATGCTTCATCTGCATTTCGAGTATCTTGAGAGAACCCACGAAGGCTATCTCCTGACTGACGAGCATACCAAGATGTTCGAGGCCGTCCGCGATCGGAATATCGATCTGGCTGACGAGCTGGCCCACGCTCACACGCGGCAGTTCCAGGACAACTTCATCAACTTCATGCGCGAGAACTACACAACGGATGTTACGCTCGGTCCATTGCGAGCTGCGGAGTAGATCCTGAGCGTCAACAGCATGGGCTTCGTCGGGACAATTTCAGAAGCGATGGGTCGCGGGCTTCCGGGACCGCCCTGCAGTGGGGAACGCGGGTAGAATTGTGGAAGCGACCGCTAGCGACGCAGAACGGCTATGCCTTCATCACAGCCGCCTCTGTTCGGATATTCGACAGATGTGTTCCGATAGCAACGACCGCACGCGCTTCGCTGATCAGATCATCATCGATAGCGATAGAAGACCGGCGGAAACTGGTTCTCGTCGCGAATGCCAAGGATAACAAGCGCGGTCAGCCGCTCCGGATCCGTAGTCACACCACGGGTATCAACCTTTTCACGGATCAGTTGCTCACGAATAAAACGGCCCATGTGTTCGTCACCGACGCGTGTGATGACTGCACTTTCATTCCGAGGCGCGCTGCGCCACATGCAATGTTCGTGGGGCTGCCACCAATGTATTTGTGGAAGGTTCCCATGTCCTCCAGACGGCCACCCACCTGTGCACCGTAGCGATCGACGCTGGACCGTCCGATGGTGATAACATCGAGTTGCTTATTCATCTTCGTCTTTCCGCTGCACACACGACCTGATCAAGGCATGCGTCCGCCTGCACGCGCATTGGCTGAGTTAATGACTGGAGACGGTGCTGTTACCGCGTCCGGGTGTTTGAAAAACCGCTACGGCTCGATCTGAATGGTTCGTCCTTCAATTGCGGACAGGCGGGCAGCATCGAGAACTGCAAGAGTTGCCGCGGCTTGCTCTGCGGTGACGGGAGGCTCACCTTTTTCGTCAACGGCCTTCGCAAAAGCTTCGTAGTAGGAATGATAGCGGCCCTGTTCCGACGGAACACGCTCCTCACGTGTTCGCGTTTTCAGAACTCCCCATCGGTCGGGTGCTTCGTACCCCCACCCTTGCAGGTCGTCCGCCGGCTTTTTCCCTGCGAAGATCGCCTGCGTCTGGACGTCGGTGCCGAAAGAAACATAGCTGCCGTTTTTTCCATAGGCCCTGAACTCCCGCGTCGTCAGGCGGTTGAGTTTCGATGCCGACAGATGAGAGTGCACACCGTTGGCATGCATCAGATTGATGACAAACCCGGCGTCGGTGTTGCCCTGCGCCGTTTGTGCCATGTCGATGTAGGCCGAGACGTGTTTGACAGGCCCGATCAGCCAGAGCATTTGATCCACGAGATGGCTACCGAGATCACGTAGCAGCCCTCCCGTCGGCCCAGCTTCCAGCGTGTCCGGATCATCGAACTCCATGCGGGAGTGCACTCTCCACAACGCGCCGAGCTGGCCGGTTTCCAGAACCTTTTTCAACGTCAGGATGTCGGCGTCAAAACGACGGTTATGGTAAACGCCAAGAACGACGCCGGCTTGCTTTGCGGCTTCATCGAGCTCGCGGGCGACTGCGGCACTGGGAGCAAAGGGTTTATCAGCAACGACGTGCAGGCCGGCCGCGATTGCCTCCAGGACAAGTTCACGTCGGGTATGCGGTGGCGTCGTTATGGTGACGGCATCGATATCTCCGGCATTTATCATCGCCGTCAAACTATCGTAGACGGCGACATCTGGCAGATCGGCTTGCACCCTGCAAATGGTCTCGGGCGCTCGCGCGACAACGCCTGTTAGCTCCACTCCATCCGCTGCTGCGATGTAGGGCGCGTGGAAATGCCGCCCGCCCGTGCCGTATCCTACCAGTCCGATGCGCATGTGTTTTCCCTGCCTCAACCCGATTACTGCTTCCAGTACTTGGCGACGTATCGCCGGGTTTCGCTGAGCATGAAACGCGCGCTTTCATCGACACGATCTTCCCAGGCAAACACGCAGTTCGACAGCACGCCGTCGAATTTCATGTCGGCGAGCGTCGCAAAGAAGGTCTCCCAGTCGATCTCGCCCTGGCCGAAATCGGTGTGCTGATGCACCCTGACCTTCGAGCCGGGGGGATTGACGATGTAGCGCAGCTGAGAAGACTTGTTGTGGTCATAGGTATCGGCAAGGCGCACATGCACCAGATGGCCCTCGGTGGCACGGAGGTTAGCCACCATGTCCGGCCCGTAGAAGAACGTATGCGGCGCGATGAAGGAGGCCTTCACCGCCTTGGAATTGATGGTCTTGATAATGTCGATAGCCGGCGCGATCTCCTCGATCCAGTCTTCGGGATGGGCCTCCAGCGACAGCACCAGCCCCTCCCGTTCGAGGATCGGCACCAGAATATCCATGGCGCGGAAGAACTGCGCTTCGCAGGTTTCCGGACGATGCAGGCCGGAACGGTCGTTGAGGCTGCGCTCCGGCGAGCCGCCGCGGCCGAATTCCGAAACGAACATCGGGCATTCCATCTCGACGGCGATCTCGATGGCGCGTTTCCAGTTGTCGATCGCCACTTCCCATTCGTCCGGATAGGGGCTTGCCCAGCGATACATCGGCTGGAGCGTCGCAAGGCCGACACCATGGTCCTTCAGCGCCTTTTTGAATTCGGCGACGCGTTCGGGATAGACCTTCGGCCGGGTCCACCAGGAAAGGAAATCCGGACGGGGTGAAAGTTCGACGTAGTCATAGCCGAGTTCGGCAACCTTGCGGCAGGTCTCGGCCAGCGAAAGGTCTCGGAACATGTGGGGATCGAGCGTATGTTTCATGGCTGTTTCCAGTGAAGTGATAAACGGACCGGGGCCGAAGCCCCGGCTTATTTGGCGTAGGCAGACATGTTTTCCGGGGTGACGAGTTCGAAGGGCACCCAGAGCGTCTTTTCAGCGCCCTGCCCGGCAGCAGCCTTCACCGCCGTCTGAACCGAGACCTCGCCCTGCTTCGTCGCATTCTGGTAGACGGTAATGTCGAGATCGCCGGCCTGCATGGCGGCAAGACCGTCCGGCGTGGCATCGATGCCGGCGATGACGACATCCTTCATGGAAACGCCCGCCGCCTTCAGCGCCTGCGCGGCGCCGATCGCCATTTCATCATTATTGGCGATGACGGCATCGAACTGGATGCCCGCCGTCAGCCAGGATGAAACCAGGTCCTGCGCCTGCGTGCGGCTCCAGTTCGCCGTCTGCTTTTCGAGAATTTCGATCTTGCAGTCAGGCTTGGAAAACACCGTTTCCACATCCTTGGTGCGCACCAGCGCCGCATGGTTTTCCAAAGGTCCCATCAGGATCACGGCCTTGCCCTTGCCGCCCATCAGCTTGCAGGCGGCTTCCGCTTCCATGGTGCCGGAATCGAGTTCGTTGGAACCGACAAAGGCCGTCCCATCAGGCAGGCCGGTTTCCAGTTCGGCCGGCGGATGGTTGACGTAGACGAGAGGGATTTTTGCGGCGGATGCGGCTTTGGTGATCGCGGTGGTGGCATCACCATCCACGGCATTGACGATGATCGCATCAACGCCATTGGCGATGAAATTCTGCACCTGATTGAGCTGCTTCGACGGATCAAGCTGGGCATCCTCGACCAGAAGCTCGATATTTTTATCGCGCCCGGCCTCGGCCCTGATACCGTTGAGCAGGATCGTCAGAAACGGATTGTCGAAAGACGTCATGGACACCGCAATGCGGGTCTCGGCAAGGGCCGGTGTCGCGAAGACGCAGAGCGCCGTCGCCATCAGTAATTTTTTCAAGGTTTCCTCCCGCGGAAATCGCCGCTGGTTGCTTCATTTCTTGTCGCCGGAGCCGGCCATCCTACCGGCTCCGGCGCGTTCGCCCAGCCTGGCGGCATTCCCCGGGAGCGGAGAAGCCGACTGGGCACGGCGATGGCTCAGTTCTTGGCCTGATAGTTCTTGAGGTTGGCCGGCGTGACCAGCTCGAAGGGAACGAAGACCTTCTTGTCCACCGCATCGCCCTTGGCGAGTTTCAGCGCCGCATCCAGCGCACCCTTGCCCTGGCCTGCGGCATTCTGGAAAACGCTCACATCCAGATCGCCCGCCGCCATCGCCGCAAGCGCGTCCTGCGTGGCGTCGATGCCGGCGATGATGACGCTGTCCATCGGCCGGCCGGCCGCCTTCAACGACTGGATGGCGCCGATGGCCATCTCATCATTGTTGGAAATGACAGCATCGAACTCAACGCCGGCGGAAAGCCAGTTGGTCATCAGGTCCGATCCTTGAGTGCGTGACCAGTTGGCGGATTGTTCCTCGACAAGCTTGATAAAGCTGCAATCGGGCGCCGCCACCACATCCTTGATATCCTGCGTGCGCATGCGGGCCGCCTGGTTGGAAAGCTCGCCCATCATCACCACGGCACTGGCTTCCGTCTTGCCCGCCTCCTTCAAAAGCCGGCAGACTTCCTGCGTCTGCAGGGTGCCCGATTGCTTTTCATCGGATGCGACGAAGGCCTGCTTGTCCGGCAAGCTGTCGAGATTGACCGGCTGGCGGTTGACGTAAACAAGCGGAATTCCGGCGGCGGCTGCGGCCTGCGAAAGCGCAACGGTCGCGTCCGTATCGACGGGATTGACGATGATGGCGTCGACGCCGGCGGCGACGAAATTCTGCACCTGGCTCAGCTGCTTGCCGACATCGTTCTGCGCATCCTCGACCTGCAGCGATACGCCGCTCATGCCCTTGGAATAATCGATCATGCCGTTGCGCAGCACAGTCAGGAAATTATCGTCGAACAGGGCCATGGAAACCCCGACCGTCTGCGCCGACGCGCCCGTTGCCAGCATCGCGGCAAAAGCTGCAATTGCGAAATGTCTTTTCATGTCGTTCTCCTCCAAACCCCTTTGAAAAGAACCGGTCGAGCCGGCTGGAGCGCATCGCGCCCCCACCGCTTTCCGGCAAAAACTGCCCTTCGCCGCAAAGGAAAAACCGCAGCGTCAAACAGCCCTGAAATAATCTAATGTCGTGTGGGTCCGGCCTCCTGCCCGTTCCGCACGCTGGCAAGATTTCCTAGTCCGGCCCCGACGTCAACGCGTCAGAGACCACCGAAACCATCAAGCCTGATAGAAACGGACACCGGATTTATGATGGAATCCATCAAACCATCAAAGGCTCTCAGGAACCCACAGATGCGCAGGCACAAAGCGCTGTCCCGGCGTTTCCGCCATGCCGTGTTCGATGGTGTGAACCATGGTGACAAGGAGGTCTGCGCACAGCTCGCGAAGCGGTGTCTGGAAGACGCCGCTGATGCGCCGTTCCAGCAGCGCCTGACGGGACTCGGGCGTCAGTTCATTCACGAGGCAAACGATGTTTTCATGCCGGTTTTCCTGCTGCAGCGCCTCGATCACCCCTTCCATGCCACCACCGATGCAATAGATGCCGACGAGATCCCGATGCTTGGCGATGGTATCCATGACAAGCTCATAGGTCAGTCGCCGCGTCTCCAGCGTGATCAGCGCATCCATCACCTCGAATTCCGGCGCATATTCCCGCATGTAGCTGCGAAAGCCGGTTTCGCGCAGCGAATGGCCGTGGAAACGGTGACCGCCCAAAAGCAGAAGCACCTTGCCCCTGCTGCGCGCCAGCTGCGAGATCATCCAGGCCGCCGTGCGCCCGACCTTCATATTGTTGGCGCCGAGATAGGCCTCCCGCACGCCTTGAGCAAAATCGGAGAGCAGGGAAAAGGTCGGTATACCCTTGGCTTTCAGCGCCTCGACGGCGGCCGTGACATCGTGATGGTCCGGACCCGTGGCAGCGACCGCCTGCACACGGCCCTTCATGCCGGCCAGAAGCGCCGCCAACTCGCCCGGTTCGCCGGACTGGGCGAATTCGATGCGAAGATTGAGGTGGCGATCCCGGATGTTGCGTGCCGCAAGTTCGAGCTCGTCGGCAAAGGTCTGGTAAAAGGCATGCCGTTCCTTGCGCAGGATAATGCCAAGACTGTAGGATGGCATATCGGCCAGCATGCGCTGGCGAATGATGTTGGTGGCATGAAAACCGATCTTCTCCGCCGCCTCAAACACGCGCCGCGCGGTTTCTTCTCGCACCGGCAGGCGGCCGTTCAACACGCGGTCGACGGTTGCGACGCTGACGCCGGCGGCTGTCGCAACATCTGTGATGGTCGGACGTTTCATGCGGACACCCCGTAGACGGAAAGATTCCTGTCATATCTCGCAAAACATGTCACGGATCATGATGGAATCCAACATGCGTGAAGGGATATGGTATGGAGTGCTTCATCAGGGAATAGCCAGGCCAGAGCTGCGCCGCAAGGCCGACTTGCCTGGTCCAGTACGCTCCTTCCCTCATCTCTGTGCTTGTCACAGAGATCCAGCCAGCCCAAGTCCTTGGGCTGAGAGAGACCTTTCGCCGCGCAGACGCGCGTCGACTGGATTCCTGTGACAAGCACAGGAATGAGGAGGCTGGGATGTGTCAGAGCGAGAAAATCGCCTGCCGGGTAGCCTGAATGGCCACTCTCACACGTAAGGAAACTGCGGCAGCGGCATTCGCACCGTTTTGACGATTCCGAATGCCGCCAAACGATCAGACCCGCTCCAGCGCCACAGCGATCCCCTGCCCGACGCCGATGCACATGGTGGCGAGCGCAAGGCGCTTGCCGGTCAGCGAAAGCTCAAGCGCCGCAGTGCCGGCAATACGCGCACCCGACATGCCGAGCGGATGGCCGAGCGCGATGGCGCCGCCATTGGCATTCACCCGCGCATCGTCATCGGCAATGCCGAGCTGGCGAAGCGTCGCAAGGCCCTGGCTGGCGAAAGCCTCGTTCAGCTCGATCACGTCAAGCTGTTCCTGTTTCAACCCTAGCCGTGCCAGAAGCTTGGCCGAAGCAGGCGCCGGGCCGATGCCCATGATGCGTGGTGGCACGCCGGCGGCGGCACCGCCAAGGATGCGGGCGATGGGGGTAAGACCATATTTCTTCGCCGCTTCCGCTGAAGCGATGACGAGCGCGGCCGCGCCGTCATTGACGCCCGACGCATTGCCCGCCGTCACCGTCGCGCCATCGCGCCTGTTCACCGGCTTCAGCTTCGCCAGCGCTTCGAGACTGGTCGCACGCGGGTGTTCGTCTCTGGAGACAACAAGCGGATCGCCCTTGCGCGGTGGGATCGTCACCGAAACAATCTCTTTGTCGAGACGGCCGTTAGCCTGCGCGTCAGCCGCCTTCTGCTGACTGCGCACGGCAAAGGCATCCTGATCCTCACGCGAGACCTGATAATCGATCGCGACATTGTCACCCGTTTCCGGCATGGAATCGACGCCATATTGCGCCTTCATCAGCGGGTTGACGAAACGCCAACCGATGGTGGTGTCGTAGATTTCGGCATTGCGCGAAAAGGCGCTTTCCGCCTTGGGCAGAACGAAGGGCGCGCGGCTCATGCTTTCCACGCCGCCGGCAATCATAAGCTCCGCCTCGCCCGATTTGACTGCGCGGGCGGCCGTAATGAGAGCATCCATGCCAGAACCGCACAGCCGGTTGATCGTCGTTCCGGTTACGGAAACCGGCAGGCCGGCAAGCAGCAGCGACATGCGCGCCACGTTGCGGTTGTCCTCGCCCGCCTGATTGGCGCAGCCGAAGATCACATCCTCGACGGCCTCCCAATCGACGGAAGGATTGCGCTCCATCAGCGCCTTCAGCGGCACCGCACCGAGATCGTCGGCACGGACGGAGGAAAGCGCGCCGCCGAAGCGGCCGATGGGCGTGCGGATGTAATCGCAGATATAGGCTTCGGTCATCGGTCTTTCCTTAGAGTTCTGGCCTTAAAGTTCCGGTGCAACGAGATCGGTTACCTCGCCATTCACACTGAGTGGCGCACCGGTCATGGCCTGCAATTCTTCAAATGTCATCGCCGGCAGCTTTTCGCGCAGCACGAAACGGCCATCCACCACGTCGATGACGGCATGGCTGGTATAGATGCGGGTGATGCAGCCGACGCCGGTCAGCGGAAATGCGCATTTCTCAACGAGCTTCGGTTCGCCGTTCTTGGTCACATGCTCGGTGATGACGAAGACCTGCTTGGCGCCATGCACCAGATCCATGGCCCCGCCGACGGCCGGCACGCCCTTGGAGCCGACGCGCCAATTGGCGAGATCGCCATTCTGCGCCACCTGATAGGCCCCGAGGATCGCCACATCCAGATGCCCGCCGCGCACCATGGCGAAGCTGTCCGCATGGTGGAAGAAGGCCGCACCAGGTTTCAGCGTCACGGCCTTTTTGCCGGCATTGATGAGGTTCCAGTCCTCTTCGCCTTCCGGCGGCGCTTCGCCGAAATTGAGGATGCCGTTTTCGGTGTGGAAGATCGCCTGACGGCCGGGCGGCTGGTAACGTGCCACCATTTCCGGAAAGCCGATGCCGAGATTGACGTAAGCGCCGTCCTCGATGTCCTGCGCCGCACGCCATGCGATCTGGGCGTTGGAAAGCTTGATGTCTTCGCGGGTGTCGATGGTCGTGGTCATGCGTAGGCTACCCCGGCGCGAATGAGGACTTCTTCCTGTTGCGGATCGGGGATTTCCACGACGCCGTTCACGAAAATGCCTGGCGTGACGACATGCTCCGGATCGATCTCGCCGGCGGCGACGATCTTCGAGACCTGCGCAATGGTGGTTTTCGCGGCCATACACATCAGCGGGTTAAAATTGCGCCCGGCCTTGTTGTAGGTGAGGTTGCCATAGGTGTCGCCAAGCTCGGCCTTGACGATGGCAAAGTCGGCCTTCAACCAGCGCTCCTGCACATAGGAGCGGCCGTCAAATTCCGCGATAACCTTGCCTTGCGCCAGTTCCGTGCCAAAGCCGGTCGGGGTGTAGAAAGCCGGAATACCGGAACCGCCAGCGCGGATGCGCTCGGCAAGCGTGCCCTGCGGTACCAGTTCCAGCTCGATTTCGCCGGCCAGATACCGATCGGTGAAGGCGCGCGGATCGGAAGAGCGCGGGAAGGAGCAGATCATCTTCCTGACCATGCCGGCGTCGATCATAGCGGCGATGCCGATGCGGCCGTTGCCGGCATTGTTGTTGATGACCGTCAGGTTCTTCGGACCCTTGTCGATCAGCGCATGGATCAGCTCGATCGGCGCGCCGGAGCCGCCAAAACCGCCGATCATGATCGTCGCACCGTCGCCGATACCGGAAAGCGCCTCTCTAGCACTCTTGATTGTCTTGTCCATTCTCAAAACCTCCATCCAGCCAAGCTGATGGAACCGGCAAGGCTTTGTGGCCATGAGGTAAATCCGAAACAACCTCGACGGCAAGGATTTTGTGCGTTATATGACTTTTGTTCGTATATCGCATAAATGGAGCTGTAAAATGGCGGTCAACGAAAGAGACATGATGGGCGGTCTCGCCAAGGGGTTGCGTGTGATCGAGGCTTTCAGCGCCGAGAGGCCGCGCCTTTCCATCTCCGATGCCGCCGAGATTACCGGGCTGGACCGCGCCACGACGCGCCGCTGTCTGCTCACGCTTTCAGAGCTTGGTTATGCCGCCTATGACGGCAAGTTCTTCACCGTCACGCCGAAGGTGCTGCGGCTCGGCACCGGCTGCCTCGCCACAATGCCGCTGCCGAAGATCGTGCAGCCGCTCATCGACCATCTCTCAGAGGAGATCGGCCAGAGCACCTCCGTCTCGATTCTGGATGAAACCGAAATCGTTTATGTGGCCCGCGCCGCCCAGCAGCGGGTCATGTCCATTGCACTGATGCCCGGATCGCGCCTGCCCGCCTATTGCACTTCGATGGGCCGCGTTCTTCTTTCGGCGCAACCATCCGAGCGGCGGCGCGACATTCTCGAAGCTTCCCGGCTGGTCGCCCGCACGGAAAAGACGATCACCGACATCGACGCCCTGCTCGCCGAAATCGAGGTGACCGGTCATCGCGGTTATGCGCTGATCGATCAGGAAGTCGAAGCCGGTCTTCGCTCCATCGCGGTGCCGCTGAAAAGCGTGCGTGGTCAGACGGTTGCTGCGCTTAATGTCGGGCTCGCCGCCTCGGCCGCCTCGATGGAGGAACTGGTGGAGCGATATTTGCCGGCGCTTCTTTCCGTTCAGCGGGAACTGGCGAGAATGCTGGTCTGAGGCGGCATCTGCCGCGCGCCGGCATCGCCCATTTTGCGCTGTTCGGCCAGCCGCCAGGCGCGCGGCGTCATGCCGGTCTCCCGCCTGAAGAAGCGGTTGAAATAGGCGGGATCGGTAAAGCCCAGCCCTTCCGCAATCATCTGCACGCTGGAAACCGTAAAGACCAGTTCCTGCTGGGCGATCTCGATCTGACGTTTGGCGATCAACCGCTGCAGGCTGAGACCGGACACGGAGCGGACCAGACGGTTGAGATGGGTCTCGGACAGACCGAGCTTCTTTGCATAAAACCCGGCTTTTTGCGGCTCGCGAATATGGCGGGCGATCAGCGACAGCAACCGCTCGAAACGCTGCCCGGCAAGGCCTTCGCCACTCGCTTCCAGAAGCGGCCGCGCGGCCCGTGAAAGAAGCGTGACCACGGTGGCCAGCTGGCCTTCGATCATCGCATTGCGGCCGATCTCGCGGGCTTCGTATTCCGCGGAAATCCGTTCAAAACCCTGGCTCAGGCATTCTCCCTCGGCAAAGTCGCGCAAGGGCAAAAGCACCGGCTGCTGGAAATTGCGCAGCAAAAGCGCCTGCACCGATGCCGGCAGCGCGCCCGGCAGCATGGTGACGATCACCCCGCCAATATCGCGTGAGAAACGGAAGCCGTGCTCGAAACCCGGCGGCACGATGATGGCGACCGGCGGGCGGATAGGTTCGATGCGACCATCCAGCAACGCATCGCCCTCACCGCCAAAAATGTACAAGATTTGCAGAAAGGCAGAGTGGCGATGCAGTCCGATTTCGAAACGGTGCAGGCTGCTTCTCGAAAAAAGCGTCTCGCAATGGAAGCGAAAATCAGTGCCTTGCGCCGCTTCTTCGCCATAAAGCCCCTCACTCGCAGCAATCCGCATCTTATCCCCCTCCTCCACCTCATGGTCGGATTGTGCAATTTACGGATCAGAAAGTCCATTGAGCTTGTTGCCCGCCTTGGTCAATTTCCTGACAGGAGACAAGTCCGGGAGGAAACAATGCGCACACAGGTCGTCATCATCGGCTCCGGCCCATCGGGGCTTCTGCTTGGCCAGCTTCTGGCCAGAGAAGGCGTCGAGACCGTCATTCTGGACCGGGCCGGCAAGGATTATATCCTCGGCCGTGTCCGCGCCGGCGTGCTGGAAGAAGGCACGGTGCACCTCATGGAAAAGGTCGGCGCGGATAAGCGCCTGCACCGGGAAGGCCTGCCGCATGATGGTTTTTCGCTGACCTTCGACGGCCGCGACCATCGCATTGATCTGTTCGATCTGACCGCCGGCAAACGCGTCATGGTCTATGGCCAGACCGAGGTGACGCATGACCTGATGGATGTCCGTGAAGCGGCGGGCCTCATGACCATTTACGATGCCGCCAATGTGGAGCCGCATGATTTCGATGGCGCCAGTCCCTATGTCACCTATCAGAAAGACGGCGTAACCCACCGGATTGATTGCGATTTCATCGCCGGTTGTGACGGTTTTCATGGGGTGAGCCGCAAATCCGTGCCTGATGGCGCGATCAAGGAATTCGAGAAGGTCTATCCCTTCGGCTGGCTTGGCATTCTGGCCGATGTGCCGCCCGTCAACCATGAACTCATCTATGCCAACCATCCGCGCGGTTTTGCCCTCTGTTCCATGCGCTCAAACACGCGCAGCCGTTATTACATCCAATGTTCGCTGGATGACCGGCCGGAAAACTGGAGCGACGAGCGCTTCTGGGATGAACTCCGCCGCCGCCTGCCGGAAAACCATGCGGATGAAATGGTGACCGGACCTTCCTTTGAAAAATCCATCGCGCCGCTGCGATCCTTCGTCTGCGAACCCATGCGGTTCGGGCGGCTGTTTCTGGCCGGCGACGCCGCCCATATCGTGCCGCCGACGGGCGCCAAGGGCCTAAACCTCGCCGCTAGCGACGTGCATTATCTGAGCGAGGCGTTGATCGAGTTTTATCGCGACCGGTCAGAGACCGGCATCGACGGCTATTCGCAGAAGGCGCTTTCCCGCGTCTGGAAGGCCGTGCGTTTTTCCTGGTGGATGACGACGATGATGCACCGTTTCCCGGATACGGGGGAGTTCGGCCAGCGCATTCAGGAAGCGGAACTGGATTACCTCGTGCAATCACGCGCCGCTTCCACCGCGCTTGCGGAGAATTATGTCGGGCTTCCTTACTGAGAGGTGGCCTCCGCCCTCCCATCCAGCAACTCACCCGCCGCTTCGCGAATAGCCTGCATCAGCAGCGAAAGCGGCAGCGAAGGCTGCGTATCGGCTCTCACCGTCAGCCCCACCGGGCCGCTGGTATCGCCGGTATCAACCGGCAGGATCGCCAGAATGCCATCCGCCACATCCGCCGCCACCACGCCTTCGGAGATGATCCAGATCGCATCGCTGGTGCGCAAAAAGGCGCGACCAAAGGCGTCGGACACGGTTTCGATGCGGATCGGCAGGGCCGGCACGCCGTTGGCGATCAAAAACTGCTCGACGACAGGGCCGATGACCGATTGCCGCGTCGGCATCAGCACCGGATATTCATGCAGGTGGTCGAACACCGAAAGACCGGGTGACAGCAACGGGTGGCCGACGCGCACCACGAAGCGCACCTTCTCAGAATAGAGATGCTCGAAGGAAAAGCCCGCCATTTTTTGCGGCGCGGCCAGCCGACCGACAACGAGGTCGAGATCGCCGACGCGCAGCTGCTCCAGCAGCACGGCGTTTTCGCCGGTCACGATCTTCACCGGGCTGCCGGTCTTTTCCGCCAGAAACCCGGCCATCGCCTGCGGCATGATCCGCACCGAAACCGTGGGCAAAGCCCCCACCCGCACCGGCGGACCGGCGCGTGCCGCCTCCTGCGAGACCGAATCGACCGCCTGCCGCAGCGCCGTCATCGTCGCGCCGGCATGCCGCAGGAATATCTCGCCATAACGGCTGATGCGGATGCCGCGCCCTTCCCGGTCGAACAGCGAGACGCCGAGAATCTCTTCCAGCTCACGGATGGTTTTCGTCACCGCCGGCTGGCTGACATGCAGGATTTCCGCAGCACGGATGACGCTTTTCTGCCGTGCCACCTCCACGAAGGTCTGCAGGTGGCGGAACTTGATACGCTGATCGACCATCGCTCATATAATCCACAGGTTATGATTTTCATCGATAATGTCATTTTACTTAACCGGAACCGGCTTGCAATATCCCTGGCAGGAGGAGCATGCCATGCATTTTCTGCGCTGCGGCGAGACCGTGATCCATTATCGCACCAAGGGATTAGACAGCGGCAAGCCGGTCATCGCCTTCATCAATTCGCTCGGCACCGATTTCCGCATCTGGGATGCGGTGATCGAAGCGCTCGGTGATGACTATGCTTTTGTCCTGCACGACAAGCGCGGCCACGGGCTTTCCGATGTCGGACACACCCCCTATTCCATCGACGATCATGCCGGCGATCTGATCGCACTCCTCGATCATCTTGGTGTGAAGAGCGCGATCATCTGGGGCCTGTCGGTGGGCGGTCTGATTGCACAGGGGCTTTATGCCCGCCGTCCCGATCTCGTGCGCGCGCTCGTGCTCAGCAACACCGCCCACAGGATCGGCACGGCCGAGATGTGGAATGCACGCATCGACAAGATCGCCGCCGATGGCCTCGCCTCGCTGGTTGATCCCGTCATGGAGCGCTGGTTCACACCCGTCTTCCGTAAGCCAGACAATGCCGCCTATGCCGGCGCGCGCAACATGCTCTCGCAACAGCCGGAAGCCGGTTACAGCGGCACCTGCGCCGCCATCCGCGATGCGGATTTTACCGAAGCCACTGGGCGCATCGCCGTGCCGACGCTTTGTGTCGCGGGCGATCAGGATGGCTCCACCTCACCGGAGCTGGTGCGGACGCTTGCCGATCTCATTCCCGCAAGCCATTTCGTGACCATTGCCGGCTGCGGCCACATCCCATGCCTTGAACAGCCGCTTGCCTACACACAGGCGACCTCAATTTTTCTGAAGACCTTGCCGGAGCATTGACCGATGGCGGACCATATCGACAAGAACGAACGATTCGAACAGGGCATGAAGACCCGCCGCTCCGTGCTGGGCGACGCGCATGTCGACCGGGCGCAAACCATGACGTCCGGCTTCGACCAGCCCTTCCAGCAGCTCATCACCGAAGCCGCCTGGGGAACGGTGTGGTCCGGCAACCATTGGACGAAGCGCGAGCGCTCGATGGTCACCATCGCGCTGCTTGCCGCGCTCGGGCAGGACGAGGAGCTTGCCATGCATGTGCGCGCCACCGTCAACACCGGCGCCACAGAGGCGGATATTCGCGAGGCGCTGCTGCATGTGGCGATCTATGCCGGCGTGCCCGCCGCCAACCACGCTTTCAAGATCGCCAAGCTTGCCCTGGCCAGCATGAAGGCCGATAGTTCCCCTGATAATTCTGGCGCTGATCATTCTGGCGATGGGGAGGAGACGAAATGAGCAACCAACCGCCCGAAACCGGACCGTTCTTCGCGCGCAACCGCGACATTCACCCGCTGGCCTATGCGCCCGGCTACAAGACTTCGATCCTGCGCTCGCCGCAGCGCGCGCTGATTTCGCTTGATGGCACCAAGAGCGAGATCACCGGTCCCGTCTTCGGCCATGGCATGCTGAACGAGCTGGATAACGACCTCATCCTCAATTACGCCCGCCCCGGCGAAATGCCCATCGGTCCGCGCCTCCTCGTACATGGCCGGGTGCTGGACGAGCGCGGCCGCGGCGTGGATGGCGCGCTGGTGGAATTCTGGCAGGCCAATGCCGGCGGGCGCTATCGCCACAAGAAGGAAAGCTATCTCGCCGCCATTGATCCGAATTTCGGCGGCGTCGGCCGCACGATTACGGATGAGAACGGCTATTACTGGTTCAAGACCATCCAGCCGGGCGCTTACCCCTGGCCGAACGGCGTCAATGACTGGCGGCCGGCCCATATCCATTTTTCCGTCTTCGGCCACGGGTTCGCCCAGCGGCTCATCACCCAGATGTATTTCGAAGGCGACCCGCTGATCTGGAAATGTCCGATCGTCAAGACCATTCCGGATGAGGACGCAATCAAGCGGCTGATTGCGCCGCTGGACATGAATGCGACGCTGCCGATGGACATGCTGGCCTATAAGTTCGATATCGTCCTGCGCGGTCGCCGTTCGACCCTTTTCGAAAATCGCATGGAGGGCAACTGACCATGGTTCAGCCGCTCAACTATTTCAAAGAGACCGCCTCGCAGACGGCGGGACCCTATGTGCATATCGGCTGCACGCCCAATTTCGTCGGCATCGAAGGCGTGTTCGAAAAGGATCTGGGGTCCGGTCCGCTTTATAACGATAAGGCGCGCGGCGAACGTATCAGCGTGCGCGGCACGGTTTATGACGGCGCGGGAATGCCGCTGAAGGACGCATTGATCGAAATCTGGCAGGCCGATACCGACGGTTATTACAACAGCCCGAGCGAAACACGCGGCAAGGCTGATCCGAATTTCATCGGCTGGGGCCGCTCGCCTGGCGACATGGATACTGGCGAATTCATTTTCGAAACGATCAAGCCCGGCACGGTCCCGTTCCGTGACGGCCGGCCGATGGCGCCGCACATCACCTTCTGGATCGTTGCGCGCGGCATCAATATCGGCCTGCAGACCCGCATGTATTTTCCGGAAGAACAGGAGGCCAATGCCGCCGATCCGGTTCTTGCCCGCGTCGAGCAGAAAAGCCGTATCGCCACGCTCGTCGCCAAAAGGGAAGAAGGCAACGTCTATCGCTTCGATATCCGCCTTCAGGGCGAAGGCGAAACCGTGTTTTTCGATATCTGAGCGAGACGGAAGATGAGCCTTTCCCCTTTCGAACATCCGTTTCTGTCCGGCCTTTTCGGCGACAGCGAGATCGTCGAGCTGTTTTCGGCGAGAGCGGATATCGACGCCATGGTCCGTTGCGAGACGGCGCTGGCGCAGGCGGAAGCGGAGGCCGGCATCATCTCCGAGGATGTGGCGGAAGCGATCGTCTTGGGGCTTTCGGACTTTGCCGCCGATATGACCGCACTTCGCCACGGCGTCGCGAAGGACGGCGTTGTGGTTCCCGAACTCATCCGGCAGATGCGGGCAGCGGTCGCCGGTCAGGCGGCGGACAAGGTGCATTTCGGCGCGACCAGCCAGGATGTCATCGATACCAGCCTGATGCTGCGGCTGAAAATGGCTGCGGAAATCATCGCCACCCGGCTCGGCCACCTCATCGATACGCTGGGAGACATCGCTTCCCGCGACGGCCACAACCACTTGACGGGCTATACCCGCATGCAGGCCGCCATCGGCATCACCGTCGCCGACCGGGCGGCGAGCTGGACCGCGCCACTCGAACGCCATCTGTTACGGCTCGAAATCTTTGCGCAGAACGGCTTTGCCCTTCAGTTCGGCGGCGCGGCCGGCACGCTGGAAAAGCTTGGCGACGATGCCGCTGCCGTGCGCGCCGATCTTGCAAAGCGCCTCGGCCTTGCCGACAGACCGCAATGGCAGAGCCAGCGCGATGGCGTCGCCGAATTCGGCAATATTCTCTCGCTGATCACCGGTGCGTTGGGCAAGTTCGGCCAGGACATTGCGCTGATGGCGGAACTCGGCGCGGAAATCCGCCTCTCCGGCGGCGGCGGCTCCTCGGCCATGCCGCACAAGCAGAATCCGGTCAATGCCGAAACGCTGGTGACACTGGCACGGTTTAATGCCGTGCAGATATCCGCAGTGCATCAGTCGCTTGTCCACGAACAGGAGCGGTCCGGTGCTGGCTGGATGCTGGAATGGATGACGCTGCCGCAAATGGTGACGGCAACGGGTGCATCCCTGCTGATCGCCGAACGCCTCGCGGGACAGATAGACAGGTTGGGCACGGAAAAAAGCTAGCCGAGAGACCCACGGATTTTGATTGAAATCGGCTTCCCCGGCACTTCACGCCACACCTTCGGCGGCAGTGTTTGCGTGCATTGAAAACGCTTGCGCCTTTGCGCATTAGCTATTGATAACACAAGATTTTCTTAAAAATAACGAATGTAGAAAAAACGGCTTTTCAGCTGCTTTTTTAACCGGATGAAGCGCTTGACACAAAAATGAACTAACTGGTACAAACAATCATGTCGAAGCTGTGCTGCGGGTGAGGAAAACAACCTTCTGGACATGGTCAGACAAATGGAGGGCTTTGGCGCCGTAAGGTTCCCAAAGCGATAAGGACAAGGCGAAACGCCTGTCCGGACCCGAACGGGTTGGGAGGAAGAATGTCTTACAGTCTCGATTTTTCGGTGGTCATGGACCGCCTGCCCGAGCTGCTTTTGGCCTGTCTGGCGACGATCGGCCTTGCCATTGCCGGCATGTCGCTCGCCACCGTCATCGGGGTTCTCGGCGTCGTTGCCCGTCGTTCGCGCTTCAAGCTGCTGCGCGGTCTGGTCATTGGCTTCGTCGAAGCCATCCGCAACACGCCGTTTCTGGTGCAGATATTCTTCATTTTCTTCGCTTTGCCGCAGGTTGGCATCAAGCTTAACCCCACCGTCACCGCCATCATTGCGCTGGCTCTCAACGGCGGCGCCTATGCCATTGAAATCATTCGCGGCGGAGTGGATTCCATTCCCAAGGGACAGGTGGAGGCGGGGCTGGCGCTCGGCCTGCACCGGTCACAGATATTCCGCCACATCATTCTGAAACCGGCGCTGCGGGCGGTCTATCCGTCGCTCACCAGCCAGTTCATCATGCTGACGCTGACCACCTCGGTCTGCACCTCGATCGCCGCCTACGAACTGACATCCGTGGCCCAGAAGATCGAGGCGGACACCTTCCGGTCCTTCGAGGTCTATTTCTCGATCACGCTGCTCTATCTCATCATTTCCTCGCTGATGATGGGCATCTTCTCGCTCATCTCCCGCGCGTCTTTCAGCTATCCGGTCAAGTGAGGAAAAGACAATGGAATCCATCGGTCCCAACGAATTCTTCTTCCTGATGCAAGGCCTGAAATGGACACTTGCGCTGACCGTGATCGGCTTTATCGGCGGCGGTGTCTTCGGTCTCTGCGTGGCGCTTGCCCGCGTTGCCGACAATGCCGCTATCCAGCGCGCCAGCACCGGTTACATCGCCGTCTTCCAGGGCACTCCGCTCCTGATGCAGCTGTTCGTCGTCTATTACGGCGTGGCGCTTGCCGGCCTCAATGTCGATGCATGGATTGCTGTTGCCATCGCCTTCACCCTGCATGCCAGCGCCTTCCTTGGCGAAATATGGCGCGGCGGCATCCAGGCGGTGCCGAAAGGCCAGACGGAAGCCGCCAATGCGCTCGGCCTGCATTATATCTCCCGCATGAAGGACGTGGTTCTGCCGCAGGCCTTCAAGATTTCTCTGCCAGCGACCATCGGTTTCCTCGTGCAGCTCATCAAGGGCACCTCGCTCGCGGCCATCGTCGGCTTCGTCGAACTGTCGCGCGCCGGCCAGATCGTCTCCAACGAGACGTTCCGCCCGCTCACCGTCTTCGCCATCGTCGGCATCATCTATTTCCTGATCTGCTGGCCGCTTTCCCTGTGGGGCGCGGGTGTGGAGAGACGGATGCAGGCCAATTCCCGTTAACAACCAAAACCATCTCATCAGCTTTGTAAGGAGGAGCAAAAGATGAAAACCACCAGCATGAAATTCTCTCGCCGCGCCCTGCTCGCGCTTGCCGCGGCAACGGTTGCCCTGCCCTTTATCGCACCGGTCGATGCTTTCGCCGGCACGGTGGAAGAGGCCAAGGCCAAGGGCAAGGTCGTCATCGGCATTCAGGGCGACAATTCGCCATGGGGCTTCGTCAATTCCAGCGGCGTACAGGACGGTCTCGATGCCGATATCGGCAAGGCCTTTGCCGATTATCTCGGCGTCAAGGTGGAGTTCGTGCCGCTCGCTGTGGCAAACCGCATTCCGGCGCTTCTGACCGGCAAGGTCGATCTGCTGTTCGCAACCATGGGCATGACCGCCGAACGCGCAAAAACCATCCAGTATTCCAAGCCCTATGCCGGCAACGTTCTCTCGGTCTACGGCCCGAAGGACAAGAAGATCGCCGGTTATGACGATCTGACCGGTGTCTCCGTCGGCGTGCCGAAGTCGAGCGCCATGGATACCTCGATCACGGCAGGCGCCGGCTCGAAGGCCAACATCCTGCGCTTTGATGATGACGCCGCCAATATTCAGGCGCTCATCTCCGGCCAGGTCGAGGTCGTCGGCGGCAACCAGTTTTATGGCGACCGTCTGAACAAGGCGGCCGAAGGCAAATACGAGCCGAAGTTCGATCTGACGACGCTTTATAACGGCGCCGGCACCCGTCCCGGTGAAAAGGACTGGAACGAGACCGTCAACGCCTTCCTCGACAAGATCAAGTCCGACGGCCAGCTGGCCAAGATCTATGACAAGTGGATGAAGCGCGAAGTTCCGGCCTTCCCGGACAGCCTGCCCGACATCCCGTTCACCGTGAAGTAATCCGGAGGTTTCCATGCCGCAATCCGCCACTGCCGAGGTTCCGCTTATCGCCCTTCAAGGGGTTGGAAAGTGGTATGGAGCCTTCCATGCGCTTAAAAATGTCAACATGACGGTTCGCAAGGGTGAGAAAATCGTCCTTTGCGGCCCGTCGGGTTCGGGGAAATCCACCCTTATCCGCTGCATCAACCATCTGGAGGAAATCCAGGAAGGCAAGATCACGGTGGAAGGGACCACGCTTTCGGATTCGAGCCGCGCCATCGATGCGGTTCGCCGCGAGGTGGGCATGGTGTTCCAGAGCTTCAATCTCTTCCCGCACAAGACCATCATGGAAAACTGCACGCTCGCCCCAATGCGGGTGAAGGGCCTGTCGAAAGCCGATGCGGAGGCGACGGCGCGCAAATATCTGGAGCGCGTGCGCATCCTCAACCAGGCCGACAAATACCCGGCCCAGCTGTCCGGCGGCCAGCAGCAGCGTGCGGCGATTGCCCGGGCGCTATGCATGGAGCCGAAAGCCATGCTGTTCGACGAGCCAACCTCGGCGCTCGATCCGGAAATGGTGAAAGAAGTGCTCGACACCATGATCGGCCTTGCCCGTGACGGCATGACGATGATCTGCGTCACCCATGAAATGGGTTTCGCCCGGCAGGTGGCAGACCGCGTGATCTTCATGTCGGAAGGCGAGATCATCGAGGAAGGCCCGCCGGAGGAATTCTTCAGCGATCCCAGGCATCAGCGCACGCGCACGTTCCTCGGCGAAATTCTCGCCCATCACTGAGGTTCGTCCATCTGCCCTCAGACTTGTGGCGACCTCTCGGCATACGCGACGTCATCCTCGGGCTTGACCCGAGGATCCAATGATTTCAACGGGCTATGGATCCTCGGGTCAAGCCCGAGGATGACGAAGGAGAGGTCTCAATACCTCGCCAGCAACCTGAAGGCAGGCGGAGCCTGCCCCGAAACGACGAACGACACTAGATCATGACAGAGAAACAATCCTTCAAGGTCGGCCTGATCGGCGCCGATATCCAGCTTTCCAAATCGCCCGCGCTGCACATGCGCGAAGGCGCTGCCCACGGCCTCGATTATTCCTATGAGCTGCTCGACGTCACCGCCCGCAAGCTGCCCGCAAGCGCCCTTCCCGATCTGCTCGATGAGCTGGAAGCGCGTGGTTTTGCCGGTACCAACATCACCCATCCGTTCAAACAGGCGATCATTCCGCATCTGGATGAACTCTCCGACGATGCCCGCATGCTTGGCGCGGTCAACACCGTGGTATTCAAGGATGGCCGACGCATCGGCCACAATACCGACTGGTACGGCTTTTATGAAAGTTTCGTGCGCGGCCTGCCTGATGCGAAACGTGACCGGGCGCTGCTGGTCGGCGCTGGCGGAGCGGGCGTTGCGGTGGCCCATGCGGCGCTGAAGCTCGATATCATCCGTCTCGATATTTTCGACCGCGATTTCCCGCGGGCGGAGCGGCTCGCCGGCGAACTCAATGCCCGTTTCGGCGACGGCCGCGCTTTTGCCGTTGAAGACCCGGCTGCCTCCCTGCCCCTCGCCGATGGTCTCATCCATGCCACCCCCATGGGCATGCCTGCCCATCCGGGCATGCCGGTCGCGGCCGACCTCATCGAACAGCGGCACTGGGTGGCCGATATCGTCTATATGCCGCTCGTCACCGAACTTCTGGCGACGGCGGCGAAAAAGGGCTGTCGCACCCTGCCCGGCGGCGGCATGACGGTGTTTCAGGCCGTCGGCGCATTCCGCCTGTTCTGCGGCCGCGAGCCGGATGCGCAGCGCATGACGGCGCATTTCACCGAACTGTGCATGGCGGAGGGTGTGGCATGAGCCTTTTTACTGTTTTGAACGGACCCAATCTCAACCTGCTCGGCCAGCGCCAGCCGGAAATCTACGGCTATGAGACCATGGCCGATGTGGAAGCCAACTGCCGCAAGGTGACCGATGCTGCCGGCCATGAGCTGTTCTTTGCCCAGAGCAACCGCGAATATGAGCTGATCGACTGGATTCACGAAGCGCGGGGCAAATCGTCAGGCATCGTCATTAATCCCGGCGCCTTTACCCACACATCAGTGGCGATCCTCGATGCGCTGAATGCCTTCGAAGCTGATGTCATCGAGGTCCATATTTCCAACATCCACAAACGCGAGGTTTTCCGCCACCATTCCTACGTCTCGACCCGCGCCGAAGGCGTAATCGCCGGTCTCGGCATCGAAGGTTACGAGGTGGCGTTACGCCATCTCATCAACCGTTTTTCCCGATCGTCGTGATATGGCCGGGCGTCAGCACATAACGCAGTACCATGTCGCTGACATGCCGCGACAATGTCTCCTGACCCTTTTCGGTAAACAGGCTGTCGCCGAAGATGAACGAAAAGGTCTCGGCGTTCGAAACGTTGAAGAAGGACAGCGCGCTGATCTGCCAGTGCAGTTCCAGCGCATCGATGCCATCGCGGAAGATGCCGCCTTTCTGGCCGCGCAGCAGCACGCTTTCCAATGCATCGATGGCCGGTCGGTTGAGCTGACGGATGGTTTCCGACGATTGCATGTGCCGGCCATGATGGATGTTCTCGATCATCACCATGCGGATGAAGGCCGGATTGCGCCGGTGGTGATCGAAGGTGAACCGACAGAGCTTGTCGAGCGCCGCCGCCGGCTCCAGGTCGTCCAGCTCCAGATCGCTCTCACCCCCGCGCACCTTGGCATAGGCCTCTTCCAGCACACGCTGGTAAAGGCTCTCCTTGTCGCTGAAATAGTAATAGATCATGCGCTTGGACGTGCGCGTGCGGGCCGCAATTTCATCAATGCGGGCGCCGGAGAGACCGTTCTGCGAAAACTCTTCCATGGCCACCGAAAGAATGTCGCGGCGCACTCCCTCCGGATCGCGCTTCGCCTGCCGGCTGTCTCGGGTTCCGTTCGAAGTAGCGCTTTTGGTCATGATCCATTCCATCGGTGGGGCGGCTGGCCCAAGCCCACGCCCTGATTATTAACCAATCAGTACATAAGGCTGAAAAGGAAGGCAATATGGCGAGCTATGACACAGGCAGACACGGCATGCCAATGCGCACATCCATTGCAACCGTATCGATCAGCGGCGAATTTCCCGAAAAACTGGCGGCCATCGCCAAGGCAGGCTTCAGTGGCGTGGAGATTTTCGAAAACGATTTCCTGACCTATGACGCCTCCCCGCGCGAGGTGAAGGCGCTTGTCGCCGATCACGGGCTGGACATCACGCTTTTCCAGCCCTTCCGCGATTTCGAGGGCATGCCGGAGCCGCACCGCGACCGCGCCTTCGAACGCGCTCAGCGCAAATTCGACATCATGGGCGAACTCGGCACCGACCTGATGCTGATCTGCTCGAATGTCTCGCCGGTCTCGCTTGGCGGCATCGACCGCGCCGCCGCCGATTTCCATCAACTTGGCGAGCTTGCGGCAAAACACGGCGTGCGCGTCGGCTATGAGGCACTGGCCTGGGGCCGCCATATCAGCGATCACCGCGATGCCTGGGAGGTGGTGCGCCGCGCCGACCACGCCAATGTCGGCATCATTCTCGACAGTTTCCACACGCTCTCACGCAAGATCGACCCCAATTCGATCCGCTCCATCCCCGGCGACAAGATCTTCATCGTGCAGCTGGCCGATGCGCCGCTGATCGACATGGACCTGCTCTACTGGAGCCGCCATTTCCGCAACATGCCGGGCGAAGGCGACCTGCCGGTGGTGGATTTCATGCGCGCCGTGGCCGCCACCGGCTATAGCGGCCCGCTGTCGCTCGAAATCTTCAACGACCAGTTCCGCGGCGGCTCGGCCCGCCTGCTGGCCGAAGACGGTCACCGCTCGCTCATCAACCTCATGGATCAGGTGCGCCGTCTCGAACCCGATATTCGCATCGATGTGCCCGCCATGCCGGAACGGGTGCAAACGCAAGGGGTGGAATTCGTCGAATTCACCACGGCACCGGAGGAAAAAGCCCATCTGGAGACATTGCTCGCCACGCTCGGTTTCGAAAGAACCGGCAAGCACCGCAATCGCGATGTCGATCTTTATACGCAGGGCGACATCCGCATTGTTATCAACACCAGCGATGAAGGCGACAGTTTCGCCGGCGCGTCCTATTCCATCCACGGCACCAATGCCTATGCCTTCGGCCTGAAGGTCGATAATGCACAGGCGGCCCTTGCCCGGGCCGAAGCGCTCGGCGCGCCGACCTTCACGGAACCGCGCAAGACGGGCGAAGTGGCCGTTCCCGCCATTCAGGGCGTGGGCAACGGCGTCATCTATTTCCTCGATGCCTCGCTGGCGCTCGCCTCCATCTGGGACAATGAGTTCGTGTCGACGCAGGGACGGAAGGCAGCCGAAGATGCCGGCCTGAAGCGCATCGATCACCTTGCGCAAACAACGCATTATGATGAAATGCT
Source organism: Agrobacterium sp. SUL3 (assembly GCF_001263295.1). Lineage (NCBI taxonomy): Bacteria > Pseudomonadati > Pseudomonadota > Alphaproteobacteria > Hyphomicrobiales > Rhizobiaceae > Agrobacterium > Agrobacterium sp. SUL3. The sequence continues at coordinate 36,672 of NZ_KQ414515.1, forward strand.
GACCTGGCTTCTGTTCTACACATCGCTGTTTTCCACCCGCCGCACGCCGATGGTCGACGTGGTCGATCCCGGCGGATTGGTGCGCAGTCAGGCGATCGAAAGCGTGCCCTCGCCGCATTTCCGCCTGACCATGAACGGCGCCGACAATCGCAAGACCTTCGCCGGCAAATTTCTGGCCGAGGGTTTCGGCACCAGCATCCAGCACATCGCCTTTGCCACCGATGATATTTTCGCGACGGCCAAGGCAATGCAGGCACGAGGTTTCCACGCCCTGCCGATCTCGCGCAATTATTACGACGATCTGGAAGCCCGTTTCGGGCTGGAACCGGAATTTTCCGATGCCCTGCGAGAAGCAAGCATTCTTTATGACCGCGACGACAATGGCGAATATTTCCAGATATACAGCCGCACCTTCGGTGAAGGTTTCTTCTTCGAGATCATCGAGCGGCGTGGTGCCTATGCCGGTTATGGGGCCATGAACGCGCCTTTCCGCATTGCGGCCCAACGACGTCTTGCACCACCGGTCGGCATGCCGAAGGAATAATTGCCGTCGAAAACCGACAGCACGCAGCGACAGGAATGCCGCTGCGGCCGGCCGTTCTTCTCACGCCGGCGCCGTTATCTCGTAATCCCGTGGAATGGCGGAGGTGGCAGCAAACCACTCCGATGCCCGCGTCCGCTGCTGATGAAAATCAAAGGCGGCGCGATCGACAAAAAGTTCCTCCACCCGCCAGATCAGAGGGTCGTCGGTCTGAGTGACGTCAAAGGAAATGCAGCCGGGTTCCGCTCTGGTCAGACGAAGGTGCTCGGGAAGATGGGTTTCCACAAGCTGGATATCCTCCACCGATGCGCAACGCAGGAAGCCGGATAATCTGACTGCGCCCGTTCTATTCGTCATGTTCGGTATCCTCGTTGGATTATTGTTTATCCGCCTGTAGCACGGGCAACGATACAATCGTCTACCATTGCGACATCACGATAAAATTTGTCCGCTTACCCTTCCTCCGTCATCCTCGACAATAAGCCCTGAAGAGGCGTTGTACGCGCCCAGCACATTGAGGCACACGCGCGCCCAAAATAAATGCACTTGCGCATTTGTAGAGCAGTACACAAAAATTGTTCAACACTCTGGACATGATTGTCGGGTTTTGTTAGCTTTTTTGTAAAACAAGGGTGGGGAATACAATTTCATGCGCAACATCGATTCCGGGGCCGATGCCGGGCATCTTGCCGGCACCGACACCGTGGCTTTCAAAGCCGGGGCAAGATCGCAATATCCGCGTCTGCCGGCTTCATCCGATGCCCATTGCGCCTTCGAGGCGGCGTGAGCCACCATGCGCTTTTCCTTCACATTCGCCTTCTTTCGCGCAACGCCTGATGCCGGCGCCTGTCCGACGCCCTTTTGCCCTTCCATAATTCAGATGGCCGCGCCAGAATTGCCGCGCACGCCAAGCCGGAGACGCTGACATGACTGCCGTAAACCGCAACGCCCTCCTCTCGGTCGAAGGCCTGAGCGTCGAGTTCGGCGACAGCCGCGTCGTGGACGACATCTCCTTTTCCGTCGAAGCAGGCAGGACCGTGGCGATCGTCGGCGAATCCGGGTCGGGCAAATCGGTCACCTCACTGTCCACCATGCGCCTTGCCGACATGATGGGCGCGACCTATCCCACCGGTAAAATCCTGTTTGAAGGCAAGGATTTGCTGAAGGCCTCGCAGAAGGAGATGCGCTCGATCCGCGGCAAGGAGATCGCCATGATCTTCCAGGAGCCGATGACATCGCTCAACCCGGTCTTCACCATCGGCGACCAGATTTGCGAAGTGCTTGTTTTGCATGAGAAGATGGGCAAGCAGGCGGCCATGGCGGAAGCAAAAAAGCTGCTCGACATGGTGCGGCTGCCCGATGCGGCCGAGCTTTTGCACCGTTACCCCCACCAGCTTTCCGGCGGCATGCGCCAGCGCGTGATGATCGCCATGGCGCTCGCCTGCCGACCGAAGCTCTTGATCGCCGACGAACCGACGACGGCGCTGGACGTGACCATTCAGGCGCAAATCCTCAACATCATGCGCGACCTGCAGAAGAAGCTCGGCATGGGCATGGTCTTCATCACCCATGATATGGGCGTGGTGGCTGAAATGGCCGATGACGTCGTCGTCATGTGGAAGGGCAAGAAGGTCGAGGAAGGTCCGGTCAAGGATATCTTCGGCAATCCGCAGCACCCCTATACGCGCGCCCTGCTTTCCGCCGTTCCGCGCCTCGGCAGCATGGAAGGCGAAGAGTTTCCCAAGCGCCTGCCGCTCACCGTATTGCAGGACGGCCAGCCGGTGGTGGTCGGCGAGGAACGCGTGCAGAACACCGCAAAATATGACGCCAAGCCGCTACTGTCGGTCAAAGATCTGTTCGTTCGTTTCGATATCCGCAAGAACCTGTTCGGCAAGGCGACACACCGTTGCAGCGCCGTCCAGAAGGTCAGCTTCGACATTCATGCCGGAGAGACGCTGGCGCTGGTGGGCGAATCCGGTTCGGGCAAATCCACCATCGGCCGCACCATCCAGCAGCTGCAATCGGCGGTGTCGGGAGAAATCTCCTTCAATGGCCGCAGCTATTCTGAGATGTCGGCGGCGGAACGGTTCCGCATGCGGCAGGAAGTGCAATATATCTTCCAGGACCCCTTCGCCTCGCTCGATCCGCGCAAGACGGTCGGTTTTTCCATTGCCGAGCCAATCAACACCCATGGTTTGATTAATGATCAGAAGGCCGTACGGCGGCGCGTGGATGAATTGCTGGAACGTGTGGGCCTAAGCTCCGAACATGCATCACGGTATCCGCACGAGTTTTCCGGCGGCCAGCGCCAGCGTGTCTGTATTGCCCGCGCACTCGCGTCCGACCCGAAGCTCATCATCGCGGATGAGGCGCTCTCGGCGCTCGATGTCTCCATTCAGGCGCAGATCATCAATCTGTTCATGGACCTGCAGGCCGAGCGCGGTCTCGCTTATCTCTTCATCAGCCATGACATGGCGGTGGTGGAAAAGATGAGCCACCGCGTGGCCGTGCTTTATCTCGGCCAGATCATGGAAATGGGCAGCCGCCGGCAGGTCTTCGAAACCCCGACGCATGATTATACCCGCCGCCTGCTTTCGGCCGTGCCGGTCGCCGATCCCAAGATCGAGCGCCGCATCGCCATGATCGAGGGCGAAATTCCCAATCCCGTGCGCCGTGTCGGCGATGAGCCGGCCATTCTCGCCCATGAGGAAATCAATCCAGGCCACTTCATCGCGAAGAGCGCCTGAATGACAACCAGACCCACAACAATCTGAAGAGGAACAGGTAGATGACAATAATCAAGAAGGGGATGACGACAACGTTCGTCGCGCTTGCCATGGCCGCCACGGCCTTGACCGCCGCACCGGCTCTTGCCGCCGGCAAGATGACCATTTCCAGCCCGCAGGACCCCGGCAGCTGGGATCCGATCGACACCTTCCTCGTGCAATGGGCGGCTGTGGCCACCAACATCTTCGACGGCCTGACCTATCGCGGCCCGGACCTGAAACTGGCCCCCGGCCTTGCCGAATCCTGGGAAGAGCTGGATGAGGGCAAGCGCATCCGCTTCAAGCTGCGCCAGAACATCAAGTTCCACAATGGCGAACCCTTCAACGCCGCCGCCGTCAAGTTCACCTTCGAGCGCCTTCTCGGCGAACAGGGTGCCAAGGGCCCGCAGCGCTCCAACTATGTCGCCATTGAAAGCGTCGACGTTATCGACGACTACACCGTCGACATGAAGCTGAAGGCGCCCGATCCGGTGCTGCTGACCAAGCTTGCCGGTTATGGCGGCATGATCGTTCCGCCGAAGTACATTCAGGAAAAGGGCGAGGATAATTTCAACCTCAACCCGGTCGGCACCGGTGCGTTCAAATTCGTTTCCTACGCACCGAAGACCAATATCAAGCTGGAAGCCAACCCGGATTACTGGGGCGGTGCGCCGAAGCTTTCCGAACTGGAATACCGTTTCATCGCCGAACCGGCGACCGCCGTTGCCGAATTGCAGGCCGGCCGCGTCGATCTCGTCATTCCGCCCACCATCCCGATCGGCATGATCCCGGTTATCGAGGGCGATTCCAAGCTGGAGATCGTCAGCGTTCCCGGCCCGACTGTGGATGCGCTGCGCTTCAACCCCCGTGACGGCATCACCGCCGATCCGAAGGTGCGCAAGGCGATCATCATGGCCGTCGACCGTGGCACCATCGTCAAGTCGATCCTTGCCGGTCAGGCCTCCGAGATTGCAAGCTTCCAGAGCGCGCTGTCCTTCGGTTACGATGCCGACCTGAAGCCACTGCCTTACGATCCCGAGGGCGCCAAAAAGCTTCTCGCGGAAGCCGGCGTTAAGCCGGGTGCGGCGCTGCAGATCGATATCAGAGGCAATGACGCGACTATGAACGAAGTGGCGCAGGTCATTTCCAGCTATCTGTCCATGGTCGGCATCACCGCCACCATCAAGCCTTACGAAACCAACGTCCTGCTGAACGACATCATCCCGCAGGGCAAGACCGGCGCGATGTTCCAGCAGAAATGGGGCGGCTGGACCTTCGATTACGACAACACGGCCTATTCCATGTATCACTCGGGTGAAAAGTGGAACCCCTATGACAAGGACGAGAAGCTGGACAAGCTGCTGGAATCCCAGCGCCCGCTGACCGACCGTGCCGAGCGCGAAAAGATCCTCAAGGAAATCGGCAGCTATACCGCCGAACGCGCGCTGGAAATTCCGCTTTACAACACCAATGCCATTTACGGCATCAACAAGCGGGTCAAGGGTTTCATCGCACCGCCGGACAACCGCCTGAAGCTTACCGACGTCACCGTCGAATAAGCGGGTTGATCCTCTGACACGCCGCCTTGTCCGCCTCTCGCGGGCAAGGCGGGATTTCTCTTCCCCCGTTTCCTCGCAAGGTAAAAAACGTGGCCGGTTTCCTCATCAAGCGATTGCTGCAGGCGATTTTTGTCGTCATCGCCATCACCCTTCTCGTCTCTTTCGCCATCCGCCTGACGGGCGATCCGGCTGTCACCATGTTCCAGGGCGGCGGCAGCATGACGGAAGACGATCTGGCGCGCATCCGCGCGGCGCTGGGCACCGACCGGCCGTTCTTCGTGCAATATTTCAGCTTCCTGAAGGGCCTCGTAACGCTCGATTTCGGCCGCAGCTTCACCGGCAGCACGCCGGTCTCGCGGCTGATTGCCGACGCCCTGCCCGCCACGCTTTTGCTCGCCTTCATCTCGATGGCGGTGTCGATTGCGCTTTCGATCCCGCTCGGCATCAAGGCGGCGACCTCGCGCGGCAAGACGGCCGATCAGGTGATCCGCATCTTCTCGCTCGTCGGCCTGTCCTTCCCGAATTTCTGGCTGGCCACCATGCTGGTGCTCTTGTTCTCCATCACGCTCGGCTGGCTGCCGCCAAGCGGCATGGGCGGTTTTGCCAGCTACATCATGCCATCAGTCACCATGGGTGTGATCCTGACCGCCACCAATGTGCGCTTGGTGCGCACGGCCATGCTCGATACGCTGCGTTCGCAATATGTGATGGTGGCGCGCGCCAAAGGTCTCAGCGAAAGCAAGGTGCTGTACAAACACGCGCTGCGCAACTGCGCCATTCCGCTGATTACCTATTTCGGCCTGCAATTCGGCGGGCTGCTCGGCGGCATCGTCGTCATCGAGCGTGTCTTCAACTGGCCGGGTCTCGGCACGCTGGCTTTCGATGCGGTCGGCGCGCGTGATTATCCCGTGCTCCAGGCCGTCATCACCGTGCTGTCGCTGATGATCGTCGGCATCAACCTTCTGGTCGATATCGCCTATGGGCTTGTCGATCCGCGCATCCGCACGGAGTAAGTGACGATGGCTGCCAAAACCTCGCGCCTGTCGCGCTTCACCAATCTCGAATTCGTTCTCGGCGCGTTCCTCACCACCGTCATCTGCCTTGCCGTCCTCTTTTCCGACGTGCTGTTTCCCGGTGGGGCGGAGAAGATCGACCTGATGGCGCGCCTCGCCAAGCCCTTTGCCAATGCCGCCCATCCGCTCGGCACCGATCCGCTGGGGCGTGACGTGCTCGCCCGCGTCGTCGCCGGCGGCAAGATTTCGCTGCTGGTCGGTTTCACCTCGGTCATCGGCGCCGTCATCTTCGGCGTCGCCGTCGGTCTGGTCGCCGGTTATTATCGCGGCTTCTGGGATATGCTGGTCATGCGCTTTGCCGATATCCAGCTCGCCATGCCCTTCATCCTGCTTGCCATCACCTTCATCGCCATTGTCGGCGGCAGCCTTACCAACACCATCATCCTGCTGATCGTCTCGCAATGGGTGCAATATGCCCGCCTCGTGCGCGGCTCGGTGCTGACGCTGCGGGAGCGGGAATTCATCCTTTCCGCCCGCGCCATCGGCGTGAAGGACTGGCGCATCATTCTCCAGCATCTGCTGCCGAACCTCATCGGCCCGGTCATCGTGCTGATGACGCTCAATGTCGCCAACAATATCCTGCTTGAAAGCAGCCTCACCTTCCTTGGCCTTGGCGTCGATCCGACCATTCCGAGCTGGGGCGGCATGCTGGCGGATGGCCGCACCTATCTGCAGACGGCATGGTGGGTCAGCGTTTTCCCCGGCCTCGCCATCCTCCTTACCGTGCTTGGTCTCAACCTTCTCGGCGACTGGCTGCGCGACAGCCTTGACCCAACAGGCAGAACCTCGAGGTAACAGCGATGAGCCAGATTTTCGAACAGACCTTCGAGCGCACCCTGGATGCCCTTGTCGCCCGCGCCACGCCCGGCCAATCCTTCGAGGCATGGACCTTCGATGATGCCAAAAGCCGCCGCGAGGCCGAAGAGAGGCTGAAGAAGAAGGGCGTCAGCGCCCGTATCCGCAGCGCCTACAAGCCGCTTCTCTTCACCTTTCTGGAAGAGATCAATCTTGATGGCGTCGATAGCATCGAGGTGGGTTACCCGGTGCACGCAAACGCGCCCGCCAACCGTTTCCGGCTGGAGGCCTATCCGCTGGCAGCATTGGTCGGCGATGCGAAGATAGGCTTCATCGCCCGCAAGGACGATGCCCTTCACTATGACCTGACACTCAAGCGTGGCGACCGGACGGAGACACTGAAGGTTCTGGCTCCAAACCGGGTTCACAGCGATATCGTCGGCGAAACCAATGTCTCACCCACCGGCTGGTTCCGTCTTGCGGGCGATATGACAGGCGAGCGGCTGGAGACGGACTACGAGCGGCTTTTCGAAGCGGCCATTAAAGCAGTCGCCAGCCACGACTGGGGTAATGAAGAACCCTATTTCGAGGAATTGAACATCCGCGCTGCGCATCCGGCCGAAGACCTGTCGCTGCCGGTCGGCGATGAAGTTGTCAGCCTGCGTGAAGCGCTGCATGAGGATTTCTATTTCTCGCTCTTGGAGTTCTTCCAGAAAAAATCGGGCAGGCCGCTGGGTGACCGCGGCCTGAAACCCGGCCAGATCGTTCCGGAAATCGTCAAGAGCAATGGCGAGGTTTCGGTCCGCATCGAGACCCGTGCGCTCACCACCGCCTTCCTCGATGGCATGGAGCAGACGATCGATGCGGCCAGCGAACCGGTGGCCGCAGGTCAGATCGCAGGGTTGCTATCGGAGATCGGCGGCGAGGCCTTCGATGCCCGCTCGCGTTCCGGCCGCATTCTTGCCGCCCGTTACATTGCCGGCAGCGATGCCGCCGTGATGGTGAGCGGCGGCCAGCACCCCAACGAGACGACAGGCATCGTCGGCGCCATCCGCGCGGCCCGCAAGCTTGCAGAGCGCAAGGGTGCGCATTTCACCATATCCCCGCTGGAAAACCCTGACGGCTACGCCCTGCACCAACGGCTGCGCATCGACAATCCCCGTCATATGCACCATGCGGCACGCTACACGGCGCTGGGCGACGATCTCGAATATCGCACGCCGGAAAATTCAGGCAGCCATCTCAACGAGAAGGAAATCCGCTTCAAAGCGCAGGAGATGAGCGGTGCCAGCCTGCATGTAAACCTGCACGGCTATCCCTCGCATGAATGGACCCGGCCTCTATCAGGTTATGTGCCGCGCAACTTCGCCATGTGGACACTACCGAAAGGCTTTTTCCTCATCATCCGCCATCATGCCGACTGGGAAAGCCAGGCCGAAGCCCTGCTCGACAGGGTAACCCGCCATCTCGGCGCCATTCCCGGGCTGCTCGACTACAACAATCGCCAGATCGCGCTTTATGAAATCCACGCCGGCGAAACCGGTTTCCGCATCATCAACGGCTTCCCGTGCCTCTCGTCCATCGACGACCGCCACACCGTGCCGATGACGCTGATTACCGAATATCCCGATGAGACGATCTACGGCGATGATTTCATCACCGGCCATACTGCACAGATGGAAACGGTTCTATCGGCCTATGATGCCTGGCAGGAGATTGTGTCACCGCAGGTCGCCTGACATCGCCAGGTAAGGGCCCCATGCCAGCGTATTCACCTTCGGGCGCGCTGGCACCCGGTCAACTTGGAAGCAGCGGCGCGACATCCGACAAATATTCGGATGTCTCCTGTATTGTCCGGTCCATTCGCGACAACAAGTCAAACCCGATCAAGCATGAAGGGGAGCGGTTTTGCATGATGCGGGTGTGAACCACAGGAGACCCCATGCCCGCCCTGGACAAACTTATCTGGCAGATCGAGACCGACCTGCACAAAGACCTGACATTGATGGTCCTGTCCGACCGCTGCGCCATCAGCACACATCATATGTGCCGGTTGTTCCAGCTTTCCACCGGCCTGTCGATCATGTCTTATGTCCGGGCGCGTCGGCTTTCCGAGGCGGCCAGAACCATCGCGCAGTGCGATGCTGACATCCTCACCGTCGCGCTTGGTGCGGGATACGGGTCTCATGAGGCGTTCACACGAGCCTTTGCGAATTATTTCAACATATTACCGAGCATTGTTCGCAAGGCCCGATCAACCTCATCCCTTGATCTCATGGAGCCATTCAAAATGAAGAACGACATGTTCGTCAAAGTCCAGCCACCGGAAATGCGCAGCGCCGACGCCTTCCTGGTAGTCGGTCTCAGCACCGCCTGTTCGCTGGAGAACAACGGCGCTATTCCGACGCTCTGGCAAGCCTTTAACACCCGTGAAAACGACGTCGAGGAGGCGGTATCCGGGGCCGCTTACGGCGTATGCAGCGTCGCCGATGAAGCTGGCAACTGCACATATCTAGCCGGCGTCAAAGCGCTGAAGAAAACAGCCGGCATGGATCACATCGAGGTACCCGCGCAATCCTACGCGGTCTTCACCCATAGTGGCCATATCTCGGATCTTCCCAAAACGGTCTATACGATCTGGAACAAAGCCTTGCCCGATGCCGGCCTCAAAACCGCCCGCTCCCCCGATTTCGAACTGTATGATCGACGTTTCGATCCGCAAACGGGACGGGGCACCGTGGAAATCTGGATTCCGATCGTCGCCTGACGCCTGAAATGCCTATGCCCCAGCCTAGTGCTGGGGCATACCCTGAACCGCACTTTTGGCGGGCAGGAACGGAAATTACGCTTATTTTTCCGGTGTCGTGGTGGCGGCAAGCTTGTTTTCCCGCTGTTTCTGCAACAGCTTCTTGCCTTTGCTGAGGATATGCAGGTTTGCGGCGTCGAGCTTGTTATAACCGGCCTGAATGATATCGATATCGGCGACATGGCCGATTGCGGCAAGCTTATACATGACATCGCCGACGGCCACGTCGACGGCCGGCACCGGCAAGGTTGCAACATCCTTCGTCGCCGCCTGAACACCCTCCACCGTACCACCCATGACGTGATACAGAGCCAGCGCCTTGCGCAGAAACGCCTCGCGGCGCTCGATCTTGTTGTTGAGTATACTTTCTCCGACGCGATTTCGCATCAGCTCAACAGCCTTATTTTGATATTCGCCCATCAGACACCAAATAAATTTCAAAATATGCTTCGCGAGACTACGAACAATCCCCTTAGAACTGGTTAAGGCATATCATTTTGCGCGCATGAAATCCGTGTCTTCCCGTCACCGGCCGCAGCCGTTTGATAACGGGACATCCAGACGCGGCAGCTTCAGACAGGCCGCCCGCGATGGTCGCCGGTGGGCTTCGTATTGAGAATCACCCGGCGATGCCTATTGTGTGATCCCATTGCAGACGGAAGCAGATGAAGCCGGGATTGATAACCGTCAGGTTATTTATTACCCCCCTTATTTCATTTTACTTTGGTCACCGCACTCATCAATCTGGCAGCCTGGATCGGTGGATGGGAGCCACGGATCAATTGGGAGAAAATCAATGAAATTACGGATCACCGCCGCAATCGCGGCCATCTGCTTCAGTTCTGCTGCTTATGCCGAGACAATCAAGGTCGGCGTGGTCGGTCCGTTCTCCGGCCCCTTTGCGCTGCAGGGCAAGAACTTCAAGGCCGGCATCGATGCCTGGTTTGCACTTCACGGCAACAAGGTCGGCGATGACACGGTCGAGGTCGTCTATCGCGATGTGCCGCAGGCCGATCCGGCGCAGTCCAAGGCGCTGGCACAGGAACTGGTGGTGAAGGAACGCGTGCAATATCTCGCCGGCTTCTATTTCACACCCGACGCCATGGCCGTCACGCCGCTTCTGAAGCAGGGCAATGTGCCGATGGTCATCATGAATGCCGCCACCTCGGCCATCGTGACCAAAAGCCCCTATGTGGTGCGCACCTCGTTCACCACCTGGCAGACCTCCACCCCCATTGCCAAGGTGGCGTTTGATGGCGGTGTGAAGAAGGTCATTTCGCTGGTCAGCGATTACGGCCCCGGCGTCGATGCCGAAAACGCGTTCAAGGCGGCATTTACCGCCGCCGGCGGTGAGGTGGTGGAAACCATCCGCATGCCGCTTTCCACCAATGATTTCAGCCCCATCATGCAGCGCGTGAAGGATTCCGGCGCGCAAGGGGTTTTCGCCTTCCTGCCGTCAGGCCCGACCACGCTCGGCTTTGTCAAGGCCTTCAACGATAACGGCCTGAAATCCGCTGGCGTCAAGCTTTTCGCGCCGGGCGATCTCACGCAGGAATCCGACCTGCCGGCACTCGGCGAGGCCGCACTCGGCATGCAGACGACCTTCCATTATGCCGTCTCGCATGATTCACCTGAGAACAAGACCTTCGTGGAAGCCGCCACCAAGGCGATCGGCAATCCGAAGGAACTGTCCTTCCCTGCCGTTAGCGCCTTTGACGGCATGTATGTCATCAGCAAGATGATCGAGGCCACCGGCGGCAAACAGGATGCGGAAAAGGCAGTCGAGGCGGTGAAGGGTCTTTCCTGGACAAGCCCGCGCGGCCCTGTCAGCATCGATCCGGAAAGCCGCCACATCACGCAGAACATCTATCTGCGCGAAGTCGCCAAGGCCGATGACGGCAGCTATTACAACAAGGAAGTCCAGACCTTCGAAAAACAGGGCGATCCGGGCCTCGCCGCCGCGAAATAACTGGCGATACCGGCCTCGCCGCCACAAGAGCGGCATTCTTGCAACGGTCGAGCCGCCTTGCGGCGGTTCGGTTCCGGCCCGGACGGGCGTTACAGCACCGGGAGGAGTTTTTTCAACATGCAGACGGTCTTCAGCATCCTTATCGATGCGCTTGCCTATGGCATGGTCCTGTTCATCATCTCCATCGGCCTTTCGGTGACGATGGGACTGATGCGAGTGGTCAATCTGGCGCATGGCGCTTTCGCCATGATCGGCGGTTACCTCGCCTCTTATGCCGCCCACGGCCTCGGTCTCGGTTATGCGGCGGCGATCCTCGTTGCCATCGCCGGCACCATTATCATCGCCATACCGCTCGAACGTTTCCTTTACCGGCGGATTTATGGCGCACCTGAACTGACGCAGGTGCTGATGACCATCGGCATCACCTTCTGCATTATCGGCATCGCCAATTTCGTCTTCGGCCCGACGCTGAAGACCATTCCGCTGCCGCAGCAGCTGGCTGGCCCGACCGATCTCGGCTTCCGCACTATTGCGACCCACCGCATCTTCGCCATTGCCTGCGGTCTGGCCGTGGCGGGGGCATTGTGGTTCACCTTCGAAAAGACGGCCTTCGGCATCAAGCTGCGAGCGGCGGTGGACAATGCCGCGATGGCTGCGGCGCTGGGCGTGCGCACCGAAATCATCTATGCCGTCAGCTTCGCCATCGCCGTCGGTCTTGCCGCAATGGGCGGCGTCATCGGCGCGGAACTGCTGCCGGTCGAACCCTATTATGCGCTGCGCTATATGGTCACCTTCCTCGTGGTGGTCTCGGTGGGCGGCGCGGGCTCCATCCCCGGCGCACTGATCGCCTGCCTGCTGCTCGGCGCCATCGATACGACCGGGCGGTATCTCGCCCCTGAATATGGCGAATTCTTCTTTTATCTGGCGGTCATCGTGATCATCACGTTGTTCCCGCGCGGCCTTCTCGGAAGGGCGAAATGAGATGGCGGTGCTCATGAACGACGTGACTGAAACGGCAGAGATCCCGAAGACGCGCTCGCCGTTGCGCACGCTCGCGGGACCGCTCCTCATCATCGCCGCCGCGATTGCCGGTTATTACCTGTTTCCGGATAATCTGGCGCTTCTGACCCGCATCATCGCCATTGCGCTCTTGGTCCTGTCGATCGATCTCGTCACCGGCTATTGCGGCGTCGCCACGCTCGGCCATGCGGCGCTCTTCGGTGCGGGCGCCTATGCCGCCGGCATCGCCGCCGCCCATTTCGAGATCACCGATCCGCTGCTCATGACCGCCATTGGCGCCGCAGCAGGCGGCGTCGCCGGGCTGCTCTCCGGCACTGTTCTGCTGCGTGCCCACGGCCTGCCGCAGCTGGTGCTTTCCATTGCCGTCATCCATCTGTTCCATGAGGCGGCCAACAAGGCGTCGAACTGGACGGGCGGCAGCGACGGCCTTGCCGGCGTCTCGCCGGACGCCCTGTTCGGCACCTTCGAGTTCGATCTTTTCGGCCGCACCGCCTATATCTATGGCGTCTGTCTACTGCTCCTCGTTTTTCTCGCCCTCAGGGTCATTGTCCACTCGCCCTTCGGCATGCTGTGTCGCGGCGTCAAGCAGGACAGCATCCGCATTCAGGCCATGGGCGGCTCGGTCAATGGCACGATTTTGAAGATGTTCGTCATATCAGGCGTCGTCGCCGGCATTGGCGGCGCACTGAACGCCATTTCCACCCAGGTCGTCGGGCTCGACAGTCTCAGCTTCACGCTTTCGGCCGAAGCGCTGGTCATGCTGGTGCTGGGCGGCGCAGGCTCGCTCTATGGCGCGCTGATCGGCACCGTCACCTTCATGTGGTTCGAAGATGTCGTTTCCGCCGCCAATCCCTTTCATTGGCTCACCATTGTCGGCCTGCTGCTGATTGCCGTCGTGCTCTTCGCACCACGCGGGCTTTATGGCGCGGGTGAGCAGATCATTGCGCGCCTATGGGGAGTTCGTAAATGAGCGCCATTTTCGAAGTATCCGGCCTCAAGAAGAATTTCGGCGGCCTCGTCGTCACCAACAATGTCTCGCTGTCGCTTTCGCCGGGAGACCGCACGGTCCTGATCGGCCCCAATGGCGCAGGGAAGACAACCTTCGTCAATCTTGTTACCGGCAACATCAAGCCCTCGGCCGGCACGGTGCGCATAGCCGGTGAGGACGTGACAGGCCTCAGCGCCAGCCAGCGGGTGAAGCGCGGCCTCGTGCGCTCGTTTCAGGTCACCCGGCTGTTTCAGGACATGACGCCGGAGGAGCACGTCGCGCTTGCCATCCTCCAACGGGAAGGCAGGACGGGCCGGATTTTCGGCCGTTACCGCGCCATGCCCGCGGTGATGAGCGAAGCGCGCGACATTCTCGGCACGCTCGGTCTTCTGGCGCTTGCCGAAACCCGAGTGCGTGAAATCGCCTATGGTCAGCAACGGTTGATCGAGATCGCACTTGCCATGGCGCTCCGCCCGAAAATCCTGCTGCTCGACGAACCGGCGGCCGGCGTGCCTTCCACGGAAACGGCGCGTATCGAACAGGCGCTCGACCGTCTGCCGGCCGATCTCGCCATCTTGATGATCGAGCACGACATGGATCTGGTTTTCCGTTTTGCCAAACGTGTGGTGGTGCTCGCCGCAGGCGCGGTCATCTTCGACGGTTCGCCTGATGATGTCACCAGCAATGCGGAAGTCCGCCAAGCTTATCTGGGAAGTTACGCCGATGCCCGCAGCGCCGCTTGAAATCGTCAACCTCACCGCCGGTTATGGCCCCACCCGCGTCATCGAGGGCCTGTCGCTTTCCGTGCCGTCGGGCTCGCGTTTCGCGGTTCTCGGCCGCAACGGCGTCGGCAAGACCAGCCTCTTCGCCACGCTGGCCGGCCAGACGAAACGCTTTGCCGGCGATATCCGCATCGGCGGGCAGGACATCGCCGCCCTGCCGAGCGCCGCCCGCGCCAAAGCCGGCCTCGGCTACGTGCCGCAGACGCGGGATGTCTTCCCGACGCTGACCGTCGAGGAAAACCTGTTCGTCGGCCTCAAGACCCGGCCGAAATCGGCCATCGAGGAAGCCTACACGCTGTTTCCGCGCCTCAAAGAGCGCCGCCGCAATCTCGGCTCGCAACTTTCCGGCGGCGAACAACAGATGCTCTCCACCGCTCGCACGATTCTCGGACAGCCGCGTGTGCTGCTTCTCGACGAACCGCTCGAAGGCCTCGCACCCGTCATCTGCGAGGAGCTGATGGCGGCCTTTTCCAAACTGGCGCAATCGGGCGAAATGACCATTCTCCTCGTCGAACAGCGTATCCAGATGGCCATCGACTTCGCCGACCACGCCATCATCATGGAACGTGGCCGCATCGTCTGGGAAGGGCCGTCCAGCGCGCTTGCGGAGAACCCGGATATTGTCGATACGCATCTTGGCGTTGGCGGGCTGCACTGAGTGCATCGAAATAAAACCAGAACAGGTTTCCAGCCCCCACCGCGCAGATGCGCATTGGCTGGACCCCTGTGACAGGCACAGGAATGAGGGCGTCGGATCAACTGTGCCCACAACGGACCCACGACACCTCATTTATTCGTTCCTAAAAAACCCAATGGAATAAAAATTCCACTGGAGTTAAAGTGCACACGATTTCAGTCTGCATAAAGGAACGACAATGACGGCAATCGAGGCGCCAGAATCGGTGAAGGCTTTTGAGGAGCGGTTGCTCCAGGTTGCGGAGGGGCTGCCGAAACGATTGCGGCAATGCGCCGATTATGTCGCCTCCAATCAGGACCGCATCGCCGTTTCCACCGTTGCCGAAATGGCAGAGGGTGCTGGCGTCCAGCCTTCGGCCTTCATGCGGTTTTGCCAGATCATGGGCTTTTCCGGTTTTTCGGAAATGCAGCGCCTGTTTCGCGATTCCTATGTCGGCGGCTGGCCAGATTACACGACACGGCTCGACCATCTGCGTGAAAAGGGCGATGAAAGTGCCTCCAGCCTGCTTGCGGAATTTGTCGAAGCTGGTCGTTCCTCGCTGGAAATGCTGCTGAAATCGGTCGATACACGGCAGCTTGACGAGGCAGTTTCGGCGCTGGCTGGCGCGCGCACCGTCCACATTGTCGGTTTGCGACGTTCTTTCCCCATAGCCAGTTACCTTGCCTATGCCTTCGAGAAAATGAAGGTTCCGGCGGTTCTGCACAGCGCCGTTGGCGGGCTGGGCAATATCAGCGCCATCTCCAGCGATGACGCGCTGATCGCCATCACCTTCTCCCCCTATTCCGCTGAGACGCTGGAACTGGCGGAAACGGCCCGGGCCAATGGCATTCCGGTGGTTGCGCTCTCTGATTCTGCCGTCAATCCGCTGCGAAAATCCGGCGCAACGCTTCTGACGGTCACGGAGATCGATTTTGGTGCATTCCGCTCCCTTTCCGCCACCCTCTGTCTGGCGATTACGCTGGCCGTGGCTGTGGGAACCCGCAAAACAGCCTGAATATTTTTATTGAAAATGGAAAAAATAGAATTTATGATCCAAATCCATGAAACGGGCATTCCATATTCGTCCGTCTCGTGACGGATGACAGCGGGCGGAGGAGGCCTGCCGGAACGGGATGGCGAAAGGTGCGGGCAGCTTTGCCCGATATCGCTCCAAACATGTGAGGCAGGCCGCCGCAACGGGCGGCCCGAAGGAGGAACCTTTTGAAAAAACTTGATCTTATCACGATCGGGCGCTCGTCTGTCGATCTGTACGGTTCGCAGGTTGGCGGCCGTCTGGAGGACATGGCCTCCTTTGCCAAATATATCGGCGGCTCTCCCACCAACATTGCCGCCGGCGCCGCGCGCCTTGGCCTTGCCAGCGCCGTCATCACCCGCGTTGGTGATGAGCATATGGGCCGCTTCATCCGCGAACAGTTGGTGCGTGAAGGCGTTGATGTGCGCGGCGTGAAGACAGACCCGGAGCGGCTGACCGCGCTGGTGCTGCTCGGCATTCGCGACCAGAACCAGTTCCCGCTGATCTTTTATCGCGAAAACTGCGCCGACATGGCGCTCAGCGAAGACGATATCGATCCCGCCTTCATCGCCGAAGCTGCTTGCGTCTGCGCCACCGGCACGCATCTGTCGCATCCAAAAACGGAAGCGGCCGTGCTGAAGGCGCTGAAACTCGCCCGCGAAAATGGCGCGAAGACCGCGCTCGATATCGATTACCGCCCCAATCTCTGGGGTGTGGCCGGCCATGGCGACGGCGAAAGCCGTTTCGTGGAATCGCAGAAGGTCACCGCCAAGCTGCAATCCACCCTGCATCTCTTCGACCTGATCGTCGGCACCGAGGAAGAATTCCACATCGCCGGCGGCTCCACCGATACGCTTGCGGCGCTGAAGGCCGTGCGCAAGGTTTCCAACGCGACGCTGGTGTGCAAGCGCGGGCCGATGGGGGCCTCGGTCTTCACCGGCGAAATCCCGGCAAGTCTCGACGATGGCGAGACGGGCGAAGGTTTCCCGATCGAGGTCTTCAACGTTCTGGGTGCTGGCGATGGCTTCATGGCCGGGTTGTTCCGCGGCTGGCTGCGCGGCGAAGACTGGCCGACGACATTGAAATACGCCAATGCCTGCGGCGCTTTCGCCGTTTCCCGCCACGGCTGCACGCCGGCCTATCCAAGCTGGGAAGAGCTGCAATATTTCTTCAAGGCTGGCATTCGCAACAAGGCGCTGCGCAAGGACGAGGCACTGGAGCAGGTGCACTGGTCCACCAACCGCAAGGGCGACTGGGACACGATGCGCGTCTTCGCCTTCGACCACCGCATGCAGCTGGAGGCCATCGCCGACGAGCTTGGCGTCAAGCACGAAAAGATCGGCGCTTTCAAGAAGCTCTGCCTAGAAGCCGCACAGCAGGTGGCCGGCGACAGGCCGGGTTACGGTATTCTCTGCGACGGTCGCCTTGGCCGTGACGCCCTGTTTGCCGCGAGCGGTTCCGGTCTCTGGATCGGCCGCCCAGTGGAATGGCCCGGCTCCCGTCCGCTGACGCTGGAACCGGAACTCGGCAAGGATTTCGGCGGGCTGTCCGAATGGCCGCTTGAAAATGTCGTCAAGGTCCTGTGCTTCTATCATCCTGACGATACCGAGGAGATGCGGTCAACGCAGGAGGAGACGGTCATGCGTCTGTTCCAGGCGACACGCCGCAACCGGCTGGAAATGTTGCTGGAGGTCATTCCTTCCAAGGTCGGCCCGACCGACGATCTGACAGCCGCCCGCATCGTCGAGCGTTTTTATGAGATCGGGGTCTATCCCGACTGGTGGAAGCTGGAGCCGATGAAGACCCGCGCCGCCTGGAAGAACGCCTGCGATGCCGTGCATCGTAACGATCCTTATGTGCGCGGCATCGTCGTTCTCGGTCTCGACGCGCCGCAAAGCGAGCTGGAGGAGAGCTTCCGCCTTGCCGCCGGTTTTGATCTGGTCAAAGGTTTCGCCGTTGGCCGCACGATTTTTGCAGATGCCGCGCGAAGCTGGCTCGGTGGCAGGATCACCGATCAGGAAGCGGTGAAAGATATGGCGCAGCGCTATACCAGTCTGTGCCGCATTTGGGATGAGGCGCGCGCCAAAAAGGGAGAGGCAGCGTGAAGACAATCAGAATGACGGCTGCGCAGGCAATGGTTCGTTACCTCGCCGCGCAGATGAATGAACATGGCGAAACCTATATTGCCGGTGTCTGGGCCATTTTTGGCCACGGCAACGTCGCCGGTATCGGCGAAGCGCTGCATGGCATTCGCGACGAGCTGCAGACCTATCGCGGCCAGAACGAGCAATCCATGGCCCATGCGGCCATTGCCTACACCAAGCAGCTGCGCCGTAGGCGGGCGATGGCGGTCACCTCCTCCATCGGCCCGGGTGCCGCCAACATGGTGACGGCGGCAGCGCTCGCGCATGTCAACCGCCTGCCGGTTCTGCTGATCCCCGGCGATGTCTTCGCCAATCGCGGCCCCGACCCCGTGCTGCAGCAGCTCGAAGATTTCGGCGATGGCACCATGACGGTCAACGACTGCTTCCGCCCGGTCAGCCGTTATTTCGACCGCATCATGCGACCGGAACAGTTGCTGACCGCCCTTCCCCGCGCCATGCGGACCATGACGGACCCGGCCGATTGCGGCCCGGTCACGCTCGCCTTCTGCCAGGATGTGCAGGCGGAAGCGTATGATTATCCTGTCAGCTTCTTCGAAAAGCGCGTCTGGCGTCAGCGCCGTCCTGAGCCGGATGTTGTGGAATTCGAAGATGCGGTCGCCGCGCTGAAGGCGGCGAAGAACCCGATCATCGTTGCCGGCGGCGGCGTTCATTTTGCCGGCGCAACCGAAACGCTGAAGCGCTTTGCCGAAACCCATTCCATTCCCGTTGTCGAAACGCAGGCCGGGAAATCGGCATTGGCGTGGGATCACGATCTCAACTTCGGTCCCGTCGGCGTCACGGGCGCAGAAAGCGCCAATATCATCAGTGAAAAGGCCGATCTGGTCTTCGGCGTCGGCACCCGTTTTCAGGATTTCACCACCGGTTCCTGGGCGTTGTTCAAGAACCCTAACCGCAAGATTTTGGCGCTCAACGTCCAGCCCTATGACAGCGCCAAGCATGATGCGATCAGCCTGACGGCGGATGCCAAGATCGGGCTTGAAAAGCTCTCCGCAGCACTCGGCAGCCACCGTTTTGCCGCGCCGGATGCCGGTCTCAAGGCTGCATGGTTCGAAAAGGCCGATGCCGATACAGCCGCGCCGGGCGAAGACAACGCCAACAGCCTGCCCACCGACATGCAAGTCATCGGCGCGGTGCAGCGCCAGTCGCGTGACAATACCGTCGTCATGTGCGCCGCAGGCACCATGCCGGGCGAGCTTCACCAGCTGTGGAAATCCAAGCTGCCGCTCTCCTATCACATGGAATACGGCTTCTCCTGCATGGGTTATGAAGTGGCCGGTGGCCTCGGCATCAAGATGGCGGAGCCGGACCGCGACGTGATCGTCATGGTGGGTGACGGCTCCTACATGATGATGAATTCGGAGCTTGCCACGTCGGTCGCCATGGGCGTGAAGATCACGCTCGTCATCACCGACAACAGGGGCTATGGCTGCATCAACCGCCTGCAGATGGAGACCGGCGGCGCGGAGTTCAACAACCTCTACGCCCACACCAACGTCAACCCCATCGCCATCGATTTCGTCGCCCATGCCGGCTCGATGGGGGCGGATGCGCGTAAGGTTTCCACCATCACTGAACTGGAAGAAGCGCTCGCGAGCGCCCGTGCCTCCACCCGAACAACAGTGATCGTCATCGATACCGATCCCTATCCGACCCCTCAGGCCGGCGGTCACTGGTGGGATGTCGCGGTGCCTGAAGTCTCCGACCGCGCCGAAATCGGCCCGGCCCGCGCCCGTTATGAAAACCATGTCAAGGAAAGACAGTAAGATGATCCGTTACGGCACCAACCCTATCGCCTGGTCCAACGACGATGACCGCACGCTGGGCGCCCATATCAGCCTCGAACAGTGCCTCGATGAAACCGCCAAGATCGGTTTCGACGGCATCGAAAAGGGCCACAAGTTCCCGACTGAGCCGGAAGGCCTGAAGGGCGTGCTTTCGCCGCGCGGTCTCTCCTTCGTCTCCGGCTGGCATTCGCTGAACCTTCTGACCGACGATATCGAATCCGAAAAGAAGGCGATGCAGCCGGCGCTTGACCTGCTGAAAGCCATGGGTTCGAAGGTCATCATCGTCTGCGAGACCTCGAACGCCATCCACGGCGATGACAACAAGGCGCTGGTCGACCGTCCGCGCCTTGCGGCCGATGACTGGGCGAAATTCGGCGCGGGTGTCGAGGCGCTGGCCGCCTTTGCCGCAGAACAGGGTATCACCCTCGTTTATCATCACCACATGGGAACGGTGGTCGAGAGCGAAGACGAGATCGACCTTCTGATGCAGCACACCGGCCCGAAGACGCACCTTCTGCTCGATACCGGCCATTGCCTGTTCGGCGGCGGCGATCCCTTGCGTGTCGCGCAGAAATATATGGGTCGCGTCGGCCATATCCATGCCAAGAACGTGCGCCCTGCCATTGCCGATCAGGTTCGGGGCGAGCGGCTTTCCTTCCTCGAAGGCGTTCGCCGCGGCGTGTTCACCGTTCCCGGCGACAGCGAAGGCGGCGTGAATTTTCCTCCGGTGCTGAAGGTTGCGGCCGAGCATGGTTACAGCGGCTGGCTGGTCATCGAGGCGGAACAGGACCCTGACGTGCGCAACCCGTTCGAATATCAGAGCCTCGGGTTGAAATCGCTGAAGGCTTTTGCGCGCGAAGCGGGGCTGGACAAGGCTCAGGCTGCTTGAGCTGGACTGACAGCGGGCGGCACACCCCGCCCGTCATACCGGCCTTGAGCCGGTATCCAGCCAGCCCAAGTCCTTGGGCTGAAAAAAGTTGTCCCCGCCGCGCGGACGCGCGTCGGCTGGACCCCGGCTCAAGGCCGGGGTGACGAGACGGCAAGAACCAACGAACGACTGACCAAAAAGGAACACCACCATGACCTCACTTCTGCGCAAGCCGGTCGCGACAAGCGGCAAGGTGCACGATATCACGCCCCAAAGCGCGGATTGGGGTTATGTCGGTTTCGGCCTTTCCCGCCTGAAGCCGGGCGAAACCGCCACTGAGAAGACCGGCGATACGGAAGTCATCCTCGTGCTGGTCGAAGGCAAAGCGACGATCTCCGCAGGGGATAAGGATTTCGGTGAACTCGGCGACCGCATGAATGTGTTCGAGCGCAAGCCGCCCCATTGCGTTTATGTTCCGGCCGGCTCCGAATGGTCGCTGACCGCCACGACCGATTGCACCATCGGCGTCTGCACCGCGCCCGGCGAAAAAGGCAGCCGCGAGGCGCAGCAGATCGGTCCCAATGGCGTGCAGCTGACGGAGCGTGGCAAGGGTGCCAATACGCGTTACATCTTCCCCATCGCCATGGAAGAGCGCGATGTGGCCGACAGCCTGCTGGTGACGGAAGTCTTCACGCCGTCGGGCAACTGGTCGTCCTATCCGCCGCACCGGCATGATGAGGATAATTACCCTGACATGACCTATCTGGAAGAGACCTATTATCACCGGCTGAACCCGGCGCAGGGTTTCGGCTTCCAGCGCGTCTTTACCGAAGATGGTTCGCTGGACGAAACCATGGCGGTGTCGGACGGCGATGTCGTGCTGGTGCCCAAGGGCCACCACCCCTGCGGCGCGCCCTATGGTTATGAGATGTATTATCTGAACGTGATGGCCGGGCCGATGCGCAAATGGCGCTTCAAGAACCACCCGGATCATGACTGGATTTTCAAACGGGATAATCCGTAATTCACTCACATCCTCATTCCTGTGCTTGTCACAGGAATCCAGCCGGCGCGCGTCTGCGCGACGGGGAGAGTCTTCCCAGCCCAAGGACTTGGGCTGGCTGGATCCCTGTGACAAGCACAGGGATGAGGGCGGAGGGGCTTTGTTTCGCCTGTCACATTTCAATAAACGCTCAATACATTGATTTCATTCTAAAACTCTCTGGAGGAGAATAGCATGACCGCTCTTGGCGTGGGCCTTATCGGCACCGGTTACATGGGCAAATGCCACGCGCTGGCGTGGAACAATGTCACCAGCGTCTTCGGCGATGTGGAGCGTCCCCGCCTCGTGACGCTCGCGGAAGTCAATCCCGAGCTTGCCGCGAAGAAAGCCGCCGAGTTCGGCTTCGCCCGCTCGACGGGCAACTGGCGCGACCTGCTGTCCGATCCGGAGATCGACGTGATCTCGGTCACCACGCCGAATGCCTTCCACCCGGAAATGGCGATTGCCGCCCTTGAGGCCGGCAAACATGTCTGGTGTGAAAAGCCAATGGCGCCCGCTTTTGCCGATGCTGTGAAGATGCGCGATGCGGCCCGCCGTTCCGGCAAGGCGTCGGCGATGGGCTACAACTACATTCAGAACCCCGTCATCCGTCATATCCGCCGCCTGATCGGCGAAGGTGCTATCGGCAAGGTCTATCATGTCCGCGCCGAAATGGACGAGGACTTCATGGCGGACGCCACTCAGCCCTTCTACTGGAAGAGCGAAGCCTCCTCCGGTTATGGCGCGCTGGATGATTTCGCCGTGCACCCGCTGTCGCTGCTCTTCGCTCTGTTCGGTCATGCCGAAAGCGCCATCACCGACATGGTGAAACCTTATGAGACTCGCCCGCTTGCCGGCGGCGGCGAGCGCGCCGTCGAGACGCATGATCTTGCCAGCGTGCTGCTGAAGCTCGAAGGCGGCATTTCCGCCGTGCTCATCGCCAACCGTTCCGCCTGGGGCCGCAAGGGTCGCATCGCCATCCAGATTTATGGCTCGACGGGTTCGATTCTCTTCGATCAGGAACGTATGAACGAGTTCCAGCTCTACACTACGGATGGACGCCCGGAGGAGCAGGGTTTCAGAACCATCCTCACCGCGCCGCATCACAAGCCCTATGACCGCTTCATTCCCGCCCCCGGCCACGGGCTCGGTTTCAACGATCTGAAGGTGATCGAATGCCGGGAGCTGATCGCGGCGATTGAGGGCAAAAAAGCCCATATCGTCGATTTCGAGGAAGGGCTGAAGATCGAGCGCAGCATCCACGCCATGGCCCGGTCGTTTGCCGAAGGGCGTTGGGTGGGGACAGGAGAGATTGAGGAATAGGGACGGGTATGAGGTGAGCACCAGGCCTCACCTCTTTCGTCATGCTCGGGCCTGTCCCGAGCATCTGCAACCGGTCGATTTGACGCGACGTGGTTGGATCCTCGGGACAAGCCCGAGGATGACGCAGAAAAAGTATCAGCTTTTCACCGGCGTTTCCGGCACCGGCGTCAGCACCTTGCCGTCCCTGAACCAGCCGAGAATATTGTCGGCCACCAGATCGGCCATGGCGTTGCGCGTCGGGATCGAGGCGGAGGCGACATGCGGCAGCAGGGAGACATTCGGCAGCGACAGGAAGGCTTCCGGCACCTTCGGCTCGGCATAGAACACATCGAGACCGGCAGCACCCACAGCACCGCTCTTAAGCGCCTGCAGAAGCGCATCTTCATCGACGCTGGAACCGCGCCCGACATTGATGAACACGCCTTCAGGCCCAAGCGCCGTCAGGATTTCGGGATTGATCGCCTTATGCGTTTCCGGCGTGCCGGGCACGATGCAGATCAGGATATCGACGGCTTCCGCCATCTCCTTCAGCGAACCGTAATAGGTGTAAGAGAGGCCATCCCGCTTGCTGCGGGTGTGGTATCCGATTTCCACCTTGAAAGGCTCCAGCCGCTTGGCGATTTCCTGGCCGATGCGGCCCATGCCGAAAAGGCCGACCTTGCGGCCGCGCAGCGAAAACGGCGACAGCGCAAATGGTCCTTCGCCAACCCATTTGCCATCCCGCAGCCAGGTCTCGGCCTGATAAAGACGGCGCACGGTGTTGATCAAAAGCGCAATCGTCGTATCGGCCACCTCGTCGTTCAGCACGTCAGGCGTATTCGTCACCACAATGTTGCGTGTGGCGGCATGTTTGGCATCGACGCCATCATAGCCCACGCCGAAATTCGCGATGATCTCGAGCTTCGGCAGCGCATCGATCCACTTTGCGTTGACGACGCCGGAAACGGCGATGGCATTGATGCGCTCCGCCGCACCATCAGGCAGAACCGGCTCGGCGCCGGCAGGCACAGTCACGATCTCGACCTTGCCTTCGAGGCGTTCGAGAACGCGCGGGTTTATCTTGCCGGGAACGAGAACGACGGCCTTTTTGTCAGACATGAGCGGATATTCCTCCTGATAACATTCCAATATGCTGAAGTGGGTTGCAGGCGAACCGCTCGCATACCACTCCTCTGGGCGGCGATCCTTTCAAACAAAGACGGCCGTGAAAAGGGCAATAAGGGGATGCTATGGGGGCAGACGGAAGTTTCATGCCGATTTTTTTTGCGCCCCCTCACCGTCATGCCGGACTTGATCCGGCATCCAGCCAGCCCAAGTCTTTGGGCTGAGAGAGTCTTTTTTCACCGCGTGGACACGCGGTAGCTGGATTCCCGCTCAAGGCCGGGATGACGGAAAGGTGTAATGCACAGAACGCGCATCATTTCCCATCGTCTGAAGCCTCAAACCCGCGGCCGCACCGGCCCGGTCGATTGCCGGATGCGCATTTCCGGCTTGATGAGGTGAATGCCGTCAGGTTCATGGCTGCCCGCCAGCCTGTCCAGCAGCGCGCGGGCCGCAAGACGCCCCACCTCGGCCTGACCGTTGGAAACGGTGGTCAGCGCCGGCGTGGCAATCGCCGCCTCTTCCAGATCGTCATAGCCGGTTACCGAAATATCGACACCCGGCACCAGACCGGCGCGCGAAATGCCGTTCATCAGGCCGATGGCGACCAGATCGTTCCAGCAGACGGCGGCCGTCGGCTTCTGCGGTAGTGACAGAAAATGCACCGCCGCCTCGAAACCGCCCTGCTTGGAGCGCGGGCCGGGAATGCGCAGGTTCGGATCGACCTCGATGCCGGCCTTGCGCAGCGCATTGACGTAACCCTGATAACGATCACGCCCCGTCGATGTTTGATCGGTACCACCAACCATGGCGATGGTGCGGTGACCGAGGCTGATCAGGTGGTTGGTGGCAAGCGAAATGCCGTAGCTGTCGTCGCCGCGATAGGTCGGCATATCGACGCCATCCATGGAACGGGCTACGAGAATGGCCGGCATGCCGTTCTCTTCGGCCAGCGTCATATCCTCGATCGGCGTGCCGATGGCCGGCGACATGATGATGCCATCCGAGCCAAGCTGCAGCAGCGTTTCGATGAAGGTGCGCTGTTTTTCCACTGAATCATAATGATTGGAAAGAATGAAGGTCTGGCGGCTGCGGTCCAGCTCACTTTCGATGGCTTTGAGAATTTCCCCGTAAAACGGGTTCATCACATCGTGGAACACCACGCCAACAATGCCGGAGCGCGATGTGCGCAGGCTGGCGGCACGACGGTTGTAGATATAACCCAGCGCCCGCGCCTGTTCCTTGATCTTGTCGCGTGTATCGGAAGCAACCAGCGGACTGTCACGTAATGCAAGGGAAATGGTGGCGGTCGAGAGACCAAGACTTTCGGCAATCGTGGACAGTTTGACCTTTTGAGCCACAGCATTCCTCCCAAACGCATGTCAGCGACGGATGTCCCTGTTTAAATTGCAATTAAACAATTTAAACAAAATCCGCAACCCGTTTAAGAGATACCCACAAAACAGAGTTTTATTTTTAAAAATTTCAACAAATCATTGAAGATTGGTATCGATTGCCTTGAGAAGTTTAACCACGGTGCGGACATCCTTGGCCGAAAGCCCCTCTATGGCCCTGGCGCCACAATCGGCTATCGAGATGTTGATGTGTTCAACGCTTTTCAGTCCCGCTTCCGTCAGCTTCACCAGCGTCACGCGGCCGTCCTCGTCGTCGCCGCTGCGCTCCACGAAACCCTGGGCCTCCATGCGGCCGATGGTGCGCGTCATGGTGGGCGCCTTGACGCCGAGTTTCTGGGCGATCTGCCCCGGTGTCAGGCTGCCTTCCTGCGCCAGCGCCAGGATAACGCCGTCCTGCCCGGCATAAAGCCCGCTTTCGGCAAGGCTGTGGCTCAGCGCCGTGCGCATGGAACGGGCGGCCTGGGTGATGGATTGCGCCAGTTCTTCGGGGTTGAAATTCTCATCCCTTTTTTTGGCGTCCTTTATTTTCTTGCCGCCCTTTTCTTTCTTGGCGCCCTTGTCCTTATGCCCAGTTTTGTCCTTGCTCATATGCGAGTGCCTTTTACCCTGTGGCGGAACCGATATATGTTGCTGGAAATCCTTACCGAATGCACGCGCGGACTGCCAGATGCCAAACTCATACACGCATTATCACGACGAAAACGTAACAGACCCGCATCTTCGCGCAACAGGTGCAATTTCCGTGCTGCCGCTGGGGGCGCATGAACAGCATGGACCGCACCTGCCGTTCGAGACCGATACGCTGATTGCTGAAGGTATCGTTGCCCGTCTTGCCGCCGCCCTGCCTTCCCATCTACCGGTCTCCCTCCTGCCGGTGGAACCCGTCGGATATTCCATCGAACACATGGACGTGCCGGGCACAAAGACCCTGCGTTACGACGAGGCCATCGAACGTTGGCTCAACATTGCGAAGGCCGAGCATGAAAAAGGTGTGCGTAAATTCGTGATGCTGAACGCCCATGGCGGTAACTCGCCGCTGATGACCATCGTTGCCACCGAGGCCCGCGCCCGTTTCGGCATGCTGGCGGTTGCCACCAGTTGGACCCGTTTCGGCGTACCCGCCGATGTTGTGAAGCCGGAAGACAAGGCAATCGACATTCATGGCGGCGATATCGAAACCTCCGTCATGCTGGCGCTCTGCCCGGAACGGGTAAGAATGGAAAAGGCCGCCGATTTCCGCTCGCGCCAGAGCGATTTCGCCAGCCGCTTCCGGCATCTGCGCGCCTATGGCCCGCACGCCTTCGGCTGGCTGATGAGCGATCTCAACCCTGATGGTGTTGCCGGAAATGCCGCAGCAGCCACGGCGCAAAAGGGTGAGAGGCTCATCTCCCACGCCGTCAAGGGCCTTGTCGAACTGCTTGAAGATGTCCACGCTTTTGACATAACGTTATTTCATAACAAAATTTGAGGCACTTGGCCGGATTCGGCCAAAATCTCTTTGAACTGCCCGGACGTCGCGCCTATATGGACGTCGACACTTCTTCCTTGAGGCCTCTACCGGCCTTGTCTCCACGCGGGGTTTTCCATGACCGAAACAGCACCAGCCAAGCCCATTCCAGTCACCGTCCTGACGGGATATCTCGGCGCCGGCAAGACAACGCTTCTTAACCGCATTCTCTCCGAGAACCACGGCAAGAAATACGCTGTCATCGTCAATGAATTCGGCGAGATCGGCATCGATAACGATCTGATCGTCGAGTCCGATGAAGAAATCTACGAAATGAACAATGGCTGCGTGTGCTGCACGGTGCGCGGCGACCTGATCCGCGTCGTGGAAGGCCTGATGCGCCGCCCCGGCCGTTTCGACGGCATCATCGTCGAAACTACAGGTCTTGCCGACCCGGTTCCCGTCGCCCAGACTTTCTTCATGGATGACGACGTGCGCGCCAAGACTGAGCTTGATGCGGTCGTTGCCCTGGTTGACGCCAAGCACCTGCCGCTGCGGCTGAAGGACAGCCGCGAGGCCGAAGACCAGATCGCCTTTGCCGATGTCGTCGTCGTCAACAAGACCGATCTCGTTTCGCCCGAGGAAGTCGCCCGCATCGAGGATATCGTGCGCGCCATCAACCCTTCCGCCCGCATCTACAAGACAACCCGTTCCGGCGTCGATCTCGCCCGGGTGCTCGATCAGGGCGCCTTCAACCTGGAACGCGCGCTGGAAAATGATCCGCATTTCCTCGAGCACGGCCATGAGGATCACGTCTGCGGGCCCGATTGCGACCACGATCACGGCCATGACCACCATCATCACGACCATGACCACGGGCATCATCACCATGATCATGACCATGGGCACGACCATGGCCATGATCACCACCACCATGGCGCAGTTTCGCCGATCCATGATGTGACCGTGCAATCGGTATCGCTGCGTGGCGGCGAGATGAACCCCGAGCGCTTCTTCCCGTGGATCCAGAAGGTCACCCAGACCGACGGTCCGAACATTCTGCGCCTGAAGGGCATCATCGCCTTCAAGGGCGATGCGGAACGTTACGTGGTGCAGGGTGTGCACATGATCATCGAGGGCGATCACCAGCGCCCGTGGAAGGAAGACGAAAAACGCGAAAGCCGCCTCGTCTTCATCGGCCGCGAACTGGATCGCGAAAAGCTGGAAAAGAGCTTCAACGCCTGCCTCGCCACGGCCTGATCGTTTGACCCCGTCACCCCGGCTCTGAGCCGGGGTACGGCTGCGTCCGTCATCCACCGGACGCGCGTTCTTCGACACCCTACACGGCAGTTGAAAATCACTGACGCTCCTGCGCTCCGGGCTCACCCCCCTCTGTCCTGCCGGACATCTCCCCCTCAAGGGGGGAGATCGGCAAGACGCTCTCTTGTCACTTCATTCTCGACCGTCGAGAGGTGCGAAACCTCGCCACGGAACGATCTCCCCCCTTGAGGGGGAGATGTCCGGCAGGACAGAGGGGGGTGAGCCCGGAGCGCCGGAGTGTCAATGATTTTCAACTGCCGTGTAGGGTGGTCCCTCGACGACAAAGCGCTCTATCTCCTTGATTTCACGAATCGTCCGAACGTAAAAGCGGTTCCGCTTTTGCCGGAAATGCTTTAGAACCATGCCTGCCGCCGGGGTCGACATCGTCGCCCCATCCGACACAGATACGAAAGACCGATGCCCCATGCCGACTGTTGCCCCGCTTGATATCGAAGGCCACGTGGTCTCGACCCATTTTCTCGGCGACATTCCCCTGTTTGCCACCGCCGCCGGCACCATTCACCGGCTGGATGGCGGCGAAAAGGTAACCGAGGCGCATGAGGGGCTTCTGACCTGCATTCGCGACCCCTACAGCGCCACGCTGCTGTCAGGCGGCGAAGATGGTCGGGTGCTGCGCATCGGCCATGATGGCAGCATCAGCGAGTTGGCGCACGTGCCGCGCAAATGGATCGGCGTCGTTGCCGGCGGGCCGCAGAAGGCGGTCGCCTATGGCGTCGGCAAATCGAGCTTCGTGCGGCTATCGGACGGCACGGTCAAGGAATTCAAGGAAGAGCGCACGGTGGAGGCGATTGCCTTTGCGCCCAAGGGCCTGCGCATTGCGGTTGCACGTTACAACGGCGTGACACTGCATTGGGTGGCTAGCGCCGGCGATCCGGTCGATCTGGAATGGAAGGGCGCGCATACCGGCGTCACCTTCTCGCCTGACGGCAAGTTCCTCGTCACCACCATGCAGGAAAACGCCCTGCATGGCTGGAAGATGGAAGCCACCAAGGGCGGCATGGAAGCCCGCCACATGCGCATGACGGGTTATCCCGCCAAGGTCAAATCCATTTCCTGGTCGGCTAAGGGCAAATGGCTTGCGTCTTCCGGCGCGCCGGCGGCCATCGTCTGGCCATTTGCCGGCAAGGACGGCCCGATGGGCAAGGCACCGGAAGAGCTCGGCAGCCGTGCCAACATCATGGTCACCAACGTCGCCTTCCACCCGGTGGAAGATGTGCTCGCCATTGGCTTCATCGACGGCATGATCCTCGGCGTACGCCTGGCCGATGGCAAGGAAGCCCTGCTTCGTCGCCCCGGCAAGGGCGCCATCACCGCCATGGACTGGAGCGCTACCGGCAAACTGCTCGCCTTTGCCTCAGAGGCAGGCGACTGCGGCATTATCGATATTTCGGCGTAAGGCAGGGCACCGGTCAGACAATTTACTGGCTCTATTCCTCTAATTCCCGTTCTTATCATGGGAATGTGGGCGGAGAGCCGTCTATTCGCTCACCTGACGCCGCGTCAGGAACAATAGCAGCAGGGCTGCGCCGGCGCCCACCGAGGCAAGCCGGATCGACACAC
Source organism: Agrobacterium sp. SUL3 (assembly GCF_001263295.1). NCBI lineage: Bacteria > Pseudomonadati > Pseudomonadota > Alphaproteobacteria > Hyphomicrobiales > Rhizobiaceae > Agrobacterium > Agrobacterium sp. SUL3. The sequence continues at coordinate 66,725 of NZ_KQ414515.1, forward strand.
CGAAGCTGGAATATTGCGCCACGAACCCCATCAAGGGCACCGCAAACAGTGCGGCAAGGAAGATGGAGTTCATATAAAGCGCGGTCGCCCGCGCCGTGCGCCCGCGCGCAAAACCCTGAATGAAGGTCAGGCTCGTGCCGGCAAAAAGGCCATAATAGGCGCCCTCCATGGCTGCGCCGAACAGCATGGCGGGTAATGTCGTGACCGAGGCGATGATGTTGAAGGCTATAATCGCCGTCACCGCCGCACCGCTCAACAACAGGCGCGCGCTGACCCGGCGCGTGATCCTCGGCGCAAGCAGGATCAGCAGAACCTCCATGGCGCATTTGATGCTGAGCGACAAGCCCGGCGCGTAATCCGGCAACCCAACCTCACGCACAAGAAACACCGGCAGAGCCGAGGCGCACAGGGAATGGGCGAAAGACATGCAGAAACTGGCCGCCGCCGCCATAAGCAGCGGCAGGTTGCGCCCTTCATCGGTCTCGCCCCCCTGTCGCCGTTCCATAGGGCATGTCTGGCCGCGCGGCACGATGGCCAAGGCCAGCCCGCCCCAGATGGCTGCCATCAGCATGGCGTTCATGAACACGGCTTTTGCACCGGCGAGATCGACGATAAGATAGGCGGCGGCCGGAAGCAGCATCCACGCCAGCGATACCATCATCCGCAGGAAAGCGTTGTAGGCGGTGGTATCGAGCGCCTGCACCCGGCCGTGATATCGGCCATAACTGAAGACGAGCGTGCTGGCGGCGTTGGAAAGCCCCATTCCAGTGGCCGTAACAGCCACCAGCAGCGCCAGATGACCGAAAGTCGCCGCCGCCGCCGCGATAAAAGCCCCCGCAACGGACAGAAGCAGCAAGGGCCGCACCCGCACACCGGCATCGACACGTTCACCATAAATACGACTGGCTACAATCGAGGCAACCATCGCCGTAACGCTGTAGATGCCGAGTGTCGCAGGCGCGTGGCCGAGCACCTGAATAATGTAAAATCCGATAAAAGGCACGACAGCCGCATTGGTGCCGCCGGCAACGAAGACCAGCAGCGCGATCATATAGGCCTGACGATCAAAAGCGCCCGGCGAAGTGCTTTTCTGTAGCATGGGGAATCGACTGGATGCTGGGAGACGGGACGGGATCGGATCGCACCATCACACCAAAACCACCCACGGTTCAAGCTCGTATGTCAGGAAGCGCACGTTTTTGGTTTCGAACGAAAACATGCCCGCTTCTTTCGTGTCTCACGGCAAGCACAGGCTCGCAATAAGTTATCCGGCCCGGCAGAATATTTCCCGCCGGGCCGGTATGGATCGATAAAACAGTCCCATGGCGCCCGTGGCGTTGGCGCTGTCAGCGACCTCGGCCGCTCCGAAGAGCCGAAGCGCCCTTGGTCAGAACTTTACGCCGAGGCCAACCTTGACGAGATGTTCATTGACATCGCCCACCGACGAGATCGCACCCGTTCTGTAGGTCGCCTTACCAAAATCGTTGTAGCGATATTCAACGCGGCCGAACAAATTGTCTGTGAAAGCGTAATCAATACCCGCGCCAACCGTCCAGCCATGCAGCACCTTGCTGTCCTTGCCGAACGGTGCATCAACTTCGCTATCGGTCGCGGTGTAGCCGCCGGCAGTGTAGATCAAGGCACGATCGATGGCATAACCGGCACGCAGACGTGCGGAGCCGTTAAGACCTGCGGAAACCTTGCTGGTAACGATGGTTTTGTCGCCCCAGGCATAACCAAGGTCGCCCTCAACGCCGAGAACGACGGATGGTGCCACCTCGAAATTATAACCGGCAAAACCGGAAAAACGGGCGCCATCGAATTCATGCTTCGTCGTGACGCCAAAAGTGGTCGACTTCACACGGTTCCAGCCATAACCAGCCGAACCACCGGCGTAAAAACCCTCCCAGGAAAAGGAAGGCGCAACGTCATTGACATACGGTGCAGCCGGAATGTCATTGACCGCATCAGCGGCAGCGGCGGCCCCCGAAAACACGCCGATAGTGACGAGTGCCAGAAATGATTGTTTCAACATGCGATAGCTCCTTGAAAAATATCTTCACCCACCACGTTGCGGGACGCGAACAAATCCGCCACGGAAAACACAACGCAATTAACGAGGTGAACGCACCTTATGATTGAAGCTCAACAAGGTTAACATCGTGTAAAAATTTAAAAAAACATAAGTATGATCGATATAAATCCGTTAATATTCTGAGGTCCAATAATATATTAATTAGGTAATAAACACATAAATCCGAGCGACCAGAATTAAGCCACCACAGCTACATCCAATCAACAAAACCCATCAGAAGTAGTGTCCAGCACGCAACTTTGTGAAGGCATGGCCGAGAGTATCTCAAAAAAAGGAGGCCATGAGGCCCCCTTTCAGTTGTGCGATGCGCCGTTTGTTGTTTCCGGAAGTGCTATGCGTCATACACACGCAACGCGGGGATTATTTCCGGCTTATGTCCTGCGCACATCGTTCTCGTCGAAAATCCCTGTCGATTTTCGGTCTGGCCTGTTAGTGCCGGCGCTTCTTGCCGCCGTCATTCTTGTTGTCGATGACGTCGACAGAGGTCTTGTTGCCGTTCAGGATACCGCTCAGGATACCGGTCTTGTTGCCGTTCAGAATCCCGTTATTGGACAGGATACCGTTGAGCCCCAGATCGACGCTTGGCGACACGACGACAAGCGCGCCACCCTTGTTGCTGTTTCCGGAAAGGATACCGCCCAGAAGACCGCCAGCATTGGCCTGACCAACGGAAGCGACAGTAAGAATAGCGGCTACGCAAGCAAATTTAGCAATCATTTCTCTCTCCTCTTATGTTTGATCACGCCATCTGGCGTAACCGGACTGTATATTTAGAGGATTCTAATTCAAGCAAACGCTAATATTACAATAAACAATTAACACTAATACTTGTAATTTTAATAAATTTTTATCTACCTTGCATCGCGTTCATCTCACTGAACTCGATTGCTGTGAGTGATCATTTGCCGCTATGACAGTAAACAATCCCCGGAAACTTTATTAACCATCTAAATATAAGATATTGCTTAATTAGAGACCGGAGATGCGAATGCGGCTGGGGGGATGTATCGCGCTTGTTCTTGGACTTGCCTGTGGCCCCGGCGCACGGGCGGGCGAAAGTGCGGATGAGCACGCTGTCACCTACAAGTCGGGCGTCGCCTATGACACAAATTATTTCGCCGACACCAACCGTCTGAGCGCGATTTCGCTGCGCGCCGGCTTCGGGCTCAATGGCAAGGTCGCGCTGGAAGGGGCAGAACTGCGTTATGCACTCGAGCATGAAGAGGTCCGTCTCCCCCGATATAGTTTTGCCAATGAACATAACACCATTGCCTCGCTGGGGTTGACCAGGCGTTTTTCTGAAAAACTGGAATGGGCAATCGAATTGCGCGGCACGCGCAGCGATGCCGGTGATATCTTCGTGCACCTGCCAGAAGAAGACATCGGTTATCGGCGGCTGGACCACAAACTGGAGGCCTCTTCGCAGCTCGGCATCCTGGCCTTGGGCGGCAAGAACACACTGACGGCAAGCCTTGCCAGCCTGATGAAAGGCAAGGCGCGTTTCAGGCCAGCCTATTTCCTGCCCACACGGCTGGAAGCCAATGAGGCACTTTTATCCCTCAAGGCTGAACATGAACGACCGCTGGCCGGCGGCGAAGCCGGGCTGACACTCGCTTATGACCGCATCGTCGTGCCGGAAAGCCAACAGGAAAAATACGAGCGGTTTGAGGCCAATACGCTGCGCGGTTCACTTGCTTATGGTTACAAGTTCTCCGACCGTTTCGCGGTTCTGGCCGAGGCAGGCTTCACAACCATTTCCGGCGATGAGATCAGCGACAAGGTGAAACGCACCCGGCCCTATCTGCGAACAGAAGCCGAGGTAAAAGCCACTGACCGCATCGCCTTCGGCGCCGGTTTTTCGCAGGACTATGCGCTTTTCGACCCCGATGACCCGATCGCCGAATTCCATCGGCGCTGGCAATTGGTCATGAAAAGCAGGCTTACCGACAAGGTGGGGCTCAACCTTGCGCTGCAGCGCGTTCACAAGGACTGGATTTATTACAACTACGATACCAGCGAACGCAGGCTTGTGGCCACATTGTCAATCGATACCGGCAAGAGCAGCAAGCTTGAAGTGGAATTCAACCGTCTTCTGCATGGCGAGCGCGACACAGACTTCTCTTATAGCGGCTCCAGCGTCACCTCACGTTTCACCGGCACATTCTGAAATATCCCGTCGGTCAGCACCGGGTCGAAATTCGGTCCCAATTTCTGCTAGACTCGAACCTTCGAGATTCGAAGGCAGGACAGAGCGGATAATGAACAGACGATTTTTGCTTCTCGCGGCTGGCCTTGCCTGTATTCCCGTCGCGGCATCGGCGCATCCACATATTTTCGCCGAGGCGCGCATGGAAATTGTCGAGGGGCCGAACGGCACTGTTCAGGAAGTGCGCAATATCTGGCGTTTTGACGAGATGTTCTCGGCAAGCGTGGTAATGGACTACGACAAGAACAGCGACCTGAAGCTGGACAAGGACGAGCTGGCCGAAATCGGCACCACCGTACTGGAGTCGCTCGCCGAGTATTCCTATTACACCTTCATCACTGCCAACGGAAAACCGGTAGAATTTGCCAAACCGGACGCCATTCACGTGGATTACAAGGATCAGCAGATCCTGATGTTCTTTTCCGTAAAGCCCGCCAAACCCCTTGCAGTGAAAGGCAAGCTGAGTTTCGGCGCCTGGGATCCGACCATGTATACGGCAATCGATTTTGCCAAAGACGCCGATATTGCCACCGAGGGCAAGGATCTGAATGCCTGCAAGCACCATGTCGTTCGCCCCGATCCCGACGAGGTGATCTCGCAGAACCAGAGTTCGCTCACCGATGCATTCTTCAATGATCCCACCGGTACCGACATGACGAAGCTCTTCGCCACCCGGCTGGAGGTGACATGCTGAGCCGCAGCGGTCGTCTGGCGGGGCCTCTGGTCATTGCGGCCTTCACCCTGCTTGCCGTTGCCGGCGCGTCGCATGCACAGTCGCCACTTGGCATCGGTTCGGCCGAACCTTCCTTTTCCGTCGGCGGGCCATTTGCGCCGCTAATGCAATGGATCAATGTACATCAGCAGATGTTCTACCGGGCGCTGACGGGCGCGTTGAAGGCGATGCGCGAGGATGGCTGGGCGCTTGGCTCGCTGATCGGCCTTTCCTTTGCCTATGGCGTTTTCCATGCCGCAGGGCCCGGCCATGGCAAGGCCGTCATTTCGTCCTACATGATCGCCAATGAAACACAGTTGAGACGCGGCATTCTCATTTCCTTCGTCTCGGCGCTCATTCAGGGCGCAGTCGCCATCGGCCTCGTCGGCGCGGCCTGGCTCGTGCTGCGCGGCACCTCGATCACCATGACCAAGGCGACACAGGCGATGGAGATCGCCAGTTTCGCCATGGTGGCGCTGTTCGGCGCCTGGCTTCTGGCGCGCAAACTCTGGTCGCTGCGCATAAAGCGCGAACCCGTCGCCGTCTTCGCTACGGCGGGCGAAACATCGGCGGGCAGAACCAGCGGCATGGGCACAGGGTTGCGGTTCCAGGGCAAGCCGGTCTTTGCCGATCACGACCATGATGGCGCGGGCGACCTCTGCTCGGCCTGCGGCAAATCCCATGCGCCCGACCCCATGCTTTTGAAAAGCAAGAATTTCAGCCTGCACGAAGCCTGGTCGGCCATCATTGCGGTCGGGCTGCGGCCCTGCTCGGGCGCCATCATCGTCATGAGCTTCGCGCTCTTAAACGGACTTTATCTCGGCGGCGTGCTTTCCGTGCTGGCCATGTCGCTCGGCACCGCCATCATGGTTTCGGTTCTCGCCATCATGGCGGTATCGGCCAAGGGGCTTGCGGTGCGTTTCGCCGGCCCCGGCAGCCGCAAGGCAGCTGGCATCAGCCACGCGATCGAGATCGCCGGTGCGCTGTTCGTTTTGATCATGGGTCTGTTATTGCTCGGCGCTTCGCTTCGGCTCTAGGGCGTTTCCAGTAAAAATGCGTAGCGGCTTACGTTCTGGTTAAAACAGAAGAGTTAAAGCACTTGGGTGCTCTAACCGTCACGACGGCGCTGGTAACGCGCGCGCAGCCAGAACACCAGAAAGAAACAGAGCACCGCAACCGTGCCGAAGGCAGCCGCAAGCCAGGGTGAATAATCACCCAGCCACAGCATGATTTTCGGCATGACGAAGAACACCAGCCCGAAGCCGATGATGATGAGGGCGGCTGCTAAAGCCGGCGACCAATCCTTCTTCTCAGCCATTGGCAAGCTCCGCACGGATATCCTCGAGCTTGCGCTTCTGCGCCCCGTCATCTGCAAAATTCTCCGGCGAAAGCCAGATTTCAAAGGCCTTGCCGATCAGCGGCCATTCGCCATCGATCATGGAAAACCACGCGGTATCACGGTTCTCACCCTTCGAGATCATATGCTGACGGAAGACGCCCTCGAAGGAGAAACCATAACGTTTCGCGGTGATCTTGGAGGGCTCATTTTCGTTGTGGCATTTCCACTCATAGCGGCGGTAACCCAGATCCTCGAAAACATGTTTCGCCATCAGGTAATGCGCCTCAGTGGATAAAGGCGAGCGCTTCATCCTGCCGCCATGGGCGACGGAACCGACCTCGACCACACCATTGGCAGGATCAGGCCGCATGTAGCTCGCCATGCCCACCACATCACCGCTGGCATTTTCCACGAAGATCAGCGTAACCCAGTTGAGTTTTTGCCCTGCACCGATCAGCCAGTCGCCAAAGGCGTCGGCATCGGGAAAGGCGTTTTGCGGGAAATATTTGAGAAGTGCATTGACGCCCTCACCGCCAAGTGCGGTCCAGAGCTTTGCTAGATGCCTGTCACGATCAAACGGCTCCGCCGTCACGTAACGGCCCTTCAACACCACCGGCTTTGGTGCCGGACATCCCTTGAAATCACTCAGATCGCGCATTCTCTTCCCCATTGTCTGGGACAAGGATTAGGGCAAGCGGGATGGGATGACAACAGTGCATGTGAGGCGGGACTTGCCGGCTTGGTGGGTATGGCTCACCCCCCTCTGCCCTGCCGGGCATCTCCCCCACAAGGGGGGAGATCGATACGCGGCGACCTCTCGGCCATCTCCGACGTTGCGAGTGAGCGGACGTCGCCTACTGGCTGATCTCCCTCCTTGTGGGGGAGATGCCCGGCAGGGCAGAGGGGGGTGAGCCACTCGCTCAAACCCTCATGCTCAAGCCCCAGGCCACCTCACCTCAAACCTTCGCCGCCACCACCGTCGCTTCAATGTGGTCCACCAGCGCATCCGGCAACCCAAGCCGCCCGGCAAGAAGATCGAGATACCCTCGCTCCGCGCGCGTATCGGCCTCGATGGCAAGCCGCGAGGCGGTATAAAGCTCCACCTTCTGTTCTTCCGTGCGGGCGGCGGCCACCAGTGCATCGATATCCAGCGGATCGGCCAATTCCTTTTCCAGGAACCGCTCCGCTTCCGTATCGAGACCGGAGACCTGCACCTTGTCCATGATATTGGCGCGCTCTTTTTCATCGATATGACCGTCGGCCTTGGCGGCAGCGATCATCGCCTGAATGAGTTTCAGGGCAAAATCATTGGAAAGAGCGGGCGATTGCGGATGGAAGGCGGAATCAGCGGGCGGCGCCAGAAGCTCCGGCTCGGGTTTCGGCGCGACTTCCGGAGCCTGGCCGGACTTGTAATTCTTGTAGGCGAGATAACCGAGGCCGGCGATTGCAGCGACACCGCCGATAGTGGCGACATTGCCGGCGAGCTTGCGGCCGGTCTTGGTGCCCAGAATGGCGGCGGCGAGAGCACCGGCCTTGAGGGGATTGTTTTTGGCGATATCGGCGGCCTGCCCGGCTCTGTCACGGACGCTTCCCGAAAGGCCCGGCACCTGCGAGCCGAGGAATTGTTCAAGAAGCTTCTTGGCGTCGAACATCAAAATCTCCTGTAAAGGTCAAAATCTACAGGTGAGATAGGAAGCCGCGGCGCGAATATAAATGTCAAACCCGCTCACGCCTTCGTGAACGGGTTTGAAGTAATGTCAATCAGCCGCGCAGGGCGGCCGCTTCAGCGGCAAGCTTGGTGATGCCAGCCCAGTCGCCGGTCGCCACCAGTTCGCGCGGTGCGACCCAGGACCCGCCGACGCAGACGACGTTCGGCAGAGACAGATAGTCATTGGCATTCTTCAGAGAAACGCTGCCCGTTGGGCAGAACACCGTGCCGGCGAGCGGCGACGACAGGGCCTTGAGGTAAGGCGCACCGCCGGCCTGTTCGGCGGGGAAGAATTTCAGGACCTTGTAACCCTCGTCACGCAGCGCCATGACTTCGCTGGCGGTGGCTGCACCCGGAAGCAACGGCACGTTGGAACCGCGCGCCGCCTCCAGCACGCTTTTATTGATGCCGGGGCTGACGATGAAGGTGGAGCCTGCTTCGGCTGCGGCTTCAAAATCCCGGGCGTTGAGAATGGTGCCGGCACCGACATTGGCGCCTTCCACTTCCGCCGCTACCGCACGGATGGCATCCAGTGCCGCCGGGGTGCGCATGGTGATCTCGATTGCCTTCAGGCCGCCCGCGACCAAAGCGCGCGCCAGGGGCACGGCGGAAGCGGCATCATCCACGATCAGCACCGGCACGACCGGCTGAAGTTTGAGGATGGAAAGAAGTTTTTCGGAGTCCTGGGCCAAGATGAGCCTCCCTTGCGCGATTGAAACGATTGAAATCCCGTTTACCGATTAGCCTGCCCCGGCTATGATGTCGAGGCATGGCAGGGCCATTTTTTATCCAGATACTTCAATCAATTCGCTTCTTCGCGACGTCATCTTGCGATAATCTGGCGCACCAGTTTGCGGAGACAGCATGGCCAAGGAAATTGAACGGAAGTTTCTTGTTGCAGGCGGTGAATGGCGCGATGAGGTGACGCATAGCATGGCTTTCCGGCAGGCATATGTCGCTTCGCTGGAAAATCGTTCGGTCCGGGTCAGGATCGTCAATGGGCGTGATGCGACACTGACCATCAAGATAGGCGCAAGCGCGCTTGTCCGCGACGAATATGAATATTCCATTCCCCTCCAGGACGCGGAAGAGCTGATGGCAAGCGCACCGGGTGTGGTGATAGAAAAGACGCGTCACACCGTTGATCATGGCGGCTTCACTTGGGAAATCGATGTTTTCGAGGGCCGGTATCAGGGCCTGGTCGTCGCAGAAGTCGAAATGAACGATGAGAATGCCAACCCAGACCTGCCTCCTTGGCTCGGGAAAGAGGTGACGGGTGACCGTCGCTTTTCCAACCAGTCACTCGCCATGGACTGTTCAAGTGGAGGCCTGCCGGATGCCCTTCAGGATTGATCCGAAAAAGCCCTTTGGCGACGAAATCCGCCGCGCCGGGCTAGAGCTGATTAAGGACGCGATCACCATCCTTCGCGACCAGCCCTCCGGATCACATGAGGCGGTGCACGATGCGCGCAAGCGCTTCAAGCGGCTGCGGGCGCTCTACCGCCTCATCCGCAAGGCGGCGCCCGATTTCAGCCGCGAGGAGAATGCCCGTTTTCGCGATATCGCCCGTTCACTCGCCTTTGCACGGGATGCGACGGCGCTGGTGGAAACGGCGGAATATCTCGAGGCTTTTGCGCTCTCCGATGCGCAGGGTGAGGCGTTGCGATCGATCACGGCAATGCTGCGCGAGCGTCGCGACGATGCCCTCAACCACGAGGTGGATCTTGACGGCGCCATAGCGGCGGCGATCGCCGGCTGCGAGGCCGGACACGAACGGCTTCAAGCCCTCTCCCTGCCGGATGACCTGAAAAAGACGGCCAGACTGGTCAAAACCAGCTGGGCAAAACAAAGGGTGAAGGCGCGAAAAGCACTCTCCGATTGTCGCGACCAGGCGGATGTCGAGCATTTTCACGAATTGCGCAAAGCGGGGCAGACCCACTGGATGCATCTTGGCCTCATGCGCCGCCTCTGGCCTTCCGCCATGCGCGCCAAGCGCGCCGACACCAAGCGGCTGGTCGATATTCTCGGCCATGAGCATGACCTTTCGGTCCTCGCCGCCGTTGCCGACCGGGAACCGGACCGTTTCGGCAATGGCGAACGGCTGGCGCTTCTTCTCGATGCGATCATCGAAAGGCAGCAGGCGCTACGCGCGGAAGGCCTTGAACTGGCGGACGAAGTCTTTTCCGAGTCCGCCCGCACCGAAAGCCGCATCATCGGCCTCTTGTGGCGGCAGGCGGCGAAATAGGCTGGAAATCCGGTAAAATCTCGGGATTTGACGATTTTCAAAATGCTGGCCGCGGCGGATAAATATTGCTTTGCGGCCGCCGTCGCTGTATTTCAGCGCCCATGACCGACACGACCATTCTCCCCCGCCCGGAAGTCTCTGGTGATTTCCTTGTGGCAGCACTTTACCATTTTGCCCGCCTGCCTCGGTTCGAGAGCCTGCGCGAACAGCTGTTCGAGCTCTGCCAGAAAAACGGCGTCAAGGGCACATTGCTGCTTGCCGCTGAAGGCATCAACGGCACGATTGCCGGGCCGGATACGGGCATTCATACGGTGCTTGCCTTCCTGCGCGCCCAGCCGGAATTTACCGCGCTGGAGCACAAGGAAAGCCGCGCCTCGCATATGCCTTTCGTGCGGCTGAAGGTGAAGCTCAAGAAAGAGATCGTCACCATGGGCGTGCCGGATATCGATCCGAACCGCATCGTCGGCACCTATGTCGACCCGCGCGACTGGAACGAGCTGATCTCCGATCCGGATACGATCGTCATCGACACTCGCAACGATTACGAGACCGCCATCGGCCTCTTCAAGGGTGCGGTCGATCCGCAGACCAAGACCTTCCGCGAATTTCCCGACTGGGTGAAGAACAATCCCGGCCTGCACAACAAGCCGAAGATCGCCATGTATTGCACCGGCGGCATTCGCTGCGAGAAGGCCACAGCTTTCATGAAAGAGCAGGGTTTCGATGAGGTCTATCACCTCAAGGGCGGTATCCTGAAATATCTGGAAGAGGTGCCGGAAGAAGAAAGTCTCTGGGAAGGCGCCTGTTTCGTCTTCGACGAGCGCGTTTCAGTGGTGCACGGTCTTGCCGAAGGTGACCATCAGCTCTGCCACGCCTGCCGCAACCCGATCACACCGGAAGTACGCCTGTCACCCAAATTCGAGGAAGGCGTTTCCTGCCCAAGCTGTTACGACGACCGCACGGAAGAGGACCGCCAGCGTTTCCGCGATCGCCAGCAGCAGATCGAACTGGCGAAAAAGCGCGGCGAGCAGCATCTGGGACGATAAAACGGCCGGCGATCGATATGCCGCTCATTTAGTGATCGACCCCGCGCCATCTTCTGCCCCGGGGCGGGGAGAAGATGGCGCGGTAACGTCGTATCCAGTCCTACAGCTTCACCCAGCCGCCATTGTTTTTGCCGGATTCGATGCAGGCAGTAACAAAGGCAACACCCTTTACCCCGTCATCAACGGTCGGATAGATCACCGCCTTGTCCAGCGCCGAGCCGGTGCGGCGGGCTTCGATGGCATGCGCTGCCTCGGTATAGATGGTGGCGAAGGCTTCCAGATATCCTTCCGGGTGCCCTGACGGGATGCGGGTCACACGTGCGGCGGCTGCCCCGGCGCCAGCGCCACCACGGGTGATCAGCTGCTTCGGCTCGCCTAGCTTCGTAAACCACAGATAGTTCGGATCGGCCTGCGTCCACTCAATACCAGCCTTGTCACCATAAACACGGATCTTCAGACCGTTTTCATGGCCAACCGCCACCTGGCTGCACCAGAGCAGGCCCTTGGCGGCCTGCTTGCCGTCCTTAGCCTTGAACCTAAGCATGACATGCGCATTGTCATCCAGCCGGCGGCCTTCGACGAAAGTGTGGACATCCGCTGCCAGTTCATCGGCTTCCAGACCGGAAATGAAGCAGCCGAGATTATAGGCGTGGGTGCCGATATCGCCGGTGGAGCCGCCGACGCCGGATTGTGCCGGATCGGTGCGCCAGACCGCCTGTTTCGCGCCGGTCTGTTCCACCGCTTCCGTCAGCCAGTCCTGCGGATATTCCATCTGCACCAGACGGATCGTGCCGAGCGCGCCGGACTGCACCAGTTCCCGCGCATGCCGCACCATCGGATAACCGGTATAGTTATGGGTGAGGATGAACAGCGCATCAGCCTTGTCGGCCACGTCCTTCAGCTTTTTGGCGTCTTCCAGATTAGAGGTCAGCGGCTTGTCGCAGATGACATGGATGCCGCGCTCGAGAAAGGCTTTCGCGGCCGGATAATGCACATGATTGGGCGTGACGATCGCCACCGCCTCGATGCCGTCCTCGCGCAACGCTTCCTTTTCGGCCATTTCCTCGAAGGAGCCGTAGCAACGCTCCGGATCAAGCCCCAGCTCGCGGCCGGAAGCGAGGGATTTCTCCGGCGTTGAGGACAAGGCCCCCGCCACCAGATCGAAGCGATTGTCGAGCCTTGCTGCCATACGATGGACGCCGCCGATGAATGCGCCCGAACCACCACCGACCATGCCAAGGCGAATGCGCCTGTTCGCCTTGTCGGTTGTCTTTCCTTCAATAGCCATAATATCTCCTCGGCATTTTTTGAGCGCATTTCCGGACGGAAAACCGCTTCACACTTTTCCTGGAAATGTTCTTAAAGCCCCAGCATACGGCGGTTGGCCGCATCGTCGGTGCCACTTGATGCGAAATCGTCAAAGGCTTTTTCCGTGACGCGGATGATATGCGCCTTAACGAATTCCGCCCCTTCGCGGGCGCCGTCTTCGGGATGTTTCAGCGCGCATTCCCATTCGACCACGGCCCAGCCGTCGAAATCATTGGCCGCCATTTTCGAGAAGACCGCACCGAAATCCACCTGCCCGTCGCCCAGCGAACGGAAGCGGCCGGCGCGCTCCACCCAGCCCTGATAACCGCCATAAACGCCTTGCCGGCCTGTCGGGTTAAACTCCGCATCCTTGACGTGGAACATCTTGATGCGGTCTTTGTAGATATCGATATTATCGAGATAATCGAGGCATTGCAGCACGTAATGCGAGGGGTCGTAGAGCATGTTGGCGCGGCTGTGGTTCTTCACCCGCTCCAGAAACATCTCGAAGGTCACGCCGTCATGCAGGTCTTCGCCGGGATGGATTTCGTAGCAGACATCCACACCCTGCTCATCGGCATAATCAAGGATCGGCGTCCAGCGTTTTGCCAGCTCGTCAAAGGCGGTTTCCACCAGACCGGCCGGCCGCTGCGGCCAAGGATAGATGAAGGGCCAAGCGAGAGCGCCCGAAAAGGTCGCATGTGCCTTGATGCCGAGATTTTTCGAGGCTTTCAGCGCCAGCTTCACCTGCTCCACGGCCCATTGCTGCCGGGCCTTGGGATTGCCGCGCATTTCAGGCACTGCAAAGCCATCAAATGCCTCGTCATAGACGGGATGAACGGCAACCAGCTGGCCCTGCAGATGGGTGGAAAGCTCGGTGACTTCCACACCGTTCTGGCGCGCCACGCCGGCGAACTCATCGCAATAATCCTTCGATTCCGCCGCTTTTTTGAGATCGATCAATTGCCCGGCCCAGGTCGGAACCTGCACGCCGGCATAACCCTTTTCCGCCGCCCATTTGGTAATGCCATCCCAGCTGTTGAAGGGGGCGACATCACCGGCAAACTGGCCGAGAAAAAGACCCGGTCCCTTGATCGTTCTCATAAAATAACCTCCCTGTATCGATACAGTTGAGCGGTAAAACCGCTTTGACTCCCAGCGCCAAGCTAACCGCTCGTAATTTTCAGACAAGCCCCAAAAGCGGAAGGGCAAGAGAATTTCGCTATTTCACTAAAAAAGCGAAATAGGTTTAAAGCGCCAGCCCACTTGCCCTGTCGAACACATGCACACGCTCATGATGCACGCTGGCGGCAAAGGGTGTGTTGACCTTCACCGGCTGCTCGCCATCCACCACGGCCGTCACCTGATCGCCCGCCAGTTCGAAGACCACATGGGTCTGCGCCCCCGTCGGCTCCACCAGCACGGTGCGGCCGGAAAGCGAGATATCGCCACCGATGGTCGAACCGATATGTTCGGGGCGAAGCCCGATCGTCACAGGCTGGCCGCGCTTGACCTTGCGTGTCGCGGCAATACGGATCGCGGTTCCATCCTTCAACCGGGCGGCGGGCTGGTCGCCCTCGCCATCGACCACACCCTCGATGAGGTTCATGGCCGGTGAGCCGATGAAGGCGGCAACGAAGAGATTGGCGGGCGTCTTGTAAAGTTCAAGCGGCGTGCCCTGCTGCTCGATGCGACCGTGATTGAGCACCACCACCCGGTCCGCCAGCGTCATCGCCTCGATCTGGTCATGGGTGACATAGATCGACGTCGTGCCAACTTTCTGATGCAGCGCCTTGATTTCGCTGCGCATCTGCACGCGCAGCTTGGCGTCCAGATTGGACAGCGGCTCATCGAACAGGAAGACCGCCGGGTTGCGCACCACGGCGCGGCCCATGGCGACACGCTGGCGCTGGCCACCTGAAAGCTGCGAGGGCTTGCGATCCAGAAGCTTGCCGAGATCGAGCATGCGGGCGGCCTCCGCCACGCGCTCATCGATGACGTTTTTCGGCTGGCCGGCGAGCTTCAGGTTGAAGCCCATGTTTTCGGCCACTGTCATATGCGGATAAAGCGCATAGGACTGGAACACCATGGCGATGTTGCGCTCACGCGGGGTCATGGAGTTGACGACGGTGCCGCCGATGAGGATGTCCCCATCGGTAATCTCCTCCAGCCCGGCGATCATGCGCAAAAGCGTGGACTTGCCGCAACCGGAAGGGCCGACCAGCGCGATGAATTCACCATCCGCTATATCAAGCGAGATGCCGTGGATAACATCAAGCGAGGCATAGGACTTGCGGATATCCTTAAGTTCGACGGAAGCCATGTTTTGCTCCTTTCAAGTCACGATTTGACGGCACCGGCCGTCAGGCCCGCGATGATGTGTTTCTGTGCAAGGAAGAAGACGATGACGGTCGGCAGGATCGTCAGCGTGATGAAGGCGAGCACCAGCTGCCATTCGGTGCCGAATTCACCGCGATAGACCATGATGCCGAGCGGCCAGGGATATTTCGATTCCGAATTCAGCATGATCAGCGGCAGGATGTAGCTGTTCCAGCTGCCGACGAAGGAAACGATGCCGACGGTGGCGACAATGGGTCGCGAAAGCGGCATGGAAATGTGCCAGAAGAACCGCAGATATCCGCAGCCATCCACGAAGGCGGCCTGAAACAGCTCCTCAGGCAGATTGCGGAAATAATTGCGGAACAGGAGAATGCTCATGCCCAGCCCGAAGGCCACCTGCGGCAGCACCACACCCCAATAGGTATCCAAGAGGCCCAGATCGCGGATGCGGATGAACAGCGGCAGGATGGCGGTGGCCGCCGGGAACATCAGCCCCAGCAGGAAATAATTGAGCAGGAAGGACGAGCCGAAGAACTTCACATGCGCGAAGGTGAAAGCCGCCATGGCCGAGACGGTAAGCGTCAGGAACACCGTCAATAGGGCGATGACAAGCGAATTGAAGATTTGCAGCCAGTAACGTTTGCCAAGAAGGATATCGCCGTAATTGGCCCATTGCCATTCAGCCGGGATGCCGAACGGGTTGACGCGCAGGTCTCCCAGCGTCTTGAAGCCGCCAAGTGCGGTGGTGAGCAAGGGGATGAGCACGATGGCCGCGATAAGGCTCAGCGATATATAGAGATAGAGCTTCGTTTGCAGCGGCATGCGGACGGAGGTGGATGTGTCAGTCATGGCGCATGAAAATCCTTTTATAACCGAAGGCGAGCGTCACGCAGATGATGAAGAGAACGACGCCCACCGCACTGCCAAGCCCCACCTGCATGCGCATGACGCCGTAGGTATAGAGGAAGGTGACCATGGTTTGCGTGGAGTTGGACGGGCCGCCGCCGGTAAGCGGCATGATCATGTCGAACAGCTGCAATGAGCCGATCACCGCGAAGAAGACGGAGAGGCGAACGGTGGAGCCGAGCATCGGCAGCGTGACATAACGGAATTTCTGCCAGCCGGAAGCGCCATCGATTTCGGCGGCCTCCAGCACGTTCTTGTCGACGGATTGCAGTCCGGCGATGAACAGCATCATGTGAAAGCCGAAATATTTCCAGACGATGACGCCGAGCACGGCATAGATCGCCACATCCTTGTCAGCCAGCACATAAGGATTGGCAAAGCCGAAGAAATTGGAGATGGCGGCAAACAGGCCATAATCGCCGTCATAAACAAAACGCCAGATCAGACCGGCTGCGACATCCGCCAACACATAGGGCAGGAAGAAAACCAGCCGGAAGGCGACGACGCCGGGAATGCGATGCGCCAGCATCATGGCAAGCCAGATCGCCAGCGGAATCTGGATCAACACGGAAATCAGGATGATGAGGCCGTTATTGAGCAGCGCCTGCGAAAAGGCGGCATTGCCGAACAGGACCTGAAAATTCCTCAGGCCCACAAAGTCGGTAGGCGTGCCGTAACCGTTCCAGCGGTAAAGGCTGTACCATGCAGCCTCGCCCATGGGCAGGATGACGAACAGGGTAAAGAGCAGAAGTGCGGGCGGCAGGAAAACCAGCAGGGTCAGCGCCCGGTCATGCGCGACCGAGCTTTGCTTGCGCTTTGTCTTCGTTGCGCCGCGCGCCGGTATGGACGCAGAAGTCATGGAAATATCCGTCATCTCTATCCGCTTTCTTTTGTGCAGATATCGCGGCGCCGCGGTTTAACGCGGCAGCCGCATCGCAGGCGACAATCAGCGAAGCTCGAAAGCATCCTGGATTTGCTTGGCGCCCTCTTCCGCACTCATCTGGCCGGAAACAATCTCAACGGAGACGTCATTGACGACGCGGCCGACGGCGGCGCCCAGCGTCTGGTCGAAGAAGTTCTGGTGCCAGGTGGAACCGGCAAGCTGCTTGGCCGAATCCGCCAGCAGCGGGTTCTTGACCGCACCATCCGCACCCGTCGCAACGGGCAGGATCATGCCGGCTGCCGCCATCTTCTCTTCGCTTTCCTTGCTGGTCAGGAAGGCCGCGAAATCGATTGCTTCCTTGGACGCGTTTTTCGTGACCGCCCAGCCATTCAGGCCGCCCAGCGTATCGGTGGCCTTGCCCGCGCCGCCCTCGACGACGGGGAAGGCGAAGCGGCCGATATTGTCGGCGGCCAGCCCCTTGCCGTCACCGGCATTCTTGCGCTGATTGGCCTCGGTATTGTCGAAGCCAAGGATCATCGCCGCCTTGCCGTCACCGAAGACACCAAGTGCCTGTGGCCAGGTGGAGCCGAGATAACCGGGCTGGAAGGGTTCGAGCTTGCCGAATTCGGCCAGCTGTTCACCCGCCTTGATGATGGCCGGATCCATGAAACCTTCGCCCTCGCCCTTGCGGGCGGCATCGAACACGGCCTGCCCGCCATTGCGCATGACGAGATAGCTCCAGTAGAAATGGATCGGCCATTTTTCACCGCCGCCACCGGCGATCGGCACGATGCCCGCTTCCTTGATCTTCTTGACCGTGGCGCCGAGATCGTCCCAGCTCTTGATGTCCTCGGCCTTCACACCGGCCTTGGCAAACAGCGCCTTGTTATAAAAGAAGCTGACGAGGCTGACCTTGTAAGGCACGGCCCAGACCTTGCCATCGAAGGACAAGCCGTCGATTGCGGATGCATTATAGGCCTGCCGCAGCTTGCCGCCGTCAGCGTCGAAAACCTCGGTCAAATCCTTCAGCGCACCGGTCTTGGACTGTTCCTCAAGAACGCCGCCGCCCCAGCTATAGAAGAAATCCGGTACGTCGTTGGACTGTAAGAGGGTCGGCAATTTCGCCTTGAATGCCTCGTTTTCCAGGAATTGCAGCTGCACATCCACATCGGGATGCTTGGTCTCGAAATCCTTGGCAATCTCCTCCCAGACGGCCACGGCTTTCGGGTCCAGTTCCACATGCATCCATTTAACGACCGTTGCGGCCGAGGCGCTGGCCGCGCCGAGCATGAGAGCAATGCTTGTCGTTGCGGCAAAGCCTGTCAGCCTGCCGCTCAGGCTTGCGCCTGCGTGCCAAATCGTCATGATGATGATCCTCCCTCGGGGATTTCCTCATTTATTCCCCAATGCGGATTAATTCACATTAGGCCTCGCTCAATGTCAAGGCGCTATGCCGATTTTTTGCGCGAACCGCTTGACACACCCCTCCCCTACACCGTTATTTAATCCGCAACCCGACATAAATCGGTTCTCGAACCGGCATCGATCGCAGCAGGACACCATGAAGACCGCAGACCCAGAATTGATGCGCGCGATCAACAGGCTAAGCGTGCTGGACAGCATCCGCCGCCATGGGCCGATCTCGCGGGTGGAAATCAGCGAAAGAACGCAACTTTCCACCACCACCGTTTCGGCGATTACCGCCTCGCTGCTTGATGACGGACTGATTCTGACCCGTCATCTCGGCGATATCCGCACAGAAGGCGCGCGCGGCAGGCCGCGGGTGATGCTGGAACTGAACCCGGATGCTGCCCGCGTCGTGGGCGCCAAGATCGCCGCAAGCCGCATGGTCTTCGTCGTCACCGATTTCTGCGGCAATGTGCTATCCACCCTCGCCCTGCCGATCCGTGTCGATCGCCAGCCGATCGGCGTCATTGCCGATCTGGTGGAGGACGGCGTGCGGCGCTGCGTGGTCGATGCCGGTCTGTCGCTGGAAGATGTCGACATGGTCTGCCTCGGCCTTCCCGGCGTCATCGAGCATCGCACCGGGAAAATCCGCAGCAGCCCGATTTTGCGCGAGGTGAACGTCAATTTCGCCGAGGAAATGACATCGCGGCTGAGCTCGCCGACCATCATCGAAAGCGACGCCCACGCCATCACGCTTGCCCACCACTGGTTCGGCCATGCGCGCGATCTGGAAGACATGGTGCTGATTTCGCTCGAACAGACGCTCGGGCTTGGCGTTTTGCACCAGAATCAGCTGTTCCGTGGTGCCGGCGGCCTCAGCCACAATCTCGGTGACCTCGTCATCGGCCTTGCCAATGAAGGCACAGTGCGGCTGGCGAGCCAGGCGGGTGAAAACGCTATTTTAGGCTCGCGCCCGGTGGACGGGCGATTTGCCGAGGCCATCCGGCTTGGTCGCGGCATGCAGCATGCCCATGCGCTGATTGCGGCCGAAGATCACGATCTCATTGCGGCAGCCCTGCGCGCCGGCGCGGCACTGGGCCTGACACTTGCCAATATCGTTACACTGTTTGCACCGCCACGCGTCATCATCACCGGCTCCAGCCTTGAACTTGGCGAACCCTTCATTGCCAGCATCCGCGACAGTTACAACGCCGCCGTACCGCCTTCGCTGGCCGGCGTCGCGGAACTGGTTTTCGACGTTGCGAGCGATGAATTATGGGCGCAAGGGGCTGCAGCCGTCGCGCTTTACGAGCTTTACGAATCGCCATGGAACACAACAGGGCCGGCGCTCTAGCCGGCGAGGTTGAGCACGGGCTTCGGCATTTCTGATTTACGGGAGGAAATCACATGAACAAGGTCGGTATCGGCATCATCGGCTGCGGCAACATCTCCAGCGCCTATCTCAAGGCCATGGCGTCGTTTCCCATTCTCGACACTCGCGGACTGGCGGATATGAACGAGGAGGCTGCAAAGGCGCGGGCCGATGAATTCGGCCTTCAGGCAAAAAGCATCGACGCATTGCTGGCCGATCCCTCCGTGGAGATCATCGTCAACCTGACGATCCCCAAGGCGCATGTGGAGGTGGGCCTGCGCGCACTGGACGCCGGCAAACACGCCTATTCCGAAAAGCCGCTCGGCATTAATTTCGCCGAGGGCAAACGCCTTGCCGATGCGGCAAGGGCCAAGGGTCTGCGCATCGGCTCGGCCCCGGATACTTTCCTTGGCGGCGGCCACCAGACCGCACGCCGGCTGATCGATGAGGGCGTGCTCGGCCAGCCAGTCGGCGGAACGGCCACCTTCATGTGCCCCGGCCATGAGCGTTGGCACCCCAACCCAGCCTTTTATTACGAGGTTGGCGGCGGCCCGATGCTGGATATGGGCCCCTATTACATCACCGACCTCGTCAACCTGTTCGGCCCGGTGGCCAAGGTGGCGGGTTTTGCCATCGCACCGCGCAACGAACGCCTCATCACCAGCGAGCCGAAGAACGGCGAGAAAATACCCGTCCATGTCGCCACCCATGTTTCCGGCGTGCTGGCCTTCCAGAATGGTGCCGTGGTGCAGGTGGGTATGAGCTTCGATGTGGCAGGCCACAAACATGTGCCGCTGGAACTCTACGGCACGGAAGGCACGCTGCTCGTGCCCGATCCCAACCATTTCGGCGGCGAGGTGCAATTGCTGAAAAAGGGCGGCCAGTTCGAACCGCAGGCACTGTCGTCGCCTTATGCCGACGGTAATTACCGCTCCATCGGCGTCGCTGACATGGCCTATGCGATCCGCGAAAACCGGCCGCACCGCGCCAATGGCGATCTCGCCCTGCATGTGCTGGAGGTGATGGAAGCCTTCCAGACGGCATCGGACAGCGGCACCGCCGTTTCCATCACCACCAAGGCGGAGCGCCCTGCTCCGCTGGAAACATCGCTGGTCGACGGCCAGCTCGGCAAATAACCAAGTCATCCAATAATCCGGAGGAGGAAATAAATGCGTGAAGCACTCATCGTTTGGGGCGGCTGGAGCGGCCACGAGCCACAGGAATGCGCCACCATCGTCAAGGACATGCTGGAGGAGGACGGTTTCAAAGTCTATGTGGAGCACTCAACCGAGGCTTTTGCCGATCCTTCGGTGCATGATCTCAGCCTCGTCGTGCCCATCGTCACCATGTCGAAAATCGAGAAGGAAGAGATCAAGAACCTCACCGCCGCCGTCGAAAACGGTGTCGGCATCGCCGGTTTCCATGGTGGTGCTGGCGACAGTTTCCGCGAATGCGTCGAATATCAGTTCATGATCGGCGGCCAGTGGGTCGCCCATCCCGGCAATATCATCGACTATCACGTCAACATCACCCGCCCCGACGACCCGCTGATGGAGGGAATTTCCGATTTTCCCTACACGTCGGAGCAATATTACATGCATGTCGACCCCTCCAACGAGGTGCTGGCGACGACGAAATTCACTGGCGATCACGCCTGGTGGATCGACGGCGTGGTGATGCCGGTGGTGTGGAAGCGCAAATACGGCAAGGGCCGCGTTTTCTATTCGGCGCTCGGCCATCAGGCCAAGGAGTTTTCCGTGCCGCAGATGAAGACCATGTTCCGCCGCGGCGCCAACTGGGCGGCGCGGTGAGATTGTCGGGAGTTCTCTCCCCACGCGACGCCATCCTCGGCCTTGTGCCGAGGATCTAACCACGCATCAAAAATCAATCGGCAGCGGATCCTCGGTACAGGCCCGAGGATGACCGAGGACAGGTTTTTACGTTGCCGACAACAAGAGGGGATGAAACTGCCCCTCAACCCCGCACGATCTCTTCCGCAGCCATCGCAACACCCAGCACATGCTCATCCATTCCATGCAGGCCGGAGAGCAGCAGCCCCACGGGCATTCCCGCCTCGCCTGTTCCGCATGGAATGGAAACACCGCAGAGATCTAGAAAATTGCCGATCTGGGTGTTACGCAGGGTCTTCGCATTCATGGCAAAGAAGGCATCGTCATCATCGACAAGCGGCGCGACCTTTGCGGCCACATGCGGCAATGTCGGTGACACCAGCAGTTCGTCCTTGCCGATCATGCCCATAAACGCCGCCGTCATGCTCTCGCGCGCCTCGATAATGGCGATGTAGTCGGGCATGGAGATATTTGCGCCAAGCTTCGTTCGGGCAACAACGCGCGGGTCAATACGTGCGGCATCCGCACCTTCCAGCCGGGCTTTATGCAGGGCAAAAGCTTCCGCCGTTACCAGCGCGCCCTTTTGCCTGATAAGCTCGAACAGTTCCGAAAAGATCGGAAATGCCTGTCGCCGCACCGAAGCACCGGCGTGAACTAGCCGCTCCACCGCCTGCTCGAAAGCAGCCGCAACGCCATCCTCAACTGCATCGAAAAACACTGTCTCTGGCACCACCAGCGATAGGCCGGAAAAAGGTGAGCGCACCACATCAGCCGTGGCCTTGCCGCGCATGGCCGCATCCACCCAGACGGCATCCTGCACGGTGCGGGTGAGTGGCCCAAGCGAATCAAGGCTTTTCGCCAGGGGATAAACACCGCGCATCGAATAACGGCCGCGGCTTGCCTTGTAGCCTACCACGCCGTTGAAAGCGGCGGGAATGCGCACCGATCCGCCGGTATCCGTACCGATCGCCACTGGCACGAGACCGGCGGCCACAGCCACACCCGCACCGGAAGACGAACCACCGGGCAAACGATGGCCATCCTGTGAGGCGGGATTGCGCGGCGTGCCATAATGCGGATTGATGCCGAGACCGGAAAAAGCAAACTCGCTCATATTGGTGCGGCCGATGGAGACCATGCCCGCCTGCTTCAGCGCCGTCACCACATCTGCGTCGCGGGCAGCAGGCGCATCGTTCGACAGCACGGTCGATCCGGCAGTGGTTGCCACGCCCGCGAGATCGAAAAGATCCTTCCATGCCACCGGAATGCCATCGAGTACACCACAGGAGCGGCCTTCGCGAATACGTTTCGATGCCGCTTCCGCCTCCGCCATGGCGCGCTCTGCCGTCAGGCAGATAAAAATCGCCTGGTCATCGTCCTTACCGATCGCATCGAGCGTCTCCTCCACCAAACTACGTGGATCGAGATGGCCGCTCTGGATCAGAACCGAAAGTTGTGCGATGTTCTTGCCCTTGTGAGCCATGATATCTTCCCTGAAACCGGCATGTTGCGCACAACATGCCGTTTATCCGCTCCTTGGCAAGGTCAATTGTCGCCCCCATGCAGCCGGAAATCCACCTTGAAGAACACGTAAAGCGTGTCATAAAGTCTTGGTGGCGTCGCCACAGAATATAATCGCCAGCACCCGGTTTTTTCAACCCGGGGCGTAGGCAAGCAGCGCCTTATATAAGAGACGACTATAAAAAGACGGATTAATTCTTAATCGCATCTAAACTTTGTTGAATTATTTAGCATACAGCATTGAAATGCATGCCCTATAAAAATTCCATAAAACAATCATAACGCGACATCGCGGGGGAATATCGCGAATGGAAGAGACTGCCTATCGGGGGATAGATAGACAGACTGAACCCGGCCACACGCTTGACTTAACGACGCAGCCGGAAAATGGCCGGTTTTCGCGCCGCCGTTCGCTTGCCAGCAAGATAACCCTGATATTTCTGGGCGGTGTGATCTTCGCCTACAGCATCGGTGCGCTCGTCGGCTGGTACATGTTCGTTGCCGCCGCCAGCGAGCAATGGCTCAATCAGGCCCGCGTCAATTCGCAGATCGCCAGCGCGACGCTGCGCAGCATCTATACCTATGTCAGCGTTACCGCCGACGACGGCGGCCAGGTCAACGGCATATTGACCGACAAGCCGATCGGCGACGACGAATCCATTCTCGTTACCGGCTTCAATCCCAGCGATGTTCTCGCCCTCATCGGCGCACAGACCAAAAATGCCGTCTGGCTTTTCCGCTATGACGAGACCGATGCCGGCTTCAGACAAATCGCCGCAGCCTTCGATAACGCCACAGATGACGCTGAAAAGCCGCTCGCGACGGATCCCATTTTCGCCAAGGATGGTGTGGCGGCACGTTTTGCCACCGGCTTTGCGACCATTGGTGAGTCCAGCCATTATATCGGCCTGCTGCCGATCATCAGCACGGAGACAAAAAAGCCGATTGGTGCGGTTGCCGTCAGTATCGGCGGTTCGGATGCGCTTTACGGCGCGCAGCGCAAGCTGATCTACAATTCGCTCGCCGCCCTGATCGTGGTGCTGACGGTCACAGGCGTTCTCGTAACGGTGATCGCCCGGCATTTCCTGAAGCCCGTTCCGGCTCTGGTGCAGGCGACACTGCGGATCGCCCGTGAGGAAACCGATATTGTCACGCCGTTTCAGGAACGCAGAGACGAGATCGGTGACATGGCAACGGCCATCGAAACCTTGCGCGAAGCGGTTCTGGAACGCGGGCGCCTCAGGCAGATACGGGATATGGCGGAACAGCTGGAACATATGGCGCATCACGATGCGCTGACCGGTCTTCCCAACCGCGTATTGCTGAGGAAAACGCTGGAAAACCGTCTCGACCATCTCGCCGCATCCGGCCAGCCATTCAACGTCATGCTGCTCGACCTCGACCGCTTCAAGGCGGTCAATGATACGCTCGGCCACGCCGCCGGCGATGCGTTGCTGGTGGCCGTCGCTTCACGGATTTCCTCCGTGCTCGGTGAAAACGACATGGTGAGCCGGCTCGGTGGCGACGAATTCGCCATCATTCAGGCGGGAAGCGACGACTACCGCGCAGATGCGGCCCTGTTGGCAAAGCGGGTGGTGCACGCAGTCTCACGCAGCTTCAATCTTGAAGGCAGCGACATCAGCGTCGATACCAGCATCGGCATCGCCTGCGCGCCGGATCACGGAACCTCAGCCACCCAGCTTCTGCAGCAGGCCGATCTCGGACTTTACCGCGCCAAATCCATGGGCTGCGGCCTTTTCGTTTTTTACGAGCCCGGTATGGACATGGCGGCGCAGCACAAGCACGCGCTGGAAATAGACATGAAATCCGCCCTCGAAAACCACGAATTCGAGCTGCATTACCAGCCCGTGGTCAATCTGCAGAGCGGCCGCATCGTCGCCTATGAAGCGCTTGCCCGCTGGCGGCACAGCAAGCTCGGCCTCATAACGCCGGACCGCTTCATCGCCATTGCCGAAGAAAACAACTTCATCAAGCCGCTCGGCGAATGGGTTCTGGCGCAGGCCTGCATGGATGCCATGGCCTGGCCGAAGGACATCAGGCTCGCCGTCAATCTTTCTGCCGTCCAGCTCGGCAATGACGACATCGTCCCCGTTGTCGATCGCGCCCTTGAAACATCCGGTTTTCCGGCGGAACGGCTGGAGCTGGAAGTGACGGAAACGGCGATGCTGGAGCGCGACAGCAGCGCCAGAGCCTTGAAGCTGCTGAAAGAAAGAGGCGTCCGTCTCGCCCTTGACGATTTCGGCACCGGTTACGCCGGTTTGAGCACGCTGACCCATGTGGCCTTCGACAAGATAAAGATAGACCGCGAATTCGTCTCCGGCCTGCCCACCAATCCCATGTGTTCGGCGATCGTCAACACCATCATCGACATGGCCGATCAGATCGGCCTGAAGGTGACCGCCGAGGGCGTGGAAAACAGTGAACAGGTCGCCGCACTCAAGCTTTGCGGGTGCGACGAGGCTCAGGGTTATTATTTCGCCGAACCGGCGCCACTTGCGCACATCCTCAAAAATCGCGCCATCATCACGCCGGCCGGTAAAGACGGGTTTGGCGGCGGGGACGGTCAGTCGCTGCGCGACACCGGGCGTCCGATACAGGAAACCTATAACCCGCCACAAAAAGCGATTTGAGAAACCGGCCGCCGGCCAAAAGGAAATAACATGCGTCTTGCGGTATTTTGCCTTTTCGTCACATGCTTTGCCCCCATCACCCCGCTGCAGGCCGCCAGCGAAGGCGACACGCTGCAGCAGATTGCCAGGACCGCAAAAATCCGCATCGGTTACCGCGAAGCCGAGCCGCCTTTTTCCTACCAACTGCCGAATGGAGAGGTGACGGGTTTTTCGACCGATCTCTGTCGGACGATCAGTGAGGATATCCGAAAGAAGCTGAAGCTCGACAGGCTTGACCTCGAATATGTCAAAGCCACGCCCGCCACCCGCTTCATTCTCATCCGCAGCGGCCAGATCGACATCGAATGCGCCGCCACGACCAATAACAGCGAACGCCGGAAAATCGTCGATTTCTCCTATCCGAATTTCATGACCTCAACGCAGTTTCTATCGCGCAGGCAGGACAATCTGAAAATCCTTGCCGATCTGGCTGGCCGTTCCGTCACCTCCGCTTCCGGCACCGTCAATATCGAACAGCTGAATGCCATAAACCGGGAAAAGAACCTCAATATCTCGGTCATGCCGACGAAAACCAATGAGGAGGCCTTCGAACTCGTCGTTGCCGGCAAGGCCTCCGCTTTCGTCATGGATGGCATCCTGCTTGCAGCCTTGGCTGCGACGTCAGAAAACCCGAACCTCTATGCATTATCAGAGGAAACGCTGAGCGCACCAGAACCCTATGGGCTGGTTTTCCGGCGCGACGATCGGGCCTTCAAAGCCGCCGTCAATGAAAGCCTCAAGCAGATTTTCGCCGGTCCCGCCATTCACGACCTCTATGAAAAATGGTTCACCAAGCCCATTCCGCCCAACAGTATGAACCTGAACCTGCCGATGGCGGCTACTTTGAAACAGGCCTACGAACATCCGAGTGAATATCGTGACTGAGGGCGCTCCCTCCCACCTGCATTTTATGAAGACATGTTTTGGCAGATCATTTTAGCTGGAGATGCGCGATGCAGAGATCGACATTGGGGCTTGCATTCGGAATTTTAAGTCTTTTATCCACCCACGCGGCAAGTGAAGACAGCCAGCCGCCGACGCTCGAAACCATTGCCAGAACCGGCACCATCCGGCTGGGTTATGCCGATCACAATATTCCCTTTTCCTATCTCGGCACTGGCACAGAACCGATCGGCTATAGCATCGAGCTTTGCCTGAGGGTGGCGGATTCCATCAAGAAGAAACTGGGCTTGCCGGAACTGAAGATCGACTTCGTCAAACGCACCCCCAGCAACCGCATTACGCTTCTCAATGACGGCACGATCGACATGGAATGCGTGGCGAGTACCAATACGGAGGAAAGACGCAAGGCGGTGTGGTTTTCCTACAGCCATTTCATCACCGGCACGCGTTATGTGGCGCTGAAATCCAGCCGCTTGAACACGGTTGCCGATCTTGCTGGCCGCACCGTGGTGGTAACGACCGGAACCATCAATATCAGCCAGTTGAATGTGCTCAACCGCAAGCTGGGGCTGAACGTCGCCGTTCTGCAGAATGACAGCACTGAGGGCGGTTTCGAGATGGTGACGGAAAACCGCGCCTCCGCCTTTGTCATGGACGATATTCTTCTGCGGTCCTTCGTCGCTGAAACAGGCAAGCCGGACGACTATTCCATTTCCAACGAATATCTCGCCCCGCCGCAGCCCTATGGCCTGATGCTTCGCCGCGGCGATACCGGTTTTCGGGATGCGGTCAACCAAGCGTTGGGGCAAATCTATGAGAGCGGCGAAATCGAAAAAATCTACGATAAATGGTTCAATACGCCGATACCGCCGAACGGCATCAACCTGAAGCGCCCGCTGCCCGGCGATCTGGCCGAGGCGTTTCGAAAGCCGGTCGATACGACGGCCGAGAAATAAAAACGCCGCCCTGCGAGGGGCGGCGTTTTTCGCAAAATATCTTATGCAGCGCGCAAATCCGCGCTCAACGGTATCTCGACATCGATCTCCAAGATGGAGACATGCTCGTCGCGATCCATCTTCACATGCACCCTATCGCTGTCGATCTGCACATGCTTGGCGATCACGGCGAGAATTTCTTCCCGCAGGACAGCGACGAGATCGGTTCCCGACGATGCCCTCTCGTGGGCAAGCAGCACCTGCAGGCGTTCACGCGCAAGCGGTGCCGACTTCTGTTTACGGAAGAGACTGAAGATGCTCATGCAGCCCTCCTTGCAAAGATCTTGGAGAAGATGCCACGCTTCTCACCGGGGATGACAACCGGAATGTCCTCGCCGGAGAGGCGGCGAGCGGCATCGAAATAGGCCATGGCCGGGGCGCAGCGGGCATCCGCCAGCGTGACGGGCGCGCCAACGTTGGAAGCGCGCAGCACGTCCGTGCTTTCGGGGATGATGCCGAGCAGCGGAATGGAGAGGATTTCCAGAACGTCATCCACCTTCAGCATGTCGCCACGTTCGGCGCGGGCGGAATCGTAACGCGTCAGCAGCAGATGCTTTTCCATGCGCTCGCCGCGTTCAGCCTTCAGCGTCTTGGAATCCAGCAAGCCGATGATGCGGTCGCTGTCGCGCACCGAGGAGACTTCCGGGTTGGTGACGACAACGGCCACATCCGCATGGCGCATGGCCAGCGTCGCACCACGTTCGATGCCGGCCGGGCTGTCGCAGATCACCCAGTCGAAATGTTTCTTCAACTCGTTGATGACCCATTCGACACCTTCCGGCGTCAGATTGTCCTTGTCGCGCGTCTGCGAGGCAGGCAGCAGGAACAACGTCTCGAGGCGTTTGTCGCGGATCAGCGCCTGCGTCAGCTTGGCATCACCCTGAATGACGTTGACGAGATCGTAAACCACCCGGCGTTCAGCACCCATGACGAGATCGAGGTTACGCAGGCCGACATCAAAATCGACGACCACGACCTTCTGCTTGTTCTGCGCCAGCGCGGCGCCAAGCGCTGCAGTCGAGGTGGTCTTGCCAACCCCGCCCTTGCCGGAAGTAACAACGACTACCTTCCCCATATGGCTCTCCTGTTCCAATAGTTGTTTCTCTGTTTTATCAGCCAAGTTTTTCGGCCTTGATCGTATCGTTTTCCAGCCACAGCTGGACCGGCTGGCCGCGCAGCTTTTCGTCGATGTCTTCGGCAACCTTGTAGACGCCATCAATGGCCAGAAGCTCCGCCTCGAGCTTGCGGCAGAAGATGCGCGCCGAGACGTTGCCGAGCGAACCGGCCATGGCACGCCCACGCAGGGCGCCGTAGATATGCACCGAACCGCCGGCGATGATTTCCGCACCCGAGGCGACCGAACCGATAACCGTCACATCCCCTTCGGGAAACATGATCGACTGGCCGGAGCGAACCGGCTCGTTGATGACCAGCGACTGCACCACGGCACGGATCTCGCCCGCAGCACGCGGCTTTTCTTCCGGCAATTCCGCAGCGACAGCAACCGGCTCCACCTCGACATCGGAAGCGGGCTTCCCGCCCTTCAGCGACGGCGGCATGCCCGGCTCGATCATCGAAGGGCGAACGCCCTCAATGCCCATGATACCGACATTGCGCTCCGTCAACGCAGCAAGGAGCGACTTCAGTCCCGCCTTGTCGAGTGTCAGTTCCGACACATCCAGAACAACCGGACGCGACAGGAAGAAACCGGCCGAGCGGGCGGCGAGATCATCAAGCCTTTCCAGCCATTGATCGACCGGAGATTCGGGAGACAGGACGACCGCGAGGAAGGAGCGGCCTTTGATACGGATCGAACGCTGGTCTGTTAGCACTTTGGTCATCTTGGTAAACAAATCGTTGACAATTAGGTACCTCGAATATGGTTAACAAATGGTTAACGGCGCCCTTAAGGCGACAGTTTCGTTAAGAAATTTTCACCAGGAAAAATCTCAAGCAAAACATTCAAAAACGTCAATTAGCTTTTGATTTTGCACATTTCCATCACTTGCGAAAACTCATGATAGTGGCTGAGCCTTGCTGCAACCTGACGCTCCGTGAGACCGGATCCACCGCCAGCATCCCTAACCCATCTCACCCGAGTCGGTAAGATGCGAACCGTCCGATTCCGGGACACTATCCGCCGTCAGCCGGATGCCCGCCCTGGGCTTCCAAGCGGGAAAAAGCGATTTCGTTATGCCCTCCGATGCTATAGACACGGGGGGCAAGCCCGACACCTTCAACGGAAGAATGAAATGCACAGCAAAGTCCCACCGCAGAACCAGACATTTTCGCAAGACTATGCCGCTTTCCTGTTCGACATGGATGGAACGCTGCTCAATTCGATTGCTGTGGTGGAGCGGGTCTGGCGCGAATGGGCCGTGGATAACGGCATAGAGCCCAACGCCTTCCTGCAGCGCATTCACGGCATGCGCGCTTCGGAAGTGGTGCGCCGCGAGGCGGTTCCAGGTCTCGATGTCCAGGTAGAGGCCGATATGCTGCTGCAAAAGGAAATGGACGATGTGGACGGCATCCTTCAGATTCCTGAAGCGGCTGCATTTCTCGAGAAATTGCCGGCCGGCAAATGGGCCATCGTCACCTCGGCTGCCCGCGCGCTTGCTGAACGCCGGCTGGCAGCGGCGGGCCTCACACCGCCCCCGGTTATGATCTGCGCCGAAGACGTGGTGAACGGCAAGCCGGACCCGGAAGGATACAAAAAGGCAGCGGAAAAGCTCGGCGTCTCGCCGGAACGCTGCATTGTCTTCGAAGACGCGCCCGCCGGTATTCAGGCTGGAGAAAGCATGGGCGCGACAGTGGTGGTCATCAACGCCACCCATTCCCATCCCATCGAAACGCCGCATCTTTCCATTGCCGGTTATGGTGAACTGGATGTCAGCATCAGCGAGGATGGCAGCTTGAAACTTACAGGCAGCAAGGGCTGAAGGGCCGACCACGAAACGCGCGAAACAATGATTTCGTTCGCAGGTAGGTCTCCCGGTCCGCCAACGCCCCCCATATGCAACGTCATCCTAGCGCCTCTCCCGGGCATAACGGAGACTGAGGAGTACCGCGCTGTCACGTCCGTCGTCGGACGGTGGCGAGCGCGCCGCCGAATGCCTTGGCGAAACTCTCCCGATCATCAGGGTTGAGAAACGAACCGATATCGGTCGCCCGCCCCTCGCCCGTCACATGCATGGAGACGATGCCGATCTCGTCGTGCCGCCGCACCTTGAAGCGCGCCCAGAAGGGATTAAAGCGATGTTCCACCATGCGCCCGGCCGGAGAAAATTTGCGGATCGACAGGCTGGTGCGGGAGATGCGGACCTCTTCCCGTGCTTTTGCGGCGCGATAATTGGCGCGGAAAGCGAGGTAGAGCAGCAGAAAATCCAGCCCGAAGAACAGGCCGACCGGCCATGCCCCGGTGGCGAGGAAAAAGCCGCCATAGATCAGGCAGGCGAGCCCCGACAAGGCAAGAAGCAGCCGGAAACCCCTTCTTCCAAGCGAACGGTGCGGAACGAGTTCCGCCGCGAAAATCGGTTGGTCGTTGAGCGTATCCACGTTGCTTTCCTTCGGGCGGGCTGGCTATAGATAGACCATGACAGTCGCCAAAAAACGATCCAGCACCCAAACCTTGAAAAAGTCAAATCCGGCATCCGTGCGTAAGCCGGCACGGGTGAAGACGGCCTATTCGAAGGACGAGCTGACCGAAATCTTTCGACGTTTTTCCATTCATCGGCCGGAGCCGAAAGGCGAGCTGGAACACACCAACCCCTTTACCCTGCTGGTAGCGGTAGCGCTTTCGGCGCAGGCGACCGATGTCGGCGTGAACCGGGCGACAAGGGCGCTGTTCAAGGTGGCCGACACGCCGGAAAAGATGCTGGCGCTCGGCGAAGAACAGCTGATTGGCCATATCAAGACCATCGGCCTTTATCGCAACAAGGCGAAGAACGTCATCGCCCTGTCGCAGATGCTGATCGACAACTTCGGCGGCGAAGTGCCGAAGACCCGCGAAGAGCTGGTCATGCTACCCGGCGTCGGCCGCAAGACGGCCAATGTGGTAATGTCAATGGCCTTCGGCGTACCCACGCTTGCGGTGGATACCCATGTGTTCCGCATCGCCAACCGGCTCTGTCTTGCGCCGGGGAAAACCCCGGACGAGGTGGAAGACCGGCTCGTCCGCATCATTCCCGAGCAATATCTGTTCCATGCCCACCACTGGCTGATCCTGCACGGGCGTTATTGCTGCAAGGCGCGCAAGCCGGAATGCGAGCGCTGCGTGATCGCCGATATCTGCAAATCGCCGGAAAAGACCTTCGATATTCCAGCGCCGCTGGTGGAGTTACCCGCGCAGCTGTTCGGCGCGGCCGGCGGCGAATAAGGGGTCACGCCGGCTGACGGCCTTGTGAAGATGAACCATCATCGAGGCGGCGAAAAGCGGCGTCAAAAGGTTGAGGAACGGGATGGCCAGAAAAGCGGCGATCACCAGACCGGCCATGAACACCGTAGTGCGGTGTTTGGAGCGGAACAACCTTGCCTCGGCAGGCGAGCGGAAACGCATTGCCGCGAATTCGAAGAATTCCCGGCCGAGCAGATAGCCGTTCACCAGGAAAAACGCGATGAGGTTGACGCCCGGTACCAGCAGCAGCAAAAGCGCAATGAGGTTGCCGGCAATAACGACACCGAAGAACTTGATCGACGACAGCACGGCCTCGCCAATGGGCATTGCCTTGCCCGGCGGATCATCGGGATAGGTCTTTTTCTCCACCACTTCGGCGACATCGTCGAGAAACAGGCCGGCGATGACGGCGGTGACCGGCGAAATCAGCAATGCCAGCGCCAGCGCCAGTCCTATGCCGGCAAAAATCGCAAAAACGAAGGTCAGCCACCCCGCCCAGTCCGGTACGCCGGGGATAAGCGTATCCACCCATGGCAGGGCGAAGTAGATAAAGATGGAGCGGATGGCGAACCACAGTGCCGCCAGCACGAGAAGCGTGAGCCCCAAAACCTTCCAGAACACCGACCGGGTCTCGGTCGCAAAGAGATTTTGGAATGCCAGCCTCGCTGCATCAAGAATCATTCGGAACTCCCCTGGGGCCTCTCGCGTTGAAATTCTCTGACCAGACGACAGATAAGAACTGGGCCTGCGCTCTGCAAGATTGGGTAAAAACCGCCAAACGTCTGAAATTAAACCGGAGATGGAATTTCCCTTGAATAAAAGGTATCTCTAAAATATAATAATCCATCTATAATATTTCGCATTCCTGTCCGGTGGAGGGCAAGGCCGGGAAAGCTTCCCCACCGTCAAAACGCGGTTCGCACGCCCGTTTCGGGCGCGCGGATGCATCATCGTTCAATAAAGATAAAAGAATGAGGCGTTGGTGGAAAAGCTGCTGTTGAATCTTACCCGTGCCATGAAGGCCGGCACACCTTCCGAGCGCAAGATCGCCAAATATCTGATCGAGCATCTGGATGAGCTACCTTTCGAAACGGCGCAGACGCTGGCCGCCAAGCTCGGCCTCAGCCCGATGACGGTCGGCCGTTTCTTACGTTCGCTCGGCTATCGGCAGTTCAGCGACATTCGCGCGGATCTGCGCCATGCGGAACAGACGGCTGGCCCGGATCAGCCAACGATTGGTGAAAGCGGAGAGCGCCAGTCCAACCCGTTTTCCCAGCTCCTCTCACAGCAAATCCAGGCCATCCAGACCGCATTCGACATGACCGCCCAGCCAATGTGGCGTCTGGCGATGGCAGAAATCGCCTCGGCAGCCGATGTTTTTCTGGCGACATCGCCGGAAGGTCTTGGGGCCACGCGTCAATTCCATGGACGGCTTCTGGAGTGTCGCGGCCACGTCCATTATCTCGGCAGCGACAGTGCGGCCTATGTCGCCCTGTGGGATTTCGAACCGGCCCAGACGCTTCTCGTCATCATGGATTGCGGTGGCAGCCTCTCGCCCCTGCAGCACCTTTCGGCAACCGCACGCAAAGGCGGCTACAGAACCCTGTTGATCACCACCCGGTTTTACGAATGGGGTCCTGAAAGCGCCGATATCTGTCTTGCGCTGCCTCAAGCCCAGAATGGCGGTCAGGGCCTGCTGCAACTCGTCTCTTTGATGGAATTTACCCTCTGCAGCCTGGTGGCGGAAGCCGATGAAACACGCAAAACGCGGATGAAAAACCTCTCCGGCCTGAAGCGTTCGCTGGGCATTTGATCTACGCCCTAGGGCGGGCGGGCATATAAATCAAGCGATTGCAGCTTGTTTCTTCTCCCCGTCGGGGAGAAGGTCGCGGCAGCGGGATGAGGGGGCGAGGGTAGAGATATGCGGAGAGCTTACCCCCTCATCCGACCCTTCGGGCCACCTTCTCCCCGACGGGGAGAAGAAACAAGCCGCACCCGTCAGCCATATTTCCGCCTTGCCATTTGCCTTGATAAGTCAGAGGCTCTCCAGCTCCTGGCGATGACGGTGCATGGCGAGAAAACGGCGGTAATCCCGTTGATAACGGGGCGTGAGCTCCGGATTTCCGGTAATTTCCGCATTGCCCGGATACATGGCCGCGCCAGCCGCTTCAATACTCGCATGCACACCGCCGGCCGCTGCCGCCGTCATCGCCGTGCCAAGCAGTACGGCATCGGCGGTGGCGGGAACCACGATGCGCTTGCCCGTCACATCGGCGTAAAGCTCCATCAAGAGCGGGTTCTTCACATGCCCGCCGGTGACGTGCAGGCTTTCGACCGAATAACCGAAGCGCTCCATGGCGTCGAGCACATGGCGCGCGCCGAGCGCAATCGCCACGGCGGTGCGCCAGTAAAGGCGGCAGAGACTGTCGAAGGATGTATCCAGCGTCAGCCCGCTGATAACACCGACAGCATGGGGATCGGCAAGCGGCGAGCGGTTTCCGTGAAAATCCGGCAGCACATGCAGCCGCTCGGCAAACGCCTCACCCTCAAGCGCGCGCAATTCCGTTACCCGCGCAACGATGCGGGCATGCAGTGCCGTGTCCGGCTCACCGCCAGCCGCATGCATGCGCACGATATGATCAAGCAGCGCCCCGGTCGCCGATTGCCCACCCTCTACCAGCCAGTGGCCGGGCAGGATCGCCTGCCAATAGGGACCCCAGAGGCTGTGGCCAGGCATCTGCCGCTCGGACATGGCAACGAGACAGCTTGAGGTGCCGGCGATCAGTGCCACGTGCCGACCGACATCGTCCGAAAGGCAACCGCCCAGCGCACCGAGCGCTCCGGCATAGGCGTCGATCATGCCCGCGGCCACCTGGCAGCCGGTATCGAGACCGAGTTCAGTCGCCGCCTCGGGCGAAAGCGGGCCGATGCTATCACCCGGCATTACCGTGGTTTCGGGCAGCCCTGCCCGCTCTCTCAAATCGGCAAGGCCCGCCAATTCCAGATAATCCGCCTGCCAGCCGGGATTTTCCTGCGCCAGGAAATTCCACTTCGCGGTCTGCGTGCAATTTGAGCGCTGCGCTGAACCGGTCGCTTTCCACGTCAGAAAATCCGCCAGATCAAAGGCGAAGGACATGCGCGCCCAGCTTGCCGGCATATGGGCCTTCAGCCACATCAGCTTCGGCATCTGCATTTCCGGCGAGACGCTGTTGCCGGCAAAATCCAGCACCCGGTGGCCGGATGCCGTCAGCCGGTCGGCCTCGCCTATCGCCCGATGATCGAGCCAGACGATGGTGTCGAACCTGTCTTCACCCGTCACGGAAACTGAAACCGGCTCTCCCCGCGCGTCGCGAATGACAAGCGAACAGGTGGCGTCAAACCCGATGGCGGCGACGCTTTGCGGCAGAATGCCGGCATCGGCAAGGGCTGCTTTCACAGCAATGCAGACAGCATTCCAAATATCGGTGGAATCGTGCTCGGCGTGGTTTTCACGCGGACGCTGCATCAGGATCGGGTGGGTGGAGCGGGCGAGAAGCCTGCCGGTCGGATCGAAAATGCCAGCACGCGCGCTGGCTGTACCGACATCGACAGCGACGAGATTTTGACGCATCAAGACTGCAATTCCATCCCTTGCGCAACGACCCGGCGACGGCGGCAGGCAAAATCTGCTTCAGCCCGCATCACGCTCCACTTGGCCGTCAAAACCGCCCTTCCCCACATAGCTGACGACAAGGTGGACCAAATCCGGCATCGCGTCAAACACGGCATCCGCCCCAAGCCCGGCGATCTTTTCGCGGAATGCGGGAAAGCGCGCATGCGAGCCGCCGGTGAAGGCAAAAACGCCCATGCCTGCGGCCTTTGCGGCGGCAATGCCGGCCGGGCTGTCCTCAATCACGATGCAGTGACGCGGCTCGACGCCCATTTCGCGCGCCGCATGCAGGAACAGATCGGGCGCCGGCTTGCCGTTCTTCACCATGGTGGCGCTGAAAACATGCGGCTCGAACCGGCCAATCAGGCCGGTCAGCCCCAGCGAATAACGGATGCGTTCCGGCTGGCTTGAGGAAGCAACGCAGCGCCGCAGCGGCAGGAGCCTGTCGAGCGTTACGGCAATGCCGTCGATTGACCGAAGCTCGGTGCGGAAACGCTCGAACAGCGTCGCCCGCATATGGTCGAGAAAATCGATGTCGGTTTCGACACCGTAATCCTCAAACAGCGTCGCCGTCATGCTGGCTACACTGCGGCCAAGAAAGCGTTCATAGGCCTCTTCCTCCCCCATCGTCACGCCGAGATGGGAGAGCATGTCGAGGAGGACGGAAATGGAGACCGGCTCGCTATCGACGAGAACGCCGTCGCAATCGAAAATCAAAAGAGGCCCGGTTTCGTCTTCCATCTCGCGGTCACTTTTCAGCCAGCTTGTCATTCAGATAAAGCTGCAAGGTCTTCGCCGTGCCTTCTTGCCACAGCGTCTTCAATGCATGGGCGAAGCGTTTACGGAAAAGCTCCGATTCGGCAACCTCTCCGAAAATATCGTCAAGCGCGAGGAAGGCCATCGGATCGTCCTTCGCCTTGATGGCCGCCGCCTGAAGCCGGTCGGCGCTGGCATCGTTGAAGGCGATTTCCTTGCCGCTATCGGAAGTACCCTGGAAATAACGGCACCAGAGCGCCGAAACCAGCGACAGGCCGACAATATCTTCACCGCGCGCCAGACGGTCGGTGGTGGAAGGCAGAATGAATTTCGGCTGGCGGTTGGAACCGTCCTGCGCCAGACGCGGAATGGTGTCGCCGATCTTCGGATTGAGGAACCGCCGTTCGATCAGCCCGAAATAATCGGCAAGATTTGTATCCGGAACCGGCGGAATGACCGGGATGATCTCTTCATTCTCAAGCTTCGCCAGAAATGCCCGGATCAGCGGATGTTCCATCGCCTCATGCACGAAATGGATATCGAGCAGCGCCGCCGGATAGGCAATTGCCGCATGGCCGCCATTGAGGATACGGATTTTCATGTGCTCATAGGGTGCGACGTCCCTGACGAACTGCACGCCCGCCTTTTCCAGCGCCGGGCGACCGGCGGGGAAATTATCCTCCATCACCCATTGCTTGAACTCCTCGCAGAAAACAGGCCAATTGTCCTCGATGCCAAAATCGTCGCGGGCAATATTGCGTTCGCGCTCGCCGGTAGCAGGCGTGATGCGGTCAACCATGGAATTGGGGAACGCGACGTTTTCACCGATCCAGTCGCCGAAGGCCGGATCGGACAAGGCCGCCAGCCCGACCACCGCATTTTTCGTGACCTTGCCATTATGAGGAATGTTGTCGCAGGACATGACGGTGAAGGGTTGCAGCCCTTTGTCGCGCCGTGCCTTCAGCCCGGCGACGATCAGGCCGAACACGGTTTTCGGCGTAGCCGGGTTCTTCCCGTCTTCGGCAATGGCCGGATGCTGCGGGTTGAAGGAACCGGAAGCATCGATGAAATAACCGCCCTCGGTAATCGTCATCGACACGATGCGGATTTTCGGATCGGCGAGCGTATCGATGATGGCCTTGGTGTCGCCGACCTTCAGAATGTCGATCATCGGCCCGGTGACACGCGCGCCGGTGCGGTTATTGTCCTGCTCCACCACCGTCGTCAGGAAATCCTGCGCGGCGAGTTTTTCGCGCATCGTGGCATCCGACGGCAGAACGCCCGCGCCGATGATGGCGAAGTCATGATCCGCGCCCGTGTTGAACAGGTCATCGAGATAGACCGCCTGATGGGCGCGGTGGAAATTGCCAACGCCGAAATGCACGATGCCGGCGGAAAGATCGGTCCGGGAATAGGCCGGAACAGCCGCGGTTTTTCTGGCTTCGTCAAGCGTTGCGAGGGAGAGTTTGCATGTCATGTCACGATCCTCGAAGGGGAAACGTTGTTCGTGCCAAGGCCGGGCGGCAGGCGCCCGATACTCAGCTCATCCAATTGCCGCCGTCGACATTGTAAGTCTGGGCGACGATGTATTCGGCCTCATCGGAGGCAAGGAAGATCGCCATGCCGGTCAGATCCTCGGCACGGCCCATGCGGCCGAAGGGCACCGCCTCACCGACCAGCCGCTTCTTTTCCCCGGCGGGGCGGTTTTCATATTTCGCAAACAGCGCATCCACACCGTCCCAGTGCTCGCCATCGACCACGCCCGGCGCAATCGCATTGACGTTGATACCATGCTTGATGAGATCGAGACCGGCCGATTGGGTGAGACTGATGACGGCGGCCTTGGTGGCGCAATAGATCGCCACCAAGGCCTCGCCGCGCCGGCCCGCCTGACTTGCCATGTTGATGATCTTGCCGCCTTTTCCCCGAGCGATCATTGTTTTTGCGGCGGCCTGCATCATGAACAGCGTGCCTGATACGTTGATCGAAAACAGCCGCTCGTAGCTCTCGCGTTTGATCTCGACAATCGGCGCGAGGTCGAAGAGCGCGGCATTGTTGATGAGGATATCGAGCCCACCGGTCTGGCCCTCAACCGTGCGGATGGCGGTGTCGATGGAATGCTGCTTGGTCACATCAAGTTCGACGGCATAGGCATTCTCGCCGATCTCGCGGGCGGTCTTGCTGGCGCGCTCGAAATCGATATCGGCAATGGCGACCGTTGCGCCCTCACGCAGATAGGCTTCTGCAAAGGCGCGGCCGATGCCGCGCGCCGAGCCTGTTATCAGCGCGGATTTGCCTTCCAGTCTTCCCGTCATATCGCCCCACCCTTGTCATCGAACCTGTGGATCTTGGTCTCATCCGGGGTGATGAAGACGGTATCGCCATGCCTGCATTCGAACTCGCCATCGGTCCTTGCGGTGATCGGGCCGATGCCATCGACCTCGAGATGCAGGAAGGTATCCGATCCGAGATGTTCGGCAACCGTCACCTTGCCCTGCCACAGCCCACTTTCCTTCGACAGCAGCAGATGTTCGGGCCGCACGCCGGCGGTGGTGGCGTTCTTGCTGCGGGCGAAGTCGCCGGTGATGAGGTTCATGCGCGGCGAGCCGAT
>NZ_KQ414516.1:0-113990 GCF_001263295.1 Agrobacterium sp. SUL3
TCCGGGCTAACCGCTTCAATCCAAACAACTTCAAATTCCCTTAGCGTGTATTAATGTAGAAATGCCCACGGAGCCCCATCTAGCGGACCTTGAGCATTACCAACTCACCGACATAGGGATCTCGTCCGAACAACGACGCTGCGAATGCGCGAAATGGTTTTGGCGATAGTTCCGTGAAATTAAGCACCTTACGGATTACGCGATAAACGGCTCAAACTATCAAATGAAAAAATAGTAACAATGACTTTTGCAGCCATTTTCCTTGTTGTTCTAGCAGCTCTTGTTCACGCAACGTGGAACTTGCTGTCTAAACGTGCGTCATCTGTCGGCCCGACCTTTGTGTTCGCTTATAATTTCGTTGCGTGCGTTGCGTATGCACCTTGGGTCATTTACTTGATCGCGCGACAAACTATTCAATGGGACTGGTCAGTGGTTGGTTTTATTGTATGCAGCGGTTTGATCCATCTCGCCTATAGTTTGTCTCTTCAGCGTGGATATCAAAAGGCGGACTTCTCAGTCGTCTATCCCGTTGCTCGGGGAACTGGGCCAATGCTGTCAACTTTCGGTGCCATACTACTTCTTGGCGAGCGCCCTCCTATCCAGGTCATTGCCGGTCTCATGGCTGTTGTTGGCGGGATTGCGTTGATTGCAACGCAGGGCAGGCTCGAAGCTTTTCGTAAACCTGGAGGTCTGACCGGTATAAAGTGGGGAACGACAACTGGCGGACTAATTGCATCTTATACTGTGGTTGATGCCTATGCGGTGAAAGCCCTTGGAATAGCTCCCGTAGTATTGGACTGGTTTTCCAATCTTCTGCGTTTTTTTCTCCTCGCTCCACTGGTGATTGCTGATCCTGGCCGGGCTAGAGCCGCGATGCGCGGATACTGGCTGCTGGCAGTTGGCGTAGGACTGCTATCTCCGCTCTCCTATATTCTGATCCTAACCGCGCTAAATATGGGTGCCCCGCTCAGCATAGTGGCACCGATGCGCGAAATGTCCATGATGATCGGAGCTGTAATGGGGATGGTCATCCTACGCGAATCCGTTGGGCTGTGGCGTATTGTTGGATGTGCGGTTCTTGTCCTAGGTGTTGTTTTGCTGACGTCGTGAACCACAGTCGCCACGCAAGCTCTAGAGTGCTAACTCCACCGACATCCCTCGTTGTCGGGCCCCACTCTTTACAAGTACGTCATTCGTGCAAAAGCAGCGGAGTACGAACTTTCAAGAATCGGCTCCTCGCAGAGATCGCGAGTAGGGCTAGCTTGTAGCACGATGCTCGCGGTTGGTTTGGCCGACGCGGCTTGCCCGAGCTACCCCGTGTTCGACCAGGCAATCGATTATTTCGGCATAGTCAGCCGTTGCCTTCGCGTACATGCTGATGTTGGTGAAGCCCGGAATGGTGTTCACCTCGTTGACGACGAATGTCATATCCGGCGTCAGGTTGACACGCGCATGCTATCGCAGCCGAGAGCCCTGAACGCCAGGGCGGCCATGTCGCGCGTTCGCGCTTCCACCTGTGGCGGCGGCGCCGTCGGCACTTTGAGCGCAGCCCCGTCCTCATCGAGGTATTTTGCGTAATAGCTGTTGAACCCATGGGTTTCTGCCGAAGCGATCTCGCCGGGGATTTCAGCATTTGCTGAACATAACTCGTGGAGTGAAATAAGTTGACAAATTTCACCGGTTTGGCCATTTTCAGCAGATGCTGAAAACTATTAACGAAGTGAACGAGCTAGAGGACCAGGCGACTGAAGCGATCACCGCACTGTTGCACGCTGTCCCTTTCGTTCAGATGATGAAAGTCGAACAGGCGCCATCAAATTCTGGTTTCGACATTCTTGTTGAACTCAGTTGGGAAGGGCATAGCCGCTTTCTCGCCTGCGAAGTCAAAGCTCAAGGGCAGCCGCGGCATGTGCGCGCGGCGCTCCTTCAACTTCGCAAGACTGCGAAAATGTTTGATCCGCGGGCGATGCCGATCTTCATCGCACCATATATATCTCCCGAAGCGCAAGCGCTCTGCAATGAGTTTGAAGTAGGATATCTCGACCTGGTCGGAAATGCGCGGATCGTCTTCGATACCGTCTTTATCGAGCGTCGGGTCGACACGAAGCCGCCTGCCATTCAGCGAAGCCTGAAATCCATCTTCAAGCCAAAATCCGCGCAGGTTTTGAGAGTGCTCCTCCGCGATCCGGATCGCGCATGGCGCGTGGCGGATCTCGCCCACACCGCAGAGGTAAGTCTCGGACATGTCAGCAACGTTCGCAGCGAGCTGGTGGATCGGGAATGGGCAGAGGTCGCAGATGACGGCCTGCGGTTGTCGCGCCCCGACGCGCTGCTGGATGCCTGGCGCGACGCTTATGAACCACCGCCCGGCGAACGCATGGGCTTCTATACAACACTCCATGGCCAATCTCTGGAGGACGCGGCGCGGGGTGTTCTCAGCGTAAGGAGTGATGGGCGGAACGCGATTTTCGCATCCTTTTCGGCGGCGCATTGGCTGGCGCCTTACGGGCGGGTAGCGACCCAATATTTTTACGCGGATCCCGCCGGACTGACGGCCTTGCGCACTGCTCTCAAACTGTCACCCGCGACATCGGGGGCAAATATCGTGGTCACTGTTCTGAAGGACCATGGCCTATTCAATGACGCCACCGAGCCTGCTCCGGGAGTTGTCTGTACAAGCCCAGTACAAACTTATCTCGATCTTGCCGTATCAGGAGAGCGCGGCGCCGAGGCGGCTGAACACCTCAGACAGGACCTTCTTACATGGCAAAGATAGTCACGCCCGACCCGCAGTCCGCCGCAGACTACGAGGACCGCACGACAAAAGCTGTCAAAGGTGTCCTGGTTGAGATCGGGCAGATACTCGGCAGCTTCAAAGGAAAGTTCGCCGTGATCGGCGGTGCCGTTCCCTGGCTGCTTCTCGACAATGAGGACATGCCTCACGTTGGTACTCTTGATGTCGATCTTGGCCTGGATGCGGAAGCTCTCGGAGACGGCGAGTACGTGTCTCTGGTCGAGGCCTTGATGGGCCAGGGCTATAAGCAGCGTGAGGAGCTGCGGCGCTTCCAGCTCGTTCGCGAAGTACCGGTTGATGATGGTGGCGCGCCGATCGATATCGTCGTCGATTTCCTCATGCCCCGTGATGCGGAGATCGTCAAAAACCGTCCGCCGATCCTGAGCGATTTCGCTGTCCAGCGTGCCGACGGCGCGGATCTTGCCCTGCGTTTTTATCAGCTGGTCGCAATCACCGGCGATATGCCTGGCGGCGGCACCAATCGTGTCGAGGTCGCCGTCTGCTCTATTCCCGCATTGCTCGCCATGAAAGGCTACGCCCTCAACGGCCGCCACAAGCAGAAAGATGCCTACGATATCTATTACAGCATCAGAAACTATCCCGATGGGATCGAGGCCCTGGCTGAAGCCTGCAAACCTTTGCTCGAAGAAAAGAGCGGCGCACAAGGCTATCAATATATCGCCGACAAGTTCGACGCGCTGGATGGTTACGGCGCAACGAGTGTTCGAAAATTCGTCGCGGAGACGGATATCCTTGACGGCC
Source organism: Agrobacterium sp. SUL3 (assembly GCF_001263295.1). NCBI lineage: Bacteria > Pseudomonadati > Pseudomonadota > Alphaproteobacteria > Hyphomicrobiales > Rhizobiaceae > Agrobacterium > Agrobacterium sp. SUL3. Next base: position 3,557 of record NZ_KQ414516.1, read on the forward strand.
GCACGCCTGAGCAATGGCAGCAGGACGCGTTCGGTCAAATCGACGCGTGGCTGCGCGCCCTTGGTTTGCGAGAATGACGTCGTTGAGGCGTTTGTGGGGCGAAATATAAAAAGACGATTGGGGGCAATGTGGGAAATTCAGGATCGCGGTGGCTTCGATGGGAGCCACATATTCATGCACCGGGGACTGTGCTCAATGATCAGTTCAATGGCTCCGACAGCTGGGAGCAATACCTCGCCAAGATAGAGGCGGCGACGCCTGCAATTCGCGCGCTTGGCGTGACCGACTACTATCTGCTCGACACATATGAACGCGTCCGTGAGGCGAAAGCTGGCGGCCGGCTCCCCGGTGTCGACCTGGTGTTCCCAAATGTGGAGCTGCGTCTCGCTTTCGGAACCGTCAAGGGCAATTGGGTCAACTGTCATCTTCTCGTCAACCCGAAGGATCCGGATCACGTAGGAGCGACACAGCGTTTTCTCGCGCAGCTGACGTTCGAATATTCTGGCGATCGATTCACATGCACGCCCGACGAACTCATGCGCCTGGGATCGAAAATCGATCCCACTCTTTCGGGACGGGCCGCGCTCGCGCGCGGTGCGACCCAGTTCAAAGTCAGCTTCGAACAGTTAAGCGAGCTCTACCGCGCCATCGACTGGGCCAGGAACAACATCCTCATCGCGGTCGCGGGCAGCGAACATGACGGTACCTCCGGCATGCGAGGCGAATCCGAAGGCGCGCAGCGGCAGGAAGTGGAAAGGTTCGCTCACATCATCTTCGCGAGCAGCGCCAGCCAACGCGATTTCTGGCTCGGTCGCAAAAGCAGCGCAACTCCCGATGAAATTCGCGCCCGCTATGGTGCGCTCAAACCGTGTCTTCACGGCAGCGACGCCCATGAAACAGCAAAGATCGGCGCGCCTGACGGCGACCGCTATTCCTGGGTGAAAGGGGGGGCGCATTTCGACTCGCTCCGTCAGGCGGTCATCGATCCGGCCGGGCGGGCGTTCGTCGGAGCAGCACCCCCGATCCGCGCCACGCCCTCGCAGGTCATCTCCCGCGTTTCGATCCTTAACGCCCCCTGGGCTGCAACACCCATCATCGAGCTTAATCCCGGGCTTGTGGCAATCATCGGCGCGCGTGGATCCGGAAAGACGGCGCTTGCCGACGCAATCGCCGCCGGCTGCGACGCAGCCTCCGAACATCTCAGTCCGGCCTCGTTTCTCGTGCGCGCGGGCAATTTGCTGGAGGGAGCCAGTGTCCGGCTGGATTGGGGCAGCGGCGATCCATCCGAGCGCAAACTGCTCGATTACGAATACGATGCCGATCTGGATGGCCGGTTCCCGCGAGCACGCTATCTTTCACAGAAGTTTGTCGAGGAACTTTGCTCGGCCGACGGTATGACAGACGCCCTGCTCGGTGAAATCGAACGGGTCATTTTCGAGGCTCACCCTGAAAAGGACGGAACTTTCCGTTTCGATCAGTTACTGGAACTCCGTGCCACCCGCTTTCGTCTTGCGCGCCAGCGCGAAGAGGAGGCGATTGCCACACTTTCAAACCAGATTGGACTGGAACGGGAAAAGCGGCGCCAAATTCCGGGCCTCACCCAGCAGATCGCCCAGAAGGAGCAGATCGTCAAAGGGCTGGAGACGGATCGAGACAAGCTGATTGTCAAAGGGAGCGAAGTTCGGGCCGAGCGGCTCACTGTCATTGCCAACGCGGCTGAGAAGGTGCGTTCTTTCGTGCGGTTCTTTACGAACCAGGAAACTACGCTTCTCGCGTTGCAAGACGAGGTGAAGGCCTTTCGCCAGAACAAGGCGCCGGAGGCTCTGCGTCAAACCAAGTCAAGCTTCGTCGCTGCGCGGCTCGAAGATTCCGACTGGCAGGACTTCCTGCTGGAATATCACGGTAATGTCGATGCCGCTCTTGCGGCAAAGCTCAAAACCGCACGCGCGAATGCAGCAGGCTGGCGGGGTTCGGCTCCTGCGCCTCTCTCTGACCCCAACCTGTCCTACCTCGCGGACGATGCCGATCCGGAAAAGACCACACTTGCTGTGCTCGAGGCAGAATCGGCGCGTCTGCAAGGATTGATCAATATTGATACCGAGACCGCGAACAAGTTTGGCGCTTTGGTCAGGCGCATCGCAGAAGAGAACACCCAGATCGAGACCACACGCACGACGCTTGCCGATTGCCAAGGGGCATCCGAGCGGATGGCAAGCCTCAGCAAGCAACGGCGCGAAACCTATCTTCGTGTGTTCGAGTCGATTATCGCCGAGGAACAGGTTCTGCGCGATCTCTACAGACCTTTGGTGGATAGATTGCAGGCAGCCAAGGGCACGTTGCAGAAGCTGTCATTCTCAGCTTCCCGGCACGCCGATGTGAAACAATGGGCTTTACTTGGCGAGAAACTTTTCGATCTGCGGCGCGCGGGCGACTTCAAGGGCAAGGGCTCGCTAGAGCAATGGGCCAACACTCACCTGCGAAAGGCTTGGGAAACAGGCGATGTCCCTGCCATAGACACGGCCATTCAGCATTTCACCGACGCCTGGCAGGAAGAGCTCCTCGCTGTCGCCAATGTGGCGAGCAATGATCAGGCGGCTTATCGAAGCTGGTTGGTGCGCTTTGCCAAATGGCTGTTTGGTACCGAGCATATCCAGATCGAGTACAGCATCGACTACGAGGGTACGGACATTACCAAACTCTCGCCCGGTACCCGTGGGATCGTCCTGCTCTTGCTCTACCTTGCGCTCGATGAGAGCGATCACCGGCCCTTGATCATTGATCAGCCGGAGGAGAACCTCGATCCGAAATCGATTTTTGACGAGCTTGTCAGCCTGTTTGTGACTGCCAAGGCCAAACGGCAGGTCATAATGGTGACCCACAACGCTAATCTTGTGATCAACACCGACGCAGATCAGATCATCGTTGCGAACGCTGGACCGCACGGGCCTGGCGAGTTGCCCCCGATCACTTATTTTTCCGGCGGCATGGAGGACGCCGATATGCGCCAGCAGGTGTGCGACATCCTTGAGGGAGGGGAGGAGGCGTTCAAGGAACGAGCTCGACGCCTGAGGGTGAGGCTGGAGCGTTAGTTTATTCATCCGTCTGCACGGGTGGTGGCATCCTGAGCCATGCTCAGTCTCTCCGAGCGGCAATGACGCACTCCGAGGCGCGGGAGTTCGGCCCGGGAAATCGAGGATTAGATCCCATCAAACCTGCGCCAAGCCTCTAATCCGGACCGGCATTTTGATAGGGATAGACCGGCTCCGCCGACTAACTCGACAACAAGAAGCCAGCGAGTACCTCGTTGAAACGGTCTGGCGCCTCGATAAAGGAAAAGTGCGCCCCACCTTCATTCTCGTCGAAGATGATCAGCTTTGATCCCGCGATCTGACTGTGAATCCACTTCTGCGAGCGAGCGTCGACATGACTGACACGGCCTCCCACGATGAGCGTTGGCCGGTCGATCCGGGTAAGAATATCACTCCAGTCGATTGAGCAGTGATTGACGAAAAGGCTAGCGGCAAGCCGGGGATCCACCCTGAGGTTCTCCGCCAGCAGCCAATCCTTTAGCTCTGTCGGGATTTGTTTGGTCACCATTGAGTCGAGAAAGGCGCTTCGTGTTGCATGGCCATCGGCGCCCATGATTTGCTCAGCAATTGAAAGCATGGTGGCGCTGTCAAAAAGGGCACCCGCATTGACCACATCCTCTTCGCTCATTCCGGGCTGGCGCATCACAGACGCCGGTTCATCAACGAAGACCAGGCGGTCAATCTGCCTGGTGCCGCACAGGTCGATCATTGCCCAGGCCACAGAGGCTCCCATCGACCACCCGACAATGTCAGCGCGTTCGATTTGCTCATGCTGCATCAGTTCCTGTACGTCGCGGGCGAACCGATAGATCCGATAACCATGCGTCGCATCGGGGGATTGACCATGCCCACGAAAGTCGAGTGCGATGACGCGCCGACTTTTTGATAGATGGACGATCTGATGCCGGAACATTGCCGCCGACTGCGACCAGCCGGGCAACAGGATCAGTGCTTTGCCTGATCCCTCATCGGTATAGGCGAGTGTTGCCCCGTCCGAGGTCTCGAATGTCTTCTTCATATGGTGTTCTCCTCCTTACATTCTTCATCAATTCGCCATTGCTTTTCTGCCGCCTCCCGCGGTTCAGACAATGACGCATCAGTATCGCATGAAGCCTCCGTCGACATTGAGCGTCACGCCCGTGATGAAGCCGGCGGCCGGCGAGACAAGGAAAGCAGTCGCTTCGGCTATGTCGTCAGGTCGCCCTGTCCGGCCAACAGGAATTGCGGCAACGATGTCTTCTCGCTGCTTGTCCGTTAGTGACGAAGTCAGATCTGTGTCGGTGAGGCCGGGGCAGATTGTGTTGCACGTCACATTAAAAGGACCGGCTTCTCGAGCGATACCCTTGCTGAATGCGATCACGGCACCCTTCGCTGCGGCATAGCAGCTGTTGCCCAGCAGACCTCCCCCTTGCTGGCCGGCCACGGAGGCGATGTTAACGATGCGGCCCCAATGCGAGGCGGCCATATGAGGAAGGAAGGACTTCGTCAGGAGAAAGACCGCGGTCAGATCAATAGCGATCAACCGCTGGAATTCAGCAAGTTCTATATCTTCAACTGGACCCGTCGAGACGATACCGGCATTGTTTACCAGTATATCTATCCCCGAAAACCGAGTCACCGTTTCACATGCCATTTGAAGGACGTGCGTGGGATCGGCAAGATCAACATTCATGAAGGTGGCGGCATCATCGCGCTTGGCAAGATCGCGGACCGTACGTTCGCCGGCGTCACGGTCGATGTCCCAGATGACGACGTGAGCACCGCGCCCCGCTAGTCGGTCAGCAATTGCAAGACCTATGCCGTGTGCAGCCCCCGTGACCAAGGCCACACGGCCTGTCATGTCCCGTTGCATAGTCCCCCCGTTGCCGATAGCATTTCGGCAGTGTCTCCCTGATGAGGAGACTAGATTTCCTATCGGGAAGGTGCAAACGACTTGTCCTTGCCCTTTCGTTAAGCGGAGCTTCACCGATGTCGCGGCTGGGCGTACCCTTGAGCAGCCTGGAGATTTTCGCCGAAGCTGGACAGGCATGTTCATTCAAGCGTGCGGCGGAGCGGCTTGCGCTATCGACAAGCGCTGTCAGTCAGGCCGTCAGAAAGCTGGAGGAGCGCCTGGATCGCCGTCTGTTCGATCGTGTTGGCAATCAGTTGAAACTGACGCCAGAGGGGGTAAAACTGCTCAAACATGTGGCGGCGGGGTTCGATGAAATGCGTGCGGGGCTCAGTACCATTGCCAACAGCCGAGACGATCCGATTTCGATCTGCAGCCCGCCGGGAATTGCAAGTCAGCTCCTACCCGTCGTCGTCCAATCGCTTCTGGCTTCCCATGAGCGTGACATTCGCCTGCTTGCGGATGAGGCGCCTAACTTTCGCTCCTATCGTGACTTTGATGTCGCGGTCCTCTACGGCGAGGCGGCAGCAAGTCTACACGATCTGGAATCGCTTGGACCAGACGTGTTCGCGCCGGTGTGTGCCCCGCAGGTGAAGCACGGTCTTAAGACCGCGGGAGACCTTGCAAACTTGCCCCTGATCGTCAATGAGACCAACGCGGTCACCTGGGTCGAATGGCTTGATCTGAACAATGTCTCCCTACCGCAGGCGAACTGGTTGCGCTTCAATCGCGCCTCACAGATCATACCGGCTGTACTTTCCGGACTCGGAGTGGCGCTTGAGTCACTTCGGGTATTCGCGCCTCAGCTTGAGCGTGGCGAACTTGTGCTTTGCGATCTTCCCGGCAGCAAGGCAATCTCCCGCGAACTCACCTTCCTGCATGTCACGACCAAACCCGCTCGAGTTGAACGGGCAACAAGGGTCGCGGATCTCGTGCGTTGTGAGTGCAAGACGGCCCCTGACGGGCGTCGGATCGCTTGGGATAAGCTTTAACTAAGCGGCCATCCGCGCAATTGCTCTGGAGTCATTAACTGCGCGTCAGATCGTCATGACCGAATAAGAGGTCGCCGATTTGAATCTTCTCAAGGCGACAGGGGGATCGTCCTGCTCTCGCTCTACCTTGCGCTCGATGAAAGCTATCACCGGCCCTTAATCATCGATCAAGGCCGACGCGCAAATGTCGCTCATAGGGGACGACTACAGCAAGACGCGGGTGGGAGTAGGTGAGTGCGCCAACAGTCCGAATGGTCTCGGGGGCATTTGCATGGCTGGCGTCAAAGTCACACCAGAGGCGATACCTGCATACTATGTGAAGTTAGGTCTCTCCAAATCAGATCCCAGAAGAGTTGGCCATTAGATGATATAAACAATGCCATCTCCGGCGTTACCAGCGGAGATGGTGGTTTCACCAGCTATCTTGTAGAAATTTGATTCTAGAGAGCCGGGTTAACGCGTTAGGTTCACCCGCTCTCGGCCGTCAAACGGCAGCGAGCGGGTACAGCGCTCCTGACAACGGTGCTTTCCGCCTCCGTTAGTCAACGTGTGGGAACATCAAAACCAGATCAACACCAAATCAACACAGGCCAACTTTCAGAGCTGAATCCATTTGGCTTTCAAGTTTTCGTATTTGTCGAATGCGTGCAGGGAGCGGTCCGAGCCGTTGCCAGATTGCCGGACACCGCCCAGCGGAGCGGTGATATCTGCGCCGGAGTAACAGTTGATTTGAACAACGCCGGACTTGATTCTGCTTGACACCAGGTGTGCCCTCGACAGATCACGGGTCCAGAGTACCGAAGAGAGACCGAAGACAGTCTCATTCGCAATGGCTATCGCGTCATCTTCCGTATCGAACGAACGCGCAGCAAGCACGGGCCCGAAAATCTCTTCCTGCACGACATCCATGTTGGCGGTGACGTCGGTCAGGATCGTGGGTTCGTGATAGAAGCCGCCGCTTTCGGCATGAAGTTGGTGGCCTCCATGGTAGACGACGGCACCCTGTTGCGTGGCCTGGGCAATCGCAGTCTTCGTTTTTGCAAGCTGGGCAGCATTGGCCAGCGCGCCCGTTGTGAAGGCCAACGAAAGTGGGTCGCCGATACGCATCGCCTCAGCTTCGGCCCGTACGGCGTTCATGAAGTCCTTGTAGATGGATCGTTCGATCGCAAGACGCGACGCAGCCACGCAGACCTGACCATTGTTGCGAAAGATGGAAGCTGCCGTCTCTTTAGCCGCGCGTGCGAGGTCCGGCGCATCGGCGAAGACGAGATTGGGAGATTTACCACCTAGCTCGAGATAGACCCGTTTCAGGTTGGAGCGCGCCGAATACTCAAGAAGGAGACGTCCGACAGCACCGGAGCCTGTGAATGCGAGCACATCTACATCCATGTGCAGTCCGAGAGCCTGGCCAACGACGGCGCCGCGTCCGTTGATTGCGTTTAAAACGCCAGGCGGCATGCCCGCCTCAGTCGCAAGTTGGATGACCCGCAAGATGGATAGGCTCGCCTCCTCGGAAGGCTTGACGACGACACTGTTACCGGCGGCCAGGGCCGGGGCCAGTTTCCAGCTACCGATCATCAAGGGGAAGTTCCAAGGGATGATCACGCCAACCACCCCAACCGGCTCTCGACTGATCAGCGACAACACGTCGTCACGCGTTGGCGTTATCTCCCCATTCCGCTTGTCGATCGCTTCCGCGTAGAACCGGATCGTGTCCGCGGCCGACTGTGGATCTCCCTTCAAGGCCATACGAATTTCGGTGCCGTTGTCTCGAGCCCCGAGGACCGCTATTTCGAGCGCATGCCGGTCGATCAGATCCGCCCACCTGAGCAGGATCTTCTTGCGGTCCTTCGGCGCCATGCGCGACCAATGGCCCGCCTCGAAGCTGCGCCGGGCGGCAGCCACCGCCCGGTTTACGTCTTCGCTCCCCGACGCCGCGAGAACTGTCAATTGTTTCCCATCGATCGGGCTGATTATTGGCATTTCCTCACCGTTTGCAGCGGCGACTGCCTGGTTGTCGATGAAGTTCAGGCCCATGGGTGCTGGCAAGTACCGCAACGCATCAATGGTTGACTGGTTAAGGCTCATCAGCGCCACTCCTCACCGACGGGCTGAAGGACGCCCGGTCCGCTAAAGGCACTCGCAATACCCAACTCTTTCAGGGCGGCATTAAAGGCATCTCTTGGACGCATGACATCGAGATGCAATGCCCGCAAGCCGACATCGAGCCCTCCGCGGACATTACGCATCTGGTCATCGATAAAAACACACTCGTCCGCCCGCAATTCCAGATCGTCAAGACACGACTGATACGCTTTCGGGTCGGGCTTGAGAACGTGGGTGTAGGTTGCGTCGCTGATGATATCGAAATGCTCCAGAAACTTGAGCGACTTGCGCAACTCAACGCCGAAGAAAAGATCAAGCTCGTTGGACAGGATCGCGAGCTTTTTCCCAGCAGCCTTCAGAACGCCGATCAGCGGCTCAATTTCCGGACGAATGATTTCATGGATGTCTCTGCCTCGCGCGCGCATGACAAACTGAGCCATCTGCGTCCAGTTTTCTCCCAGGAGCGCGCCGGTCTCGCGCGTCCGGGCCAGCCAGTAGTCGCGCTCCGTGATTTCGTCGCGCTGCATGGATTGCCAGAGCGGATCGCCGTCCGGATCGAAAGGCCCCATCCAAGTGAGGCTACCTTCGGCCAGGCCCAAATTGCGCTCGGAAGAACGGTGTGTCTCGAACATCGTCAGCGTTACAACGCTGCCAAAATCCAGGATAAGAGCTTTTGCGTCCTCCGGCATTTCAATACTCCGCCCATGAATCGATTGCCTGTTCCTTGGCCAGACCGGGATACAATCTTTCCAGCATGTCATAGGAAGCCTTCACCTCATCTGCACCTGCGATCAACTCTGTGACTTCGACCGGGCGATCATAAGCTGAGCCCTTGCTTTGGAACTTTCGGTCGACACTGAGGATTTCGCAGTTGCGGAAGCGTAGGAGCCGGTCGAAGACCGTTCTGTAGATCTCAGGATCGTATTCCCGGTCGCGCTCGATCAGATCCGGCACGCCCTGCCACCGGTTATGCAACTGTCGCGCGGCAAGCCATTCACCCTCGACAATATGGATGGGCGCATCCTTCGTCTCCTGTTCGTTGCGCGGATTGGCAAAGGTTATCGCGCGCTGGCTCGTGATCACATTACGCATTTCGCGCGTGGGAACTGGTACGAAAAAAAGTGCGGTTTGCGAGGTCAGTATCTGTTCCGCCTGGTCATCGTTTTTTTGCAGCAACTCGACAAATCGGCCTCCGACGACTGGCAATTCCCCTATCAAAATGTCGCGCTGCTCCGGATGATCCTTCACCCATCGCTCGATTCCCCGTCGGACCCAGATGCCGACGGCCTTGCGGACTCCGGGGTGGGTGATGTGGTCTTTTTCGGGATACTTGTCGAGCCAGGCGCCCGTTTCAAATGCACGACGAGCGGCATCCCACTGCATCGAGTGAACCTTGCGTCCGGCTTCATGGGCAAGGATCGTAAGCTGCTGGAACAACAGGCTCTTACCAGAGCTCGGCAGACCAGCCATGAATATGATCTTGCGGGAAGAGACAGCCTTGCGGAAACGCGCGCCGATCGGATCGTCGGCTGGAATAACACATGTTTCGCTCACGAAACCCACCTCAACGGAACTGATCGACACTGGGCATGTCGCCGACAGTGACTTCTATGACGGTCGGCACGTCCGTCGTTGCAATGGCGCGGCGCAGTGCAAGTCGAACCCCTTCTGGCGATTCAGTTCGGATCGCTTGCGCGCCAAAGCTTTCAGACATTCGGCAGAAATCCGGGTTGTGGAGATCAGTGGCTATGACCCGTCCACCGTAGTCGTTAATCTGCATCTGCTGAACATTGCCAAAACGGTTGTTGTTGAAAAGCAGAATGATTAGCGGAATCTTGTGCTGGACGGCGGTGGCCAGTTCCTGCACGGCAAACATGAACCCTCCGTCACCAGTGACCGAAACGACGGGAACGTCTGGTTTTGCCACCTTGACACCGAGCGCGGTCGGGAAGCCGTAGCCAAGTGTTCCCTGATAGCCGGTCGAAATATAGCTACGGGGTTTATAGACTGGATAAACGATCCGGCTGGCGAAGCCGACCTGGGTCAATTCGTCGACGAAAATGCCATCCTCGCCAATCTCCTCGCGGACGATTTTCAGATAGCTGAGCTGCGGTTCCAGGACCGCGGAACGCTTCACCCAGGCGCCCTTAACCTCCAGCAATTCAGCCTCGCGCGAGGCGCGCACCGTGTTGTGGCGTTCGAGCTTCTCCAGAAGATGCGGCAATGCCACTTCCGCGCGCGCTGTGATCTCGCATTTTGGTGTGAAGAACTTCCGATGACTCGTCGGGTCGACGTCGATACGGATAATGTCAGGCTTGTGTGTCTTGAGCCATTTGCGCGCGGGGACACGCATGTTGCTGCCGATCGCCAAGACCACGTCCGCTTTTTTCCAGAGCTCCCTGGCAGCCGGCTGGTGTAGCGAGAGATAGCTGCGTGCATCCACCACACCCATGCCCGTACGATAACCGACGACAGGCGCCTGCAAAGCCTCAGCCAGTTGACGGACCAGGTCACTCGCCCCTTGCGCGCCACCCCCAACGAAGATCAACGGGGATGCAGAGCCTCCAAGCAGCTTGGCCGCCTCTTCGACAGCATCTTCATCGAGTGGGGGATCATAGGACGGCAGCACATCGAATTGCGGGTTTGCAGGGCCCTTGCCCGCCAGCACATCCATCGGAATTTCAAGGCCAACGGGCCTCGGCCTTCCCGACAGCATCTGCCGGAACGCCTCGCCGATCAGGGCGGGAACCTCCGATGGGCTGTTCGCCCGATCTGCCCATTTGGTCAGCGAACGCAGGATCATGAGCTGATCGTTGATCTCGTGCAGCTCGCCCCAGTCCTTGCCGATGGAGTGCGAGTTGATTTGTCCAGTCAGGCACATCAATTTCGCATTCAGCGCGTAAGCAGTCGACATCGCCGCTGTCGCATTGAGGAGGCCTGGGCCCGGCACGACGTTGAAGACTGTCGGACTGTCGCTGGCCAGCGCGTGGCCGAGCCCCATATACGCCGCTCCCTGCTCGTGCCGTGTATGGATAATGCGGAACTTCTCTCGGTGGTCATAAAACGCATTATAGAGCCAGTCGTTCTGCACTCCGGGCAAACCAAAGACAGTTTTCACTCCGAGATTGTGCAGCGAGAGAACAGCTGCTTCACCGCCCGTCATGGTTTTCATCATCTCTCAGCTCTCCAGGATCGCGGTGATTGCGGCCAACAGGCGTGTATTGTCGTCCGGTGTTCCGATTGTGATGCGGATGTGATGCGGCAGGTAGAAGGCGGGACGCACCATGACGCCATGTTTGACCAGGGCTGCCGTCAGTTCTTCAGCGTCATAGCCTTGCGGACAGCGGACCATCACAAAGTTCGCCTGGCTCGGAGTTATCTCCAGTCCCATTTTTGCAAGTTTTTCGAGAAGACGCCCGCGTTCCGCATGGTTGTTGTCGACGGTACGCTGCAGATGGTCGACATCGTTCAGCGCGGCCTTGGCCGCCTCCGTGCCGGCAGTACCAAGATGAAAACTGCGCTTCAACTTCTGTACCTTTTCCGCAATCCGCGCCGGCGCTATGCCATAGCCAAGGCGCATGCCCGCCAGGCCATAGGCCTTTGAGAAGCTGTGGACGATCACGATATTCCGATCCTCCAGAACATGCCGGATGGCATCGGGAAGCCCCGCTTCTGTCGCGAACTGATAGTAGACCTCGTCGTAGATCAAGGTGACATGGGATGGCAGCCGATCGAGAACTGCCGTCAGCACATCTTCGCCAAACCATGTTCCGGTAGGATTGTTCGGATTGCACAGATAGACCAACCGGGTCTCTTGCGTGACCGCTGCAATGATCCCATCGACATCCGGACTGAAATCAGGTGTGATGAGCGGTACCTTGTCGATCGCACACTGCTTGTTGGAAAGTGATTGCGAATAGGCGCCGAAGCACGGCGGACAAATGATCGCGCGTTCTCCGGCACGAATGAGGGCATCTTCGACAAACGAAAGGACTTCGACACCGCTGTTGGCCGAGAAAAACCGGTTCTTCCCGAGACCCCGGCCATGAAAGGCTGCAAGGGCTTCGCATAGCTTGCCATCCGTGCGTTCAGGGTAGTGGTTCGCCGATGCCATGGCCGCTTGTGCTGCGGACACAGCTTTGGGCGAAGGGCCGAAAGGATTTTCGTTTGACGAAAGCTTGGTAATCGCAAGTCCTTCTGCGAGTCCCTTTACTTCGTTAATTGACAAACCAGCCTTGTATTCCATGGGGACCTCTCAGCGCTCAGATCGTTTCCGGCATTGGGTGGCAAAGTGACGCCTTGCAAACCACCGCACTGGAAATCGTGTTAGCACTTTTCTGAGTGGCCTACTGTCACCCGTTTCGGACGACAATGGCGCCGAGCGCCTGTACGCCGCGCGGGTTAACCGCGGCTGTGGCAACCGGATTGGCCCTCCCATTGATAACCCACGGAGGCCGTGCGAGGATCGAAACATGTCACTGGAAGAATGTTTCTCGGGCAGAGACGCCCCCCGTTTTCTGCAACTGCTGTCGGACTGCTTGCAATCGCTGGGTACCGAGGAGTTCAATGCGGGTTTTCTTGACCTGATCGAGAGTGTCGTCAAGGCAGACCAGTGCATGATATTTTCATACCGGGGAGACAGACCTGAATGCTACCTGTCGTTCAACCGCCGCCAGAGCGATACAGCGGCCAATCTCGCGCAAAAATATCTACGATCGTCCTATCGGGAAGATCCGGTCATAAAATATCTGGGCAGACTACAACCGCGCGAAATGCTGCTTCTTAGCCTCTCTGACCTGCGGGCGGAGATGCCAGAGGAATACTTTCATAGCTTTTTTGCAACGAGCCAAATCGTAGACAAAATTGTTGTTATCGTGAGAACTGAACAGGAATCCCTGGCGCTCAACTTCTATCGATTTAAGGAGAGCGGCCCGTTCAACCGAAGCGAGGACACACTCCGAATACCCTTCTGGCGCGTCATCTCCCAGCTTGCGCTGATGCACTATACTGGCGGAAATGCTGCCCGGCTCCGCAGTCCTCTGAATTCGCTATCCAAGCGTGAGAAGGACATTTGCGAGGCGATGCTTATGGGACTGGCGTCGGATGCAATTGCCTGGAAGCTCAATATTTCCGTCAATTCAGTAAAGACCTATCGGCAACGCGCTTACGAAAAATTGGGGATCAATTCGAAAGCTGCACTCTTCTCCCTCTGCAACCAGCAGAGCGCCTATAGCGACTGAAGCCGTCGTTTTCGCTTCATTCCCCAGACGTACCAGTCTTGGGCCTTGGGTTCGCTCAAGACATCGGGAGCGCTGAAAGGGGAACCTCCACGGGTTTCGTCACCTACTCCAGGGGACAGACCTGGCGCGCATCATCAGCCTATCATCTGATAATTCGAGCGGCGCCAAGGAGGAGGTAATTGTGAGACCCGCAGGACGCAGCGAGACCGAGTCTCTCTATTTTCACTATCCATATTTCGATGCACCGGGGAAAGAAGCCCGTGACGCAAAGCGTGTTATCAAAGTGGCGATCGTCGGCGCCGGACCGGTTGGTATGACCGCTGCGCTCACCTTGGCAAGCCAGGGCGTCTCCTCTGTCGTCTTCGACAACAAATCCACGTTCAATGACGGCAGCCGTGCGATTTGCGTTGCCCGCCCGAGCTATTACATTCTCGGCAGGCTCGGTATCGCCGCACCGTTCGTCGAAAAGGCACTCCCCTGGACGACTGGGCGATCATTCTATCGAGGAACACAAATCCTCGAATTCAAGATGCCGGACAGCGAAAATGAAAAGTTCCGGCCGATGTACAATATCCAGCAACAGTATATCGAACAATTCCTATGGGAGGCTATCAAGGCTAACCCACTGATCGAAACCCGCTGGCAAAGTTCTGTGGATGAGATCGAGAATGCCGAGGATGGCCTTCGTCTCACGATCAAGGATCCAGATGGCATATATTCAGTCGATGCGGAATGGGTGCTTGCTTGCGACGGGGCGCGAAGTAGTATCCGCGCAAAGCGAGGGCTCCGGCTCCGAGGCCAGAACTTTGAGGGACGCTATGTCATCGCCGATGTTCAGATGGACCACGACTTTCCCACAATAAGAAGAGCGCTTTTCGATCCACGCTGCCGACCCGGGGGAACGGTGCTTATCCACCGGCAACCAGAGAATATCTGGCGGATTGACTATCAGCTTGAGGGACATGAGGAGACAGAAGAGGCGATCAAAGAAGAAGCCATCCGGGCAGGCGTTCAGGCCGTCCTTGATGAAATCGGCCATTCCGGACCATGGGAGCTCGAGTGGTGGAGCATCTATTCGGCCAACACGCTTGCGCTCGATGACTACCGCGACGGACGGGTATTTTTTGTCGGCGACAGCGCTCACATTGTGCCGATTTTTGGCGTTCGCGGCCTGAACAACGGCCTTGCAGACGCTGCCAATATTGGCTGGAAACTCGGCTGGGTTATCAATCAAAAAGCCGGCGCAGCACTGCTTGACACCTACTCGCCAGAACGCCGTGGCGCGACGCTTGACGTCTTTGCCAACGCTTCCAAGACCGCTCGATTCATGACTCCCGGCACCTATGGTTGGCGCCTCATGCGTGATGCCGCGCTTTCACTCGCTCTCACCCATTCGTTTGCGGGCGCCTTGGCCAATCCCCGCCAGATGACTGCCTACACCTACAATGGAAGCAAGGTAATCATCTCAGATGACGGGGACTTCACTGCGGGACCGGTGGCCGGATCCGCGTTCCAGGACGTCCGTCTCGATGACGGATATCTGTCCGAAAGACTGGGGAACGGTTTCACCGTGCTATGTTTTGACGAGAAGCTTGCTGCGCAGCTCGATGCCGCAATCGCTCCTGATGCAGACATCACAATCCTTTCGTTCTCCTGCTGCTCTCCGGTCGCAGAGGCCTACGGCGCGGTCAACGGAACCGTCTATCTCATACGGCCGGACACACATATCACCGGCCGGTGGCGTGAACCCAAATTGGCCACGGTTTTGGGCGCCTATTGCGTTGCAACCTGCCAGCAGGGGGCTCTCTGATGGGCAACGACGGAATTGAAGCCATCTATGAAGCAATCGCTACAAAGATAGATGAGGTCGGCAAGGAACAGGTCGAGCTCTACTTGGCTAAACTGGCGCTTCTGCTTGCTGAGGCCGTGGGAAACCAACAGACTGCAATGCGATGTGTCTCGGACGCAGCTGCTTCCCTAATACCGGCAGCAGAAAGCTGGTAGGAAAGATAGGAGCCCGACGTAGTGTTCGCGACGACGCCGTTCGTTGCTCCCGCTCTCGACCGCTTTCCTGCCGGTCGGCTTGGCGGTTCACCGGGAACTTGCCGTTGGTTTAACTCACAGGGGCGGCAGGTCTGGAGGCCGACTTGGCCCGTTGGTTTTCGCCATTTCACACACGGTGTCCGACATTGCTGCCAGCGGTATCGACTGCCGGAAAGCCACCATTATTGGATGCTCCACTTTGGTTGGAAAGGGAGACGCTATGTCCATCCGACGGTTCGCACTCTTGCTTGTCCTTGGTATTCTCGTTGCAGGCACGGTCCACGCCCAGACGTGGCAGGACATCGATCCGATTTCCGCCGGTTGGTCGGCGGAGCGGCTCGAGGCAGCCCGGCTGCACTCGAAAGCACTCGGACCTACCGCGCTGATGATCGTCCAGGACGGACGGGTGGTCGCGCGGTGGGGCGACACCTCCAGGAAAGTGAATATGGCATCCGTTCGCAAAAGCCTGCTCAGCGCTCTTTACGGCAGTGCGGTTGCCGAGGGTCGGGTCAATCTTTCGGCCCGCCTTTCCGAACTTGGTATTGACGACAATACTCCCAGCCTTACGGCCGAGGAGAAAACCGCGACAATTCGTGATCTGCTGATGTCGCGGTCGGGTATCTATCATCCTGCTGCCCACGAGACTGCTGATATCAAGCGCAAGCGTCCCATACGCGGAAGTCACTCACCCGGGACGTTTTGGTTCTATAACAACTGGGACTTTAACGTTCTGGGGACGATTTACCGACAACAGACCGGCGAGGACATCTTTATGAGCTTCGCGAACCGGATCGCTGGACCGATTGGTATGGAGGATTTCTCAGTCAAGGACGGCCGATACGATCTCGAAAAGCTGTCCGAACATCCCGCCTATCCTATCCGGCTAAGCGCCCGCGATGCCGCGCGTTTTGGCCAGCTTTTCCTGAATGATGGGAGGTGGGGCGCAAAACAGATCATCCCGGCGTCTTGGGTCAGGGAATCGACGACTGCCTATTCGTGGGCAAAGCGGATACGGCAGGGCTATGGCTACATGTGGTGGACACTTCCGGAGGATACTTGGGGTCCGAATGCATTCTACGCTTCCGGCTACGGTGGACAGATTATCGCCGTCGTGCCGTCAAAACGGCTGGTGGCCGTGCAAACCGTAGATCTAAACCAGAACCCGAAGGGGGTTCGCACGAGCGCATTCGTCGACCTGCTAAAAGAGATCGCTGTCGCTTCCCCGTGAAGATGTGGTGACGCACATCTTATACAAGCGTCGCTCATGTTTTCAGCGTCCTGCGCACCTCCACTACCGCGGTCTCACCCCGTTGAGTGAAAAATTTCCTCTCTATTCTGGGCTTGCTTGGGCTATCGGAACGTGACCTAAGACGGCATCGAGTGATAGCTTCGGGAAACCAACAGATATTCCGGCTTGAACCTGGCCGGTCGACGCTACCGCCATGCCAAGCCGGGCGCGACGCGGCGTAGCATCGCGCAGGCGCTGTAAATAACTTGGGGCACCCCATTAATTCAATCTTGAGGCATGCCCCCAATTTAGGGACTTTGTCCGGTGCATCGCCACGCGGAGCAACTTTGACATCTTCTGTTCCTCTTTCGGATTTCTATAAAATTACAAAAATTGCATAAACGCTCGATCAAGTCCGGCCTCGCGGTCAAGGCTCTATATTTAATCCTCCTGAAACGCTTGCTTGCGTCCTTTGCGCACTGACGGCAGCAGTACGGCGGCAAGCAGCACGAACGCAACGATCAGCAGCCCCGCGCTGACAGGACGGGTGATGAGCACGCTCGGATCGCCTTTCGAGAACAGCAAGGCGCGGCGGAGGAATTCCTCCATCATCGGGCCGAGGATGAACGCGAGCAGCATCGGTGCGGGTTCGGCATCAAATTTGCGAAAGACGTAGCCGACGACGCCGAACAGCGCCATCGCATAGACATCAAACGTGTTGTTGTTGACGCTGAAGACCCCGATCGCGCAGAACACGATGATGATCGGAAAGAGCAGGTGGTAGGGAATGGCGATCATCCTCACCCAGAGCCCAATCAATGGCAGGTTAAGGACGAGCAGCATCAGGTTCCCGATCCACATGGAGACGATCAGGCCCCAAAACAGCGTCGGTTGTTCGGTCATGACCGACGGACCCGGCTGAACTCCCTGGATGATCATCGCGCCGATCATCAGCGCCATGACCGAGTTGGACGGCAGGCCCAGCGTCAGCATCGGGATGAAGGATGTCTGGGCGCCGGCATTGTTGGCCGCTTCCGGACCGGCGACACCCTCGATGGCGCCTTTGCCAAACTCTTCGGGACGCTTTGACAGCTTCTTTTCCAGTGAATAAGAACCGAAGGAAGCAAGCGCGGCACCACCGCCTGGCAGGATGCCAAGCAGAGAGCCAAGTGCCGTGCCGCGCAGGATTGGTGCAGTGATGCGCTTCCAGTCTTCCTTCGTCGGCATCAGCCCAGTCACGCGCTTTGTCATCACCGAGCGGTCGGCCTCATTTTCCAGATTGGCGATGATCTCACCCAGCCCGAAGACGCCCATGGCGATGACCACGAAATTCAGACCGTCCGAGAGAAGCGGCATATCAAACGTGTACCGCGGCACAGCGGAGTTGACGTCGGTTCCAACCATGCCCAGCAGGAGCCCCACAAGGATCATGCCGAGCGCATGCAGCAGCGGCCCGGATGCCATGACGATCGAGGCGATCAGGCCGAGAGCCATTAGCGAAAAATATTCTGCCGGGCCGAACTGCAACGCGACCGCTGCAAGAGCCGGCGCGAACACCGCGATAAGGATCGTCGAGATCGTTCCCGCAATGAAGGAGCCGATTGCCGCTGTCGACAGGGCGCGACCGGCATGGCCCTGACGAGCCATCTGGTAGCCATCGAGCGCTGTGACGACGGAGGATGGCTCACCTGGCAGGTTGACCAGAATAGCGGTCGTCGAACCACCATATTGTGCACCGTAGTAGATGCCGGCAAGCATGATCAGCGCCGCTTCCGGTGGAAGGCCGAAGGTGATCGGCAGCAGCATGGCGATGGTGGCAACCGGACCGAGGCCCGGAAGGACGCCGATCGCGGTACCCAGGAAAACGCCAACCAGGCAATAAAAAAGGTTGTACATCGTGCCGGCGACGGTCAGGCCGAGCCAGAGGTTTGCAAAGATATCCATCAGGCCAGCCTCAGTTTCTAAACCATTCACCAAAAATCGGCATGGGAAGGCCAAGACCCTCAACAAAAACGACAACACAAAAGACGACGAGTGCCAGAAGCCCAAGTATCGCGCGGCCCTCCAGGCGAAAGCGTTCACTCGCGGCTGCGGAAATCAGGACCAGCAATGAGAGTGCTATCGCAAGGCCGGCGCGCTCAAGCAGAAAGCCAAAAGCGCAAACCGACAGGGTGACGAGGCCCAGCCCCTTCCAGTTGATGTCGCCGACCTGCGCCCCATCACGCAATATGCCGCGGCCGAGGGTGACTAGACCGAAAACGATCAGCAGGGAGGAGATGATTGTCGGAAAATAGCCGGGGCCCATACGGCCAGCGGAGCCGAAACTGTAATCTCGGGCGATGATGAACCCGGCGAGCCCGAGCGCCAAATAAATCGCTCCTATCCCAAAGTCCCGTTGGCCGCGTATCCGCATCATTTGTCTTCCTCCCTGATATAAAGATCATTGTGGCGCGCGCTGGCCGCCAAGCGATGGACCAGGACGTTCCGTCATGGGCAGGAGCCGAAGACCGAAGGGCTCGTTCGGCTTCTGCCAGCGTTCGATAAGTCGGTCATAGACGCCATTGGCCTGGTCGGCGGCGCTGTATCCGATCACGTGAAAAAAGCCGCCGGCTTCCGGATCAAGGTCGGTGCGACCCAGCAGAATAACCGAGAGGTCGACAGGAATGGCCAGGGATTCCGCGCGCAGCAGCTCGTGGAACTTGGCGCCATCTTCAATTCCCCAAATGACCAAGGCCCGACGCTTGGCTGGAGTGGCGACAGCCAGCGCCTCGCGAAGCGCAAGGATGGCTGTTTCCTCGTAGTCTTTGGGCGGCAGCTTCGCGATGCGGATCTCCGTTTGCAAGATCGACCGCAGGTCAGCGCGATCCTTCAGGATGCGCCAGCGATGAAGTCCCATTTCATTGGCAAGGAAGAAGCTGGACGTCGTCATGAGATGGATGCAGTCATGGCCGCTGACGAGCAGCCGGTCGATGGCAGCCTCGACAGACTGACCCCATTCGAAACCAACAGCATCAATATCGGTGCCCACCAACCAGGCGCCATCTACGATGATCGTATCGGTCTTTCGTCTGATCGCGGCAATCATGTCGATCGGCATCGTATCGAACGAGTTCTGTACAACGCAGGCATCGAAGCGCGGCAGTGTCTGCAGGATCTGCTTGGCGTGTTCGGGGTCGGAGTAGCCGACTTCAAGCGTTATGTGTCCGGCGTCATTCAGGCGCCGCTGCAATTCTTCCAGCACGACGCGCCCACGCAGATTGTTCGACGAGCGCCTCAGCAGGATGACACTGCGCTGGGTGCGGCTGCTGCCGTCCGGGCGGCTTTCCTTCACTGGAGCAGCCTGACCGCCGGTGAAGAATGTCCCACGACCGACATGCGCCGCGATGAGACCCTCTTCTTTCAACACCTTGAGGGCACGCTCGACATTCTGTTGGCTCAGCGAAAAGTCCTGCATTAGCCGCCGGACAGTGGGCACCCGCTCTCCCGGCGCTGCCGTCATGGCCACCGAACGAAGATAGGATTGTAGGCGGGTAGTATCACTCATGACGGTTTCCTTTAGTACAATACAATACATATCGGCAAGAGAAAATCGCCGCACACCGCATTTACGCTTGAAAGTTGGGCGACAAAGGCCTACCAAGGCTTATCATAGCAAGCAGGCAAATACAATATATATTGTACTGAGGAGGAGAAAATGATGCTCAGAAGGAACTTTGTGCGTGCAGCGATTGCTGCCGCGGCTCTCGCAATCGCGCCAATCCCGGGGAGCGCGCAGGATTCCGGGCCAATCACGTTGCTCGTGGGCTATTCCGCCGGCGGCAGCGCCGACTATGCGGCGCGCGTCATGGCGCCGGAGCTGAGTAAGCGTCTCGGCCGCTCGGTCGTCGTCGAAAATGCGACAGGTGGCAGCGGCATGATCGCCCTGCAGAAACTTGTCAACGGCAAGGTCGACGGCTCAACGCTCTATTACGGCGGGTTCGATACGGTGGCCGTGCCGATGCTCAACAAGTCGGTCAAGATCGACTGGAAGGAAGCAACGCTGCCGGTCGGCCGCACTGCGATCACGTCGATGGCGATCGTCGTACCGCAGGCATCGCCCTACAAGACGCTCGCGGACCTCGTCGCCGCAGCAAAGGAAAACCCGGAAACCATCACCTACGGTTCGCCCGGCATCGGATCGGCCCAGCACTTCGTTGGCGAGATGGTCGGGCACCGCGCCGGCGTCAAGCTCGTGCATGCGCCTTATCGCGGCGGCACACAGGTTTCCAACGACCTGCTCGCAGGCGTCCTGGACTCCGCCATCCTGACGACCTCGACCGCTCTAACCTTCGCAAAAGACGGGAAGATCCGCGTGCTGGCCGTCACCAGCGCAGAGCGTGCTGAGGCTCTGCCGGATGTTCCGGCCCTCACGGAAATCGAGGGTTTCAGGGGCCTGGCGCTGCCGCTATGGCAGGGGTTGTTCGTCAAGGCGGGAACCGATGAGGCCAGCGCCAAGAAAATCAGCGATGCGATTACAGCGTCGCTGGAGATGGATGAGGTGAAGAAGCGCCTGGCCGATGCGGGGTTTGCCGCGGCGCCAATGTCAATGGGTGAATTCAACGGCTTCATCCAGACCCAGGCCGATACCTATCGGCAGATCATCACAGAGTCGGCCATTACTATCGAATAATGCGCGCCTGGCGCTTCGGGTTCGTCCGGAGCGCATTTCTTCATCCATACGAAATCTGGATTTGTCATGACTGCAGGAATGTTCGACTCGTTTATCACCCGCCACTGGTTCAGCGCAGAGGCGAAGGAAATCTGGAGCGACCTTCAAACCCTGCAGGCTTGGCTCGATGTCGAGGCGGCGCTTGCGCAGGCGCAGGGCCATCTCGGCGTCATTCCGGCGGACATGGTTCCGGTCATCGCCGAAGCTTGCCGGCATGAGCACTTCGACACCGAACGACTGAGCCGGGACATCGCGCACGCCCAGCATCCCTTCGTACCCGTTCTGCGTCAGCTGGAAGAATTCGCGGGCGAACCAGCGGCCGGGTTCATTCACTGGGGTGCCACTACCCAGAACATCTTCGACACCAGCATGGCTTTGCAGATGCGCCGCACGCAGGCGCTGATCGACACTACGCTTTCTGCGGCCGAAACCTCACTCAGTGAACTCGCCCTTGCGCATCGCGATACGCTGCAGGCGGGCCGCACGCATGGTCAGCATGCCCTGCCGATGACCTTTGGCTTCAAGCTAACCGGCTGGTTGGAGGAGATCCGTCGTGACCGGCAGCGCCTGCGTGACCGCATCCGGCCTTCCTTCGTCGCCTGCCTTGGCGGCGCGATAGGCACCTTTGCTGCGATGGGTGACAAAGGCCCGGCGGTCGAAGCGGAGATGGCGACGATTCTCGATCTCGAGCCTGCTGTGTTGCCGATGCGCTCCTCCTTCGACCGCGCCAGCGATTATTTTTGCGCAATGGCACTGCTCGCGAAAACCGCAGAGAAGATAGCCCAGGACGTGGTTTTCATGCAGCGCACCGAGATCGGCGAGGTTGAGGAAGCCTTCCACATGGGGAAGGTGGGCAGTTCCACTATGGCTCAGAAGCGCAACCCGTCCACCGCGCTGCTGCTGATCAGCCTCTGCGGCCTGCTCTCGGCCCGTCTGCCCCTGATCCTGGGTTCGATGGTCAGGATGGACGAGGGGGATTCCTCCGCCACCAATGTCGCAGATGTTGCGGTCCCGGAAATCGCCATTCTGGGCGCCTCGGTTGCCGAAACCCTGGCGCGTCTCGTCGCTGGACTCGTCGTTCATGTTGACGCCATGAAACGGAACGTGGAGATCACCAACGGATTGATCGTGTCTGAGGCGGCGATGATGCAGCTATCCGATCGTCTCGGCCGCCACAAGGCTCATCACATGCTCTATGAGGCGGCGCAGCGTTCGGTCATGACGGGCACGCCCTTTACGCAGGCCATCGCCGAACATCCGGAAATGGCAGGCCATGACATGGTGACCCTCGATATCGCAGACTATACGGGTCAATCCGCTGCTCTCACCGTGCGATTGAATGGAGCGCGCTAAGTGACGCGACATGGTCGCCGTTCGATGGAAGTCAAGTACGGCTGTTTCGGCGCCCAGTACAAGTACAAGCGAACATTCTGCCTGAGGCCACGCAAGCCTCTGAAGAAGAGGCCGATTTCAGGCTGGTGCCGCTACACCAGTTACGGCAGTTCTGCACACATCAGGCGCTGGTTTTGATCTAGTGGTAAATCCTTCAACGGTGTTCGCGCGGCAATCTCTGCAATTCATGAATCGACTTATACCCCTTTAGGCGTGCAGGCGCGAAGTGAGCTAATTTGGTATCCTCGGGCCGATTGCCTATCATGATCTCGGTAACTTCCTCGGCCAAGGCGGGAGCGAGCCCAAAGCCATGGCCACTAAGACCAGCGACAAAAAGCAAGCCTTCGACACCTGCCGTTCCCACCGCAGGCAAAAAGTCTTGCGTCGTATCAATCAGCCCCGTCCACACGGCATCTAGTTCAAGCTCCGATGCAAGGGATGGAATCATATGAGCCAGGCGCGCAAGGCCGGCTTTCACAAAGCCGTCATTGGGAAGAAATTCAGCCCACTTGAATGGGCGAAGATCACGCCCGCGCCATACATCAGTCAAGTCTTCCAAGAGCGGTCGACCAATTTTTATGTTCATGGCACGACGATTGCTCCAAAAAGTAGGCAGAGTTGATATTGCTCCCCGCACATCTTCCCACCGAACGTGGACGTCAACATATCCACCCAGGCCGAATACGATGCGACCGCCGGCGTCCTGTCGAAAGCCTAGCTGGCCTACTTCCCACATTGTGCTTTCTGACAGTGGGGCGACTGGACGTGTCGCTGCCATTGTGGCAACCCCGGCGTGCGTGGGCAGAGCGATACCGGCCTTGGCGAGCAAGCGGCTAGTCCAGGCGCCTGTGGCGAGCAGCACCGCATTCGATTTGACATAACCTCGTTTGGTCTGCACACCTTTGACAGATTTATCGTTAATTGCGATTGAGGTGACGGGCGTTTGCTGGAAAAGCGCTATGCCGAGCTGATCGACGTGATCGAGGAGACTTCGCATCACCGCTTGGGGATCGGCTTGTCCGTCCCGTGGTGTAAATCCTCCGAACACGTAGCTCTTGGAAAGATGCGGACATAGTTTGTAAAGCTCTTCACCTCTGAGCTGGTGAAAATCGACATCAAATCGCTCACCAACCCGGGCCCATTCAGTGACACGGTCAACATCACGCGCATTGGATGCCAGAGACACGTGACCGCTTCTTCGAAACGAAAGCTGCGGGCCTATTTTTTGAGAAAGTTCACCCCATAGCTCACTGGATCGGGCCATGAGAGCAACCTCCGCCTCATCGCGACCTTGGACCCGTATGAACCCGAGGTTGCGACCTGATTGACCTGAGCCGGCATTGGCTGCTTCAATGATGATCGGATGCAGTCCAGCCTGCTTCAAGCCGATTGCAGTCAGCAGGCCGATTATACCCGCGCCAACAACGATCACGTCTGCCGAGTTCGGCAGCGGATCAGAAGCTTCCGCTTGCTCGACAAGTATCGGAAGTCCTCTTCCATCGACACGTAACCCACGATGTGGTGTCATATAAATCCAACCCCGCATTCGGCAATTGATCAGGCCATGTCATTGTTTACTGTGATGTTCGGGCACCTCCAATAACCATAAATTGGGACAACTCCTCATTCGCCAGTCGACCCAAAGGTACGCCGCGCGAAAGGTAGGCCGTTTGAAAGAAGGCAAGGTGAGCGAATTGAGATCCTGGGCATTTTACACTGAACCCGAAAAATTGAAGGTTGCCGGCGTCGACGTTGCCTACCGGCGTAAGGGAAGCGGCGCGCCAGTTGTTTATTTCCACGGCGCGGGCCTAACGCGGCGGTGGCTGCCCTTTTATGATGCAATGGCCGCTCACGCCGATGTCATTGTTCCCGAGCATCCCGGATTCGGTGACACTCCGATGCCTGATTGGCTTGAGGATTTTGATGACATCAACCTGCACTACGAGCAGTTTTTCGATGAACTGGGCCTCGACCGCTTCCACTTGGTCGGACATTCGTTGGGCGGCTGGATGGCTGCCCATTACGCGGTCTTCTTTTCACGTCGGTTATCGAGCTTACAATTGATAACCCCGGCGGGACTTCGCGGGAGCTTGCTGAACGATCCTTTCAGGCAGACTGGCGAAGAAGCCCTGGAGCGGGTGTTCAACGGGGAGGCTCACGCATATCCGGAATATCTCGAGGGCGACGAACGCGTTGAGCAACTGGTGCAGGACTATGCTGAACTCACCGCCCAGGCTCGGCTGATGTGGAACCCTCGCTACGATCCTCGCCTTGAGCGTCGGTTGGCACGGGTAAGAACACCAACCCGCGTGATAACCGTTGATGAAGACCGGATCATGAGCGCCGATGTCGCGTTGCAGTACGCCAGTCTTATTCCGGGGGCTGAAACCGCCAAGATACATGGCTCGACCCGCGCAACATCCCACGTTCCCTATGTGCAAGAGCCAGAGGCACTAGCGAGCCTGGTTCTTGAATTCGTCAATCGACACTCCGAGGCGTGACCATGAATAAGTTAGAGTTCTACCTCAACAATGGCGGTAAATACAGCTTCATTCCACGCCGCGAGAAACTGTCGAAATCGATCTTTATCAGTACTTCCACCAAGTACTTCGACCCCATCCGCGGGCAGAGAGTTATCGAAGACTTTTTGGACAACATGGTGCTGGGTGAACAACTCGGTTTCGATGGCCTCCTCGTGCTCGAGCAGCACGGTGGTCCAAATGCCGTGACAGGTCAGTCGATCGTCATGACAAGCGCCTTGGCGGCAAGGACCAAAAACATCAGGGTAGGGGCGGTGGGTCCTATCATGAACACCTACCTTTCTCCCATGAGATATGCGGAGGAGGTTGCTGCGCTGGATTATTTGTCTCGCGGACGCTTCTTCTTCGGTATGCCGGTCGGTATCGGACCAAATTATCACGCGCTGGGTATCGATCCTACGCGTGCACGTGAGCGCCTGCGAGAAGGACATGACCTCATGAAGAAGGCCTTCATGGAAGAAGGACCTTTCGAATGGGATGGCAAGTTCTTCAAAGTCCCATATGCGAACCTGTGGCCCAAGCCGCTGCAAAAGCCGCATCCGGAAATATGGGTGCCGGCCGTGGGTTCAAAAGACTCACTGAAGTTCGCGGCCGACAACCATTACACGTATCTGGCAATTCTCGTGCCGCGTCCGGTGCTTCTCCGGAACATTAAGACATTTCGTGACATGTGTGAGGAGGCTGGCTATACGGCGGACCCGACACAGGTCGTCGCCACCGCCACGGTTCATGTGGCCGAGACCGACAAACAGGCACGGCTTGAGGTTGAGGCCCATTTCATGTCGATGCTTCAAAACTCCTTTGGCTCGCCTTTCCACGATTCATTCCCGCCGGGACACGTCACTTCACAGTCCCTTCGCGGGATGATGAGTGGGGGCTATAGAGCCAAAGAGATTTCTGAAACAACTTTCGAGGAAGCCGTTGCCGATCGATCTATAATTTGCGGCTCACCCGACACAGTTGCTGAGCAGATTGAAGAACTGACCTCGGCCATGGGGGCAGGGCGTCTTGTTGTCAACTGTGATGGCTGGACCGCCCCGGCTTGGCTCACGCGGAAGAATATGACGATCTTCGCGGAAGAGGTCATCCCGCGGTTTCGTGCTCCTGGTGGGAAGCCCATCTGGGATAACAACAACTCGCAGGCTTGGAATACGACCAGTGAGTACGGTGCAAGGGTCGAGGAGCCGTTGGCGCGTCCGACCGTCCGCCTCGCGGATTCGGGGGTGGTTGATATCCGCACAGCGCATATTGAAGAGCTTAGGAAACCACTTGAACCATGACGCCAGATTTCGATCAATGCGGAGGACGAGCGGTGATGGCAGAGAAACTAATACGTGGTTTCTGGGCGGCTTTTGAAAAAGACGCTGTTTCCGACCTGGAGAGTTTTTTTACCGCTGATTACGTTCGGCATTCTCCTCAGGCTGACATAAGCCGGGATGATTTCCTCACCGTCATCCGCGACAGGGCTCGCGCATTTCCGGATTTGAAGACTGTTATCCTCGACGTTGTCGAGGATAAGGACAAGATCGCCTATCGTTGGGAATCTCACGGCACTCACCAGTGCACATTTATGAATGTGCCTCCGACGGGCAGAACGGTCAGGGTGAGCGGGATAACCATTAGCCGTATTTCAGGGGGGAAAATTGCCGAGGATTGGAGCAGTTGGCAAAATTCCGATGTTCTCCATGGCATGAGCGTTTTTCCGATCTGATTTTCGAATAACAAATGGAGCATATAGATGAGTATTACCGTCGTGGTCTCGATCAAGGGCACGTCAGTGGAGAAGATCCGTGAAGTTGCGACTGCACGTCCGGACTTGAGTGAAGCGCTCGGCACCCTCCTCAAAAAACACGGTGTGATCAGTCATAAGCGCTACCACAACGGAGACGACATCCTTGATATCGACGAGTGGGAAAGCGAAGAAGGGTTTCAGAACTTTCTTACAGAAGCACGCCCGCTGATCGACGAACTCGCGCGGTTAAGGGGTTCAGAGACGCCGACCGACAAGGTCTGGTTTCCGCTCTAACAGGGTTCGCTGCTCGAGAAACAGCGCTGCCACACTTGGCGCGTTTTGTAGTGCCTTCCGAGGTCGGCTCCAAACAATATTACCAGCGCTCGCATTATCGAGTGCGGCGGCATCGATGCCAGATCAGCTTCCCGATAAAAACTTTGCACCCGCTGCAGGCGATCTGGAGCCGGTGATTCCAAGCAGAACTGTACGTCGCCAGGAGGGATTTCACATGGCCGAAATCGAATTGACGGAAGCATTGAAGGGGTTCCATCGGAGCTTTCCCACGGGCGTTACCATTGTGGCTACGTCTACCGAAGGTTCTCCCTTCGGACTCGCTGTGAACGCCTTTTGCAGCGTCTCCCTCGATCCGCCCATGGTGATGGTATGTGTGAAGGCTACGTCCTCCACTTATGAAAAGCTATTCTCGGGAGACAGGCTCGGTGTCAGCATCTTGGCAAACGACCAGGCGCAAGTCGTCGGAGTGTTTGCGAAATCTGGCATCGATAAGTTCGCACAGGTGAAGTGGTCACCGGGTGAAACCGGCGCGCCGTTGATTGACGGCGCCTCAGCACAACTTGAATTCCATGTTACCAGTCGGATGCTGGCGGGCACCCACGCGATATTCGTCGGTGAGGTTACTCACGCCAGCTTTTCGGGAACGCCCCCCCTTATTTACGTAGGGGGCAGTTTGTTTGATGGTGGACAGTTGGTCCCGGTCTGACTTTGAGCGCGGCTCGGGCAGGGCGGCGCCGACGATCTCAAAGCAGGGCTGAATTTTCGCCGGACGGGCATTTTGCTTGGTCTGTATGACGACCTTAACAATACAGCGCCGTAATTTGCGTTGTGGCTCGTTAAATTCATCGTAAAGGGCGTCTCTGGAACGCCCCTGTTCGGGAGGAGAGTATGGAAAAAGTTCGCGCGAGCGCCGTCGAGGCATTAGCGGAGTTGCTGCATGACGACATGACAATCATGGCTGGCGGTTTCGGCCTTTGCGGTATTCCGGAGGCGCTTATCGGTGCCGTTCGCCTGTCTGGCGTACAGAATCTGACCGTCATTTCCAACAATGCCGGCATCGATGGCACAGGACTTGGTATTCTCCTTGAGACACGCCAGATCCGCAAAATGATTTCGTCCTACGTCGGGGAGAACAAGCTTTTTGCTCAGCAGTATTTGTCGGGAGAACTTCAAGTTGAGTTTAATCCCCAAGGAACTCTCGCAGAACGCATTCGCGCAGGTGGTGCCGGCGTTCCTGCCTTCTTCACCAGGACTGGTTACGGGACGCAAATAGCCGAAGGAAAACCTGTTCAGGAATTCGATGGCGATCATTACATTATGGAGCGCGCCCTTTATGCGGATCTCGCCCTTGTGCACGCCTACAAGGGCGACGAGGAAGGCAATCTCGTCTACCGCAAGACTGCCCGCAATTTCAATCCGGTCATGGCGACGGCGGCACAAGTCACGGTAGCCGAGGTCGAGCATCTCGTCACAGCAGGCGAGATCGATCCCGATCACATCCACACGCCCGGCATCTTCGTCTCCGCACTCGTTCATGTGCCCACGCCCATGAAGCACATAGAGCAGCGCACAACGAGAAAGCGAAACGCGCAACCGGAGGCGGCAATCTGATGTCCTGGACCCGTGAACAGATGGCGGCGCGCGCTTCGCTTGAACTCAAGGACGGCTTCTATGTCAATCTCGGCATCGGCATCCCGACGCTCGTCGCCAACTTCATCCCCAAAGGGATTGATGTGCGCCTGCAGAGCGAGAATGGAATGCTTGGAATGGGTCCGTTTCCTTACGAAGGTGAGGAGGACGCCGATCTCATCAACGCCGGCAAACAAACTATCACGGAACTGCCCGTCACAAGCTATTTCTCAAGTGCCGACAGTTTTGCCATGATCCGCGGCGGTCACATTGATCTTTCGATCCTGGGAGCCATGCAGGTGGCCTCCAATGGCGATCTGGCCAATTGGATGATCCCTGGCCACATGGTCAAAGGCATGGGCGGCGCGATGGACCTCGTAGCCGGGGTAAAAAGGGTCGTCGTCGTGATGGAACACCAGGCCAAGGAAAAGCCGAAGCTTCTGACCGAATGCACATTGCCTCTGACCGGCCGACGGGTAGCAGACCTTGTCATTACTGACCTTGGTGTCTTCGAAATTCAAAAGCGTGGCCCGGTCTGCATGACGCTGATCGAGCTCGCTGAGGACGTCACTGTGGAGGAAATAAAGGCCAAGACCGGAGCTGATTTCGACATCAAACTGCGGACGTAACCTACGGTGGAACTTTCCCCGCCGCGCCAGGGTCCGCGTTGACTGTGCCGCGTCAATGTGCGCGCCACGGTTTCGGCCCAAACCATGCGGCACCAGTACCGAAGAACAAAACTCCCGAACAGGGTATCGTACGAAAGGTTCTGTATGTCGCCGGCAGCAACGTGAGCGCGGGGCACCAAGCGAACGGCTCTGTCACCTCTTTCGCGTCATCCGCACTGAGACGGAAGCGGGGAGCGCGGGCTCCCTGGCGCCGCGGGCTGAGGCGATAGGGGTGGAGCCCGCACGTTTGATCCGATGCAGGTGCAGTCCGATCCCGGTTTGATCATTGATTACGGGTTACTGCGCCATCGAGCTTGTCGGGCGATCTTGATCATCGCTTTCGAAACGTAATCATAACCATCAGCACCTGATTGTTTCGGCGATCTTGATGCCAAACCCTTCTAGGCCGACATAGTGGCGCTCGCTGCGGGTGAGCAGCTTGATCGAGGTGACGCCGAGATCTTTCAGGATTTGTGCGCCTAGGCCGATTTCGAGCCATTCACTCTCGCGGGCTTGAGTTTTGGAATGGCGCTCCTGGTCCTGGTGCAGCTTGCAGCCATGGTCCGTCTGGCCGACGCCGACCGAACCTTCGCGCAGGTAGATGATCACGCCGCCGCCTTCTTCCTCGATCTTCGCCATGTAGCGGTCAAGCGGCCGGCGCGCGCCGAACACGTCGCGGGTGACGTTTTCGAGATGCAGACGGACCGGAATATCGACGCCATCGCGAATGTCGCCGAAGATGATGGCGACGTGCTGCATCGGGTCCCAGGGCAGCGAATAGGCATGCGCCTTGGCCGGGCCGAAGGGCGTCTCGATGGTGAAGGACGATCCCATCTCCACCAGCGTTTCCTTGCGCTGGCGATAGGCAATCAGATCGGCGACGGACACCTGCTTGAGCTGGTGTTTTTCCGCAAAGGCGGTGACCTGCGGTCCGCGCGTCACGGTGCCGTCATCATTGACGAGTTCGCAGATGACACCGATCGGCGGCAGGCCCGCGAGCTTGCAGAGATCGACGGCGGCTTCAGTATGGCCGGAGCGCATCAGCACGCCGCCTTCACGGGCAATCAGCGGGAAGATGTGGCCGGGCCGGGTAAAATCGGCGGCTCCGACATTGGGATTGGCGAGATTGCGCACTGTCAGCGTGCGGTCATCGGCGGAAATGCCCGTCGTGGTGCCGTGCTTGAAATCGACGCTGACGGTAAAGGCCGTCGTATGCGCGCTGTCATTTTCCGCCACCATGGCGTTGAGGTTCAACCGCTTGGCTTCTTCGCTCGGCATGGGGGCGCAGACGATGCCTGACGTGTGGCGCACGATGAACGCCATCTTTTCCGCCGTGCAATGGACGGCCGCGACGATCAGGTCGCCCTCGTTCTCCCGGTCGTCGTCATCGGTGACCACGACGATTTCGCCGGCTTCAAAGGCGCGAATGACCTCGACGATGCGCTTTTGGTCATACGCATGACTTTCGGCAGCAGTGGATTTGGCATCAATCAACTGAGAACCTTCTCAACTTAAGGGAAGACTTGCGGAACGCCGACTTCAGAGGCTGGTCAAACCAACCACTTTGGTGAGTATGGACGATGGCGGGGTCGGCAACGCGTCTCCCCGCCATGCGACATGCTGGTCAGGCCGCACGAGAAGAAGTTTCGCGCCGTATAGCGAACGAGTTGTCTCAGGAAGCTCAATAATCTTCAGCGGAATACTGAGTGCGCGCGCCTCACGGGCGACTTGCTCCCCTGCCAAGGATTCCGGGTCGGTAACAATGAGAGAAAGGCCGCTGCAAAGTCGATCGTAAATTGGAGTTCCGTGGTCGTCCACCGAATGGGGCAATCTATTGCCCGGTCGGGCCGAAGGGATAAACTCGACCACCGTTTGTGGCTCCGGGGGCGTCCCATCCTCGCAAATGACCGGCGAAGGAGCGTAGGTATATCCAAGAACCAATCCTGGCGCGTTAAACTCGTCATTCTTCATCTGATAGATCCGCTCACCGACCCGTGCACGGATAGCTTCGCCTTCAGTGCTTTCCTCCAGCAGTCCCACCTCATAGAAATCGGACGGCAAGCCAGAGCGATAATTGTGGTTGGCTTGGGCGACAACGCGTTTTCCGATCGATTGTCTCTCTGCCTCATAACTCTCCAGGAGTTCTTCTCCCGCCCAACCTTTGAGATACGCGGCCAACTTCCACCCAAGATTGGATGCATCCATTATTCCGGTGTTCAAGCCAAGACCTCCCGTCGGAGGATGGAGGTGCGCGGCATCCCCGGCGATGAAAACGCGGCCTTCCCTGTAGCGATCCGCAACAAGATTATGTGTCGCCCAGAAGTCAGAATGCGAAAACGAGAACGGAAACTCAAAACCCGCTGCAGCCCAGAGCCATGGGGCAGGGTCTGCGAGGATTTCACGACTCTGTTCCTGAGATATGTTCCAGAAGGTGGCGGTGATGATATCTCCATCGTCACGAAAGCCGCGGCCACCGCTAAAGCTCGCGTTCACCTCAGCGTTAACTATCCAATTCTGTTGCGCCGGGCGCAGGGTTGTCATTTCATAGAATTGGGGAGAGTGAAACAGAACCCGGAGGTTGCCCGCGGTGCTCGCTTCTCCCTCCAGTTTCCCTCCCATTGCCTTCCGCACCGAGCTTGCACCACCGTCACAACCTATCAGGAACCGCGCAGCCACCACGTCCGACCCGCCGTCTTTGGTCGAGACCGCGACGGTAACCTCATCAGCGGTTTGTGACTTCAGCGTTCCGGTCGCATCAAATGCAAAATCGACCTGGGAGAAGCGCCGCCGTGTTTCCTCACATACCAAATCTCTCAGCGTCTTTTGAGAGATCATATGCGTTCTCTCCGGGGATTGATCCGTTTGCTGCCATCCCAAGCAGTTCGAGAACCGGTGCAGTTCCTTACCTGCCATTCCAGTGGCAAATACCACGTCAAGCGAGATGCCAGGAGGGATCGGAGCGGCTGCCTTTACTTTGTCCGACAGACTGAGAGCTCGAAGATATTCCATCGTTCGCGTGTTGCAGGATCCAGCTTTCTTGGCGAGCGATGGTTTACCGTCATCAACGACCAGGCAATTGATACCTCGCATGCCGAGATCGTAGGCGAGAATCATCCCGACAGGGCCGCCTCCGACAATTACGACTTCATAGCTCTTCTGCATCCTGATCTCTCTAAAATTTGTGTGATTGCCGGACAGCCAACGAAACGTTGAATATCACCTTGAACCCAGCCGATGCGTCTGCACGCACCCCACCGAGAGAGCCGGCCGGATCGATTCTGGCTTATGGCCATAGAAAGTAGACAACCTGGTTCTTCTCAGGTTCGCACTATGTAGCGGTAGTGGCTGCCTTGCCATCACAATGGTTGGTGACAATGCGTCTCGGTCTTGCAGCGGTCCTGGTAAACGGCTCTGGCACCGGCAGTTTTACCCCCGAACGCAGTCGTCACACTGGATCGTTCCATGAAGCCAGCGGCAACCACCGTTCCGGTTCGTCATTCTGTGGTCCCTGCGCTGGAGCCACCAGGTAGTGCGCTGTCGTGTCGAAGATGAAGGAGCTGTCGGAATGCTGCCTCATTCGTAACGGCGGGGCCGCAAGCCAGAGTAGAACCAGCGAAGCATTGTCATTATATCGTAAACAGGCAGTCCGAAGTTTGCTTCGATAGTGGCAGCGTATGGTGCAAGATTTGTGCATTCCAGTAGGATTGCGCCGATATCGTTATGGTCCGATATCAACTTGTCGATCGCCGTCAGGACTTCCCTTTCCTGCTCATGCCGATCTATGATCGTGTTTCCAATAAGCATATTCAGTCTGAAAGTACTGTCCTCCGGTAAGCCGGCAATGGCCGTGGGAACACACACTCCTGCCCCTGAAAGGTGAACCTCCGTGAGAGCGTCTGCATCGGCGGTTAGAATTCCGACCCGCTTCTGACTTGGCAAGATTCGTTCAATCAAGGGGATTTGTAGCAAGCTGGACGTCACAATGGGAACGGGACTGTACGCCTGCAATTGAGGCTGCATAATCGCTAAAAATCCGCAGCTTGTGGCGATACCATCGACGCCAATTGCGACAAGTTCGTCGATAGCTTTCCGAAAAATCTGGACCGTGTTCTCATCGAGCTGGATCTTGGCGCCATTCGCGACACCTTTTGCTAATGCATATTGAACCGGAAAGGGAAACGATCCTGCAAATCCGATGTCCCCTGCGAAACGTCGGAAGCGCGTATCAAGGATTATTATTCCGAGCGTCGTCCCGAATACGGGTCTTCCTCGCACCTGTGATTGCGAGCGATAGGGCGCAGAGACTGTTTGTTCATTCATTCTATCGCTCCCGGACTACTCTCAAAAAATGCTGGTCAACCAGCCTTGGACGGAGCCGGCGAAGGCGTGCTGTTCCTGCTCGTGCGAAATACTTTTGCCGAAAATACTGATCTCCCTGCCTCACTTTGTTTTTCAGACGATGGCATCGGCGGGGATCTTACATCCGGCGTGTATTTTCAAATATGCCAACGCGGAAGCATGCCTTCTCGAAGTATAATTCGCCGGTGCGACACGGTTTGAAATCACAATAAATGGTGATTGCGGATGATTGGAAAGAGGCGACTCTCAATAGAGCCTTGAAAACATTATCAACAAGGGCCGAGAGGGGATCCGATGAGAAAATACAATCTCACATCTGCAATGAAATCCGCCGCCTATTTAACGTCTTTGAGTCTCGGATTCGGACTCATTATTGGACTTGATGCATACGCCGCAAAACCAAATGCCGAAATTGTTGCATTGCTCCCCGGTTCAATTAGGGCGTCTGGCATTGTCAAGATAGCAACGCCTATGCAGGTTCCGCCCAATATATACCTCGAAAACGGGGTGCTCAAAGGCGAAGCCGTCGACCTTGTTCGGGCGATCGAACCGATCCTCGGCGTGAAATTCGAGTTTGACGACATGCAATGGCCCGGCGTGATCCCCGGAATCCAGTCTGGCAACTACGATATGAGCATCGGGGTCATGTCTTATACGCCTGATCGCGAGGCGATCATGGATATGGTCGTCTACAGGTCCAATGTAAGCGGAGTGCTGGTTTTGAAAGATGTCGCTCCAACGATACAGAAACCGTCAGATCTGTGCGGGAAGCCAGTAGCAACCGTACAAGCGGCAGCACTTCTCAAGCAGTTGGAACTGGAATCAAAAAAATGCGAAGCTGATGGGCACTCCGCCATCACGATAAAGACTTATCCGTCGACAGGGATGGCGATGGTCGCACTCAAAGGCGGTGGAGCCGTGGCGTACCCTGCATCAACGGGCGAACTCGCCTACGGAGAAGCCACTTCTGGTGGAGAGCTGGTCCGGAGAAATTTTGCGGGTTGGGCCGGAAACCCGCAGGCTGTAGCCGTGTCTAAAACCGACGCAGGACTAGCTGAGGCCATCGCTCTCGCATTCAGGGAATTGTTCGATACTGGAGAGTATCAGGCAATATTAGCCAAATACGGCCTCGAGGCAAATATAATCAAACGGGAAGAAATCAGGGTCAATCCCTCCGCCGGAAGGTAAGCTGATCAGAAGCAAGGGTTCATTCGCTATCCTGAAACCGGGTGGGTGGGTCCAACCCCGAGCGCGGAGGCCCGGACATCCCGGCAAGCTACTCGCCATGGCCGCAAACCCGAACCGGTTCCGCCTTGTCCCTGCCGATCCGTCGGAACGCCGGTGTTGAGTTGCAGGCATACTCCCCAACTGTAACATTCCGCTGTTATGGCGCTCATGGCTGCTGTTGGCTACCTTCAGAATACACCTGGGTCCAATAGGCCCAGGTTAACGGCCAGAAGGTCATCAAGGGGAACAAAAATGAGGAAGACAACCCACATAGCCGCATTGAGTGCATTCGTGTCACTATTCTGTGCATCGGTGGCGATCGCCGATCAGGCAATACATGACACCCTTCCCGAAAATATCAGGTCCGCCGGTGTTATAAGGATCGGCGGCGCCTTCGAGAGCTTTCCTCAGCTCGTTGCTGATCCAAACGAAGCAACCAAGCCCGTAGGAATTGCAGCAGATTTGGCAGCATTGCTTGCCCCTGTGCTTGGCGTGAAAATCGAGTGGGTCAATACCCATTGGCCAGGTCAGATTCCTGGTCTTCAAGCTGGCTCTCTGGACGCGCTGATGGGTCAAATCAGCGTAACGGCGGAGCGTGAGCGTAAGATGCTCGACTTCGTTCCGTATTTTCAGGCTTCGGCAGGGATTGTGGTCCCGAACGAAAATCCCCGTAATATTGGCGAGGATGTAAAAACACTTTGCGGGCTGAAAATTGGCGCTCCGTCAGGATCCCTGTATGGGCAAACCTTGCGCGGCATCAGTGAGAAGTACTGTACGGAGGAAACTGCAGGGCCGATTACGCTGGCAGAGTTCCCCTCTGCTCCCGCTGCATCGACTGCCGTGCTATCGGGGCAGATTGACGGATACCTGGATTCCAGCGTCACATGTAAGGGTATCGCCAGCAGCAGTGGCGCGAGACTTTCGAGCATCTCGCTCCTCTACAACCAGACGCAGGAGTGGGATCCAGGGCTCTACGGCATTGCGTTTACCAAAGATAACGTTGATCTGACAAAAGCAGTCCTCTTGGCGATGAAAGCTATTTCGGAAACGGGGCAGTATCAACAAGTCCTGACGAAGTATAATGCGGGAGATTCTGCTGTTCCGGCCGACCGGATGTCAATCAATCCGCTCACCCACACGCCTGTCGGCCAGAAACAGTGATCTGAATTGCCGGGGGGCTGCCATCGGCGGCCTCCGGCTACTGGGACTCTTTTTCAAGTGAGTGAGTGCAATGATGGCGCATCTAGATTCTACTAACCCGAACCCGACCTTGACCTCAGACAAAATTATTCCAGTCCGACACTATGGCAGGATCATTGGCAGTGCGATTGCTGTTTTACTCTGCGCGCAGTTCCTTTACTCCTTCGTCATGAGTCCCTACCTGGATTGGGACACCGTCAGACAGTACCTGTTCAATGGGGCTGTTCTGAATGGGCTCATGGTCAGCTTGCAACTGACAGTCATAGCGATGGTCGCGTCTTTGCTGGTGGCTATTCTAATCGCAATAATGCGGACATCTCCTAGCAAAATCATCAGCGCCATTGCCGGCATCTACGTGTTTATCTTTCGCGGCGTACCGCTCCTCGTCATTCTGATCGTCATTGGCAATCTCGGACTGTTTTACAAGCGGGTCCATATCGGCATCCCGTTCACCGACATCACGTTCTACTCGGCGCCGATCCAACAGCTGTTAACACCGTTTGTCGCATCGGTGATCGGTCTCACTCTATCCGCGTCTGCGTATATGAGCGAAATCGTCCGCAGTGGATTACTTGCAATCAACAGAGGGCAGCACGCCGCATCCAAAGCTCTTGGGATGAACAGCTGGATGACTCTCAGATACATTGTCCTGCCCCAGGCTCTACGGGTGATCACTCCCCCACTTGGCAACGAATTTGTCAATGTGCTGAAGGCGACCTCACTCGTCTCGGTTATTGCGGGCGGGGACCTTTTGACCATCACGCAGAGCATCGCCGGCTCGAACTACAGAACGATCGAGATGATGATTGTCGCCACCATTTGGTACCTCGTCGTCATCTCTATTGTCAGCGTCTTCCAAAATGTACTCGAACGTAAGATGGCGGAGAAATGAGCCTTTCGATCGCGGAGAATGCAATGAAAAACGAAGAGATTAGAAAAGCGCCCCGCGGCGGCGAAATCAAGATTGCCGGCGTCTCTAAATCGTACGGTAACCACCAAGTACTGTTTGACGTCAACATGGAGATCTCGCGAGGGGAAATTGTGTGCCTCATCGGTCCCTCAGGTTCAGGAAAGAGCACGCTCCTGCGCTGCATAAATCACCTGGAAGATATCCAAAGTGGCCGGGTCATGGTCGATGACGATCTGATCGGCTACAGGGTCAGGAGTGGAGTGCTGCATGAGTTGCGCGATAACGAGGCAGCAAAAAAGCGCATCGATATCGGCATGGTGTTTCAACACTTTAACCTCTTCCCGCACATGTCGGCGCTGGATAACATTTGCCTGGCACCCGTCATTGTCAAAAAGGAGAAAAAGGCCGAGGTTCGTCGACGTGCTGCCGAACTGCTTGCAAAAGTCGGTCTTTCCGGGAAGGAGGACTATTTCCCTTCACAGCTTTCCGGCGGGCAGCAACAGCGTGTGGCGATCGCACGTGCCCTCGCAATGCGTCCGAAAGTCATGCTTTTCGACGAGCCGACGAGTGCGTTGGATCCTGAACTTGTTGGTGAAGTTCTCGCAGTAATCAGAGACATCGCGCGAAGCGGCACCATGACGATGGTTATCGTGACGCACGAGATCGGCTTTGCCCGAGAGGTGGCAGACCGCGTCGTATTCATGGATCAAGGCCGGATCGTCGAGCAAGGGCCGGCGCGAGACCTCCTTACATCGCCCAAGGAAGAGCGTACGCGTGACTTCTTAAGAGCTGTTGTCTGAGGAGAACGAATGTGTTTGTCAAAATTGCTTCTGAGGGAGCGATAAGTCTTCTCGAGAAAGATGACTATAAGAAGCTGTCGGTGAGGGTGGCTGTCGGAACGCCGTTGTCATCAGTCGATGCGACCCTGGAGGCCGCAGACGCTGGTAAGCTCCTGTCACAGCCGGCGGGTCATGCTGCTCTTTCCGTAAAATGGTTGCGGGCGCTACAAGACGACGAGGCGGGTCGCCAAGCGTTCGACGCAATGGTTGAACACGCGGCCCAAAAGGGCTGGGTTATCGAGGGCGGTTCGATGTTGATGGCTCACCTTCACCGTGCCGATGATGATGCAACTCTTTCCTGAGTCAAATCGGCACGTTGATGTCGTAATCGTTGGCCTTGGCTTATCCGGATTGTCCGCGTTGCGCATGATGTCCGCAGCTGGAGTTTCCACCCTTGGTATCGACGCGCGAGATCGGATCGGCGGCAAAACGGAAACCATTAAAAGCGAGGAGGGGCGATCGTTCGAGGGTGGACCAGAGTTTGTTAAACCCGGACATGAACGGATGAGGTCGCTCATAAGAGAGTTCGGGCTTGGGTTACTGACGGTCGAGAGACGCGGCCATAGGTCGATATTCCGGAACGGTATCAGATGGACCGAACATCATGACTATATTGACCCGGGATTACTCCGCCTGAAGAGGCGATTTGACCAGCTAAAGGCCGATTTCAAAAAGGGAGTAGTGGAAAAAGGGCTTGAGGAGTGCAGCGTTGGCACATGGCTCGGCATGCAAGACGTGGATGCGTTACAGCAAACCCGTTTTGCCCATGACCTCGTGTTCGAGCTTTCCGGCACTGACCCATTCGCAGTCTCGATGGCCGCAACGGTAAGTTATCACGCCGCGGCCGGCCAATCGCACGATCAATCCAGTGAAAGGATAGTGGGCGGCGGAAGCGCTGTCGCGGCGAAGCTTGCAGCCGGTCTTGATCCAAACTCGATCACGCTCAATACCATGATCCATGCGGTCAATCGGCACCAGAAAGGTGTCGAATTGCAGACGACGCGCGGTACCGTAACCGCCTCATTTGCGGTGCTCGCGGTAAGCCCCACGGTATTGAACCGCATGTCATTTTCGCCGGCGCTTCCCGAACGGCGCCACCGGCTTATCTCCGGGTGGACCCAGCAGGCGGCGACAAAGTCATTCGTTGTGTTTGAACGGCAGTGGTGGAAGAGCATTGGTCTGAGTGGCTTTGCCGAGGGGGAAATGGGGAATACCATTGTCATGAATGCAAGCAGACCTGGCGAACGGGAGGGAACTCTCCTGCTCTTTGAGAATGGCGTCGCTGGTGGCCCCCGGATTTCCCAACATGAGACCAAGGCTCGCGCCTTGAAGGATCTTGAGAGGTATTTTGGATACTTGCCTTGTCCTGTTATCGATTTTGCCACGAAATCGTGGGGCTCGGATCCATTGTCGAGTGGGTGCGGATCGCCTCTCCCGCCTCGATATCCGGTAAATAGCCGCTCTGAACTGGCAAAGCCAATTGAAAACATTTTCTTTGCGGGGACGGAAGTCGCCGAGCAGGGTTGGGGTTCAATGGAGGGGGCGGTGCGGGCCGGTGAGGCGGCCGCCGATCGAATCCTCTCGATTATCAAAAACTAGGTCAACGGATCCCGTCCGTCCGTCACAATCCCAGATGATTTCACAACAGCAAGCATAACCCTACTCTCGTTTGACGCTAACAGGCATTTGCCCAAGCGCCTTAGTCATAACGGGAGGAAAGTCGTGGACTTTGAAACCAGAATTCTGGCCGGAGGAAAGTGGATGGATGCCCGCGGAGGCTCCACCTTTGTATCCATTTCACCGGCCGATGAGAAAGATCTCGCGCAGGTAGCCAGCGGGACCAAGGAGGATATCGACACGGCGGTTCTGGCTGCGTCGGAAGCTCTCGTGGGACCATGGTCGAAAACAAGCGGTTGGGAGAGAGCGCGGCTCCTTTATCGCCTCGCGGAGCTGGTTGAACGTGACACCGAAATTCTGGCACACCTTGAGGCCGTGGAAATCGGGCGGCCAATAAGCGAGCCGAGAAATGTCGATATACCATCTGCCGTCGCTTGCCTTCGCACCTATGCAGCATTCGCGGAAAGAGTGAATGGCAAACAAATCCCAGGGCCGGATCATTTCGGGCGGCAGCTTACGACTGTTGTTGTTCGAGAGCCGATCGGGGTTGTTGCCGCCATCCTTCCCTGGAATGCTCCAACCATGATCGCAACATGGAAACTGGGGCCGATTCTGGCTACCGGCTGTACATGTGTCTTGAAGCCCGCCGAAGACGCCTCGTTGGCGGTGCTCCACCTTGGGAGACTGGTCCTCGAAGCCGGTTACCCGGATGGTGTCGTTAACATCGTTCCCGGCAGAGGGGATCAAGTCGGGCAGCATCTTGTAACCCATCCACGGGTGGACAAGGTCAGCTTTACGGGAAGCCCGCAGGTTGGCTCCCAGATCGCGATCTGGTGCGCTCCGCTGTTTCGCCCCACCACCTTGGAGCTAGGTGGAAAAAGCGCTCAGATCGTTATGTCCGATGCCGACATCGAAGGTGCCGTTCCTGGAATTGCCCTTGGCGTGTTCTCGAACCAGGGCCAAATATGTGCTGCCGGCTCCCGTATTCTTGTCCACAGATCAATTCAGGACCGGGTGGCAGAACTGCTGGCGCACGAAGCCAGGAGTCGGAAGCTTGGTGATCCGCTCGACCCGAGCACGACTATGGGATCTCTCGTCAGCAGGAAGCAGCTTGACTCGGTAATGCGCTATATCGCGCTCGGGAAGTCCGAGGGAGCGAGGGTCCTGGCTGGCGGCGAAAAGCTCGAGCGCCCAGGCTTTTTTGTCCAGCCCACGGTTTTCGACAACGTATCGAACGATGCCACGATCGCGCGTGAAGAGATTTTCGGCCCGGTCGCAACAATTATCCCCTTCGACACGCCAGAGGAAGCACTTCTGCTGGCCAATAGCTCGGACTACGGGCTTTCAGCGAATGTTTGGACCGGAAACGTCAAACATGCGCATCAACTCGCCCACGGACTGAAGGTTGGTACCGTCTGGGTAAACGGGGGCGGAACTCCAGATCCTCGGACAGGCTGGGGAGGCGGGGGGAAGAGTGGAGTAGGAAGGGAACTGGGCGAAGCTGGCATTCTCTCCCATACCACGGAAAAAACCCTGAATTTCTTTTACTAATCGGGATCTGCAGCGAGGATTTGGCGGTCCGGTCACAATGGATTGGGATGTAAAGCCGCCAACTCCTTCTTTAGTGGTTTTCATAAGATCAACTTTAGGCTGATGGCATCTAAAATGAACTCACTTTCCAAACCCGACTCCATTCAATCGGAACAGCCAGTCGTAGAAACGTCTACTGCGGATGCCGTTGTAGCAGCTTTGGCCGCCAACGGCGCCGACATTGTCTTTGGCCTGCCAGGCCTTCAGAGCGATCCGCTTTTTGACGCGCTTTATCGCTCCACCACCGGTATCCGCGTCATTCATCCAAGGCACGAGCAGACCTGCGGTTACATGGCTCTCGGCGCGACGATTTCCACAGGAAGACCACATGTGAGTTCGGTTGTTCCAGGCCCCGGTGTCGCAAACTCGTCGGCGGCAATGCTGACTGCCGAAGCGATGTGCGCGCCGGTGCTGACGATTGGAAGCCAGATTCCTCATGCAGATATCGATAAAGGACATGGTCACCTCCACGAGATGCGCGACCAGATCGGTTTTGCAAGCCATGTTAATAAATTCGCGCGCCAGATCACGTCACCTGCCGAAGGACCAAGGGCAGTTAACGATGCATTCGCCGCAATGCGTTCGGGAAAAGCCGGACCTGCTTACATCGAATGCGGCTTCGATGTGTGGGCCAAGCGCGGCGATGTGAAAATGGAGCCGGTCGCTGATCGGATACCCCAGGAGATCGACCTGCATCAGGTCCGGGCAGCTGCTGCCATCGCTCTGCGGTCGCGTCATCCGATGATCGTGGTCGGCGGCGGTGCATTGGACGCGTCGGGCGAGGTAACCCGGTTGGCAGAGTTGCTCGGTGCTCCTGTCTTGTCCTATCGACGCGGACGCGGCGTGATCCCAACAGATCATCCATTGGCGATCAATATGCCAATTGGGCATCGCATGTGGCCGAAGGTAGACGTCGTTATCGGCATCGGGACGCGGCTGTTCGTCCAGGAAAAGCAGTGGGGCTTGGATGAAAATATCAGGGTAATTCGTATCGACACGGATCCCGCGGCTCCGGGGCGGTTCAAAGAGCCGGCGGTTTCGATGGTGGGCGACGCGAAGTCTTACACCGCGGCGCTGGTTGCGGCGCTTGAGACTGATGATATGGAAAAAGCGGATTGGTCGAACGACCTCTTCGAGCATAGAGCCTGGTTCGAGGAGAAGTACAGAAGGCTTGAGCCGCAAAAATCGTACCTTGAAGCGATTCGTAGAGCTCTTCCGGACGATGGCATATTTGTCGACGAAGTGACCCAAATGGGGTTCGCCAGCCGACTGGCTTTTCCGGTCTATTCTCCGCGAACATTTCTGTCGGCCGGGTTTCAGGACAATCTCGGATGGGGCTATGGGACTGCTCTTGGCGCTCAGGCGGCAAATCCGGGCAGGCCCGTGCTATCCATCGCTGGGGATGGGGGATTCCTGTACCAGGTCGGAGAACTCGCGACCGCCGTTCACCACAAGTTACCCGTCGTGGCGGTTGTATTTGACAATTCGATGTTCGGAAACGTCAAGCGCATCCAGCGCGACATGTTTGGCGGCCGGCACATCGCGTGCGATCTGACGAGTCCCGATTTCGTTCAGCTGGCTGACTCGTTCGGCATGGCAGGATTTCTTGCTCAGTCACCCGAG
Organism: Agrobacterium sp. SUL3; assembly: GCF_001263295.1. Lineage (NCBI taxonomy): Bacteria > Pseudomonadati > Pseudomonadota > Alphaproteobacteria > Hyphomicrobiales > Rhizobiaceae > Agrobacterium > Agrobacterium sp. SUL3. The sequence goes on from NZ_KQ414516.1 coordinate 46,471, forward strand.
GAGCTGGAAGCTCGGATCAAGGCCGCCTTTTCGTCCGGGGATCCTGCGTTGATCCACGTTCCTTGCGGAGAGGTACCAAGCATTTGGGACATGATCCTGATGCCCCGGATACGGGGCTGAAGAACCGTTTGTTTCGGCAGGTCGATCCGGTTCTGCAACGCCGAAATCGCGTTGGGACTTCGATCTTCCGATAGTCGGTGTGGACCAACGTTGGTGAGCGAATGAAACAGTGTTCGCTTTCCTGAGCACCAGACCCCCAGGCTTCCCAGTTCTCAACGCCTATTCCTAGTGGAGTTCCGAAATGTCACTTTTCCAGGCCCTTAAGCCATCCGCGCCCGACCCGGTCTTTCAGCTATCCACAAAATTTAGAGCTGACCCCAGACCCCGGAAACTCGATCTGGGCGTCGGGGTGTTCAAAGACATAAATGGAAAAACACCCGTTCTGAAAGCGGTCCGTGAGGCCCAATCAGTTGTCTTGCAAGGTGAAACCAGCAAGGCCTATGAAGGCCTGAGTGGTTATGCGCCACTCAATGAGGAGTGCATGAGGCTGGTGTTCGGACCCAGTCTGGAAACCCAGCGTTTCGCCGCTCTGCAAACTCCCGGCGGGGCGGCTGCGGTGAGACTGCTCGCAGAACTGATCAAGCTCGCGAAACCGGATACAACAGTCTGGATCAGTGAAGAGACATGGGCGCCTCATTTCACGATCGTTTCTGCCGCCGGTCTCAGGTGGAAAACCTACAGACACTATGACCGTACAAATGGCTTGGCGGACTTCGAAAGTCTCGAAAGCGACTTGAAAGGCGCAAAATCAGGGGACGTGGTTTTGCTTCACGGTTGCTGCCAAAATCCGACAGGCGCGGACCTAAGTGAAAAAGAATGGCACGATTTGGCGGATATTCTGCTGGAGCGCAATCTGGTTCCGCTCCTCGATATCGCTTACCAGGGGTTCGGCGCAGGCCTCAACGAAGATGCAATCGCAGTTCGAATCCTGGCGAAGAAACTCCCTGAGCTCCTTCTTGCCTACTCGTTTTCAAAGAACTTTGGCGTATATCGTGATCGGGTCGGTTGCGCGGTGGTGATGAGCGAAGGCGCGGCCGCAACGCGTCTAGCGGTTGACAGCCTCGTGCTTGTGGCTCGAGGCATGTATTCCATGCCACCGCATCACGGCGCAGCAGTTGTTGCTGAGATCCTCAGGGATGCGCCATTGAAAGCTATATGGGAACAGGAGCTTGAAATGATGAGGACCCAGGTAAAGGAGACGCGACGTTCATTTTCCGAGGAACTCCGGAGCCGATTGGGCGACGGTCGATTTGACTTCATCCAAGGGCAGAACGGTATGTTTTCGCTTCTGCCGTTATCGAAAGGTGTCGTTGAACATCTGCAGGAAAAACACGCAATCTACATGCCGGATAATGGAAGGATTAACCTGGCTGGTATGTCAGGACCGGCTATTCACCAGGTGGCAGATGCCTTAATCGATTCTATCCGGAACTGATCGCCCACTTAGGATGTGGCGGCTGGCGCGCTTTCGGTTCGCGCCTGCCGCCACGATATCAGCCGGCGCTTGGTGATGGGCAATCGTGCCGACAACGGGAAAGATCCGCTCGCCGCCAAATGGAGAGCCCGAAAAACGTTCCTCTTGCCCGCCGCGGTATTGGCCGGTTTGCTCCCATCACGTTCAAGATAATTGCTGTTCAGGAGAAATCGCGGCGCTCACTGTCTGACAGGCATCGAATTGCTACGACTGACAAAGTTCTAAGTTCACTGAATTATTCAGCCCGGTGGAGCGTAACAGCGTAACCACTGAGAACTCCTCTAGCACAACAAAACAGACCGACACAGATATTGAAACATACCAGCGTTCGCTGGTCAGCCGCCCCCTTCAGGGAAGTTACAAAAGGATACGCATTAACTCATTTTGGCTCGAGATCGACAGCTTTGTGTAAGCGCGGCGTCTGAAGGTCAGGACGGTGTTTACACTCACGTTGAGGGTCAGCGCGATTGCTTCGGAACTTAACCCTACTGCGATTAGTCCACACACCTCCCGTTCCCGGGCCGTCAATTCCGGGCAATATATGCCAATCGAAAGTTTGTAACGCTCGGCGGCTTCGACTCCGCTCCTTGGGCTGGGGCGAACGAGGTCGTGTTTGATGAGAAGGGACGCCAACACCTCGGCCCAGGGAACGATCTCGTTCATAGCGTCGGCAGAAAAGGGTCCCGCTCTTTCCGTCCTGTGGAAGCTCAACTTGATTATTCCCCGTTCGTGCCACTTTAGAAGCGAGACCCGGTGTTTGACCCCTGTAGAAGTGAAGCAATCGTGCCGGTAGCGCTCATCCGGGACTTGATCCTCCGACATGAAAATCAAATAAACATTGTCGCGCTTAAACTTTTCGAAAAGAAAAAGATTGGTGGGATCGTTGCACCAGTGCGTCGCGACGTAAGGCCCGCTCACTCGACGAACCGGGTTGTGCTCATCGACTGAAGACATGCAAACAACCACTGGCGGTTCGTCGATCTGAAATGAAAAGCCGGTTACATGATCGCAATCGAGAGCTTGTTTTGCGACTTGGGCAACGAGGCCTTCGAATGACGGAAGTCCGCAGGCGTCCACCAACTTGGGCAGAAACGCGTGCACTGATCGAGGCGCGGCTCGCCCGTCGAACTCCGCCACCTGGATGGGAAAGCGCGGCGCGCGCACTCCAGGCTCATATGGTAGCGATTTTTCAATCATCTCGATACGATAGCTCCAATTATTTCATTCGCCTATCACAATTAAGGGTGATTGCATCCGCTTCAATCTGCTATTAGCGCGCAGAAAATGCACCGAGCGATAGATAAAGGTTCCTTGCCCCAAGCTCGTTTTTTAGATTACAAAGTACAAAAATCCGCCAGACCGCAGCTGGACATACGAAACCCCACGCTAGCACAGGCAAATCGTCTTTGCACTTGTTTAGGATACTCTGGTGCCGCACAGACTTTGCTCATGTGTGTTTTTCTGCTTTCGGGTCACTGCCGGTTGACTTGAAATCAACCTGGCTAACGTATTTGAAATTAGCCGATCCGTTATCGATTGACTTCCGGAGATGCCTCCTGGAATGCCGCCAGATCCGTCGTCGCCTTGGAGACGGCAGTGATCCGGGAAAGATGCGTGTAACCTACGCCCCACCGGGTGGCGTTATATAGCTGTGGTATCAGAACGCAGTCCGCGACTCCTGGAGTAGAGCCGTAGCAGAAGCGGCCGAGAAAGTTCGGGTGATTGAGAAGTTCCTCGAATGCTTCGAGACCGGCGGAAATATTTTCGCGGTTCCAGGTCGCTCGAGCTTCAGCGCCAGCGATATTTTCGACGCGTTGGAGCACCTTCAGGTTGGAGGTTGGATGCGTCTCGCAAGCGATCGCAAGGGCAAGAGCACGAACATGGGCTCGTCCGCGAGGACAATCGGGCAGCAACGGCGGGTTAGGGTGCATCTCGTCAAGATACTCGATTATCGCCAGTGATTGACTGAGTACGACGCCGTCGATGCTCAAGACAGGAACCAGACCCTGGGGATTGAGCTCTTTGAAGCTTCCGCTGTTCTGTTCACCTTTCACGAGGTCCACGGAAACACGGGTATAGGAGATTCCTTTGAGTGCGAGCGCTATTCGAACTCGATAGGAAGCTGAAGAGCGCCAATAGTCATATAGGACGGTTGTCATGGTTGCGCCGGCAGGATGCGGCCCGCGCAGGGGCCAAAGCCAATCCGATAGCCATCGGCTTGTCCATACGCGTACAGATCGATCACATCGCCATCCAGGATGAAGGTCCGAGCCTCACCGTTTACAATGACCGGCTCATTTCCGCCCCTTGTCATCTCAAGGAGCGCCCCCGTTTGATCCTGTGCCGGACCTGAGATCGTACCAGAGCCCAGGAGATCACCGATACGCATGGGGCAGCCTGAAGCAGTGTGATGTGCAAGCTGTTGAGCGCTTGAATAATACATTTGATTGTAGTTGGTCTGTCCCATTCGCTGACCATTCATCATCCAGCCAATCGTGAGATCATACAATCCAGGTCGCTCTTCCTGAAGGTAAGGAAGCAGCGCATTGGTGCGTTCAGCCCCCATGCTTCGAAATGGCTCGAGCGCTGCCTGTGTCACGATCCACGCTCCGATAGTCGTACCAAGTGCTTTGGATTGGAAGGGCCCGAGCGGTTGATACTCCCAGGCTTGAATATCTCGTGCAGACCAGTCATTCAGCAGAACGTAGCCGAAGATCATGTCATCGGCCTGATCAACGCTGACACGGTCACCCAGGGCGGAAGTGGCTCCGACGATGGCGCCGAGCTCCAGCTCAAGATCGAGGCGGCGACATGCGACCCATTCGGGGCCGTCCTCCCCCTTGACCTGTCCCATAGGACGTCGAATTGGCGTGCCGGACACGACAACTGATGAGGCACGCCCATTGTAGCCGATTGGCATATGCGTCCATTGGGGAGGCAGGGCATTTTCCGGTCCACGGAATAGGACGCCGACATTGAACGCATGGTTTTTTGAGGCATAGAAATCGGTGAATTCAGTGACTCTGATGGGCAGATGCAAAGTTGCGTCGTTCATCGATATCAGGGGAAGCTCCTCCGTTGCTTCTTCTCGAAGCAAGTCAGTCAGTCTTGAGCGAACTTCCCGCCATTTTGCTCGACCCAGCTCGATAAAGTCGTTGAGGTATGGCTTGATGAACGTCCCGTTGGCATTCAACAATCCCCGTTCTTCGCATGCCGCCAGGTCCAGAATTGCATTCCCGATAGCCACACCGCATCGTGGCTTTTGCGCGCCGACGGAAAACACACCGTAGGGGAGGTTTTGTATCGGAAACTCGCAATCCGCTTCATTGGCCGATGCGATCCTGCTTCTCAGCAGCTTTGTCATGCTCTGTGTCCCATCGAAGTCACTGGATATGTCTGTCTGGCAGCAAGGCCCCGCCGATCTGAGAGATCATTTCAGCCCAGGCGTACCATCAAATTTTTTCTCGAGCTTGTTCCACACCTCAATGTACTCCTCCTGCATCGGAGCCTCCTTGGCGGCGAACTCGGTCAGATGTTGAGGGAAACGGGTCTCGAACATGAAGGACATGGTATTTTCGAGCTTTTCCGGCTTGAGTTCCATGTTTGAGGCACCTTCGAAAGCGTTCTTGTCCGGTCCATGCGGAAGCATGCAGTTATGCAGACTGATGCCGCCAGGAGCAAAGCCGTCGGGTTTGGCATCGTAGACGCCATAAATATTTCCCATCAGCTCAGACATTATGTTCTTGTGGTACCATGGGGGCCGGAAGCTATGCTCGGCTACCATCCATCGTTCGCGGAAAAGTACGAAATCGATGTTGGCTGTTCCTTCTTGCCCAGACGGCGCGGTTAGAACGGTAAAAATGGACGGGTCAGGATGATCGAACAAGATCGCTCCTACGGGTGAATAGGTGCGCAGATCATACTTGTATGCGCAGTAGTTACCATGCCATGCCACAACATCCAGAGGGGAGTGTCCGATCCAGGTTTCATGGAATTGGCCGCACCATTTCACGACAACGCGACTTTGCACTTCCCGGTCTTCAAAAGCGGCGACCGGGCATTTGAAATCGCGCGGATTGGCCAGGCAGTTCGCCCCGATCGGCCCCCGGTTCGGTAGGTCAAATTTCTGGCCGTAGTTCTCGCAGACAAACCCTCGGCATGGGCCATCAACAACTTCAACACGATAAACGAGACCTCGCGGAATGATCGCGATTTCCTTCGGCTCTAACTCGATCACACCAAGCTCCGTGCAGAAACGAAGCCGTCCTTCTTGCGGAACAATCAGCATTTCGCTGTCGGCAGAGTAAAAATACTCCTCTTTCATCGAGCGAGTTACGAGATAAACATGACTGGCCATGCCTACCTGAATGTTTACGTCCCCAGCGGTCGTTATGGTCCGCATGCCTGTGACCCAGTTCAGATCCTGATCTGCCGTTGGTAACGGAATTGGATCCCAGCGATATTGGCCCAAACTCATAATGTTCTGCCGGTTCGGATCATGCGGCAGGATGTTTGGCGCTGTTTTCCAATACGGTACGTCGATGGGCTTGAAGCGGCCGGTGTGATGGACCGAAGGTCGTATGCGGTAGCACCAAGTGCGTTCGTTCTGCCCGCGGGGAGCGGTGAATGCGGTGCCCGACAGTTGCTCGGCGTAAAGCCCGTAATTGCATTTCTGTGGCGAATTCTGGCCCTGAGGCAATGCGCCGGGCAGCGCCTCCGTCTCGAAGTCGTTACCGAACCCCGGCATATAGCCCTCGGCAGTGCCTGTTTTGGAGCCGGACCGGATTGTAGTCTCACTCAAATCGCGCATATCCACGGGCACACCCCTAAAACTCGTTGCTCATGCAACGAATAAACGTTGCGCCAGCAACGATGTCAATGCAAAAATACCAGATCGAGCAAGATTGTTGTCTTCGCAACGATTATGTATGCTTCGCACATCACGGGGACGCCAATGACCTTTCAGCTGAACGATTTCCTACCCTACCGTCTTAATGTTGCGGCTGCGCAAGTGAGCCGACGTTTCGCCGCGCTCTATAAAGCCGAAGCCGGCTTGTCGGTACCTGAGTGGCGCGTTCTGGCGCACCTGAATGGATCAGGACCCGTCAGTGTCCGCGATATTGTCGGGAAGGTGAATCTGGAAAAGTCTGTTGTTAGCCGCGCCGCTGATAGCTTGGCGCGGTCGGGTTATCTGATGAAAACCGTTTCGGTCCAGGACCAGAGGCTCGTTGCACTTGAACTCACGCCATCGGGAAAACAACTGATGCAACGCCTTGGGCGCATAGCGGCCGACTTTCAGGCTACGCTCCTGAACGAATTGGGTGCCGATGCAGATTCTTTCAAGCGAGCGCTGACGCTGCTTGGCGAAAGTCCCCAAACGTGAAGGCAAACGACATCCGTTAGAAATCACCGGCCCGAGAACAAGGTCGGCCAACGGACACAGGCCATGTGATCTCTGCCCTTATTGTCGACCCCAACCTGCATCGCCGAACCCATTGCGCAAATAGCCAAGGTCGCAGGATCTGCTCGATGCAGGAGAGCTGAGCCAGTTTTATAATCAACCAAGTGCACCAATCGACTTGCCTAGCTTTCCGCAGAGCCCATTGATCGCTATCCTGAGCGAACAAGGTGGTAGACAGGTTGACCTCAAGCCTGTCTGCTTACGGAAAAGCCAAGGCATACAGCGACGTGAAAATCGATCAACAAACCACTCGGGCGATGAACCGTCGTCTAATCCTCAATCTCATCAGGCGTGAAGAGCAGCTTAGCCGGGCGGATATTGCGGCCGCGACAGGTTTGAGCCCGGCGGCGGTGACCTTCGTCGTCAGTGATCTGATCTCGGAAGGTTATCTCATCGAAGGCAAGACGATACCAGGCGGTGGAGGGCGTAGGCCCATTCCGCTCGAGATCAACTATGCCGGCCATCTCGCCATCGGCATCAAAATGAATGTTGGCAGTCTGGAATGCGTACTTACCGATCTATCCACTGCAACGCTCTCGTCCCTTACTATCGAGTTCAAGGATCCTTCCCCGCAATCGGTTCTGGATGCGGCGGAAAAAGCGGTGACACGATTGCAGCGGCTGGCGCCGGAAGGGGCCGGGCTGCTGACCGGAGTAGGCTTTTCCATGCCGGGCACAATCGATGCGGAGAGGGGAATCTGCATCAAAAGCCATCGCTTTTTCTGGGAAAATGTGCCGTTTGCCAGCATGTTACAGGAGCGTGTGAATGTACCCGTCTGGATGGAGGATGACACGTTGGCCTTCGCGCTGGCGCAGCATCTTTTCGGTCTTGGGCGGCAGCACCGGGTCTTTACGGCGGTGGCCATCGGGGTCGGGATTGGTTGCGCGACGGTGGTGGACGGTAAGGTGCAGCGTGGCGCGCACGGGGATGCGGGCAAGATCGGGCATTCGATGCATATGATTGACGGACCCCTGTGCGAATGCGGGCGCCATGGCTGTCTTCAGGCCTTTTACTCCGAGCCCGCGATCGTCGAACGCTGGCGTAAGGCAATGGGTCTGGACAAGGACCTGGCCGTGAACCGTTACGCGATGAAGGAAGCCGCGTTGCAAGGCGATTCAATTGCCAGGGACATTCTGCAGGAGGCTGGCGAAGGCATTGGCCTTCATCTCGCGCGCATGGTCGCTGTCGTCGATCCGGAAATCATCATTGTCGGCGGTGAAGCGGTGAGTTTCGGCGATCTGCTGTTCAACCCGATGCGAAAGGCGCTTGAGCTCAACTGCTTCACGCCACCGCCTGCACTCGTGCCGGATGAGAGAGATAATTTCTGGAGCAGCGGTGCGGCGGCTCTGGCGACGCAAGGCCTGTTCAATTTCGAGATGACGACGCCTGCCTTTCCCGCATAACAAAGCGGCGAAGGTGCTTGTGACACCTTCGCCGCTCGTTTCGGGGGATTTACACCCCTCTGGGAGAACATTACGGGCTTGAGTTAGCCAATTTCGATGACAAGGCAACCATAGCCTTCGAGTGTATATTCACCGGAAACATCACTTCCTGTCAGCAAGTCCTTACCGGATGCGAGGTTTGTCAGCTTCCGGTCGGTTTCCAACGTGTTGAGAACAAACAGCAGCTTGCGATCCTCTGCCGTGCGCATCACCACTTCCACGCCTTCCGGCAAATCCGCGATAAGCGGTTCGATACCAGCTTTTGCGAGGACGACGTCATCCAATACATCCACCAGATCATCGGTGAGATAGGTTGCGAGATAGATCACCTGTCCCTTGCCGACCTTGCGCCGCGTCGCTGCTGCCCGACCCTTGGCAAAGCGGTTAGACCAAGTGGCGATGGTCTCCACGTCATCATCGAGCGTCAGCAACTCATAGAGATGCTCGGCCTCGATGGTGCGTCCACCGATGTCGATCGTGTATTTGCGGAAGGCCGAGGAGGAGGGGAGGATATGTGGGGGCACGTAATGGCCATCCTCCACGCCCTTCTTCTGGAAGAGACCATCACCATCCCTCGCCGTGATACGACCGAATTCTTCGACGCGAACACCGCAGAGTTTTGCAAGCGCCCCGCCAGGGGCCAGTTCCCGGATGATATGGTTGTTGATGTCGCGCGTACCAGTCATGGCGCCGACGATCAGCGTGCCGCCGGCCTCAACGAAGGCTTCTACATTGGCCGTCCACTCCTGATTCCACATGACCCAATGGGGGATGTAGAGCGCCTTGAGCCGGGAAAGATCGTCTTCAGGATGAATGAAGCCGCATGAAATCCCGCGCTCATAGCAATGGCGATGCAGCAGGGTCGCATCGTCCTGCGGAGAGGGCAGGCCGATCGGATAGGTCTTGTGGGCTTCCTGATTGTCGAAATCCGCACCGGCGATGCCAATATCCATATGGACCGAGGTTCCGAGCAGCTTGTCCTTGATCTTCGCTATATCGCGCGCAAACTGCTTTGCTTCGTCGAAACGGCGGCGGCCGACATCATCATGATCGATCAGGCCCATCCAGTAGATTTCCGCACCGAAATGCGCAGGACGCCAGCGGAAGAACATCAGGCCATCGGCCCCACGCGAAACGGATGACAGTGCCATGCGCCGCATTTCGCCCGGTTCCGGCGTCATGGTGGTAAAGGCCGGCTGGCTGCCCAGGCCCGAGGCCTGTTCCGGCACGATGAAGTTGCCGGTATAGCTGCGGCAGAGATCGAGCTTCAGTGCCTGAGTGGCACCATGTCCGCCGTTGCGTCGGAACTCGTCATAGAGCATCGGATAGATGTCGAAGCCGATGAAGTCGAGGTCTTTTCCGAAGTCACCGCGAAAATCGATATCGGTCAGATTGCCGAGATTGTGGAAGATGAACCAATCCGGGTTCGTCGCCCGCAGGATTTCCACCTGATCGCGCTGGAACGCGGCAGTCGCCGTGGCCAGGAAACGGTGATAATCCTGCACATGGCCGGGGCTCAGATAGGACGGTGCCATCGGGTAGGGCAGCACGACTTGATCGAAATTGTCATAGGAGGTCGCCCAGAAATGGCCACCCCATGCAAAATTCAGCGCGTCTATGCTGTCGTATTTGTGGCGCAGGAAGTTGCGGAAGGCGAGCGTTGCGGAATCTGAGAAGGACTCGGATACGGTGGTGTTCAGTTCATTGTCCGTTTGCCAGCCGATGACATATGGGTTGTCCTTATAATGCTCCGCCATCGCCTTGGTGATGCGGCGGCTGTGATGGCGCAGCACGGGGCTCGTGGTGTCGCCATGCTGGCGCGAGCCGTGACTTGCACGACGGCCCTTGCGGTCGACACGGAGGATTTCGGGATAATTCATACTCAACCAGCGCGGTGGCGTTGCCGTAGGCGTGCAGAGAATGGTGTTGATGCCGGTTTTACCAAGGCCTTCGATGGCGCGGTCGAACAGATCGAAATCGAATTTTCCTTCAAAGGGCTCCCAGATGTGCCAGGCAAATTCGCCCACGCGCACGGCATTGAAGCCCGCTTCCTTCATCCGGTCAGCATCGCGCTGCCAGTAGCTTTCGTCCACATGTTCAGGATAGTGCGGCACACCAAGCAAAAAATCGTCAAGGTTAAGGGTGCGCCAGGCCGATAGCGGCGCAGGTTTCGTCCGTTTCATTGCGGAAACTCCAGTTTACTTTTGGGTCACAGGCTTGGGAGGTGTGAGCGTTTTGCCATCGGGGCCAAACAGGTAGCAGTCATCAAGGGCGAAGCCGACGCGGATGGATGAGCCGACATCGAAGGGCACAACCTTTCCAAGCTGGATCGTGACATTGTGCGTGCCGGTGTCGGAGCCGACAGCCATCAGTGGTGAGGCATCCGCATGGACAATAGTTTCCCGACCCAGATGCTCGACAAGGCGTACCTTCGCGTCGAACGTCATCAGCGAAGGGTCGGCATCCTGTGTTTGCAAACGCTCTGGCCGGACACCCAGCGTTACCGTGTCGCCCGTCTTCACCGAGGCGTCGGCAGTCAGCGGAACGCGGAGTTCTTCAAGTCCAGCAAAGGAAACGGCAGCAGTGCCTTGTTCTGTTCTGATGACCTTGCCTTCGAAGAAGTTCACTCGCGGCGCGCCGAGGAAGCCCGCGACGAAATGGTTTTTCGGGTTGGCGTAGAGCTCCAGCGGTGAGCCGACCTGCTCGATCTCGCCCTTGTTGAGAACGACGATGCGGCTTGCCATGGTCATGGCTTCAACCTGATCGTGAGTCACGTAGATCATCGTTGAGCCGAGCTCGGCATGCAGCGTCGAAAGCTCGACGCGCATCTGGGTGCGAAGGGCAGCGTCGAGGTTCGACAACGGTTCATCGAATAGGAAAACCTCCGGCGAACGGGTAATCGCCCGGCCGATGGCCACACGCTGGCGCTGGCCGCCGGACAATTGCTTTGGCAGCTTGTCCAGTTGCTCATCAATCCGCAGGATTGCGGCGGCGCGTTTGACCGCAGCATCGATCTCTGCTTTCGGGCGCTTTGCCATGCGCAGCCCAAAGCCCATGTTTTCGGCAACGGTCATGTGCGGGTAGAGGGCATAGGACTGGAACACCATGGCGATGCCACGGTCGCCCGGTTCTTCCTTCGTCACATCCCGGCCATTGATTATCAGTTTACCGGAGGAGATCGTCTCCAGACCGGCAATGGTCTTCAGCAGGGTAGATTTGCCACAGCCCGACGGGCCTACCATGACGATGAACTCGCCCTTTTCGATCGTCAGATTGATGTTCTTCAAGGCGTGGAAGCTGGTGTAATGCTTCTGGACGTTGAGGATTTCGACGCTGCTCATGTCAGTCGTATCCTTGCTGATCGGTGAGAGTTGGGTTGTGCGGCTGGCGGAAGCGGTCATCCTTTGACGGCTCCCATGGTCAGGCCGGAAACGAAGTGCTTCTGCATCAGGAAGAACATCACGACAGGGGGCACGGCGACGAAGATCGTTGCCGCCGACACGATGTTCCAGGCAGAGACCCATTCGCCCTTGAGGTTGGAGAGGCCAGCGGTCACGGGCTTGATCGCGTCGCTTTGCGTCAGCACCAGCGCCCAGAAATAATCGTTCCCGATGAAGGTGAAGGTCAGGATGGCGAGCGCCGCCAGTGCAGGCCGCACCAAGGGCACGACGATGTGGACCAGCGTTTGCCAGGGCGACGCACCTTCTGCACGGGCCGCCTGAAACAGCTCATCGGGAAGGGCCGCGATGAAGTTGCGCATGAAGAGTGTCGCAAAGCCGGTCTGGAAGGCGATGTGGAATATCATCAGGGCCCAATAGGTGTCGTAAAGCCCGGCCCACACCATCAGATCCCGGATCGGGATCATCATCACCTGTTGCGGTAGAAAGTTGCCGCCGACGAACAGCGTGAACAGCACCATCGAGCCGCGGAAACGGTAGCGTGACAGCACGTATCCGGTCAGCGTCGAGAAGATCAGGACCATGATCACCGAGGGAATGGTGATAATCATGCTGTTGGCGAAGTAGCGCAGCATCTTGGTCTGCTGGAACACGGCCACATAATTGTCTGTCAGGCTGAACTTGGTTGGCCAACCCCAGTAATTGCCTGCCATCACATCGTCGAATGACCGGAAGGACGTCATGATGACGGCAAAGAGTGGTAGAAGCCACAGCGCAAGAATGACGCATACCATCGTCATATAGGCAATGCGGGCCACGGTTTTGTTTTCGGGGATAGGACGTGGATACATCAGATCACGCTCCCTTCTCGGCCTTGACGAGGCCGCGCAGATACCAGGCGATGAAGATGGACATGATGAGGAACAGAACGGTCGCAATCGCCGCGCCATAGCCAAAGCGGTAGGAGAAGATCGACTGTTCGTACATCTGGTAGGCAAGCACGGTGGAGGAGCCGAATGGACCACCGGCAGTCATGACCGAAATCGCATCGAAGGAGCGTAGCGCGCCGACCACGGTAATGGCGACGGCGATGAAAGCCACCTGCGTCAGCTGCGGCAATACGATGTGTCGCAACATGGGCCAGCCCCGCGCGCCATCGACCCGCCCAGCCCCGATCATCTCCTCGTCGAGATTGTTGAGGCCAGCCAGGAACAGCACCATGCAGAAGGCCACCTGGGGCCAAAGTGCTGCGATGACGACGGCGAAGGTCACGAGGTTTTCGTCCGAAAGCAGCGCCGGTGCCGTGGCCCCAAAGGCCTGATAGATGATGGCCAGCAAGCCGAAGGTCGGGTCGTAGAACCAGCCGAAGATGACGCCCACCGTAACCGCCGCCAGCACCAGTGGCATGAAGAAGAGCGATTTGACGATGCGCATTCCGGCGATCTTCTGGTTGACCAGAAGCGCAATCGCGAGCCCCAGGGGTGGCGCCAGCAGGAACATCACCAGCCAGATCGCATTGTTTTTCAGGGAGATATAAAACTGCGGATCATCGATCAGTTCGGCATAGTTCGCCAGGCCCACCCATGTTTTGGCGCCCATGCCATCCCATTCGTGAAAGGAAATCCAGAACGTCTCGATCGATGATGCGATGATGACGACCAGAAAAAGGATAAGACCCGGCGCGAGAAGAAGCGCAGGCGTCAGCCAGTTGCGATGGCGGCGCCACCAGATAGACATGAGACCATCCTGTCGGTGAGGAGGGGAGGCAACAACGCCTCCCATTTGGTGTTCAGGCAGAGCTTAGCCGTGGATGCGTTGGCGCGTGCGCTCGATCTGCGTGAGGATTTGCTCACGGCGATCCGGCTTGACCATGAATTCCTGGAAGCCCTTGAGGCCTGCAAGTGCAAGGTCCGGGTCGCTGTCACGGTCGTAATATTGCGCCGTGCCCTTGACCTTCTTCATCTCCTCGACCGCCATTTTCAGGATCGGGTCGTCGCCGATTGCGCAGTCGCTGCGAGCAGGCACGTTGCCTTCCGGGGACAAATAGGCGCTCAGATTTTCCGGCTTGTAGAAGAAGGCGAGGAATTCGCGGGCCAGTTCCCTGTTCTTGGAACCGGAAGGCAGATGGATCGAATCCACCGAGAAATCCTCGAACTGCTCGACGCCCGCCTTGATGGTCGGGAAGGGCGCGAAGCGCACATGCTGAAGGTCTTCCGGCGGGAAGGCATATTTGATGAAGTTGCCGAGATCCATCATCGCCGCCTTCTTCTGGACCAGAGAAGCAGCTGCCGGATCCCAGGCAAATGAAGTGCCGTTTGGCGTGAAGAAATCGGCCTTGATCAGCTGTTCCCACTTGTCGAACACGTCTTTCAGGGATGGGTCGGTGTATTTCACCTTGCCTGCCATCAGGTCCATGTGGTGCTGAAGACCATTGATGCGCAGGTTCATATGGTCGAACCATCCGCCGCAAGGCCACTGGTCCTTCGTGCCCATGCTCATGGGAATGATGCCAGCCTTCCTGGACTGTTCGGCCAGCGTGAAGAAGTCATCGAATGTCTTTGGAACGCTCAGGCCGAACTGGTCGAACGTATCCTGACGATAGAACAAACCCCAGAGAATGCCGCCGGTCGGCAGGCCATATTGCTTGCCATCAACGGTGACGGAGCCGAGCGTCGCGCCGAGAACATCGGCATATTTTTCGCGCTGAACCAGATCGGAGATGTCCTCGAACAGACCCTTGTCCACGAAGCTGCGCATGCGGCTGCCCGAAAACCAGAAGCAGACATCCGGCGGGCTCGCCACGAGATAGTTGCGAATGGCCGTCTTGTGCGCCTCGTGATCCATATTGTTGACGGTCACGGTGACACCATTGGAATCACCAAACGCCTTGGCAATGCTCTCCAACGCCTTGCGCTGATCCGCGTTGCCACGGTTTGAAATGATGGTTAGTTGTTTGCTCTGCGCAATGGCAGGTGCAGAGAGCGCGGCGGAAGCAATGGCTGCGCCTGTGCCCTGAAGAAAGCGACGACGAGACGTCGGCAGAAATTGTAGTTTTGATCTCATATCGGATTTCCTCCCGTCAATGACAGCCGGTAAAAAATCAAAGAACGCCTCGTCGGTCAATAATTAATTTAATAAATAAAATAATTGGTGACGGATCGAAGAAATGCTGGCGGGAGGCATCATCGAGCTAAGTTTATAACCATCTTCAGAAACTCAGTATCTCTACAGCCAACCCGATCTGGCACGTTAATCGAGAGACAGATATGGGTCTAAGCAGCGACGGAGCAGAAATGTTCATCGACATGGACAACGCCGATAGCGATCTATTGAGGTTAAGAGGCCCAGGACCCGACCGGGCCGGGCCGAAAATATTTCAACCGCTCTGCGGGGGAAACACACGGGTTCCGGCGTATAAGCTGCAAGAGCCGAGAAAAGCGAGCAGTGCACATGCGGGCACGAGAATTGGCGCCATGGCAGGAGATGGAGTTTAGATGGGTCGCGCTCGTATTCTTGATCAAGCGGAGTCTGGGGAGGGGCATGGTCAAACCCCGGGCCTATAATGAGACTTCTGATGGGGAGCTTCTGTACTGGTCTGCGCAGGGAGACCGGAGAGCTTTCGACGAAATTGTCATGCGTCACGGTTCGTTTGCCCTGAGTGTGGCAAGCCGTTTGACCCTAAATATTCGTGATGCTGAGGACGTCGCCCAGGATGCGATGGTCAAGCTATGGCATCAGGCCAGTCGTTTTGATCCAGAACGCGCCCGCTTGAGAACATGGCTCTACCAGATCGTCGTCAATCTCTCTATCGACCGGCGCCGTCGCAGAGAAGCGGTATCACTTCCTGATAACTTCGACGCTGTCGATCCTGGTGCATTGGCGGATGAGATATTGGCAAAAGCCGAGCGCGATGCTGCCGTTGCTGCGGCTCTCCGTGCGCTGCCTCCTCGTCAGCAGGCCGCGATGATGCTCGTCTACGAAAAAGGGGTTTCCGGCGCGGAGGCGGGGCGCATTCTTGGATTGTCAGCCAAGGCGATAGAGCGTCTGCTTGCACGCGCGAGAACCACTTTGCGTGAATGGTTGCTGGCAGAGCATGATAAATAGGGAGAATAGACATGTTGTCGATCGAACGTTTTACGTCACTCGCGCGAAGTTACGGTGCGAATTTTGATCTGTGGCCCATCGAGGTACGGGGCGATGCTCTGGCTCTGCTGGAAGTCTCGAAAGAGGCTCGAGCTGTTCTTGCAGAGGAATGCAAACTTGATGATGCGATCAGTGCTGCGCCCTGGCATCGGGAAACCTCCTTGTGGCCAGCTGACGAGCGCAACGCTGCCTTGTTGCGCTTGAGAACGAACGTCGCTGCGCGCATAGCGGTTAAGCGACCTGGACTTTACCTTCTGCCCGGACGTTTTTTTGCGTATGTTCGCGGACTGTGGCCGGATCTGAATTGGGTCGGGTTTGCCTCTAGCGGTGGAATCGCGGTGGTTGCAGGTCTTTTCATTGGAATGCATTTTCCGGGTGTACCCGCCTCCAACGATCTGGTCTCAACCCTTCAGGTCGCGTCAATCCCTATTTTCATGGAATGAGCAGGAACATGGTTCACGAACAGGCAGGCAGACAAAAATGGATGCGAATTATCCTCGGCGTATCGCTCGCGTTGAATTTGTTCCTTGTCGCTTTTTGGGGAGGGCAGATGCTGCGTTCACAACCACCTGTTCCGAGTGGTGATGATCCTCTGGCCCGCATACTGGCTGTTGCGGAAGCAAACCTCCCTCCTTCAGACGCCAAAATTTTCCGAGAGACTCTCCTCAAGGAAAAACCGCGATACGCGCAAACAGTCGAGAAACTTATCCAGGCTCGGCAAGAAATGTTGAAGCAGGTCTCGGCGGATCCATTTGATCCAGCCGCAACCCTCACGGCACTTAACGCAACGCAGACTGCGTGGACGGAATTCATGGATGCAATTGGGCGTCCATTGGTTGATGCGGTGGGTGTAGTTTCCCCCGAAGGCAGGCGCAGGGTGGTTGCCGATCAAAAGGCAAAGGGGATAATGCGCGTGCCGTAACGGGTAGTGGTCGAGCGCGAGACCAAGCCGATATCCGGTCTTTTCCTTCGGAAGTGCGCTCCGCGAACGTGTCGAGGAATCCTGGTTCGAGGCATTCCACGTTCCCCGCTATCTGGCTCGCTGTGAACTCTATCAGGTGAAACAACGCGACTGGACCATGAAGAAGTGGCACGCGCTAGCCCGAAGCGGCGGTGCCATCTCCTGAGCGTATCCCACGTCACTCTCCAAGCCTAATGCATGGGGGCGGGGCGCTCAATGAACGCAATTGCAAAGCGGCCGTCGACGCCGGGTCCGATAGAGGTAAAATACCTTGGCAAACAAGGTAATTTCATCGCTATCAGCATAATTTGACGTCTTGATTCTCAATGAGTTTCGGTAGCTCCAAAGGCAAAATTGGTCGGCAATCGATACTGTTTCGGAGCCAGCCCATCTTCCCCTGTTTTGTCGAGCGGTACATTGCTGTTCGTCGCAGAATCCCAGGCCTTTAGCTCCCCCCATTGACGGCGTTGCGTGCAAAAAAATCCAACCATCCATGTCGCATCGGGCATCGGGCACCGTATCAGTAGCACTTCATCGATTTCGGAGGACTGCTGATGTTTTCAAAATTTGCCCTGGGGTTACTTCTGAGCATGTCTGGCCCTGTTGCTGGAATGGCTCACGAGCAAGCTTCCAAAGTTCCATGGGAGACAACCCCATGGGTGCAGGAGCCCTCGGAGGAGTTTTGTCTCTCGACCGAAGACGGAAAGCGGGATGCTTTCTGCGTAACGCTCCAGGCTGACGAGGACGGATATGAGTTGTGCATGTCCGACGAGGTGGCTTCGACAACGAAATGTGTCAGCAGCTACCGCTTTGACGACTCCGACGCTTCCGAGGCTGAAGGCCCGGAGGAAGGTCGTTGGAGCGGCATCAACCTTTAAATACCTGAGCGAAATGACCTTATCGGTCGAGTTTCCCAACGCCTAGGCTCGGAAAGTCCCGACCACCTCAAAAGGAAAAAGTAATGAACAAAACGCGTATTTGGCTTATGCGCCGCATCATCCTGAGTGCATTTGCAGCGATTCTGATGGCCGCAATGTCAGGCCCGGCGTTGGCGGCAGCAAGAGGAGCCACGGTCACAAGCGTCAATCTGAGGGCGGGGCCTGGAACATGGTATCCCGTGGTTACCGCGATGCCGCCAAGTGCAGCTCTTACCGTTTATGGGTGCCTCGACGCAGCCTCCTGGTGCGATGTGTCGTGGGGTGGTGCGCGCGGCTGGGTCTCCTCGAACTATGTCAGCATCTACTATCAGGGTCAAACGGTCGCAATATCACCGGCACTCATTCCGGCGATCGGCTTGACTGTTGTTGCGTTTAACCAAGCCTATTGGAACAACCACTATGCCAGCCAACCATGGCACGGGCAGTGGAACAGCTATTATGCCCCAGGTGGCCGCGCTGCCGCTGTGCGTGGTCCTTACGGCGGCGGTGCGGCCGCGCGGGGAGGGTGTGTAGGCCCGGCCTGTGGTGGTTCCGGCGTCGTGCGCGGTCCCAATGGCGGCGGTGCGGCCGCGCGGGGAGTTTGCGGACCGGAACGGTGCGCCGGTGGTGCCGTCATGCGGCGGCCTGGTGGCGGAGTTGAGTTTCGCAGGGGCGTCATAGAGCGTTAAGGCGAACCTTTCAGGGTGGCCAGTTGCAGGAAAGCGCACGCCGTTCCCGTTCAAATCCGGACCGTCAGCCATGACGTCGGATAGGCTGAGGCGGTTCACCGCCTCGGCATCTTCGGTCAAAAAGGTGTGGACCAGCCTGCCGGTGCAGAAACACCGTAACAACGCACCATGCACAGGAGATCAACTTTGGATCATCGCCCAATTAGTCGCCCCCCGACTTCCGGTCTGTCCAAGACTGCCCGGAGCGGACCTTCCGGTACACTGTCAATGTGGGCGCGCGGTCTGGCGACCTCGGCGATGGCGCTCTCCGTCACCGCCTGTGCAACCACGCCGCCACCGTCTCAAGCGCTGTCTTCGTCGGCATATCTACGCCCGACCTCGGACAAGATGAGGCCCTACGCGTACCGTCGGCCGGATGCGAATTTCGCCGCCTACAGTCGCGTCATTATTCCTCCCACGATGATCTACGCAGGGCCCGACGCACAGTTTGGCAAGATGTCCGCCACAGATAAGCAGGCACTCGCCAGCTACATGCATCAGGAATTCTCCAAGGTTCTTGGCCGACGCTTTCAGCCCGTAGCGCAGGCGGGGCCAGGTACGTTACGCGCCAGGCTGACCCTGACCGGTGCGGAAGCAAGCACACCGGTGCTATCCACCGTCTCGCATGTTTTCCCGGGCGGGCTCGTTGTCAATGCCGGCGCTCAGGCAATTGGCGGCCGCGGCACGTTCTCAGGCTGGGTTTCCTATGCTGTCGAGATCGAGGACGCTGAAACCGGCTCCCTGCTCTACGCCCATGTTGCGAGCAGGAGCGCCAACGCGCTCGACATCACCGCCAATTTCCGGGGGCTCGACGCGGCGAGGGCCGGAGTACGCTCAGCGGCAGACCAGCTGGGCAACGAACTGGCCGGCACATCCAGATAGCTGTGGATGCCAATTGCCTCTTTCGCTTCGCCCAAAGCGGCCGGCGGCGTCCTGGCGTCAAAACAAGAAAACTCGGTGGGCTAAAGATTGCCGGCCTCACAAACTAACTTTTGCATAAAGAGGGAACCCATAATGGTTCGTAAATACATCTACTGGGTTAGCACAGCGATGTTGTGCGTAATTTACCCTGTTGCGACGATCTTCTCTATGGTTCAAGGCGACACCTTCAGCCAGGTTGACGGGGCATTGGTCTACCCGGCATATCTCCCGACAATCCTGACGGCCGTGAAGCTTGTGGGTCCCGCGATGATCCTCGCGCGGATTAGTGTCTTCCTGAGTGACCTCGCCTATCTCGGCATGCTCTATTATGTGTTGCTGGCTCTCTCGGCGCATCTCGTCGCCGCCGAATACGCCGGATCGGTCCAGTCTGTCGTCGGGCTGGCGGCGCTTGTTGCGTCCTTCGTGACCCAAAATGCGGCGCGCAAGAAAAAGTCGCCTTACTCACCGGAGGGTGCGGCGTGCTTTGGCGCGTCTTGAAATGGCGAGGTTCGTGGCGCGTGTCTCAGCCCGGTCGGCCCATAGGCTCGCTATACCCAGACCGCGCCAATTCCAGCTCCGCCACCACACCTTTCAGAACTCGTCCCGAGGGTTCGAACACCAAGAGAAGCGTATCATGGCCCTACTAACGCGCATCAGTCCGGCGATATCGCTCGCACTGCTAACAGCTTGCGCTCCCGCGGAACAGCCTGTGCCCAAGGAGGCGCGATACGTCGAGACGATCGTCATTGAGGCGACGGAAGTTTCCGGTACCACCTCGACCTCCGGCAAAATCAGCGCACGCATCCAGGCCGACCTTTCCTTTCGTGTCGGCGGACGAATTGCGGAGCGGATGGTGGACGTCGGCGACCACGTGAAGGCCGGGCAGGTTCTCGCGCGTATCGATGACAAAGAGCAAAAGGCCGATCTGCAGGTGGCTTTGGCAAACCTCCGGTCCGCACAGGCGCAGAGGACCCAGGCACAACTGTCATATACCCGTCAGCAAAGCCTGATCGCTACTTCCGTGACGACCCAGGCCGCAGTCGACAGCGCGCGTGAGGCCCTTCTCACCGCACAGGCCACCGTCCGGTCGGCGGAGGCCCAGGTGGATACAGCGAAGGATACATTGCAGCAAACGGTCCTGAAATCAGAGGCCGACGGCATCATCACGGCTCGCAATGCTGAGGTCGGTCAGGTCGTGCAAGCTGCTCAAGCAATTGTTTCGCTCGCCTATGACGGCCCGCGGGATGCCGTTATCAATATTGATGAGGCCGCTTTGCTCGGTCGCGGGGTCGAAGACGTGGCTGAGGTCAGGCTTTTGTCCGGCGGCGGGACGTACAAGGCAAGAGTGCGCGAGGTCTCACCCAGCCTTGACACGACGACGGGAACCATCCGGGTCAAGCTTGGTCTTGAAGGTGGGCTTGATGCACCGCTCGGCAGCAGTGTCGTCGTGACTGCCAGATACAAGCCACAAACGGTGATCGAGCTGCCCTGGTCGTCCATGGCATCCTCAGATGGACGTCCCGCCGTCTGGCTTGTCGACCCAAACACCCGGGCGGTGTCACTTCATCCCGTGGGTGTCACCAGCTACGCCGTCGAACGATTTTCTGTGGGATCTGGTCTGAACGCAAACGACGTGGTTGTTTCCAACGGCACCAAGTTTCTGAGTGACGGCGACGTCGTGACTTTCGAAGGAGCGACGCCATGAAGAGAGTTCTTCAGCTATCGGTGCTGCTTTCGACCCTGGCGCTTTTGTCGGCGTGTGAGAAGGAAGAAAAAACCGCAATTGTGCAACCGCGACCCGTTCTTTTCCAGATCGCAGAGCCGTCCCCATCGGCGGCGTTCTCGCTGCCGGGCACGGTAGAAGCACGGGTGCAGACCGAGTTCGGTTTCCGCATTCTCGGTCGCATCGTCACCCGCAAGGTGCTGGTCGGGGACTTCGTGAAGAAGGGCGATGTTCTGGCGACTATTGACCCGCTGGCGCTCGAGCTAGCAGTCAGCAGCGCGCAGTCTGACCTCTCCAACAGCCAGGCGCAACTTGTCAACGCCCGCATCAACGAGGGTCGGCAACGCACCCTGTTCGAGAGGCGAAGCGGGACGAAGGCCACGTTCGAGACCGCGCAACAGGAACGTGAGACCGCCGAAGCCAATGTCAATAAGGCACAGGCCAATTTGGACAAGGCCAAGGAGCAGCTTGGCTACGCGCGCCTTGTTGCCGAATTCGACGGTCTTGTCACCGCAACTTCCGCCGACGTCGGTCAGGTGGTCTCCGCCGGTCAGACTGTTGTCACCCTGGCGCAGCCGGATGAGCGCGATGCCGTACTCGACGTTCCCGAAGCTGCAGGTGTGTTACTGAAGCCTGGAGCGGAATTCGATGTCGCCCTGCAACTCGACCCAGCGATCCACGCCAAGGGGCTGGTCCGCGAGATCGCACCCGAAGCGGAGGACACAACCCGCACTCGGCGGACACGGCTGACCCTCGTCAATCCACCGGAAGCGCTCCGACTTGGAGCAGTCATAACGGCCAGTACCAGCAGTGGTGAAACACCGCTCATCCGACTGCCTTCATCTGCTGTGCGAGTGGACGGAGCAAATGCATTTGTCTGGATCATCGACGTCCCGACCGGAAAGGTGTCGTCGCGTTCGGTGACCATCGCCGAGCCGTTGGTCGTGGGTGGCACTGTGACTGTAACCGAAGGAATCAACCCCGGCGACCGCGTCGTCACCGCCGGCGTCAACACGCTTGAAGACGGTCAGACCGTCCGTATCGATCAGGAGTCCGTGATTTGAAACCTTTCAACCTCTCGGAGTGGGCCCTCGAGCACCGCTCGCTCGTCTGGTACTTCATGATCGTCTTTAGTCTTGCTGGCGCCTTTTCCTACTTGAATCTCGGGCGCGAGGAAGACCCGAATTTCACCGTCAAGACGATGATCATCAATGTGCGGTGGCCCGGTGCATCCGCAGAAGAGGTCACGCGGCAGGTCACCGACAGGATCGAGAAGAAGCTCGAGGAGCTCGACGCCCTCGACTTCACACGCAGCGAGACGATTGCAGGACAGGCGACGGTCTATGTCGACCTTCTACCGACCACCAAGGCGAAGGACGTGGCAGGCAACTGGGTACGCGTCCGCAATATGATCGACGACATCAAGGGCGACTTCCCGAGTGGTGTAGTGGGTCCGTTCTTCAACGATAGCTTCGGCGATGTGTATGGCAACGTTTTCGCGTTCACCTCTGACGGCCTGACGCAGCGGCAGCTGAGGGATCTTGTGGAAGACACGCGCGTGAAACTGCTGAACGTCCCCAACGCCGGCAAGATCAACATTATCGGAGCGCAGGACGAGGTCGTGTATCTCGAGTTCTCGACCCGCAGAATCGCCGCGCTTGGCATCGATCAGCAGTCCGTCATCGAGACGCTGCAGGCGCAGAACGCCGTCGCCCAGTCCGGCTTCGTCGACGCAGGGCCGGAACGGATCGCAATTCGGGTTAGCGGCCAGTTCACGTCGGAGGACAGTCTCAAGGCGATCAATCTTCGGGTCAACGACCGCTTTTTCCCATTGACCGACATTGCGACGATAAAGCGGGGCTACGTCGATCCACCGACGTCGCTGTTTCGCTTCAAGGGCGAGCCGGCGATTGGCCTTGCCGTCGGCATGACCCCCGGTGCCAATCTCACGACGTTTGGTGAGGCGCTGGACGAGGCTATGACGCGCGTCGTCGCCGATCTCCCGATCGGCGTGACAGTCGAACGGGTTTCCGACCAGCCGGCTGTCGTGGAAGAAGCGGTTTCCGGCTTTACCCGAGCCCTGTTCGAAGCCATCGCAATCGTTCTCGCGATCAGCTTCATCAGCGTTGGCTTTCGGGCCGGTCTCGTGGTGGCGATCTCGATTCCGCTCGTTCTGGCCATCACCTTTGTCGTCATGGAATACACTGGCATTTCACTTCAGCGCATCTCGCTGGGCGCGTTGATCATCGCGCTCGGACTTCTCGTGGACGATGCTATGATCGCAGTCGAGATGATGGTTGCGCGGCTTGAAGTGGGCGACGATCTGCGCACGGCTGCGACCCATGTATACACCTCGACCGCATTCCCGATGCTGACGGGTACGCTCGTTACTGTCGCCGGCTTCATCCCGATCGGCCTCAACAGCAGCGCGGCGGGCGAGTTTACCTTCACCCTGTTTGTCGTGATTGCCGTTTCGCTTGTCGCTTCCTGGGTGGTGGCAGTGTTATTCACCCCCCTGCTGGGCGTGACAATCCTGCCGAAAACCATGAAATCTCACCATGATCAGAAGGGCCGCGTTGCGCGCGGTTTTGCCTGGCTCCTGGGCATTGCCATGCGCTGGCGTTGGATCACGATCATCGCCACAGTGGTTGTCTTCGCACTGTCGCTTGGCGGTCTCGGCCTTGTACAGCAGCAGTTCTTTCCGGCTTCCGACCGCTTAGAACTCATTGTGGACTGGAGCATGCCCCAAAACAGCACGATTGCCGAGACCGACCGGCAGATGGCGAAGTTTGAGCGCGAGAAGCTCACAGGCAATACCGACATCGACCATTGGTCGACCCATGTCGGCGAAGGTGCGCCACGCTTCATCCTCTCCTACGACGTGCAGACGCCGGCTGTCTGGTTCGGACAGATCGTTATCGTCGCCAAGGATCTCGACTCGCGCGACAGGTTGCGTAAGGATCTTCAGGCCTATCTTGCGAAGACGTTCCCGGGGACCGATGCCTTCGTCAAACTGCTGGACATTGGTCCGCCCGTCGGCAAGCCAGTGCAGTACCGCCTCAGTGGCCCCGACATCCAGGGGGTTCGCGATCTTGCGCTGAAATTCGGCGCGGTGATCAACCGCCAGCCGCTACTGTCTAACATGACCTATGACTGGAACGAGCCGACGCGTGTCGTGAAGGTGGACGTTCTTCAGGACAAAGCGCGTCAGCTCGGCGTGTCGTCCGAGGATATCGCGAACGTGCTGAACAGTGTCGTCCAAGGGACTTCCATCACCCAGATCCGCGACGACATCTATCTGATCGATGCCATCGGCCGGGCCGAAGACGCCGAGCGTGGATCGATCGAGACGCTGCGCAATCTCCAGCTTCCGGGGGCGGACGGCAAATCTGTGCCGCTGTCCGCCGTTGCGAAATTCCGCTACGAACTCGAACAACCGAAGATCGCGCGAAGAGACCGCATCCCGACGGTCACCATAAAGGCCGCCGTCGTCGGACCGACACAACCGGCAACCATTGTCGAACAGCTTAAACCTGACGTGCAGAAGTTCACCGACGCCCTTCCAGTGGGTTACAAGGTCGAGATCGGCGGTTCGGTGGAATCGAGCGCGGACTCGCAGGCTCCCATCATCGCCGTTGCGCCGCTGATGCTGTTTACAATGGTGACAATCCTTATGATCCAGCTTCAAAGCTTCAGCCGTCTCTTCCTGGTGTTCGCCGTCGCGCCGACCGCCGTGATCGGGGTGGTCGCGGCGCTCTTGCTTAGCAATGCGCCTATGGGCTTCGTCGCGATCCTCGGCGTGCTTGCCTTGATTGGCATCCTCATCCGAAACTCGGTTATTCTTGTTGTGCAGATCGAGCATCTGAGGAGCGAGGGCGTCGCGCCGTGGCAGGCCGTCTTCGAAGCGACCGAACACCGGATGCGCCCGATACTTTTGACGGCGGCGGCCGCCACTCTCGCGCTCATACCGATCTCGCGGGAGGTATTCTGGGGACCAATGGCTTACGCCATGATGGGAGGGATCGTTGTGGGCACGGTCCTGACGCTCCTGTTCCTCCCGGCTCTCTACATCGCCTGGTTCCGGATACCTGCCCAGGATGCAGACGTGTCAACCGTCTCGGCGTGACCCTTGTATAAACTGGCGCGTTGAAAGCGCCCCGTAAAAAACTCAACCGGTTGGATCCATTCATGCCCGTATCGCTTTTTGTCATTCTCAGTCGGTCATCCGGCAGGCTTGTGTTTTTAGCTTTGATTGCTTCTTTGTCGGGATGTGCATCGCGGCCGTCAGCAACGGTCCTCGAGCCCGTCTCGATAGGCCAGAATATGGGCCAGAAAGTCAGTCTCCTCGCCGTCACCAACCGGAACAAGGTCGAAAAGGACGGTGGCTTCGGCAGCAACTGGGCAGGGAACCTGACATACGAACGCTACGACTTCTCGGTGCCGCGCGAACGGACGGTCGCGGCCATCAGGTACCCGTCCAGTACTCCGGACACACGACGGGATTTTTTGGTCACCGGACGGGATCAACTGACCGAAGCGTCGTGGGTTGAGGCCGCAGGTCGTGCGGCGACCTCCGATGGCTCCGTCGCTCTTTTCGTTCACGGATATAACTACCGGTATCAGGAAGCCTTGTTCAGGGCGGCACAAATGGCTGCTGATGCCAGTACTATCAGCCCGATCCTGTTCTCTTGGCCATCCGCAGCAAGCGTGACCGGATACGTCACCGACCGGGATGCGGCACTTTATTCAAGGACAGAGCTCGAGCGCGTTCTGACGGTTCTTGCCAAAGCACCGAAGGTCAAGCGCATCATCCTGTTCGGTCACAGCATGGGCGGCTTCCTGTCTATGGAAGCGGTAAGACAGCTCAAGCTCGAAGGCCGTGATGATGTTCTCGGAAAGCTGCAAATTGTCCTGGCGGCCCCGGACATCGACGTCGATGTGTTCCGGGCACAACTCCTCGACATAGGTCGACTGAAGAACCCAATTACACTTCTTGTTTCGAAGACTGACCGCGCGTTATCCGTGTCGAGCCTGGTGGGCGGTGAACGACCCCGTGTTGGTCTCGTAGACATAGCCGATCCGCAAATAAGGGATGCGGCAATAAAGGCGAACGTTTCGGTCATCGATATCTCGTCCGTCGAGGCAAGCGACGGCCTAGGTCACGACCGGTATGCAACACTCGCCCGCTTTGGCGGCGAACTTGAAAAGGCCGAAGCGCGAGCACGCAACGGTGGGAACGTTGGCGCTTTCGTTTTCGACGCGGCGGGCGCGGCGGTCGCTACTCCGTTCCGGCTCGCCGGGCAGATCGCCCGGCAGTGATGGACTCAAGACACCGACGGAACCATCGTATCAACCCTCTTCCTGCCGGGTGAAACCACTGACTTCGATGAGCATCAGGCCAGGCGTGACTCAAGCGGTCGGCTGGCAGCCACTCACTCTGTTTGGATTGAGGTTTTTTAATTGGACGCCTCTCCTAAGCGGTGAACGGCTGAGGTCGGCTGGCCAACCGAAATCCATTTCGCAAGACAACGCGGCAAGAAGATCTGATCGATTACCATCTGTGCAGCCCCTACGAGGCCCGAGCCCTCGGTCTGTTGGACAACAACAATTCCGAGATCGCGGGTTACGAATGGAAGCGCGTGGCCATAGATCGATTGGCGCATTGAGGCGAGAAACAGATCGCCCAGCTGGGGCAGCGCACCACCGGCTACGATGACCGCGGGGTTCAAAACGTTGATGGTCGCGCCGAGAGCTCTTCCGATCGTCATGCCTGACATTGCAACAAGGCGCTGCGAGGTTTCGTCACCATATCTGACGCCTTCTGCGAGGTGACCCACCTGCAGGGGCGTCCCCTCTTCCTGGAGCCGCGCGAAATACGCACTCTCGCCACTTCTGCCCGCGGAGCCCGCCGCTCTGAGCAGTGCCTCCCCACCCGCTACCGCTTCCAAGCAACCGCGTCGCCCGCATCTGCAAAGTTCATCGCCACCCACCGTAATGTGACCAATGTTTCCCGCAGCGCCTTGCGCGCCGCGCATCACCCTGGAGTCGCTGACAACACCGCATCCGATGGCGAGATCCGCATTCAGATAAATGAAGTCGCGCTGGCCCTTCGCTACCCCGGTCCTCATCTCGGCCAAGGCCAACATGTTGTCGCTCGTGTCCAGCCACACCGGTGCGTCGAATATCGAGGCCAGCCTCTCTCGCACCGGATAGCCGATCCAGCTCGTCGGGAGAGATGGCGAGTCAATCAAGGTGGCGGTCTCAAGGTTGCTGTGCGCAGGCAGCCCTACGCCGACGCCCCATACCTTTTCCCGCCCGATTTCGAGTTCGGCGAGCATCGATTCCCAGCTCGACTGCGCGAATGCGAAGGCGTCGCGCGGGCCGGCGGAAAAATCGCTGGGACGGCTGCGGGTGGACAAGAGCTGTCCCGCGAGGTCGGCCACACCCACGTGGAAGTGTGTGAGGTTTGCAAATCCAACCAAGATCGCGCCCGCACCAGCATTCAATCGAAGTTCGCGCGCTGCCCGCCCGCCTCTCGAGACGCCAGCTTCCCCGTCAACGATGATCTCCGATTCCAGGAGCTGATTCACCCGGTCGCTGATGAGACCGCGACCCAGGCCTGTCACTCTCTGGAGCTCCGGTCGGTCCGTCGCCTCGCCATTCCGGACGAGGTCGAGAACAATGCTGAGACTGTCCACGTCGCCAACTAACTGTCGCATGCTACCTGCCGTTTTCAATCAAGTTTCACCTCTAACTTTTGCATTTATGTTTTCGGAACGCAACTTCCCTTGCACTTTAGCAAATAATATGCAGAAGTATGCATGCCACATGCTAAAGAGGAGTGAGCGGTGGCATTCGTTGTCATGGATGATGGTTTCCGTCGCCACTGAGCGACGACCAGGAGGAGGTTACCTATGAATATGAAAGCAACCCTGTCCGCGCTCGCCATTGGAGTCGTCGCCCTTTCCGCGACGGCCAACGCGCAGGACGCAAAGACAGTCAAGATCGCCTACAGCGTGGACGTTTTGGACGACACACAGAACGCAGTTCTCCAGGCGATGAAGAAACGCGTCGACGAACTGAATTCGACCCGTAAGGACGTCAAGATCGACCTGGAGGTCTACGACGCCCAGTCGAGTGTCGACAAGCAAATCTCCGACGTGCAAACCGCCCTCATTAAGAAGCCGGACGTCCTGATCTTCAGCGCCGTTGACGCCGTTGGGTCGCAGCCGGCTGCCCAGGCGGCGAAGGATGCGGGCGTAAAGATCCTCGACAAGCGCCCGAGCGATCCCGTCGCTGCGACGACGGACGTTGCCTACTACGGTAACGATGAAAACCGTTACTCGAAGGCGACGACGGACTGGATTCAAAAATATCTCGACGCCAACCCGAAGGTCAATTTGAACGTCGGCGTCATTTACGGCGCCCCGGCGCAGACCGCGCAGCTTCTGCGTATCGACGCCATCAAGGCCTTCGCGGAAAAACATCCGGATCGCATCAAGATCATTGCCGAAGGATACGGCAACTGGCTGACCGCAACCGCTCAGAACCTTTCACAGGACTGGCTGCTCGCACATCCCGACATCAACTACATCGCCGCCGCCAATGATATCATGGCGCTCGGCGTATCGAATACGCTCATCTCGGGAAATCGCTCGGACGTTCTCGTGTCCGGCTACGATCTCGCTCCCGACGCTCTCGAGCGCGTCAAGGCCGGAACTCAGGCCCTGACGGTCGGGACCAGCATCGGCGACAACGGCCAGATGATCGACGTCGCGCTCGGCATGGTCGATGGTTCGTTTAAAGAAAAGACCTATTACCTCGACCCGGTCTATGCCGTCGACTCTTCCAACGTCGACGATTTCCTCGCCAAACAGAGCAAGTAATATGACCTGCGCCCGTGGCGGCACGCCGCGGGCCCCCCTATTCCTGAGGTTGACATGACCGATTCAAAACCTTTAGCGGAGCACGGAGGTGTCACGGCACTGCGCCGCGTCCTGCTCCTGAACAAGGCAGTGCTATTCTCCATCATCTTGGCGATCGCGCTGTCCCTCACTTCGCCGTATTTTCTTCTTCAGCAGAACCTTGTGGCCTTGTTGGAGCAGATCGTCGTGATGACGGTGGTCGCCTTGGGCTACACGCTCGTCTTGGCCACTGGCGAAATCGACCTTTCCCTTGGCGGCGTGGTTGCGCTGGTGGGCGTCGTCATGGCCAAGCTCATGACGCAGTATGGAATCCCTGTCGAACTGGCAATCATGGCAGGCATCGTTCTGGGTGCCGCGTGCGGCGCGCTCAATGCCGCGCTCGTCTCCAGGTTCAACCTGCCGTCGTTTATCGTGACGCTGGCTACCGGGGCTCTCTTTACGGGAACCCTGTACATCATCTCCAACCTGGTGCCCGTGTCGAATCTTCCGCCGGAATTCCTCGCCATCTCGCGCACCCGGATTGGTCCCGTGCCTCTGCCGGTGCTCCTTTTGATCCCCGTGGTGGTTGTTTTTTACGTCATAGCCACCAAGACCGTGTTCGGTCAGCACGTCATAGCTCTCGGCGGCAACCCGGAAGCGGTGCGTGTCGCCGGCATCAACATCGAGCGTCTGCGCCTGAAAGTCTTCATGATCGCAGGAGCATGCTTCGCTGTCGGTGGCGTACTCCTGACCGCTCGCTCCGCATCGGCCCAAATTGCGGCAGGCTCCAACCTTCTTCTCCTGGTCATCACTGCGGTGGTTATCGGAGGAACGCCGCTTCTTGGCGGTCGGGCGAATATGATTGGAACCGTCTTCGGCTGCCTCATTCTCGGCATGATCAGCAATGGCATGAATCTGCTGGGCGTGAATGCCAACTATCAGATCGTCGTCCAGGGCCTGCTCATTCTCCTCGCCCTCGTACTCGACATCGAATCCACCAGGCTGCTGCTCAAGCTGGACAAGCGCTCCATGCAGCGGCGCCGCCTTTCGGGAGAGCAGCCATGACCAACCAGCCTTTGATCGAACTCCAAGGCATCAGCAAGGCCTTCGGCGGCGTTCAAGCGGTCGACGACGCATCGCTGACCGTCTATCCGGGGGAAGTCGTCGGCTTGCTCGGACACAACGGCGCCGGCAAATCGACCCTCATCCGTATCCTGTCGGGCGCCTACGTCGCCGATAGCGGTCGGATTCTCGTGGGTGGCGAAGAGAAGGCGATCTCCAGCCCCAAGGATGCGAAGGAACTCGGCATCGAGACGATCTACCAGACGCTCGCTCTCGCGGACAATCTGGACGCCGTCGCCAACCTGTTCCTTGGCCGTGAGAAACGCAAGTTCGGCATCTTCAACGATCGTCCGGCCATGGTCCGGGATGCCGTCGAGATCTGCGGCCAGATCAATCCCCGGTTCAAAAACCTGCAGACGCCGGTTCGGAACCTGTCTGGAGGTCAGCGCCAGACGATCGCCATCGCTCGCGCCGTCTACTTCAACGCGCGCGTCCTGATCATGGACGAGCCGACGGCAGCCCTCGGCCCAGGTGAGACTGCCATGGTGAAGGAACTCATCCAGCAGCTGAAG
Source organism: Agrobacterium sp. SUL3 (assembly GCF_001263295.1). NCBI lineage: Bacteria > Pseudomonadati > Pseudomonadota > Alphaproteobacteria > Hyphomicrobiales > Rhizobiaceae > Agrobacterium > Agrobacterium sp. SUL3. The sequence goes on from NZ_KQ414516.1 coordinate 77,237, forward strand.
CGCAAGGGTGTGGGAATCATCCTCATCAGCCACGACATCGACGATGTCTTTGATCTGGCTGATCGCATGGTGGTCATGGCTGCAGGACGCGTGGTCGGCCGGATCAATACGGCAGAAGCGACGCGGGAGCAGGTCTTGTCGCTCATCATCATGGGTGCGGAAACGAAGACACAGCCTGCGGTGACCACTAGTTAAACGCGAAAAAGAGAGGACATCAGATGCCAGCAGGCACTGCTTACTGTATCCCGCAAGGGATGCTCGGGTCGACTATTGCCAACGTCGATCTCGACGACGACGGCATCATCGATCACTTCAGGTTCGAGATACGCAACCAGTTCCTCCATCCCGAGCATCCATTGGGCTGGATTCGAGGCCTGACAGTCGCGGTCGATGGAGAAGACGTCCCCACCAAAATGATGGGATTCGTTCTGCGCGGACAGTGGATCGCCGTCGAGAAGCTTCCGACGATAGCCGACATCTGGTGGCATATGCGCGAGATGGCGGAAATCTACGTCCAAAGCCGCGGCCTCGGCGCAGGCAGGCATCGAATCGATGTCGATTTCGACGTCTCGCTCTTCGTCCACACCCCCAGTATAGATCAGCAGGGGCGATGGCCAACCCTGCGCCAGCAATTGACGAATGAAATGGAGCTGGCGGCATGACCACAGTCCAGCACGAAATCGCGGTCAGCACGTGGTCGCTGCAGAAGCTGACAATCGCCGAAGGACGTTCTCTTGAGGATCTCCTGCCTACCTTCGAGAGCTTCGGAATCGACGCCCTCGAGATCAACGAGGACTATTCTCGCCTGCCTCAGTACGCAAATGCTCGAGCGAGACGAACTCTCCGGAGCAGAATAACTGACGCCGGGCTGCGCGTGGCGTCGACCTGGTTCTACACCGACATTCTCGGAGCTGTCGAAACCGCGTCGCTCAACAAACTCATCGATCAGATCGAGAATTGCTTTGAGATAGCCTCGGATTTCGGCGCGCAGGTCGTGGTAATGACGCCAGTGGATTCCCTGCCCGAATACATGACCGAGCGAGGCCGCGAAAAGTTTAGGAGCATCGTCGAAGAGCTGGTTCCCTTGGCAAGGTCATACAAGCTCACGATGGGGTTGGAATCCGGACGGTCACAGGGTGAATTTTGCACACCGCAAGCGGTCACGAAGCTGGTCCGGGAGATCGCGCAGCCAGAGCTGACCGTCGTACCCGACTTCGAAGCCTGGCGCGTCGCAACTGAAGACCTGCCGCTCACTCATGTCGAGAGACAGGAAGCAGCGCCTCCGGCCCCTGCGGAACTTCCACTTTTCGAGGAATGCCTCCCGCTCGCTCGCCTTGTACATGCCAAGCTTCTGCGTTTGGACGAGGCAGGCGAAGAGCCTCACTTCCCAATCTCCGAGATGATGTCGGCGATCCGCGACAGCGCACGCTCTCACATCATCAACATCGAATACGAGGGATGGATCCCTGACATCGATCCGCATCTGGACTGCATCGAAGAGACCCGGCGCTGCGTCCAGTTGATCAAGCGGCACCTCGCCGCCCCGAGGTAATTGGAGCCAACCATGCCAGATAGCAATCCTGTGGTTTTCATCGGTGTTGACGTCGGGACCGGGAGCGCGCGAGCGGGTGTCTTCGACCCTCGCGGAAACATGCTCGGGTCCGCGAAGCAGGACATCGAGATTTATCGCGAGCCCGGCGACATTGTCGAGCAGTCCAGCGCCGATATCTGGCAGGCCGTATGCGGAAGCGTTCGCAAAGCAGTCGAGAATGCCGGGATTGATCGCAGCGCGGTTGCGGGCATAAGCTTCGACGCGACGTGTTCTCTCGTCGTCCTCGGCCAGGACGGCCAGCCGATCTCAGTGAGCCCGTCAGGCAATGTCCAGCGCAACATCATCGTCTGGATGGATCACCGCGCGGTCGATCAGGCGAACCGGATAAATCAGACAGGAGCAGATGTGCTCCGCTACGTGGGTGGGACGATCTCGCCCGAAATGCAAACCCCCAAGCTTCTCTGGCTTGCAGAGAATATGCCGGATACCTTCGCCAACGCATGGCAATTTATGGACCTTACCGACTTCCTGACCTGGAAATCGAGCGGAAGTATCGCAAGGTCGGTCTGCACGGTCACCTGCAAATGGACTTATCTGGCGCATGAGCGTCGTTGGGACCCGTCCTACTTCGAAGGCATTGGGCTCGGATCCTTGGCTGGGGAAGGATTCGTCCGGATTGGCACCGAGATCGTCGATGCTGGAACTCCGCTCGGAAATGGCCTGACGGCGGAGGCTGCGTCGGAACTGGGTTTGCCTGAAGGTATCGCGGTTGGCGCAGGCCTTATCGACGCCCACGCGGGCGGCATCGGGACGGTCGGCGCGACCGGTTCGGGTAATATCCAGACTCGCATGGCATACGTCTTCGGCACGTCGGCTTGCACGATGTCCACGACATCCGAGCCCGCATTCGTCGATGGTGTGTGGGGTCCTTACTATTCCGCGATGGCGCCCGGTCTGTGGCTCAATGAAGGAGGACAGTCAGCCGCCGGCGCTGCAATCGACCACCTTGTCCGCCACCATCCGGCCGCCTGCGAGGCTGCTGCACGGGCGTCGGAATGCAAGATGAACCTGACCCAATGGCTGGCCGTCGAAGCGGCCGAATTGGGCGGTGCCTCCCGTCTACCGCATTTCGTCGGATCGTTGCATGTCGTACCGGAGTTCCTGGGCAATCGAGCTCCGTTTGCGGATCCAAACGCTCGCGCAGTGATCGCGGGACTAGGCATGGCGTCCGACCTCGACAGCCTCGTCGGCCTGTATCTGGCGGGCGTCTGCGGACTTGGCTACGGACTTCGGCAGATACTGGACGCCCAGGTCGCGAGAGGCATCTCGATCGACACCGTCGTCGTAAGTGGTGGCGCTGGACAAGATCCGACAGTCCGGCAAGTCCTTGCAGACGCCACCGGGACGGTCATCACCTCCTCGACGTCCCCCGAACCAGTTCTGTTGGGGACGGCGATTCTGGCGGCGGTCGCCGGCGGCCACTTTCCTTCGGTCTACGAGGCAATGCAAAGCATGTCGACTCTTGGCGAGGTGCATACTCCAAGCAAGGACGATGCCGAGTGGCATGGACGGCGATACGCGGCCTTCAAACTGCTGCAGCAAGCCGCTCGGGCGGCGAGATGACACCGCGGCCGGCGGAACGCTAAAGACAGTATGGCTGACGCGCGCTTCTGTGATGCCGCAAAGTCGAACGTCAGCGAATGGTCTGATGACACCGTACACTCGTTCCGACGTTGCACGACCGCCCAGAGAAAGCTTTGGCAGGAGGGAGGGCCGGAGCCGCGTCTCAACGCGGCCTCGGAATAGTGAAGGCCCCAGGAGAGGCTTAGCGAGAATTACTCAAGCAATCTTGGCCAACGAATACGAACGGCGGAACATTTCCCCTATGTGCTCGGCGGCTGTGCACGTTGCGAACTGGCGAGGATTGTCGGACGTGACGCAGGTCGGGATCGCGTCGATGACAGCATCGGGATTCGGAGAATAGAAGAAGGGGATCGAATACCGGTCCTTCTGGCTCATGTTGTTGTTCACGCGATGCATGTTGGAATTATAGATGCCGTTGGTCCAGCGGGCCATCAGGTCGCCGAGGTTGATGATAAACGTGCCCTCTATCGGAGGAGCCGTGATCCACTCGTGATCGGCATTGCGAACCTCAAGGCCACCCACGTCATCCTGCGCCAGAATCGTGATGCCGCCCCAGTCGGTGTGAGCACCGGCGCCAATCTGGTTGAACGTGGCGCCTGAAGGTTGTGGCGGATATTTGATCATGCGCAGCGTCGCTGAAGGGGCGTCATAGAAAGATTTGAACCAGTTTTCGTCGAGATCGAGCGACAACGCCATCAAAGCCAGAATACGGTCTCCAAGGTCCGAGACAGCCTCGCGGTAGGCGAGGTTTTGCGCACGGAAGCCCGGCAGATCAGGCCATTGATTATGCCCAAACGCACGAATGCGCCGCTGGAACCACGGATCCGTCTCAGACAACTCGGCGCCGGAGTAGAAACTTTCTTTTAGGTCGGGCGGACCCTTGGTGTTCTTGTCGTCCTGGCTATCGAGGACCTGTCCCCCTACCGGTTCATACCCGGCTGTCGCGGGAGAGTTTTTCATATGGAGGGCCATCTTCTGCTCAAGGGGAAGGTCGAAGAGTGCCTTCGCCGCGGAAAATTGGCCCGCGATAAGCTCTGCAGCAACGCCGTGCTGAGACACATAGAAGAAGCCGGTTTCCCGGCACGCGCGATGGATCTCGCCCGCAGCTTTCTTCTTGCCCGCGCGGGTGAGATCACTGATGTCAATTACGGGAATAGAAGTCGCGGCTTGCGGAGGTGAATAAAGAAGCATTGTCAGGCTCCCTCTTTGTTTAAGTTGAGCTGCGAAGAACGCCGCGCTGCTCGAAACAGCGGCGAATTTGCACCATTGCCTCGTGGAATTGTGGATGAAGATGAGCGTCTGCCCAGACCCGCGGCCTTGGCAGGTCGATCTTGACCTCAAGATCGATCCGGCCCGGCCGTGGCGAAAGTACAATCACCCGGTCCGCCAGGAAAATTGCCTCGTCAATGCCGTGAGTGATGAAGACAACCGTGTTGCCAAGCCGCATCCAAAGCGCCTGGAGATCGGAAATCATCTGCTCCCGAGTCAAAGCATCCAGCGCGCCGAATGGTTCATCCATCAGTAGAAGACCAGGATTCTGAATGATGGCCCGGCATATCGCGGCGCGCTGCCGCATTCCGCCGGAAAGCTCGAACGGTTGCTTCGAGCCGAACCCTCCCAGTCCTACCTGGTCGAGAAGTTTTTCTGCTATGGGAATGTGCGCTTTGCGGTCGAGTTTTTTGATCTCGATGGGGAGAAGAACGTTGTCGAGAACCGTCCGCCAGGGAAGGAGATAATCCGTCTGGAAAACGACGCCGGCATGCCGATGAGGCCCGGTCAGGATCTGCCCGTCGACCTTCAATGCGCCGGTCGACGGACTTTCAAGACCGGCAAGCATGGAGAGCAACGTACTTTTACCGCACCCGCTCGGCCCGACGACTGCAACGAATTCGCCTGGTTCGATCCGCAGGTCCACTTCACCGAGCGCCAGGATCTCCTCGCCGCCCGTGGATTCAAAGCTTTTTGAAAGGCCCTCCATTTCCACCAGGAGGCCGTTGGCTGAACGGCGTGACTGCAGAACCGCAGATCTCGGGATTTTCACGTCTGCATTCATCGGCTCGAAACTCGCTTCGCGACCAGCGTCCGCTCGGCAAGCAGAAGCATAGTGTAAAGGCCGACACCCAACAAAGCGATGGAAACCACGGCCGCAAAATTAAGTGTTGTGTCGAAGTTGGCATTGGCCTGGAGCTGGATGTAGCCGAGGCCGCGTTCGGCTGCGACGTACTCGCCGAGCACAGCGCCGATCACTGCCAGGGTCAGCGCAACTTTCAAGCTGCCGAAGATATTCGGAAGCGCTGCCGGCAGGCGGATCTTCAGGAAGATTTGCAGTTCGGAGGCCCCCATCGCACGGGCCAGGTACGCATAGCCGCGATCAAGGCATTGCAGCCCTACCACCGTCGCGACCACAATCGCGAAGAATGAGATGAAAAAAGACAAAAAAAGCTTCGGTCCCCATCCATAGCCGAAGTACAAAACGATTAGCGGGGCCAGCGCGACCTTGGGGACGGTCTGGAACGCGATCAGAATAGGATAGAGCGCTACTTCGACGATACGCGAGTAGAATACCGCCAAAGCGATAGCTATCCCTGCGAATACCGCGAGGGTAAACCCGCCTAACACTTCAGCAGCGGTCGTCCCGGCGTGGGTGAGCAGGAGACGATGATCAGCAAGCATGCGCGCAAGAATAGCTGATGGCCGCGGTAGAATGAAATCGCTGATGCCGGTATAGCGGCTCACCAGCTCCCACGAGAGAAGGAGAACCGTGGCAAGGGCCGGTGCTGCTAGACGCTCCAGAACTTGTGTCCGCCTCGCCCGCCTCACCCTCGCTGCCTGTGCCTTTTCGGTTTTTACCAGCGGGCTCATCGAGTGACTTAAGGACTGTGAACTGCCAACCAGGGACATAGTGACCTCCGCCAGGTTTCTTCGCTTCATTGGGCTGCCAGAAGTTTATTGGTGTAATAGGTGTCGAGCGGCTTTACCTCGGGAATCTCCCCAACGCTCTTAAGAAGCTCAACCGCGTGCTGAAGCAGTTCCGGGTCGACCCAGCCGTAGGGTTTCCCGGCTATTTGAGGAATTGCATGGCCGGTTTCGACAACCTGCTTTTCGACGACATCCTTGGAGGGCGGAGCGGCCCAGTTCTTGGTAAGCTCATCGGCCGCGACCGCCGGCTTTTCCTTCATAATGCTGATACCTTGGCTCACAACACTCAGGAATTTCGCAAGCTTCCCTGCCTCATTGCCGATTTTGGCATCGCTTGTGACGATCGAAAGGCCGGGAAGGACTAATCCGTTGTCTGCCAGGCTCAGTGTTACGAGCGGCTGTTTCGCCTGCTGTTCCAGAAGCGGTCCGTCAACATTCAGATAGGTGCCGATGACATCAACATTACGAGACAGAAACTGGCTGTTACGGGCCTCAATTCCTACCGAGACCTTCTTGATCTTCTCGCAGTCCACGTTGTTGACTTTGCAGAACGCCGGGAGATAGGTGGCGATGGTATCGCCAGGGGCGACGATGAAACTCTTCCCTTCAAGATCAGACGGTTTGCGGACTGCCTTGTCCGGAAAGGACATGATCCCCAAGGGAGTTTTCGGATGGTACAGGGCGATGATCTTGATCGGCATTCCCTTGGAGATGGCGGTCAGCGCGAATGCAGCTGGCAACACTACGACATCCTCGTTTCCCTGAAGAAGGCCGGCTAGCGCCGCGGGCGCACCAGCACCTTCACCCAAGGAGACTTCGAGTCCCTGTTTGTGAAAGAGACCTTCCTCCTTGGCGACATAGAAGGCGGCATATTCACCCTTGAGTTTCCAAGAGTATCTTACGTTGATGGTCTCGGTTGAATGCGCTGTCGCCGAGGCCGTCAGCAAGAACGTTGCCGCGGCGAAGATTTTGGACATTTTCATTTTGATCCCCTTTTTTTGTTTTCGACGGTCTACGCGGCCGAGAGCTGGGCTTTCAACTTTCCCGGATTGAGAAGTCCCAGAGGATCGGCAATCTGCTTGAATTCGGCCTGCGGTGCGTCTGTGCGCTTCCAGCCGGCACCATCGAGCTGGAAAGTATGAGGGTTCGAAATTTGGATCCCGAGAGCCTCGATTTCGTGCATGAGCGCGCCAAGGCGATCAGGGGTGCTGAAACGGACCAAGGGCAAACCAGACACGAAGACGCGACCATTACGCCGCTGAAATTCGAGGTGGAGCATCATTTCGCCCGCGAAATTGCGCTGCAACTCGGCGATAAGTCGTTCTTCCTCGCCTGCGGGAAAACGAAGCTGAAGGTAGGTCAATGCTTGATCAGTTCGCACGGCGCGCCATGTGGTGTGGTTCCAGGTGAACTCGTACAAAGGCGGGAGGCCAGCGTGTCCTTCGAATGCTGCGCGCTCTGCTTCAACTGCTGATCTTTCGAAGACCAGTTCCCCGCCAAAATCGGAAGCCATCATTGCAGTCATCGGCATTTGGGGCTCGCTGACCATGAGGATAGCCATAGCGGTTCCGGCGGGAATATGGCTTGCGAGCTTGCCAAGGTAGGGGGCGATAGCCGGCTCGTGGATCGATACAAGTTTCTTGGCTATACCCTCTGCGGCTGTAAACTGATGGGCAAACTGTACGGCTTTAGCGAAGTCCGGAAATGTCACAATTCCTTCGGCCCAAGGCTGTCTTGGTGCGAGCGGCATTTCAACTTCAGTGATGATGCCGTTTATGCCATACGCGTGGAGTACCTTCAGGGCATCCCGATCACGCAGTTGTATGGTTCGCGGTGTCTCCTCGACCGTCAGCAGCTCCACCGCAATCACTGCGCCAGGATCCGCCAGCTGACCCCAGGTGCAAGATCCGATACCGCCGGCGCCACCGGCTATGTAGCCGCCAATCGTCGCAAAGCGCCTGGTCGATGGGAAAAATCTCATTTCCCATCCCATTGGCTTGAGAGCCTTATCAATATCAAGCAGCCGGCACCCCGCTTCGAAGCGCCCGACGCCCGGTGATGAGGAAATAATTTTGTTGAAGCCGGTCATGTCGAGAACGACACCGCCGTGCAATGGCACCGCCTGCCCGTAATTGCCGGTTCCACCGCCCCTAAGGGTCAAGGGAATACGCCACCTGGCACATGCACTCGCAACCTTTTCCAGCTGTTCCCGGGTTTGGGGAACCACGACAAGATCGGCGACCTTATCGCTCAACTCAGACTTCAAAATGGGTGAAAACCAGTAGAAGTCGCGGCTTTTTGCGGGGATCAAATCAGACGATATTTGCGGGATATCCGCCAGATCAGCTCTCAGCTGCGCCAGTGCCCGGTCGCTCATGCGATCAACCTCGCCTGCGAGAGTGTCGCGGCCGAGGAACCCGGGAGTGTGCGAACGAGACGGTCAAGATCAAATTCCTTCATGTCGCGCAGGAGCTCGACTAGGCCATCAACCTGATGCTCGGCGATGGCCTTGCCGACTGCGGCCGTACCGGCGGCGGCATTGCCGACGGCCCCATCCGGGTTTAGGTCATGGATCAACCAGGCCATATTGTGCTGTGCAGTCGCACGAAGGTGGGTGAAAGACTCTTCAAGGGAGGCTGACGCAGACACAAAGTTCTTCAAATTCGACATGCGCACAAGGTCCGGCCGAAAATGGAGCATGAGCGAGGTCTCGGCTTTGCCCGCGTGCACGCCATACCGGCGTTCGGTGTCATCGATGGCACCGTCCGGAAAGCCGAAACGGTTCCATTGCGTTGTCACGACAAGCATGGTCAGCTTCACGCGCAGCTCCCGGGCAACGATGTCCATAACGGGGTTGTTGCCGCCGTGGGAGTTGACGATCAGCATCTTGCGCAATCCGGCTCTGTGAACGCATTCACCCAGGCTTAACCAGGACGCAATGAGCGCTTCGGTAGGAAGGGTAAGAGTTCCTGGAGCCAGGTGATGCTCATTGGACTTGCCTACGGCCTGAAGAGGCAGCACCGATACCGAAATGTCGCCAGGGATTCGCTCCCTGAGGCATTCCAGCATTCCGCGACCGATGGCGCTATCCGTGGCGACGCTCAGGTGTGGACCATGCTGTTCGGTCGCAGCGACGGGTAGGATGGCAATGGAATCCTGCGCGGCTAGCTCGTCAAACTCGAGCGTCGTGCGCTCTTCCCAGTAAAATCGTTTTGCAACACTCATTATCTGCCCTCATTTTGCGCAACGCTAACAAAACGGGCAGCATCTCCAAAGCGCCGAATTCATCTCGGTGTTGTGCTTTTTTGTTCTCGGTGAGCCGGCTGTAAGGCCGCAACGAGATCAGTAACCCGATGACGGAGATATTCTACAAAGCCGCTGGTAACGGGATCGATCGATCCCCGTGTTCGTGCGACAAGTTTTAGAGTTTGCCCCGGCGTTTCAGCCAAGGGGAGGTAGCATAGCAAGCCCTCGGCTCGCTCCATCCCAACGTCGAGCGGGTTCATGAATGCGACAGCATTGCTCAGGCGGATCATCATTTTGATCATTTCGATGGAGTTCGTCTCCAATATCGGAGTCGGTACGACGGCCAGCCGCGATAAAGCGATGTCGATATGCGTACGGAGGCTCATGTTCGGTTCTGGGAGCACAATCGGAAACCTGGCGGCATCGCCTATTCGCACGATGGACTTGTCTGCCAACTCGTGGTCTGGTCGCACGACAAGACCGATCGGAATATCGAACTGGAAGACTGTTCTAAGTCCTGGATTCGGTTGCAGATTGAAGCCCAGACCGAGATCTACTTCACCCGACAAAACAGAGTTTGGAATGCCATCGGCAAAGAGGGCGCGAATGCGGAACTGCACCCCACGATGCCTCTCCATGTAATCGTTAGCGATTTTTGCCATTGGGCCTCCGCCCAATCCAATAGTCGTCGCCAACTTGATGTGGCCGCGCTGCAAGCCCTTGAGGCTGTCTAGCCTCTGCTGGAATTTATCGTAGTTGCGGAGCGTGTCACGAACGTGTTCAATCAGAGCTTCGCCCGTTGCAGTAAGCCGAAGTCTTCTCGGCATTCGCTCAAAAATTGGCTGGCCAAGTTCTTCTTCCAGGGCAATGATCTGCCGATTGATCGCGGTTGAGGCGACATTCAGTTTCATCGCCGCCTTCCTGATCGAGCCCGATCGCACCACTTCATCGAGGTACATAAGCATCCGGGCGTGAAGCATCAAAACACCTTCGATGCTGTTACTTCCACCTCAACCAGAAACTCCGCTCTGGTGAAACCACCTACCACGATGAGCGTCGATACAGGCTTAGGCTCCATGGTATAACGGTCTCGCACTGCCATATAGTCCTGGAAGTCTTCTCGCCTGGTCACGAAGCCAGCTATGCGGATTACGTCCGCGAAGCTCATGTTGGCTTCTTCCAGAATAGCCGCGATGGCCTTAAAACAAAGTTCTGCCTGATCCGTTACACTGGGAGGAATTGCCTCATCTCTGGTTATTCCCAACTGGCCGGAGGTCACCAGCAAGCTGCTGTTTGGCGGTATGATCAGCCCATGGTTATAAGCCCCAAAAGGTCGGCGGAGGGAAACGGGGTTCAGAGCTTTCTTTTGATCATATGTCATGGCATTTTCCAAAAGTTGAATATCAATCGGCCTTGGCGACCGACAGCGCGTATTCACTGAGAAATATCTCTTCTCAGCTCACGCCCTGATGTGCGGCGAACCGGTCAGCGAAAATGAGGCCGAAAGGCCTCACTGCGGAAACTGATAGTTACGCAATGCGGAGTCTTTTTCCATAAAGGATTTCAACTAACGGCGTTTTCGCGGAGACGTGATCCAGTGAGCCTCCCCTTGTTACTGCCAAGCCGGGTGTCCCTTTGCTCTTAACGGGGTCATCCTCAATTTGTGTGGAAATCGGCCATCTTATTCGGGATCAGTCGACGCCGGTGACGAGATCGAATTGCGGGCGGCTCTTCTCCGCGCTCCTCGCAGAGAGCACGCCGCCGCTGAAGGCGCCGCCCGAGATCATCAGAGAGGTGACCTCCGCCGGGTCGCCGGCATCCAGTCGAGGGTATTTCGTGGAGCTTCATCAGAACGGACGTCGAGATAGGTGCGGATCTCGCCGTAGCCAGCGAATCGTAGCTGTTCCAGCCTCCTTCGCACCAAGGGCTCTGCCCAGCGTCTGCGTGCATCCGGACAAGATGAAAGCGATCGGAACCAGAGCGATAAGCGCTCGCGTCAGGCGCATCTTCAGAGGCACGGCCGTTTCGATGCATCGTTACCTGACCGGCGCCCTTGGGGTGGGCAGGACGCGCAGGCGGCACGGGGCCGCCTGCGGGGGTATACGTCCCGCGGCCTCGTTCTGGGGGAGGGAACTCGACCGAAGAGGTTGCCATACAGATGATGGGGTATCGCCTCGACCCGGACCATCTGGCCAATGTTTGCTGAGCGACAATTGATCTTTATTTTATTGAGTAATCTCCGTTTTTTCCTCGTCCAACGGGAAACGTGGCCCAAAACCTCAAAGAATTTCGGTCCTATCGGCTGAACTTCAGGTCTGGCTTGTCGCCGTCCCAACCCTGAAGCCCTCCGGAAATCTCGCGAAACCGAAGGCACCTGGTACCCATCTTGCCAGCGAGGCACATTGCGTCGCCCTGAACCGCCCAGGTGATAGAGAGCGCAAATGGCATAGGACCACGGATGCTTCCGGTCCCATCCTTCTTGAAAACGATTTTGAACGTCTTCCCGTTCGGTGCGAGGGCCGACCACGGTTGGCCATCGGCTAGTATGGCGGCGGCCCTTTGCGGCGACACGTAAGCCTGCGCGGAAAACGAAGAGCTTGAGGCAAGGATTACAGCGCTTAGCGTCGCGAGCCACAGATTTATCTTCATTTCGATCTCCTACGTTCACTTGGTTGCCTTAGATTCGGCAGAAGCTGGCATTCACGGTTGCTGTGGAGAGGCTACCGCACCCTTGTCGCTAGTTGTCGGCAGACCGAGCTTGCATCAGCAGTTTCATTATGGGCGCGAGGTTCCGCCACGCTCCTTGCCGGACCCCGTTCGATCAAGAATACGAGTGCGACCTATCTAAATTTCGTCTCCTGCCATGGCGCTGCCAATTCTCCTGCCCGCATGCACTGCTCGCATTTCTCTGGTCTTGCAGCTTATACGCAACGCAGGCCGGTTCCCCCCCGTCATGAGATCAGATTCTTAAGACAGCCAGATCGACGGGCGTGCACACCGTCCCGCTCAATAGGTCGTGGTACGCATCTCTATGCCTACCCTGTGATAGTCACAGCCAAACGGGATCTGGTCTCCGCGTGTCATTGGCTCATGCCTCAGTTACGGCGTGGCGTGCAAAAAAGTCGAACCATCAATGTCGCATCGGGCATCGGGCACCGTATCAGTAGCACCTCATCCATGCCGGAGAACCTTGTTCATTTGCTTTGCCCGTCATTCATCTTTGTACCCATGCAGCACAAACACGAGAGCTCGATCGACGTTTATCCACCGCAAGACTTGACGGCACTTTACGCTCATTCGGCTACTCGGACATGTGGTGACATCGGTTGCTAAGCCTGCATTGGCCCGCCACGACGTTCCGCGCTGCCGACCGAATGAAACCTGTGTCCATCTGGTGGGGCTTGGGGGGAGGGCGCCCATATCCGAGCTGCAAGGAACGTATTGTTGAAAAAACCCGTCATCCAACTCGTCGCCGCTCTTGTCGGGACAGTCCTCATGCTGCTTCCCTTGCGCAGTGCCGTCGCAAATCAGCCTGAAGCGCCGGCTCTCACCGTTTCTCTGGTAACGCCGACGCAGCGGGAGTGGCCCGAGACAGTTCCCGCAAGCGGCTGGCTGAAACCATGGCAGGAAGCGATCATCGCCTCGGAAACCGGTGGCCTTCGCATAACCGACATTCTGGTTGATGTCGGATCAATTGTGACAAAAGGACAGACACTTGTCCGGCTTTCCCAGGAGAGCGTACTGGCTGATCTGCAAAAGCAGGAGGCTGCAGTTGAAATCGCGAGGGCAAATCTTGCAAAGGCCAAGGCCAATGCGGACCGAGCCCGCAAGCTTCGGTCTTCGGGCACCCTTTCCGATGAAACAATAGCCGAGCGATTGACCGAAGAGGAGACGGCGACGGCGAGTGTTGCTTCGGAAAAGGCGGCTCTCGAAAGTCAAAAAATCAAGCTCCGTCAAACAATCATCACAGCTGCTGACGACGGCCTTATAACCTCGCGTTCGGGGGAACTGGGCGCCGTTGTCTCCTCTGGCACCGAGCTGTTCCGCCTGATCCGCCAGCAGCGCGTCGAGTGGCAAGCTGAAGTTTCCGCGCGCTACCTTTCCCGCATCTCGGAAGGTTTGAACGTCGAGATCAACGGGCCGGATAATCGCCCCATTCAAGGCAAGGTGCGGCTTGTTGGGCCGTCGGTCAGCACCAATACCAGCCGGGCGATCGTCTATGTAGCGCTTCCTGTCGACGCCCATCCGCGCACCGGCCTTTACGTAACCGGCAGCATCGAACTCCGGACCACTGCGGCCCTTACGGTTCCCGAGACGGCGATCGCGTTCCGCGACGGGATGAACTACGTCTTTACAACCGACAAGGACAATCGAGTGCGAAGGGTGCGGGTAGAGACGGGTCGCCGCAACAACGGTGAAGTCGAGATCGTCTCCGGAATAGGTCAGTCTTCAAGGGTTGTGACGTCAGGCGGAGCCTTTCTGTCGGACAACGCGCTCGTGAATATTGCGGGAGAACACTGATGAATTTCTCCGCGTGGTCGATCCACAATCCCGTACCGGCGATACTGCTATTCGCGATGCTTACCGTGGGGGGACTGTTGGCATTCAAACACCTGCCGGTACAAAACTTTCCCGATATGGATCTCCCTACCATCAGCATAGTCGCCACGCTCGACGGCGCAGCGCCAACGCAGCTCGAGACGGAGGTTGCCCGCGTCATCGAAGATAGTCTCGCCTCGCTGAGCCATCTCGACCACATCACCACAGCCGTAACCGACGGGACCGTTTCGATCAAAGCCTCCTTCAAGCTGGAGAAGAACAGCGAAGAGGCTCTGAACGAAGTCCGTAACGCGGTGGACAGTGCCAAGGCCGACTTACCTGCGCAGATGGAAACGCCGAGCGTCACCAAAGTCACCGTGCAGAACGCCGCACTGGTTACGTATGCGATTCGCTCGACCAGCCTCAATGAAACTGAGCTCTCCTGGTTCGTCGACAACGATATGACCAAGGCACTCCTGTCATCGCCCGGAGTGGGCAAGGTCAGCCGAGTAGGCGGGATCGACCGCGAGGTCCATGTTGACCTCGACCCCGCAACGATGGCGTCGCTCGGGGTCACGGCGGCCACGGTGTCGGCACAGCTGAAGTCGGTTCAGGCGGACACGTCGGGTGGCCTTGGCGAAGTCGGTGGCACCCGCCAGACATTGCGCACGCTCGGCGCGGTGGCGTCGGTCGACGACCTGAAAGCGCTCCGAATTCCCCTGGCCAACGGCCAGCAGCTTCGCCTCGATGATGTTGCCTCCGTCGAGGACAGCTTCGCGGACCGGTCCTCGATGGCATATCTGGACGGCCAGGCCGTGATTGCGGTCGAGATCAAACGCTCGAATGGGTTCTCGGACACCGGTGTTGCGGCCGACGTCAAAAAGGCGATGGAACAGTTCGCGGCCGCGCACCCCAATGTGCAGATCGAGGAGGCCTACAGTACCGTCGGGCCCATCCTCGACAACTATAACGGCTCGATGGAGATGCTGCTCGAGGGGGCAATCCTTGCAGTTATCGTCGTTTGGCTCTTCCTTCGGGACTGGCGCGCGACAATCTTGTCGGCTGTGGCACTACCGTTGTCGGTCATACCGACCTTCCTCGTCATGTACCTGGCCGGCTTCAGCCTGAATATCGTGACGCTTCTTGCACTGTCGCTTGTGGTTGGCATCCTCGTTGACGATGCCATTGTCGAGATCGAGAACATCGCCCGCCACCTCAACATGGGCAAGCGACCGATCGATGCTGCGCTTGAAGCCGCCAACGAAATCGGATTGGCGGTCATCGCTACCACATTTACACTGGTCGCGGTCTTCCTGCCCACGGCATTCATGAGCGGCATACCGGGCCTTCTCTTCCGCCAGTTCGGCGTCACCGCGGCGGTCGCGGTCGTCGCCTCGCTCGTCGTCGCGCGTCTGCTGACGCCCATGATGGCAGCGTATCTCATGAAGGCCCATCCGACCGAGGAAAAGGATGGCCGCATCATGCGTGCCTATATGGCAACGGTGAAGGCATCCCTGACGCACAGGAAAACAACGGTGCTCGTGACCGCTGTCGCCGTCGCGCTTTCGCTCTCGACCATCCCCTTCCTGAAATCGGGCTTCCTGCCTGCAGCCGACAATGCGCGCACCCAGATTACGCTGACCCTGCAGCCGGGCGTGACCTTGGAGCAGACGGAGGCCGTGACCAGGCAGGCTGCAGACACCGTCGGCAAGCTTGCCGATGTGATGCATGTCTTCTCATCGGTCGGTTCGGCATCGTCGGGCGGTGGTCCCGGCGTCACCACCACGAGCAGTGTCGCGACTGCCACGCTTGTCGTCACGCTGACGCCTATCGGCGAGCGAGAACGCAAACAGTCAGAGATAGAAAATGACATCCGGCAGGCTCTTTCTGTCCTCCCCGGCGTTCGTGTCGAGGTCGGCGGCGGCGCCAATGGAACGAAACTGGATATTACTCTTGCCAGTGATGATTCCAGCGTCCTTGATGGAGCAAGCACAGCGCTCGAGGAGCAACTCCGTACCCTGAAAGGCATCGGAGCGGTGACGTCGAGCGCGTCGAGGCAGGCCCCCGAGATTCAGATCACCCCTGATTTTGCACGCGCGGCTGCGCTTGGGGTGACGTCGAGCGCTATCGCCGAGGCGGTCCGTGTTGCGACAGGCGGGGAATATTCTTCAGCCCTGCCAAAACTCAATCTGTCGCAGCGCCAAATTCCTATCGTTGTCCGATTCGCTCCGGAAACCCGCAGAACTCTAAATGACATCATGAACATGCGGGTAGCGGGAACAAACGGCAGCGTTGACCTCGGATCAATTGCCGACGTCCGGATCGGCGGCAGTCCTTCCCAGATCGACCGCATCGATCGAATGCGCAATGTTACTATTTCCGTCGAGCTTAACGGCCGGATCCTGGGCGACGTCAACAGTGAGGCAAGAGCATTGCCGGCTCTCCAGAATCTGCCGGCGGGCGTGACCCTCGTGGAACAAGGCGAACTCCAACGCAGCTCGGAGTTGTTCCAGAGCTTCAGTCTTGCCATGGCAATCGGCGTGTTCTGCATATACGCGGTTCTCGTTCTGCTTTTCCATGATTTCCTGCAGCCGTTGACCATTCTGATGGCACTTCCGCTCTCGCTCGGCGGCGCGCTGCTTCCACTGGTGGTGAGCGGTACCAGCTTCTCGATGTCGGTCGTTATCGGACTGCTCATGCTTATGGGCGTGGTAACGAAGAACTCGATCCTTCTTGTCGAATACGCGATCATGTCGTGCCGCCAGGGAATGTCCAGGTTCGATGCTCTTATCGATGCCTGCCACAAGCGCGCGCAGCCCATCGTCATGACTACCATCGCCATGGCATCGGGTATGCTTCCGGTAGCGCTCAGCCTGACGGGAGGCGATTCAAGTTTCCGGCAACCGATGGCCATTGTGGTGATCGGCGGTGTGATGATGTCGACGCTGCTCAGCCTTATTGTCATCCCGGTCATCTTCACCTACGTCGACGACCTGCTCAAGGCGGTCAAGCGGCTTGTATACCGGAGCGGGCCCCACAACGAGACCGTCGACCACCCCGAGAAGATGATCGCCTTCGAACGTCCCCCTGTGAAGCGAGGCCAACGATGACCCCTGCTCAACAGGAAGTCCGGAAGGAACCGCAACACGACGTCATGATGATGTTTTGTCCCGCCGGCGGGACCAAGATGCCGCCGTTGACGGGTGATGCACGCCCCGGCGACCCCATGCTGCCTGGATCATAGGGAGAGGAACCATGCGTATTGTCCTCGTGAATATCCTTATCTTCATTTTAATCGTGCTCGCGTTTTCCTGGGTTTGGCTGCCGAAGGTGATGGGTGGGATCAATTGATTCCTCCCCCCGAGATACTGATTGCGGCAGCCTCTCGGCGATATCGCTTTCAGGCGAGTGAACCCGCCGCGACGGAACCAGTAACAGGTCTGTCGCCAAGGGCTGCAGGCGATCGCATAGCGGGTCGTGCCTCCAACCCTGGAATATATGGCAGCGGTTCTGGCCAGTATTCGATACCCGGAAATGAGGGCGCAGGACATACACCCGCGCAAGCGGCCAAGTGCCGCCTGCGCATCCTGACCGCGCCTGGACGCTGGTCTGGGGATGGACCGGCGCGAACGGCCGTATCTTTGAAGCTGAGCCTGATACGAGCACTTGTAGCTCTGGTCACGATCGTCATCATTTTGTCCGGATGCACGCAGACGCTGAACAGGGCCCTTGACGCCAAGGAAGCGGACAAGGCTTCCATTACTGGCTATGGGGAGATCAGGACCTATCTTGACGCCCGGCTCGATGAAGTTCCAAGAGATGTCCGTAACTGGGAGCCGGCTGCCAGGCGGGGAGGTCTCGATATTCTCATGATCTCAGGCGGCGGTGCGGGGGGTGCGTTCAGCGTCGGTGTGCTGGCGGCGTGGAGCGAGGCAAAGACTCGCCCTCAATTCGACGTCGTCACCGGCGTGAGCACGGGAGCGTTGATCGCGCCCTACGCATTCCTCGGATCGTCCTATGACGACACCTTGGTGCATCTCTACACGAGTGGTATTGCCGAGGACCTTCTCCGAAGCAAGCGCGCCGGCGGACTGTTCGGGCCAAGCTTGCTGCGAGCCGAGCCATTGAGACAAATGGTCGAGCGTTACATCACGCCCGCGATCCTGGAGCAGGTTGCTGCCGAGCACAGAAAGGGCCGCCGCCTCCTCGTCCTGACGACCAATCTCGATACTCAGCGTGCCGTCGTCTGGAACATGGGTGCTATCGCCAACAGTGGCCGTCCCGATGCGCTAAAGCTGTTTCAGGACATTGTGATAGCGTCGGCAAGCATCCCGGGCATTTTTCCCGCGGTCATGATCAAAGCCGAGTCGGAAGGGCGCCACTTCCAGGAAATGCATTCGGATGGCGGATCCGCCTCGCAGGTACTCATGCTTCCGCAGGCTATTCTGACAAGCAGCATCCGTCTGGTGGCAACAAAAAAACAGACCGTGAATTTCTATGTGATCGTCAACAACGCGCTCATCCCCGAATTTTCCGCCACGCCAAACAAGACCCTCTCGGTGATCGCAAGGGCATACTCGATCTTCCTCAAGGCGCACACCCAGAGCGCGCTGACGGCCCTCTATAACTATTCCAGACTGACCGGAGCCCGCTTTCATCTTGCATCGATCACTACTCAGGTTCCTTATTCGAATTCCGATCCATTCAATACCGGCTACATGCGGGCCGTTTATAACCTCGGATACTCTCAAACTGCTGGTGGGATTGTGTGGAAAGGTAGCCCCGATTTCCGCTGAATCGCGAATATCTCATATTCTGGTGGCGCCAAGCGGTTGGGTTGCCGTCCTGATCGTCGGCGTCATCCTCGCGATCCGCGTTTTCCACGGCCGGCAAGCCGGGTCGAACGAGGCTTGGTCGCAAATGTCCTAATTTTGCAACGCTGCAAAAGTCGGCTTATCATGTCGAGCAGATATCCGGGAAGTTTGCGAGAGCAACGGAGAAGGCAGACCTTGGAGATCCCGGAACGTTTTCAAATCACCGAAACAGGTGGATGGCTGGTTAGCCACCGGATGAACTCCGCTCTCCCTGGCTATCTGATGGTCAGCTCGAAAACGGACACAAATGATCTGTCGGAATTGTCGGGAGGGGCGCTTGGCGAACTCGGTCCGTTGTTGGCGGCGGCTCAGAAATCACTAAAGCAGGACTTGCATGCCGAACGGGTATATATCGGCCGCTACGGACACTCCCCCGGCTATCCTATCCATTTCCATGTGATCCCGATCTACAATTGGGTTGAGGCCCTGTTCTGGAAGGACGAGAGATATCGTCTGCTTGAGACCTTCGCAGAGGGACCGGGGGAAACACCGACGGATGGCGCTGAGCTGACGTTCTTTGTCTGGCGGGAGTTTTGCGAGCGTGCGGAGCCGCCACCGATCCAAGGACGTTCGGTGAGTGACGTTATCGAGCTGTTGCGAAGAACAATCCACGCCTGAGATGGAGGGTAGTTTATGAAAACCGCGATCATGCCTTACTACTCATCTTTCTTTACAGCTTCGAATTCCGCACGTGCCCTTTCCATCGTAGGGCGGTGCTCGATCGCCCAAGTGGCGAGAACGCGCAACGGTTCGATGAGAGAGCGGCCGAGTTCGGTCAACTCATATTCCACCTTCGGCGGGATGGTCGCGTAGGCGGTGCGGGTTACGAGCCCATCTCGTTCGAGTGCGCGCAACGTCAGTGTGAGCATCCGGTGCGAGACGCCGCCGACCTGACGCATGATTGCGTTAAATCGCAGCCGGCCATTTGAGAGCGCGCCGACCACCATGACAGTCCATTTGTCACCGATGCGATCCAGTATTTGACCGACCGCGCGGCAATCATCAGGGTGATGCTCAACAAAGGCATGTTTCGCCTCATCCGATACGTTCAGGGTCATCGCTAAACCTTCAAACCGTTGCATCAGGAACACAAATGTTCGTGACGTACATCTGTGTGCATTCTTGTGTCTCTACCCGATATAGATCATATCGTCACTAACTTTTTGTTCGTGGATCGGAAGGAGCCATCCCAAATGAAAATCGGTGTGAGTGGCGCGAGTGGCAAGCTGGGCGGAACCGTCGTCGCGGAACTGATTGCGCGAGGCGGAGGCCACGATGTCGTCGCGATATCGCGTTCGCCCGAAAACCTCAGAGCAACGAGCGAGGCGCGGCATGGCGACTATGACCAACCTGAAACGCTCGTGAAAGCCTATGCCGGCCTTGACAGGCTACTGATCATTCCGAGTGCCGACCTGCGCCCGGGCGTGCGCGGGGCCCAACTCAAAAACGCCATCAATGCTGCTCTGGGAGCCGGTGTCGCCCATATCTTCCTGATCTCGGCGGCGGGCACGCATGAGGAAGCCGAGCCGAGCCTTGGCGCAGCATATTGGACAGGAGAGCAGCACCTCATCAAGACTACGCCGCGATGGACGATCCTGCGGATGAGTTATTACGCCGAGAGCATGGCCGACGAGATCAAGATGTCTCAGGGCCAGGGCGTGCTCGCGGGCTTGGGAGATGAGCGCGTTTCCTACGTCTCGCGCGACGATCTGGCGGCCGCGGCGGCCGGCGCGCTGACGGGGCATCACCACGAAGGTGGGATCTACACAGTCACGGGGCCCGCCGCCGTTAGCGGACCCGAACGGGCCGAGTGCGGGTTTCACAAAGTCCGGGACACGGATTTCAGTAAGTCGCGGACAGCGATTTCAGTAAGTGCGGGACAGTGATNGTGCGGGTTTCACAAAGTCCGGGACACGGATTTCAGTAAGTCGCGGACAGCGATTTCAGTAAGTGCGGGACAGTGATTTCGCAAAGTCGCGGACAGTTTCGCGACTGATTTAGATTGAATTTCGTGAGCGCCGATCTGGCATTTTTTCACCTCGTGATTTGAGCGAGGACAAGATGCCTAGACGGAAGCAAGCGAGACATACCGACGTGAAGGATATCCGATCCATCCTGCGGCTTACGTTCGAACAGGGATTGTCGATACGCGCCGTTTCCCAGCGATTGAAGATAAGCAAGACGTCGATTTCGACGTATCTTCTGCGGGCGCGCGAAGCCGGGCTTGCGATCTGGCCCCTGCCAGCAGATCTGGACGAAGACGCCGTTCTCGAGCAGCGCCTGTTTCGGCGCATGGGCCGACCACCTCGTGACACTGATGAGCCGGATTGGTCCAAGGTCGCCACCGAGCTGAAGCGCAAGGGCGTGACGCTCAATCTTTTATGGCAGGAATACCGGGAAGCTCATCCCGACGGCTATGGCTACACTTGGTTCTGCTGCCGGTATGCCGATTATGAGAGCCGTGCCAAACCTACCTATCGCAGTCGTCATGTCGGCGGGGTGGCGATGGAATGCGATTATGCTGGCCACACGGTCCCGATTATTGACCCTTCCAGTGGCGAGATACGAGCAGCACAAATCTATGTGGCAGTGCTGAGCGCATCGCAGTTGACCTTTGCTTATGCCAGTTTCAGTCAGAAGCTGCCGGACTGGATCGAAGCCAACCAGCGGGCCTTCAGCTTCTTCGGTGGCGTAACCAAGACCACGGTTTGCGATAACCTCAAGGCGGCCGTCGCCAAAGCGTTATGGTTCGAGCCCACCTTGAATGCGACCTTTGCCGCTTTCGCCGAACATTACGATACGACGGTGGTTCCAGCACGCCCGCGCAAGCCTCGCGACAAAGCATCTGCGGAAGGAACGGTTCTCATTGTTGAGAGGTGGGTCTTGGCCAGGCTCCGGAACGAAAGATTCTTCAGCCTTGCCGACCTGAACGTCCGCATCAGCGCTTTGATCGAAGACCTCAACAATCGGACGATGCGGCGCTATGGCAAATCTCGGCGCGCCTTGTTCGATGAGGTAGAGCGCGCGCAGTTGAAGCCGCTGCCTGCAACGCCCTTCGAATATGCAGAATGGAAGACCGCTAAAGTCCACCCCGATTACCATGTCGAGGTCGACAGAACGTTCTATTCTGTGCCGCATGGGCTGATCGGGAAGCGGGTCGACATCCGATTAACCTACCGGGCCGTCGAAATCTTTTGCGATCACAAGCGTATAGCAAGTCACATCCGGAGCTCGCAACGCTCTGGCCACGTCACGGTCAACCAACACATGCCAAAGGCCCACCAGCGCTACGCAAACACGACGCCTCAGGCATTGCGCTGGGAGGCAGCCAAGGTCGGGGTCAATACGGCGACTTTTATTGAACGCCTGCTCAGTGATCGCCCCCACCCCGAACAGGGCTATCGATCGGCCCAAGGCATTCTTTCCTTGGCACGCCGTTACCAACCTGGTCGGCTGGAACTGGCTTGTGAACGGGCGCTGGTGATCAACGCGCTGAGTTATTCGTCTGTCGCCAACATTCTCAGATCGGGTCTCGATCAAGCTCCGGCCATGAGCGAGACCGTGAAGCCGGCTCCGCCGCACGGCAATATCCGCGGCAAAACCTACTATCAATAAAAGGACATCAGATGCTGACACATCCGACACTCGAACAAATGAATGCGCTTGGTCTGGCCGGTATGGCAACGGCCTATCGCGAGCTCCTCGAGCAGGCTCACGGAAATGATTTGAGCTTCGACGAGCGACTGGGGTTGATGCTTGATCGCGAGATCGCTCTCAGAACGGACCGAAGACTGACAAACCGGCTCGCCACCGCCAAACTCCGCTTTGCCAACGCCTCAATCGAAGACATCGACTTCGGATCGCATCGGGGCCTGGATCGTCGAAACATTCTGTCTTTGGCACAGGGTGGATGGCTCAAGGCGAACGAGAACCTGATCCTGACAGGCCAGACGGGAACAGGAAAGACATGGATCGCATGTGCCTTTGCACGCCAGGCGGCCCGCCTCGACCACTCGGTGCTCTATATGCGAATGCCACGCTTGTTCGAAGACCTCGCACTTGCCAGGCTGGACGGGCGCTTTCCGCGCCTCATCGACAAGCTAGCGCGTGTCCACCTGCTCGTGTTGGATGACTGGGGAACCCATACCCTGAACGACCGGCAGCGCCTCGATCTCCTGGAAATCTTCGAGGAAAGATACCGCCGAAAATCAACCCTCATCACCGCCCAGCTCCCAGTGGCCGCCTGGCATGAGATGATAGGCGAAGCCACCTTAGCCGACGCAATCCTGGACCGAATTGTTCACAACGCCCATCGCATAACGCTTGAAGGTGACAGCATGCGCAAACGAAAAAATACATCACTATTGACCGGCGCCGAAATAAACGAGATCAATCACCCGTAACAGCAATCAGGCTGGCGGAGTTCAATCGATCCCGCTGTCCGCGACTTAGCGAAACGCTTGTCCGTGACTTGCCGAAATGACCGTCCCGTTTAACCGAAATCCGCANATCCCGCTGTCCGCGACTTAGCGAAACGCTTGTCCGTGACTTGCCGAAATGACCGTCCCGTTTAACCGAAATCCGCAGTTCAAGGGCCAAGCGGTCGATCGAGGCGATGGGCAGGTTGATGAAGGCACTGATCCGGTTCTTCAGGAACCGTGCAGCTTGGGCGAAAGCGCGCTGGATCTCGACTTCAGTGCCGACGACGGCCGCCGGATCCTCGACACCCCAGTGGGCAGTCATCGGATGGCCGATCCAGACCGGGCAGGCCTCGCCGGCGGCGCTGTCGCAGACGGTGAAGATGAAATCCATCTCTGGGCTACCTGCCTCGGCGAACACGTCCCAACTCTTCGATGAGAAACCCGTCGATGGATAGCCGAGCGCATCCAGTTCCTTCAGCGCGTGCGGATTGACTTCGCCCTTCGGCTGGCTGCCGGCGGAATAGGCCTTGAACCGGCCGCCGCCCTCTTTGTTGAGGATGGACTCGGCGAGAATAGAGCGAGCGGAATTGCCCGTGCAGAGGAACAGCACGTTATAGGTCTTGTCAGTCATGGTCGTGGTCCGTGGTTAGGTCGGGGGCCTGTTGAACTTCATGATGGTCGCCGACGAGGGGCAAATGGAGGATAGTTGGCGGGTCGCAAGCACCGCGGCCGGCACTTCAGCCCGCTGCACCTCGGCAAACCCAATGGTGGAGAAAAACGGCGCAGCACTCGTCGTCGCGAGGAAGATATCGCCACCTACGCCTCGAAGCGTTGCCTCGACGATTGCCCGGCCGAACCCATGACCCCGATGTTCCGGGAGCACGACAACAGAACGCAGCAAGTAATCGCCGGCGCATCGTTCGAGGCCGGCATATCCGATCGTTTGGCCGTCGCCGAAGACGGCTTCGAGGAAGGCGCGGCCTTCGTCTTCAATGTCATCGGTCGGGAGATCCGCCGCACGGAGCGCTTCGCGGAGACGAGCGTCGCTACCGGCGACTTCGTGCAATGCGATCGCGCTCAACATGGGTTCGCCCCCGGCGCGCAGCATGGCGTCAGTTCTGCGATCAGGGGAGCGCAAAACTCCGTCGATCCGCCGCAGCAGTCCTTCAGCAGGAATAGTGTCAGGTCGCGCAGGCCGTCGAGGTCGGCCCGGTAGATAATCGATCGGCTCTGGCGCTCGCTCTTCACCAACCCTGCACGGGACAGCGTCGCAAGATGCGCCGACATCGTGTTCTGAGGGACATCAAGGAGCCGGGCGAGCTCGCCTGCCGGAATTCCATCCGGTTCGTGCCGCACGAGCAGACGGAACGTCTCAAGGCGGGTATTTTGTGCCAAGGCCGCAAGGGCTATTATTGCATCATTATTTTCCATATATCCAGAATAATGGATATATTCGAGAAATCAAGTGCTGTTGATATCCACTGAGAGCTGACCCCGTATTTCCACCGAGAAGTAACCCGCCTTAGGTATCGTTCGTGTTGGTCGTGGTGCTCAAGTTTCTGCGTTTCTCCTTTGTCGTTTTCGGCCTTTCCACAACCGCTCAAAATTAGCCGCAAAAGTTACTGTCTCGTTAAGTACAATGCCCCCAATGTCCTGGCGGTTCGCAAGGTTCGCAACCCTGCCCGGTGCATTGCAGGACCTCCCGTAGCCGAAGGTTCAAGTCCCTCGCCATCAGTGA
Organism: Agrobacterium sp. SUL3; assembly: GCF_001263295.1. NCBI lineage: Bacteria > Pseudomonadati > Pseudomonadota > Alphaproteobacteria > Hyphomicrobiales > Rhizobiaceae > Agrobacterium > Agrobacterium sp. SUL3. Next base: position 102,170 of record NZ_KQ414516.1, read on the forward strand.
ATAAGACCAATCTGTCGAGACCTTGTACAACAAGACTTGATTTTCATTGATCATACTGGCCGGGTAACATTGATCAAATGAGTTACCGTTTACGTCGCTTCGCCACAGCAATATTCTGGATCTCCATCTTCTGGTTGGCTGGCTTTGCGCTTGTGAGGCTTGTTTTCTGGGGTTTATGCCGGTTTGGTGGCCACTACACGTTTGAGCATCTCGCTGGACTCACCACTCCCGTGATACTGGGCATTGTTATCGGTATTGAAAGTTTTCTGTGGTGGCGAGAGCGCCAAACCCCGCGCCGTTGACGCAAGTCATCAGAAAATGTGTCATGATTTCATAGCAATGACACATGTACAGTGATCGCTGAATCGGTACGCGAACTCACATGCGAGCAACAACCTTCAGTCTTCTTCCTGCATTCCATGATGATGGCTCACTGGTGTGCGTCCTGAAGGGATTAGATCGACTGATACACTCCTGACCAGCCCATCATCGAAAACGATTGATAATGTAGTATAACGTGGCATACGGCTTGCACGATCAAAAAAAACGAAAAGTGTGTCTGGCTTCATGTCCAGATCGGCACCCTTGGGAATTTCGAGACCAGCCTTGTCCAGGGGTAAGGTGATGTACTCCCCAGGGGTAACTGCCTGCCGCATGATTGCGGCAGGGCCGTATCCCGCAGCATAGATCCTGGAGATACGCGCATCATTTCCGGTACCGTTGTGGATTACAATGTATGCACGGTCTGGACCACCGTTTTCGCCAGCTTGCAGTTCGGCATGTTCGATTACAATCTGAGGCAAATTATTGGCATGAGCCGGCATGATTGCGGCAGTTGATGCGTAGGTGCTTCCGGCGTTTCCCAATACCAGGCCCAAGTAGCTTGCCAAGATAAACATGGAATTTCGTTGGTGTGGCAAACCCGGTTCTCTCGTCTGGTTGTATCGCAGGAAACCTGGCTGTTTTTTCATCGGGCGGTGCTTCTATCTGCTACCGATTGAAAAACCCGGTAAACGGAAGCTGGCGGGATATTAAGCATCACAGTACCGACCTTCTGGGCCTTCAGACCCAGGCGAGTCATCACTGCATCTGGCACCGGGCAGCGCAGACCGTAGGTGAACTGGTAGAAGCTGGCACCCGGCTCAAGTCGGCGGACTGCTTCTTTCACAATCCGGAACACTACAGGCGGCTGCATAGCCAGAAGAGGAAGGCCACTAATGACAGCGCCGTATCGTAGATCTGTATCCATACCGGCCTCACGCATGCGTGCGGCGTCGCACTTCACGATCCGTGCGTGTGGAAAGCGTAGTCGAAGCAGCCGGACGAAATCTTCACCCAGCTCTACAAGCGTGAGGCATTGCTGTTGCACACCCCGTTCAAGAAGTGCATCCGTAAACACACCTGTTCCGGGTCCAAGTTCCAGAACAGGTCCTGTTGAAGCGTCGATAGATTGTGTCATCAGGCGAGCGAGATGAGGGCTGGAGGGTGCAACAGCTCCGATCGACCATAGTTCAGACAACCATTGGCGAGCGAACAGGATGGTTTGCGACAGTCGTTTCATAACTGCCCAGCCCACAGGATGAAGATACTGTAGAGGCGCAGAAACTTTGTGTCAGAAAAGGCAGTAAGTGTCATTTCGTTGCCCTGGTAGCAGACATTCGGGCCGTCACAACAGAAGGGAGCATCGAACTCGCCAACGCAAAAACCTTCGCAATAAGCACGTGGGGTGTGATCACGCAGCCGCCAAGGCCAGAGTCAGTAATGAAGGCCCGGAAATTCACAACGTTCAATTCAGTATCTCCTGTCGTTCAGGAGATTGATAATGCAACCTCAAGCAGATGGAGGTTCAATCAGAATTCGGTCCGTTGCGACAATTTGGCTCATAGTGGGGCGCCAAACCTCCTACTCTTTGTTTCGTAGAAGGCCGATCACAGAACGGTTAGCGAGGGGCGTCAGTAAAGGTCAGCCCCGATTATCGAGTGGATTCAAAGAATACCTGGCTATGATGCTGCAGATCATAACTCGACGTTTTAACTGAAACGATAGCGAACGAGCTGCGCGAACAAAACATAACAATCGATAAAATTGCACCTAAATTGTTTGCCCGATAGTGGCAGCCGATCCTCATAAGTCATTGCAACAAACGGGGACGACTTATGACTGTCAGGTTTATGTTCGCAATAATCGCAATAATGACGACCTCGATGGGGGTGGCGTGGAATCCCGATGCGGCGGCTCTGGATGCCATGCCGATCGCCGGACCGACTACCCAGCCAATTGGTCATTTTGAATTCTGTGAACGCCTGCCCGGAGAATGCCGCCCCCGCGTTGCAGATCGCGGGCCGATGAAGCTGACGCCAGAGACCTGGAGTCGCCTTGTCGATGTGAACCGTAAGGTGAACCTGATCCCGGCGATGACAGATATGGAGAGGTATGGTGTCGAAGAATACTGGACCTATCCGGTCGACGCAGCCGACTGCGAAGACTTCGTTCTTCAGAAGCGGAAGCTCCTGATGGAACGTGGGTTCTCGCCCTCCAACCTGCTGATCACAGTAGTGCTTCAACCGGACGGATCGGGTCACGCTGTGTTGGCGGTCCGGTCAGGACTGGGTGACTTCGTGCTCGACAATCTGCGTGCGGAGATCAGGAAATGGTCGGAAACCGAGTACACCTATCTGAAGCGTCAGGACTCGCGTGATCCCGGCAAGTGGGTGAAAATCAATGACGGTCGAGATACGATTGCCGTAAGCGGCATTCGGTGATCAGCGGCATCTTGTACTCTGACCGTCGTTGTTGACGATCACAATGCCGCAAGCAGGAACGTCGCCAGCACCAGCCCCCCAAGAAAGGCCGCAACCATCGTGGTCGTCCGCGCGTTCGGGCGCTCCGGTATCGTTGTTCGCGATGAGTTCTCGTTGGGTGACTGACCAGCGTTCGTGGTCCCGGCTAACGGCTCCTGGTGCAGTGCCTGGCCTTCTGGAGATGATGAATCCATCTCCTCCAGTGCTCTGTCCAGGATTACGCAGGTGATCGTCGTTTCATCGAATTTTACTTCGAATTCGAGTTTGCGACTGCTTTCAATTTTATCGAGAGCTTTCACAGCAGCGGCCTGCTCGCTATCAGCTTCAACGAGTGATCGATGGGTGACAAGAAAAAATGGCATTCGCTCGCCAACAACTCTCGAGGTGAACGAGAGCCGGAGACAGTCAGATCGCGCCCGGAGGCTTCCCCATGACTGCATCCAGACCTGTGATTTGGTCCGTGTGTTCGGTATGGACCAACGGTTTACCGAACACACGAATGAGCAATTAGCTTGATAAACTGGATGAAATCAGCGCTCTTACGGCATATTTTTCATCATCTCCGGTGACATGGGCATCATGTTGGTGTTGAGGTGATACATAACCCAGATTGATCCGACGAGCACGATGACAAGGATCACGATCGTAAAAATCAGTGCCATCATGGTCCACCCTCCTTCAGAGCGGCTGTTCATGTGCAGGAAGTAGGTCATGTGGACAAGCATCTGGATGCCGCCAAGGATCATGATCGCCGCGATCGTCATCATCTTGCTCTCGATGACGTCGCCCATCACAAGCCAGAACGGGATGGCCGTCAGAATAAGCGACAGGATGAATCCCGTCATGTAGCTCTTGAGAGAACTACGCCCTGAGCGGTGACCGGAATGCCCTCCGTGTGCTTCATTATGAGAAGAATTCGACGTCATGCGACAACTCCCATAAGATAGACCACCGAGAAGACACCGATCCAGATGAGGTCGAGGAAGTGCCAGAACATTGAGAGGCACATCAGTCGTCGATGGTTCTCCGGAGTGAGGCCAAACTTCGACACCTGTATCATAAGCACCACAAGCCAGATGACCCCAAACATGACGTGGAGACCATGCGTGCCGACGAGGGCGAAGAATGACGACAGGAAGGCGGACCGCTGGGGACCAGCACCCTCCGCGATCAGATGATAGAATTCGTATGCCTCTAGCCCCAGGAATGCGAGGCCGAGCAGGCCTGTGACACCAAGCCAGAAAATCGTCGCACCCTTTGCATTGCTCTCGGCACGGATCATCGCAACACCATAGGTAATCGATGACACCAGCAGGATTACCGTCGCAATCGCGATCAACCTGAGATCGAAAAGATCGCCAGGTGCAGGACCGGCAGCGTAATTGCGACCGAGCACCGCATAGGTGGCGAAGAGAGCCGCGAAAATAAGCAGGTCACTCATCAGATAGAGCCAGAAGCCCAGGTTCGTGCTGCCTTCAGGATGATGTTCCTCATCGAGATGGAATTTCTTGTTAGCCCGGGGGGCTTGAATCGGGTTTTCCATGTCAGTTCCCCTGGGCGAGCAGCTTCGAACGTGCGTCTTCGACCTCGGCAACTGTTGCTGCCGGGATATAAAAGTCACGGTTGTAGTTGAAGGTGTGGGCTATCGAGACGATAATGATCGCTGCAAATGATACGATGGCGAGCCACCAGATGTACCAGATGAGCGCAAAGGCGAGCGCGATGCTGATACCGGAAAGGATGACACCGGCACCAGTATTTCTGGGCATGTGAATCGCCTTGTATCCGGCCAGTGGTCTCGCGTATCCACATTCCTTCATGTCGTGCCATGCGTCCAATTCATGGACCACTGGAGTGAAAGCGAAGTTGTATTCTGGCGGCGGCGAGGAAGTAGCCCATTCCAGGGTTCGGCCACACCATGGATCGCCCGTCGTGCAACGGAGCTGGTCGCGTCTCATCACGCTGACGACCATCTGGATAATGAAGAACAGGATACCGAGTGCAATCAGGCCCGCCCCGAATGCGGCGATGATGAACCAGATCTGCAACGAGGGATCATCAAACTGCGAAACTCTGCGCGTCACGCCCATTAGTCCGAGTACATAGAGCGGCATGAAGGCGACGAAGAAACCGATCTGCCAGAACCAGAAGCTCATCTTGCCCCAGAACGGATCGAGCTTGAAACCGAAGGCCTTCGGCCACCAATAGGTTACTCCTGCCATCAGGCCGAACAGCACGCCGCCGATGATGACGTTGTGGAAGTGGGCAATCAGGAAGAGCGAATTGTGCAGCACAAAGTCAGCAGGAGGTATAGCCAGCATGACGCCTGTCATACCGCCGATGACGAATGTCACCATAAAGCCGATCAACCAGTACATCGGCAGTTCGTAACGGATCCTTCCCTTGTACATCGTGAACAGCCAGTTGAACATCTTCGCACCCGTCGGGATCGAAATGATCATCGTTGCTATTCCAAAGAAGGCGTTGACGGACGCACCTGCTCCCATCGTGAAGAAATGATGCAGCCAGACCACATAAGAAAGAAGCATGATCGTACATGTCGCGTAGACCATCGACGCGTAGCCGAACAGCCGCTTGCCCGAGAACGTAGATGCAACTTCCGAAAAGATGCCAAAAGCCGGGAGGATCAGGATGTAAACTTCCGGATGACCCCACATCCAGATCAGGTTCACGTACATCATCGGGTTACCGCCGAGATCGTTCGTGAAGAAGTTGGTGTCCAGATAGCGGTCTGCGGTCAGCAGCGCAAGCGTTGCCGTCAATATCGGGAATGTCGCCACGATCAGGATGTTGGTGCAAAGCGAGGTCCAGGTGAAAACAGGCATTTTCATCAGAGACATCCCCGGTGCGCGCATCTTGACGATGGTCGCAACGAGGTTGATGCCCGACAGCGTTGTTCCGATGCCGGCTACCTGCAAACCCCAGATGTAGTAGTCCACACCGACGCCAGGGCTGTAATCGGCACCCGACAACGGCGGATAGGCCAACCAGCCGGTCTTTGCGAATTCTCCTACGAATAGCGAGATCATGATGATGATCGCACCCGCCGTCGTCATCCAGAATGAGAAATTGTTCAGGAACGGAAATGACACATCGCGAGCACCGATCTGGAGCGGCACAATGTAGTTCATGAACCCTGTTATGAACGGCATGGCGACAAAAAAGATCATGATCACGCCGTGGGCGGTGAATATCTGATCATAGTGGTCGGCGTTCAGGTATCCCTCGTTGCCGTTGAAGGCGATGGCCTGCTGAATACGCATCATGATCGCGTCGGCGAAGCCGCGCAGAAGCATGACGAGCGCCAGAACGATGTACATGATGCCGATCTTTTTGTGATCGACAGATGTGAACCATTCCCTCCAGAGATAACCCCACAGTTTGTATTTCGTAATCAATCCCACGATGGCCAGGCCACCGATAACCACGGCAACAAACGTGCTGCGGATGATTGGATCGTAAGGGATCGCTTCCCAGGTGAGCCGCCCGAAGACGAGTTGAGCGAGTGTTAGATTTTCGAACATCTTATCTGTCGAATCCTTCAGGGTTTTGCGGGCACTTCAGCGTCGAGCCGGTCGGGTGCCTGCCCGCTCTCATCGCTTTCGGGTGTGGTGGGATGCTGCATGTTCTTCATGCTATGGTTCATCGGCATCGACGGCTGGCTCACCTTGCTATCGATGACGTTCGCGGGGCTCTCGCCGCGGGTCGGGGTGCCTGTGACAGGGGCGGGTGCGACATCGTTGTCTTCGGCTGCGCCGGTCGTCCGGCGGTTGTCGTATTCCAGGCGCGCCCGGTTTTCCCGGCTCTCCACACCTGCCCCGCCCATCTTGTCGATGTGCATCATCTCATCCATGCACATCTGGCCTTCACGGGCGCACATGTTGAGCACCGAGCGGTAGAGACCTTCCTGCACCGTGGAGTAATAACGTACAGGTTCGGCCGTGCTCGGTTTCTCAAGCTTCAAGTAACTGTCCCGGTTGAGTGCCGTGCCGGTCCGTTTGACACGCGCGACCCATTGATCGAAATCACCCTGGTTCAATCCAAGGAACTTGAACCGCATCTGAGAGAAGCCGTCTCCACTATAGTTGGCAGAAAGACCATCGTAGGTGCCGGTCTCGTTGATGACGGCATGGAGTTTCGTCTGCATTCCGGGCATGGCATAGATCATCCCGGCGAGCGCCGGCACATAGAATGCATTCATGACCGATGATGCAGTTAGCTTGAAGTTGATCGGTACATCTACGGGCGCAGCAAGCTCATTAACCGTAGCAATTCCGTACTCCGGATAGAAGAACAGCCATTTCCAATCGAGTGCGACCACTTCTACGGTGATCGGCCTGATGTCGGGTGTAACAGGACGATTTGCATCGATCCTGTCGAGTGGGCGATATGGGTCAAGTCTGTGAGTGCTGATCCACGTGATAGTTCCCAGCGCGATGATGATGGCAAGCGGCGCTGACCAGATCACCATCTCAAGTTTTACGGAGTGATGCCACTCCGGGTCATATTTCGCCTTCTTGTTGGAATGGCGGTAATGCCAGGCAAAATAGAAGGTGAGAAACAGGACCGGTACGATGATGAGGAGCATCAGCACGGTTGCGATGACGATGAGATCCGCCTGCTGACGTGCAATATCGCCGGATGGCGACATTACGACCATCTTGCATCCGCCGAGCGGGAGCAAAAAGGTGCCAACAGCGAGGAGAAAGAGCTTTTTTGACAAAGACACCTTCGACTCCCGATGTAAGGGATTATGATTTCAGGATGGAATCCGGCTGCTCTTGAGAAGTCCCGATACATAGCTCACACGCTCCGCCAGATATCGGCGAAGAATGGCTTGGGCGTAAGAGATCCATGGTCGAACTGATTCAGTAAGACGTACGTGCGCAGTGCCGAACAGATTGCCTTAGCTCAGGTATTTTGGCGGGCGCGAGATCAGATAGATCTGGCTTTCACGAAGGAGGTCCGCGGATACGGAATATCGCAGTCCTTCCGAGAATCTAAAATCATACAGTTCTGCTTGTAGAGACCGCTGCTCGCAGCGGACGTGATGGTCGGCCTCAGACAAGAGGAGTTTCCTGTTATCCACCGGTGAACCTCGTTCCTGCACGAAGGTAGCGACACCGGGCGGAACGAATGTGCGATTTTCCAACGGAGTCGAGCAGAGGCTTCCGGAGATGATCTGAATGAAGATCATCGTCAGGACAGCCACGGTCTTCCAACTGGTTAAAACGCTGCGGATCATTCGTTCCAGACAAGCAAAATGACATAAATCAACAGATGACTAGCAAAGGTCGAACTGAAACAAAAGCTGCCAATCTGTGACTGCGCCAATTTGTCCCTGATGATAAGGCGCACTCCATCACGAGCCTTACACAATTAGTTGAGACCCGACCTTAGCTGTCAGCAAGCGCTTGAACCTCAAGCTACTAGAGATCGTAGAATTGTACGGAATAAGTAATGTGGAGGATTCAAACGTGTCCTTCAAATGGGGATATGCATGCTCAAACCGCGTCTGATGAAACGTCGGTCACTCGTCGCTCTATCTGGTGGTGCATTGGCATCAGCCGTCTTTGGTAGCCCGGTTTCTACAGCGGCGGCTGTCGTCAGGCCCGCCAGTCAAATGGAACCGAGCGAACGTGAGCTTGAGGCCCGCTACGCTGCAAGGAGCGACGGCGGCTACCGGTTACCTAGAGTTCCCTTTCGAAAGATCGACCCGAGATACTATCGGCAGCGCGTTGAAAACCTCACCGGCGAGCCTGCGGGCGTTGTTGTCGTCGATGTTCGCAACAGGTTCCTCTATCTCACTGAAGATGCTGGCACGGCAATGAGATACGGTATCGGTATCGGGCGCGCGGGCTTCACCTGGTCGGGTGAAGGAATAATCCAGTGGCGGCAGAAATGGCCCCAGTGGACACCGCCTCCGGAGATGATAGCGAGACAACCAGAGCTACAGAAATATTCATATGCGAACGGCGGCCAGGCACCCGGCCCCAATAATCCGCTTGGTGCTTGTGCTCTTTACATCTTCCAGCATGGCAAGGACACGCTTTACCGGCTTCACGGCACCACGGACTGGCGTTCAATCGGCCACGCCGTTTCGTCAGGCTGCGTTCGCCTCATCAATCAGGATGTGATGGAGCTTTATGAAACCGTCCCGTCAAAGGCCCGGATTGTCGTCATGCAACAGGGAATCCGATGAAGGCATCATTAAACAAGATCACAGCCAGAGCCGCTCTCGTCCTTCTCTGGGTTGCCGCGCTATGCTTGATCGATCTCACCACGAAGTATCTGGTTGTAACCGAATTGATGGATCCACCGAGAGTAATCCCGGTAACCCCATTCTTCAACCTGATGCTTGCCTATAACCCGGGTGTCAGCTTCGGCCTTTTCTCCGACACGATGGGATCGGCTCCACGACTGTTCGCGCTGCTTCAGGGCGTAATCGTGATAGCGCTGGTGATCTGGGCGGTAATGGCAAAGACTGTTGCAGAGCGGGTTTCGATCACGGCGGTTGCAGGAGGCGCGAGCGGCAATGTCATCGATCGCTTCTGGAACCTGAGCGTCACGGACTATCTGGATTTCCACGCCTTCGGTTGGTCATGGCCAGCCTTCAATCTGGCAGACGTATTCATCGTCTGTGGGGCCTTCCTTCTTGTCGCGATCTCATTGCGTCCGGACCGACATGCGACTTCGTTGGGGAAGACATGATTGTCAGGCGTAGCGACACGATCGCAGTGGAACTTGATCTCAACAACTCATCCTCATATCAAAATTCTGTGCTGGATACCCCATCACGTTTCGATAGCGTCAGTTTCTTTTCAAACTCGAACAAACCGCAGTGGTTCGACGCTGCATGTCATGACTGGAGTATTCATATGCTGACAATCGGTGATTTATCGAAGACGACTGGGGTAAAGGTTCCGACGATCAGATATTACGAGCAGATGGGGCTTCTCTCGCATACGGAACGCTCGGAAGGAAATCAGCGACGCTATTCGAAGACGGAACGTGAGCGGCTGTCCTTCATAAAGCACGCACGCGAGCTTGGACTGACGATCGAGGCCATCCGCGAACTCATCGATCTTAGTCAGCATCCGGAGAAACCTTGCGAGGAAGCTGACGGTATTGCCGCCAAGCAACTCGTAACCGTCCGTGAGAAGATCCAGCGCCTAAAAAAATTGGAAGCAGAACTGGAGCGGATCTCAACGCACTGCAATTCCAACCAGGTACGCGACTGCTACGTAATTCGGGCTCTTGCCAACCACTGTCTTTGCTCGACGGAACACGACTGACAGGTTGCTCGTTTCGCGCTACGTTTCGTTCATCTCGTCTGCAATCTGGGTAACTCATGACCCTTTCAACCACCGCCTACATTAGGGCTTTCCGTTGAGATGAGGCCGCTGCCGCCGGAAAGCGCTCCTATTTTCAGTATAGGAAATGAAGATAGCAGAAGGGTCTGAAGCCTTCTCGCCAGTCTCAGGAAGCTCAGGGTTTTTTCGCCCATGAGAATATACTTGGCGGCCCATCATAAATCATAATCATCTTCGCATCCTTCCGTGTCAGAGGGCGAATTTCGTTACGTTAGGACGCGACGAAATCCACAAGAAGCTTGATGTTCAGGAGGGCGATCACGATTGCAATCAGCCAAGCGAAAGCAGTCAGCCAGTAAGGAGCCGTCAGTTCCCCCATCTTCGCCCGGTCGGATGTGAACATCACAAGCGGGAACACTGCGAACGAGAGTTGAAGACTGAGCACCACCTGTGTCAAGATTAAGAGTTGCGCTGTTCCACCGTCTCCAAACAATATCGTAACCCCGGCAGCCGGAATAATGGCGATACCGCGTGTGATCAATCGTCGTAGCCAGGGCGCGAGCCTGATGTTCAAAAAGCCTTCCATGACAATCTGTCCAGCCAGTGTCGCCGTAACCGTCGAATTGATACCGCAGCATAGGAGCGCGATACCGAACAACGTTGGGGCGATTGCAAGACCGAGCAGCGGTGCAAGAAGGCTATGCGCTTCACCGAGTTCGGCCACCGTCGTCTGGCCTGTCTTGTGGAATGTGGCCGCTGCGAGGATCAGAATTGAGGCATTCACGAGCAACGCAAACATCAGGGCGATTGTCGAGTCGAGGGTGGCGAACTTGAGTGCCTCCCGCTTCTGGGGGACTGTTGTGCCGTAAGCGCGTGTCTGCACGATCCCTGAGTGGAGATACAGATTGTGCGGCATGACGGTTGCACCAAGAATCCCTAGCGCGAGGTAGAGCATATCCGGGTTGGTGACGATCTCTGTGGTCGGGGCAAATCCGAGGATGACTTGTCCCCAGTCGGGATCCGCAAGCGCGATCTGGATGGTGAAGCAGACGGTAATCACACCCAGCAACGTGATTACGAGCGCTTCGACCCAACGGAAGCCTAACTTCTGGAGATACAGGATGAGGAAGACGTCCAGTGCCGTGATGACGACTCCCAGTTCCAGTGGGATGCCGAAGATCAGGTTGAGCCCGATCGCAGTGCCGATCACCTCCGCTATGTCGGTAGCGATGATCGCTATTTCTGCCAGGATCCAGAGGACGATGCCGACCGGTCGAGGGAAGGCATCGCGGCAAGCCTGCGCAAGGTCTCGCCCGGAGCCGATCGCCAGACGGGCGCAGAGCGACTGGAGCACGATCGCCATGATGTTCGACACAAGTGCTACCGTCAAAAGCGCATAGCCGAAGCGGGATCCGCCGGCGAGAGAGGTCGCCCAGTTTCCAGGATCCATATACCCGACCGCCACCAGGTAGCCTGGACCAAAGAAAGCCATGGCCCGGCGAAATGTGCCCTGCCCGGTCGCCACCGCGATGGATCGATGCACGTCAGACAGCGACGCTTCCCCTCCGGCCCGCCGCCAGCCCTTTACCGGACTGTCCATAGATTCACCGTAAGCGGCAAGGAGACCCCATCTGGCGGGTCTGATGCTGAGTAAGGTATTTCGGGCATACGAGTTCTTTGGATGTG
>NZ_KQ414517.1:0-97356 GCF_001263295.1 Agrobacterium sp. SUL3
ATCACGATCCTCAACGCTATCGCTCGATCAGACCCTGCTTTCCAGCAATAACTCCACGGTTGCTTGTCCCGAGGATCTAATCACGTCGAATGAAATCAAGACGTTGGCAGATCCTCGGGACAAGCCCGAGGATGACGTCAGTGTGATAGGCTCGATTTGCGATTCAATTAAAGGCATGATTCTTTTTCGGGTCCGAGGTGTAGCGGTTCGTCCGAAAACATAATGCAACCATTGCCGGGAAATCCAGACCGCACGGCAGCTGGGCCGGTCCCGAGCATGAAGAGCGAAGGCGGCCGTGAGGCCGCCTTCGTTTTCGTTCGATCAATCCGCCTTGTTGCGGCGCGCCGGGAAGAGGATGACGTCACGGATCGACGGGGCGTTGGTCAGAAGCATGATCAGGCGATCGACGCCGATGCCGAGACCGCCGGCGGGCGGCATGCCCTGGTCGATGGCATCGAGGAATTCCTCGTCCAGCTGCTTGTCCTTTTCGCCGCGGGCGTGCGCCTGCTCCAGCTGCTCCACCATGCGGCGGCGCTGTTCTTCCGGATCGTTGAGTTCCGAGAAGGCATTGCCCACTTCCCAGGCGTTGCAATAGCTTTCGAAACGCTCGACGAGGCGCGGTTCGCCCGGCACTTCCTTGGCAAACGGCGAAATGTCCTTCGGGAAATGCGTGACGTGGCTCGGCTGGATCAGCGTGCCTTCCACCTTCTCTTCGAAGATGAAGGCAAGGCATTCGCCCCAGGTCCAGTCCTTCTCCACCGCAAAACCGGCAGCTTTGGCGGCAGCGCGGGCTTCTTCGTCGGTCTTGATGGCGAGGAAATCGATACCGGTCGCTTCCTTCACAGCTTCAGGCATCGGTACGCGCTTGAACGGACCCTTGAAGGAGATCGTCTGGCCCTGGAATTCAACTTCGGTCGTGCCGTGCAAGGCAATTGCCAGCGTCTCGAACAGCCGCTCCACGAGACCCATGATGTCTTCGTAGTCGGCATAGGCCCAGTAGCACTCCATCATGGTGAATTCAGGATTGTGCCTTGTGGAAACGCCTTCGTTACGGAAGTTGCGGTTGATTTCGAAGACCTTGTCGGTCAGGCCCGAAACCAGCGTGCGCTTCAGGTACAGTTCCGGCGCGATGCGCAGATACATGTCCATCTTCAGCGTGTTGTGGAAGGTCTTGAACGGATCGGCCGTCGCGCCGCCATAGATGGTCTGCAGCATCGGCGTTTCCACTTCGAGGAAGCCTTCGGCCTCCATGAAGCGGCGGATGCCGGAGAGAATCTTCGAACGCTGCAGGAAGCGCAGCTTGGATTCCTCGTTGGAGAGAATATCCAGATGGCGCTTGCGGTAACGCAGCTCGATGTCGGAGACGCCATGCCACTTCTCGGGCATCGGCAGCAGCGACTTCGTCAGCATGGTGATTTCTTCGGCGTTGATCGTCAGCTCGCCGCGCTTGGTGCGGCGCACCTTGCCGGTGACGCCAATGATGTCGCCGATATCGATCATCGGCAGCAGGTTGCGCGCCGCTTCCGGCGTCGTATCCTTGTGGGAGAAGATTTGCACCTTGCCCGAGGCGTCATGGATATCCATGAACATGCCGGAATTGCGCGAGGAATAAACGCGGCCGGCCACCGTCACCGTATCGCCGGTTTCAACGTCAGCTTCGATATCGGCGTATTTTTCCGAAAGCTCCGCATTGGTCAGCGTGCGGTGGAAATGCGCCGGATAGACATCGCCGATCTGCTCGCGCAACAGCGCAAGTTTCTGGCGGCGCACTTCTGTCGCGTCGGAGGAGAGGGCGGTGGTTTCGGTCGTCTTGTCGTTCATGGTGTTCGCCTTTAGCGGGCTTGTTCGTTGCGGTTACCCTGTGCGCTCCGGGCTTACCCCCCTCTGTCCTGCCGGACATCTCCCCCTCAAGGGGGGAGATCGACAAGCGGCGGGCACCTTGCCCATGGAACGAGCGGGTGCGGCACCTGATCTCCCCCCTTGAGGGGGAGATGCCCGGCAGGGCAGAGGGGGGTAAGCCCCAAGCAGAGGGCGTATTCTAGAATGCTGCCGTCACCGCCAGCACGTCATCATCAGCTTCCGCTGCCAACCATCGTGGCCACAACGGCAATCGCCATCTTCAGCCGCTGGCGCACCACGGAGCGGCCAAGCAGCGCCATCGAGTCAAACAACGGCAGCGAGCGCGAGGAACCGGACATGGCGACGAAGAGCGGCGGCGTCACGATGCGCAGCTTCTTGCCGGTGCGTTCGGCGACATCGCGCAGCTCGGCCTCGATCGCTTCCACATTCCAGTCCGGCATTTTTTCGAGGTCTGCGGCAACCGTGGTGAGGATTTCGTGGATTTCCTCCGGCTTGCTCTTCAGGCCCGCAAAGGAGGCCGGTGTCAGGCCGACATCGCTTGCCAGCAGGAAGCCGGCAAGGTTCGGCAATTCGCCGAGCCTTGAAATGCGGCTCTGCGCAAGCTTCAGGCCTTCGGTCAGACGGGCATTTTCCATCGCCCATTCCAGCGTGCGGGAAATGAATTCCTCCGGCGAAAGCTTCTCGCGCAGCCAGCGACCGTTCAGCCAGTCCAGCTTCTGGATATCGAAGATGGCGCCGGCCTTGGACAGCGCTTCCGGGTCGAACTTCGCCGCCAGCTCGTCCATGGTCAAAAGCTCTTCGCCTTCGGCGATCTGGATGAAGAACAGGCCAAGGAAGTTCATCAGCGCTTCCGGCAGGTAACCCAGCGCGGAATAATAGGAGATCGAGGTCGGGTTCTTGCGCTTGGAAAGCTTGGACTTGTCGGCGTTGCGCATCAGCGAAAGATGCATGAACACCGGCTCCTGCCAGCCGAAATAACGGTAAAGCAGGATGTGCTTCGGCACGGAGGCCAGCCATTCCTCGCCGCGCGCCACATGGGTGATCTTCATCAGATGGTCGTCGATGACGTTGGCCATGTGATAGGTCGGCATGCCGTCGGCCTTGATCAGCACCTGCATGTCGACCGAATCCCAGGGTATCGAGACATCGCCATAAACGCCGTCATGGAAATCGCACGAGCCTTCGGTCGGGATTTTCATGCGCACGACATTGGCCTCGCCGGCGGCGACGCGGGCGGTGACTTCCTCGGCCTTCAGGTTAAGGCAATGGCCGTCATATTTCGGCGGCTTGCCGGCGGCGCGCTGCGCTTCGCGCATTTCTTCCAGCCGCTCGGGCGTGCAGAAACAGCGGAAGGCATGGCCTTTTTCCAGCAGTTCTTCTGCATAGGGCCAGTACATCGGCTTGCGCTCGGACTGGCGGTAGGGACCGTAAGGTCCACCGACATCGGGGCCTTCCGACCAGGTGAGGCCGGTCCAGCGCAGGGCTTCCAGCACCTTCTGCTCATATTCAAGGGTCGAGCGGGTGGCGTCGGTATCCTCGATGCGCAGGATGAATTCGCCGCCATGTTTCTGGGCGAAGAGATAGTTGAACAGCGCGATATAGGCGGTGCCGACATGCGGCTCGCCGGTGGGGGAAGGTGCGATGCGGACGCGAACGCCGGAAGTGGTCATGAAATTCACTCGTCGTGACGTGGCAGTGACATCGGGGCGGTTTCACCCTTCTGTCACGATGTTTTCGTTTGGATGCGGCAGGAAATCATGTTGGAAGACGCAATGAAAGCGTCTTTTGCACATTCCCGTTCGGCTTCGGCTTAGGCCATATTCTGCCGCAGGCGTCAAGGAAATACGAAGCCTGCGCTGTCTTCGCACGGCGACGGGACGCGCTGGTTCAGCGTCCTGGCCCAGAGTCCTAGTTCACTGGCCAGACGTAAAGCAGCATGGGAATGCTGGCAATGACGATCATGATCGACAGCGGCAGGCCGAGGCGCGGATAATCGCTGAAGCGGTAACCGCCGGGGCCCATGACCAGCGTGTTGCACTGGTGGCCGATGGGGGTGAGGAAGTCGCAGCCGGCACCGATCGCCACCGCCATCAGGAAGGCCTCCGGCCGGAACCCGAGCGTGGTGGCGAAACCGGCGGCGATGGGAGCCATGACCAGCACGGTGGCGGCATTGTTGAGGAAGGGCGTCACTGCCATGGCGGTCAAGAGGATCATGCCGAGCGCCGCGAAAGGCGGCAGCCCTTGCGCTGCCTGGCCCAGCCAGGCGGCGATCAATTCGCTGGCGCCGCTGGTGCGAAGACTGTCACTGACGGGAATAAGGGCGGCGAGCATGACGAGGATCGGCCCGTCGATCGATTTATAGACTTCGGCAAGCGGAATGGCGCCGACGACGATCATCAGGAAGGCGGCGGCGAAAAAGGCGACCGAGACCGGCACCAGCCCGCTGCCGGCGGCAAGCATGGCCGCGGCCAGCACGATGACGGGCAGAAGCGCACGGCGCTGCACACCGAGCAGGATTTCCCGCTGGGCCAAAGGCAGAAGGGAGAACTCCTGCAATACGTGCGGCAGGTTCTTGCGGCTGCCCTGCAGCAGGATGACGTCGCCCGCCTGCAAGGTCAGGTCGGAAAGCCGCTGGCTGACGCGCTGGCCGCGACGGCTGACGGCGATCAGATTGACGCCGCGCGTGTAGGACAGGGAAAGTTCGCGGGCTGAAATGCCTGTTAGCACCGATTCATTGCTGATCACCGCTTCCATGGAGATGAGATCGCCGGTTTTCTGGCCGTTTTCGGTTAGCGGTTTGCCGGACAGCAGCAATTTCGCCTGCGAAACGATGCGGTCCAACCCTTCGGGGCTGCCTTCAAGCAGAACCGTGTCTCCGGCCTTCAGCTTGACGTCGGGGAAGGGGGAGATGCGCCGCGGTCCGCGCAGGATGGTGCTGGCGATCACGTCGCCATCGGCCTGTTTCAAAAGTTCGCGCAGCGGCCTGTCGGCAAAGGTGCTGTCGGCCGGCAGCGTTGCCTCCGCCGTGTAGGCCGCCTGGTCGAGAGCATCCTCCACCGATGCCTGCTGGCGGTTGCGCACCGGCAGCAGCCGGTAACCGAAGGTCAGGAAGATGATGCCGATCACGGTCAGCCCCGCACCGACGGGGGTGAAGTCGAACATCGAAAAGCTCTGGCCGGTCATTTCCTCCCGCAACCGGGAAACGACGATGTTGGGCGAGGTGCCGATCTGCGTCATCAGCCCGCCCAGCAGCGCGGCAAAGGCCATCGGCATCAGATAATAGGAAACGGGGCTGCCGGATTTGCGGGCAAACTGGAAGGCGACGGGCATCATGATGGCAAGTGCGCCGATATTCTTGATGAAAGCCGACATGATGGCGACGACGATCATCAGAAAGGCCAGTTGCAGCCCCTTGGAATGCATCTCCGGGAAATATTTCTTGATCGTCATATCGACGACCCCCGAACGCGCCACGGCCGAACTGACGATCAGCGCGCTTGCCACGATGATGACGATATCGTCGGAAAAACCGGAGAAAGCCTTGTTGAAAGGCACGACGCCAAGCGCCACCGCCACCAGCAATGCGCTGCAGGCGATGACGTCGTAACGGAACCTGTCCCAGATGAATGCTGCCATCATGCCGGCGATCACGGTGAAGGCGAGGATCTGGTCAGTCGTCATGCTTGCCTATGCTTTCGAAGGAGAGGCACCGATAGAGGGCTCTATCGGTGATGGTGTCGAAGAACGCAAGGCGGGGTCATGCGGTTCCGGGCCGGAGCTTCATATCTCTCCTGTCATGCCGGGGCTTGATCCGGCATGACAGGGACAATGGCGTTGATATCCGGGCGTTAATGCCGGGTGTCGCCCGAAGCTTCTGCCTTCTTGCGCTGCCGCGCATTGCGCGCAAACATGTTGAGCACCTCCACCAGCGCCGAAAACGCCATGGCGGCATAGACATAACCCTTGGGAACATGGAAGCCCATGCCTTCGGCGATCAGCGTCGTGCCGATCATCATCAGGAAGGCGAGCGCCAGCATGACGATGGTGGGGTTGCGCTCGATGAAGTTGGCGAGCGGGGTTGCGGCGAGCAGCATGACGGCAACGGCGACGACGACGGCGACGATCATGATCGGCAGGTGCGGCGTCATGCCGACGGCGGTGATGATGCTGTCGACCGAAAAGACGAGGTCGAGCAGCAGGATCTGGCCGATGGCAGCGCCGAAGTTCATCGCCACCGGGCCACCCACCATGTCTTCCTTGTGATCTTCAGGATCGACATTGTGGTGGATTTCCTTGGTGGCCTTCCACACGAGGAAGAGACCGCCGGCGATCAGGATCATGTCCTTCCATGAGAAGGCATGGCCGAAGACTTCAAACACCGGTGTGGTGAGCTGCACGATCCAGGCAACGGTGCCGAGCAGACCGAGACGCATGACGAGGGCAAGGCCGATGCCGATCTTGCGGGCTTTTTCGCGCTGTTCAGGCGGCAGCTTGTTGGTGAGGATGGAGATGAAGATCAGGTTGTCGATGCCGAGCACGACCTCCATGACGATCAGCGTGACGAGCGCCACCCAGGCGGCGGGGTCAGATAGAAGAGGGAGAATGGACTCCATCAGGTAAGTTTTCCTTTCAGCAACAAGGCCAGCCGAAACATTCGGTGGGTGGAATTTATAGCGCAATACGCGAGAAACAAGCGCATGAGGCCCCCACCACGCAAGATTTCATCGAAATTTCGCGCAGGCCGGGTGTCGGCGCTGGTGCCGTTGCTGAATGAAATCAGGCCCTGTTGGTTCCGTAAGCCGCCATGAATACCGTGATGGCGCTGTTGATCACCCGGTCGAGTTCCTCTTCGGGAACCGGGCCGTCGATTTCTCCGAACAGGCGCAGCTTGAAGAAGGTGCCGGTGGAAAGCTCTATATATTGCCGGGCGGCAAGCTCGACATCATCCACTTTCAGGTGTCCGAGCGCCACGTGGTGCTCGATGAAATCCTGAAGCACGGTGCGCACATTATTGGGCGCCGCGATGAAGAAACGCTGCGCCAGCTTCGGCATGCGGTCGATGACGCCGATGACCGAGCGCATGGCAGGGACCATGTCCGAACAGATCATCTTGTTGGCGAAGGCCTTGCCGAACTGCTTCAGGCCTTCGCGCACCTCTTCGGTGCCGGCCAGAATGTTGCGCATGGAGGTGGCGAATTCCTGCCGGTGCTGATCGACGAGGGCGGCGAACAGATCTTCCTTGTTGGAGAAATAGACATAGATCGTACCCTTGGAAACGCCCGCTTCCCGGGTGATGTCGTTCATGCTGGCGGCGTCGAAGCCCTTGCGTTTGAAAACGCGCCAGGCGCCGGCCAGAATCTGCTCGCGCTTTGCCGGGTCCTCACCCGCCGCAAAACGCCCGGCGGGGTTTCCGGGACAGCCCGTTTCCATGTCCGCTTCCATATCCATGTTTCCCCCTGCCATCGTTATCGCCTCCTAGCACCACAATGGCGTAAAAAAAATTAACCAGACGTCGAACCAATCGGTTCGATAACACTTGATATGTGTCAGGAAAGAGATTAAGTCAATCGAACCGAACGGTTCAGTTCGAAAAACTTTTTTCAATCTATCACGGTATACTCTCATGTCGGCCCAGAAGAATAGCGCGGTTCGCGCCGTCAACGATGCGGAAGAGGCGGATATCTCCGCCAAGGCCGAGACCTCTCCGGCAAAGCCGGCTGATGCCCCGCCGCAACAGCCGCCCCAGACAACCGCTGCTCCGAAGCAGAAGAAGCGTTCGAAGCTCCTGCCGGTCATCGCCGTCGCCCTTCTCGCCGGTGCCGGCTGGTACGGTTACAACTGGTGGATCGATGGCCGCTTCATGGTCTCGACCGATGATGCCTATATAGAAGGTGACATCGCCGTCATCGCGCCCAAGGTGTCGGGTTACGTTGCCAAGGTGAATGTGGTTGAAAACCAGGAAGTCAAGGCGGGCGATCCGCTGGTGACGCTGGATGATGGCGACTATCGCATTGCGCTTGAACAGGCTGAGGCGCAGATCCGCACAGAGGAGCTGTCGCTGAAGCGTATCGATGCGCAGATCATTGGCGGCGAGGCATCGCAGGAACAGGCCGTTGCCCAGAAGGGTGCGCTGGATGCCGCCCTTCGCGGGGCGGAAATCACCCAGAAGCGTGCCAGCGAATTGCAGGCGAAGGACGTCGGCACCGTTGCCGCTTCCGACAATGCCCAGGTTGCGCTCGATCAGGCCAAGGCGAATGTCGTGGCCGGTGATGCGGCGATCTCCTCCGCGAAAGCCAATGTCGAGCTTCTGCGCGCCCAGCGCGAAGAGGCCGAAAGCACAATCCGCTCGCTGCAGCTTTCCCGCGACAAGGCTGCTCGCGACCTGTCCTTCACAGTGCTGAAAGCGCCCTATGATGGCGTCATCGGCAATCTGGCGGTGCAGACGGGTGATCTCGTCTCAGTCGGCAAGCGTCTGGCTTCGCTGGTGCCGATGAATGAGCTTTATATCGACGCTAATTTCAAGGAAACACAGCTGGCCAGCGTTGTTCCCGGCTCGAAGGTTCGTGTCCATGTGGACGCCTTCGATGATGCGACCATTGAAGGCACGGTGCAGTCGATCTCGCCCGGCTCCGGTTCGGTCTTCTCCATGCTGCCGCCGGAAAATGCCACGGGCAACTTCACAAAGGTCATCCAGCGCGTGCCTGTTCGTATCGTCTTCTCGAAGGACGATCTTGCAAAGCACAATCTGCGTGCGGGCCTGAGCGTTGTCGTTGATGTCGACACGCGCACGGCGCCTGAAAATACGAAAACGGCGCAAGCCAAGTAAAGCGTCGTCGAGGGCAAGATCATGGCGGCTACGGTTGTCGGTACGGGCGGGGCGTCGATCCCCGCCGATCCTCCGATGGACAGGCGCAGGCTCATCGCGTTCTTCGCGATGGTCTTCGGCATGTTCATGTCCATTCTCGATATTCAGATCGTTTCCGCCTCGCTGGCGGAAATCCAGGCCGGCCTCGGCGCCGGCTCGGATGAGATCGCCTGGGTGCAGACCTCCTATCTGATCGCCGAAGTGATCATGATCCCGCTGTCCGGCACGCTGGCGCGCATTCTCTCCACGCGCGTGCTTTTCGCCACCTGTGCGGCCGGCTTTACGCTTTCGAGTGCGCTCTGCGCCACCGCCACCAATATTGACCAGATGATCGTCTACCGCGCGATCCAGGGCTTTATCGGCGGCGGCATGATCCCGTCGGTCTTTGCTGCCGCCTTTACGATCTTCCCGCCCTCGAAGCGTTCGGTCGTGTCGCCAATCATCGGTCTCGTCGCCACGCTTGCGCCCACCATCGGGCCGACGGTCGGCGGTTATCTCTCCAATGCCTTTTCCTGGCACTGGCTGTTCCTCGTCAACATCATCCCCGGCATCATCGTCACCATCCTCACCTGGAGCCTGATCGATTTCGACAAGCCGGAAAAGTCGCTCTGGAAGAAGTTCGACTGGTGGGGGCTGATCTCCATGGCGGTCTTCCTCGGCTCGCTGGAATATGTGCTGGAAGAGGGCAATAACAAGGACTGGTTCAACGACGAGCATATCGTCCTTGGCTCCGTCGCCATGGTCATCGGTGCCGTCGTGTTCTTCTGGCGCGCCTTCAAGGTGGAATTCCCGGTCGTCGATATCCGCGCCTTCGCCGACCGAAACTTCTCCATCGGCTCGCTGTTTTCCTTCGTCATGGGCATCGGGCTTTATGGCCTGACCTATCTTTACCCGCTCTATCTCGGCCGGGTGAGGGGGTATGATGCGCTGATGATCGGTGAGACCATGTTCGTCTCCGGCCTTGCGATGTTCTTCACCGCGCCGATTGCCGGCAAGGTCTCCACCAAGCTCGACCCGCGGGCGATGATGGCCATCGGCTTCATCAGCTTCGGCTGCGGCACGTGGATCATGACCTATGTGACGACCGACTGGGACTTCTATGAACTGCTGATCCCGCAGATCCTGCGCGGTTTTGGCCTGATGATGTGCATGGTGCCGATCAACAACATCGCGCTCGGCACGCTGCCGCCCGCCCGTATCCGCAATGCATCGGGCCTGTTCAACCTCACCCGTAACCTCGGCGGCGCGGTTGGCCTTGCCGTCATCAACACCCTGCTGTCGCAGCGCACCGACGATCATTATGTGCGGCTGGCGGAACATATCAGCTATTCCAATCCGCAGGCGCTGGAATGGCTGAACAATGTCGGCGCGAACTACGATTCCTACGGGTTGGACGGCGCTTCCGTCGCGATCAAGAAACTGGTCGGCATGGTCTCGCAGCAGGCATGGATATTGGCCTTCGCGGATGTGTTCTTCGCGCTGACCCTGCTGTTCGGCAGCCTCATCTTCATGACAATCCTGATCCAGAAACCCAAGGCAGCGCCGCCGCCAGACGCGGCGCACTGATAAAAATCCCCTCCCATCCACCGCAGAGCTGGGGCCGTCGAAAATGACGGCCCCTTTTTTGTTTTGAATATGGAGCGAGCGGGGGCGGCATATTTCTTCTCCCCGCCGGGGAGAAGTCCGCGGCAGCGGGATGAGGGGGCGACGGTAGCGATAGACCGAGAGCTGGCCCCCTCATCCGACCCTTCGGGCCACCTTCTCCCCGGCGGGGAGAAGAAACGCGCGGCACCGTTTCGCCAAGAGCCGCCAACCCGATACCGCCTTCCGAAGAAATATGAGGTACGTACATCATTTTTCGGTTTACCTCGGCCTCAAAGCTGGATATTCAAAGGCGAGGGGAGGAGCCATGAAGCCGACAGTTCATGATATTGCCGAGCGCGCAGGCGTCAGCCTCGCCACCATCGACCGGGTGCTGAACATGCGTCCGGGCGTTCACGCCGCCACCCGCGCCCGCGTGGAGGCGGCGATTGCCGAGCTTGGTTATGTGCGCGATATCGCCGCCGCCAATCTCGCCAAGGGCCGTAATTATTCGCTGGTCTTCATCCTGCCGGGCAACGACAATTCCTTCATGGCAACGCTGAGGGCCGAGGTTCGGGCCGCCGCCTCCCGCTCCCATCTGGAACGCACGGCGATCCGCATCATCGAGGTGCCGCCCTTTAATGCCGCGGCGCTGACCGAGGCTCTGGAGGTGGCACGGCGGGAAAAACCGTCGGGCGTGGCTTTCGTCGCCACGGATTCGCAAGATGTGGCGGAAGCGGCAGACCGGCTGGCGGAAGACGGCATCGCCACGGTGACGCTGGTGTCCGATCTTTCCGGCTCGCGCCGCGACCATTATGCCGGTGTCGACAATGCCGCGGCGGGACGCACGGCGGCGAGCCTGATGGGACGTTTCCTCTCCAGCTGCGGTGGCGATATCGCTGTTGTCGCCGGTTCCATGCTGGTGCGCGACCATCGCGAACGTCTGGAGGGTTTTCGCGCGGTCATCGAAGCCGAATTTCCGCAATTGCGGCTTCTGCCGGTGCTGGAGGGCAAGGATGACCCAGCAACCGTCGAGGCGCTGGTTTCCGGAGCGCTTGGCAATGCTGCACTCTCCGGCATCTACAGTCTCGGCGCCGGCAATCGCGGCCTCATCCGGGCGCTCCGAGCCGCCGGCGGTGAAAGGTCGCTGTCTGTCATTGCCCATGAACTGACGGAAAACACCGCCAATGCGCTGCGGGAAGGCGTGCTTGACGCCGTGCTCAATCAGGATGCCGGCCATGAGGTGCGCAGCGCCATCCGCGTATTGAAAGCGCGTGCCGACGGCCAGCCCGTCATCGCAGCGCAGGAACGTATCCGTATCGACATATTCCTCAGGGACAATCTTCCCTGATGAGAGCATTTCCAGGAAAAGTGGCCGCCGGTTTTCCGTCCGGAAATGCGGTGACTTTTAAAAAACGCTGAAAGTGGCGCATGGAGCGCCGGAATGGAGAAATACATGTATCTCGGTCTCGATCTTGGCACGTCAGGCATCAAAGCCCTGCTGATGGATGGCGATCAGAAGATTGTCGGTTCGGCCAATGGCTCGCTGGAGGTTTCGCGTCCGCATCATGGCTGGTCGGAACAGAATCCGGCGGACTGGATCGCCGCCGCGAAAACCGCCGTCGGCGGCCTGAAGCAGAAGTTCCCGAAGGAGCTTGCCGCAGTGAAGGGCATCGGCCTTTCCGGCCAGATGCATGGCGCGACGCTTGTTGATGCCGAGGGCAAGGTACTGCGCCCCTGCATCCTGTGGAACGACACCCGCTCCCATGCCGAGGCCGCAGCACTCGACGCCGATCCACGTTTCCGCAGGATCACCGGCAATATCGTCTTCCCCGGCTTCACCGCGCCGAAGCTTGCCTGGGTGGCGAAGAACGAACCTGAAATCTTCGCCAAAGTGGCCAAGGTGCTGTTGCCGAAGGATTATCTGCGGCTGTGGCTGACGGGCGAATATATCTCCGAGATGTCAGACTCCGCCGGCACCTCATGGCTTGATACCGGCGCGCGCCAATGGTCTTCCGAACTTCTCGCCGCCACCGGCCTGGATGAAAAACACATGCCGTCACTGGTGGAAGGCACGGATGAGGCGGGCGTTCTTCGCGCCGAACTCGCCGGTGAATGGGGCATTTCCGGCCGTGCCGTGGTGGCCGGCGGTGCGGGTGACAACGCCGCCTCCGCCTGCGGCATGGGCACGGTGAAGGAGGGCCACGCCTTCGTTTCGCTTGGCACATCCGGCGTGCTCTTCGCTGCCAATGCCTCCTATCTGCCGAAGCCGGAAAGCGCCGTGCACGCCTTCTGCCACGCGCTGCCCAACACCTGGCACCAGATGGGCGTCATCCTCTCCGCCACCGATGCGCTGAACTGGTATTCCCGCCTCACCGGGCAATCCGCCGCCGATCTGACCGGCGAGCTGGGCGAGACACTGCTTGCGCCCACCGGCGTTACCTTCGCGCCCTATCTTTCCGGCGAGCGCACCCCGCATAATGACGCGGCCATTCGTGGCTCCTTCATCGGTCTTTCGCATGAAAGCGACCGCAAGGCGCTGACCCAGGCGGTGCTGGAAGGTGTGACCTTTGCTATCAGGGACAATCTCGAAGCGCTGAAATCCGCCGGCACCTCGATCTCCCGCGTCACCGCCATCGGCGGCGGCTCGCGTTCGGCCTATTGGCTTGCCTCGATTGCCACCTCGCTCGGCGTGCCGGTGGATATTCCGGCGGAAGGCGATTTCGGTGCGGCCTTCGGTGCTGCTCGCCTTGGCCTGATCGCCGCGACAGGCGCCGATCCGGTGGCGGTCTGCTCCCAGCCGGAGACGGCGCGGACGATTGAGCCGGTGGCTGATCTGGCCGGGGCCTATGAGGAGGCCTATCGGCGGTATCACGCGCTTTATCCGGCTATTCGGGCGCTTTCGCATTGAAGCGCGGAGTGTGCGGTTTACCCCCCTCTGCCCTGCCGGGCATCTCCCCCTCAAGGGGGGAGATCGGCAGGACGCTACCTCTCGCTCCATCTTCAACCTCGCGTGAGGACAAGACTTAGCCGCTTGTTGATCTCCCCCCTTGAGGGGGAGATGTCCGGCAGGACAGAGGGGGGGTGAGCCGCGCCCTCCAACCTATACCGAACACCACCTAACCCACCCCAAGAGGAGGATCACCATGAGCACAGGTTTTTTCGGCGATATCGCCAAGATCAAATATGAAGGCCCAGACAGCACCAATCCGCTGGCCTTCCGCCACTACAATCCCGATGAAGTCGTTGCCGGCAAGCGCATGGAAGACCACCTGCGTTTCGCGGTGGCCTACTGGCATACCTTCACCTGGCCGGGCGGTGACCCCTTCGGCGGCCAGACCTTCCAGCGCCCGTGGTTCGAAGACAGCATGCAGGCTGCGAAGCTGAAGGCAGATGTGGCCTTCGAATTCTTCTCGCTGCTCGGTTCGCCATTTTATTGCTTCCATGACGCCGATGTGCGCCCTGAAGGCCGCAACTTTGCTGAAAACACGAAGAACCTCAACGAAATCGTTGATTATTTTGCTGAAAAGCAGGCTCAGACCGGCGTGAAGCTGCTGTGGGGCACCGCGAACCTTTTCTCCAACCGGCGTTTCATGTCCGGTGCGGCAACCAATCCGGATCCGGATGTCTTTGCATTCTCCGCCGCCACGGTGAAGACCTGCATGGACGCCACCAAGAAGCTCGGCGGCGCGAACTACGTTCTGTGGGGCGGCCGCGAAGGTTACGAAACCCTGCTCAACACCGATCTGTCGCGTGAGCTTGACCAGCTGGGCCGCTTCCTCAACCTGGTGGTCGAATATAAATACAAGATCGGCTTTGAAGGCACGATCCTGATCGAGCCGAAACCGCAGGAGCCGACCAAGCACCAGTACGACTACGACGTCGCCACCGTTTATGCCTTCCTGCAGAAGAACGGTCTGGAAAAGGAAGTGAAGGTCAATATCGAGCAGGGCCATGCCATTCTCGCCGGCCATTCCTTCGAGCATGAGCTGGCCATGGCCAATGCCTTCGGCATTTTCGGCTCCATCGACATGAACCGCAACGATTACCAGTCCGGTTGGGATACCGACCAGTTCCCCAACAACGTGCCGGAAATGGCGCTCGCCTATTACCACGTGCTTGCTGGTGGCGGCTTCAAGAATGGCGGCACCAATTTCGATTCCAAGCTGCGTCGCCAGTCGCTCGATCCGCAGGATCTGCTGATCGGTCATATCGGCGGCATGGATTGCTGCGCCCGCGGCCTGAAGGCGGCGGCGAAGATGGTCGAGGACGGCGCGCTGTCGAAGCCGCTTGCGGAGCGTTACGCCAAGTGGGATTCGCCGGAGGCCCAGAAGATGCTGCGCGGCGAACTGAAGCTTGACGAGATTACCGCGCTGGTGGAGCGGGAGGATATCAATCCCGAGCCGAAATCCGGTCGTCAGGAATATCTGGAAAACGTCGTCAATCGTTACATCTGACACGCAAGTCCATTGTTGAAAAAGCGGGGCGGGGGATCATCTCCCGCCTTTTTTGTGCGCTGTTCCAGGGCAATTTCGCGCCGGTCTCTCGCCTTCTTTTGTTGCGCAATTGTCACAATCTTCGCTCGTACGTCGTCTGTAGGGGGCAATGCCGTTACGGTTTGATCCATCTCAATTGGTGTGTCCCGCCCTTCGCCATAGTGGCCGTGACGGTCTTGGCACCGAGGATTCGCAGCCGGCCGTCATCAGCCGGTTTCTGGGTTGCCCGGTGACGGCTGTGGCATCGGCAAGTTCCGATGCGCCGGTTCGAGAAGGTGAGACGCGCCCTGGGGAATGTCCGAACGGATGCAGGCTGCGCTAAAGGAGAGATGGAATGATGAACAGGAACAAAAGAACCGCCTTGCTTGCCAGCGTCGCGGTTAGTGTTGCGGCGATGCTGGTATCGGCCAATGCCATGGCCGCCGATCTGGCCGCGCCAGCACCGGCGCCCACCGCCGAAGAGGCAATTGCGGCGGCAAGCCCGTGGATGCTGCGCGTGCGCGGTCTTGGCGTCATCACCAATGACAGCGGCAGCGTCGACGGTGTGCCGGGTGCCGGCCTCTCCTATTCGGATACAGTGATCCCGGAACTGGACATCACCTATTTCTTCACGCCGAATTTTGCCGCTGAACTCATTCTCGGCACCACCTATGCCAAGATCAATGGCGAGGGTGTGTTGGCCGGCACGCCGGTCGGCAAGACATGGCTGCTGCCGCCGACACTGACGCTGCAATATCACTTCACCGATTTCGGCGCCTTCAAGCCCTATATCGGTGCAGGCGTGAACTATTCGCTGTTCTACAACCAGTCCGAAGAGCCCGGCTTCAGCAATCTCGACGTCAAGAACAAGCTAGGTGCTGCCGTGCAGGTCGGTTTCGACTATATGCTCGACGAGCATTGGGGCGTGAACTTCGACGTGAAAAAAATCTTCCTGAAGACCGACTGGACCGCCGAACTGGGCGGCACACCGATCAGCGGCAAGGCGAAGCTCGATCCCTGGCTGATCGGCGCTGGCATCACCTATCGCTTCTGATCCCGGAACGGCTTCAACGCCGCCTTTGACGGGCGGCGCGTTCTGAGTTATACGGACGGCCACGGGCAGAGAGCCCCGGCCGTCCGCAGGCATTTTTGCCCCTGGTGAAGCTCTTATCCCTGATAACGGTCATCCCATGTTTTGCATGTCGTCGATGGCAACGCGGACCCCCTTCGGAAAATTCGGCATGTCAATGTTGGAGAACCGTTATGCACGTGTCCAAACCGCTTCCCGCCCTTGAGGGGCTGAAAGAACAGGCAAAACGCCTGCGCTCAGCGCTTGAGGAACAGGGACAGGCAATCACCCACTCAAAGGCGCTGGAACTCATCGCCGCGCAATATGGCTTCCGTGACTGGAATACCCTGCATGCGGCAGCCGGAAACCGCCCCGCCTTCAATCCCTATCTTCTGGGTTCGAGAGTGGAAGGCCTTTATCTCGGCCAGCCTTTCGTCGCCTCCGTGCTCGGCGTCCAGACGCTTGGCGGTGACCCGGAACGCTATCGCCTCACCCTCCATCTCGATAATCCCGTCGACGTCGTGACCTTCGAAAGCTTCTCCGCCTTCCGGCAGCGCGTCCACTGCAATATCGACGCATCCGGCCGCACGGTGGAAAAAACCTCCAACGGCCGGCCGCAGGTGGAGTTGGCGTGGTAGGGGACTGCCCGAGGTTTTGGCGATGCTCGAACACCCGCCGAATGGCGGGTGTTCGATTTTCGTCGATAAGTTTAAATCCGCTTGCCCGTCATATCGAACAGATGGAAATCCTTCGCCTGTGCGGCGATCTTCAGTGTCTCGCCGATGCGCAGTTGCGAGCGGCCGTGGACGCGGAAGACGATGGTGGTGCCATCGGCGAAGGAGCCGTGAACATAGCTTTCGGCGCCGACCAGTTCCACGGCGTCCACCTGCACGGTGCCGGCGAAGGCGGCGTCGGCAGGGGCTTCCGTGGCAAGGGTGATATCTTCAGGGCGAATGCCGAGCGTTGCGACAGTTTGCGGCAGCGCTGTCGCGCCGTTCACCGACCAGCCGGTCGAGCCAGTGGACGAAGCTGCGCCATGGGCGAGAAGGTTCATGGAAGGCGAGCCGATGAAGGTGGCGACGAAAGTGGTCGCCGGCTTTTCGTAAAGCTCGATCGGTGTGCCCATCTGCTCGATGCGGCCGGCATTCAGCACCACCAGCCGGTCGGCCAGCGTCATGGCCTCCATCTGGTCATGGGTGACATAAACGCTTGTCGTGGCGAGCGAGCGTTGGAGGCGGCGGATTTCCACCCGCATCTGCACGCGCAGCTTGGCGTCGAGGTTGGAGAGCGGCTCGTCGAACAGGAAGGCTGCCGGCTTGCGCACAATGGCGCGGCCCATGGCCACACGCTGGCGCTGACCGCCGGAAAGCTGGCGCGGCTTGCGCTCCAGGAACTGTTCGATCTCCAGCGCCTTGGCCGCCTCGGTGATGCGCCGTTCGATCTCCTCCTTCGGCGTGTTGCGGTTCTTCAGGCCATAGGCAAGGTTCTGGCGCACCGTCATATGCGGATAAAGTGCATAATTCTGGAACACCATGGCGATGTCGCGGTCGGAGGGTTCAAGATCGTTGACGACGCGGTCGCCGATGACGATTTCGCCGCCCGATATGCTTTCCAGCCCGGCGATCATGCGCAGCAGCGTGGATTTGCCGCAGCCGGAGGGGCCGACCAGCACGATCATTTCGCCATCGGCGATGTCCATCGATACGCCCTTGATCGCATCGACATTGCCGCCATAAACCTTGCGGACGTCTTTCAGCGCAATTTTTGCCATTATTTTTCGGTCTCCACCAAACCTTTGACGAACCAGCGCTGCATCAGCACCACAACCATAATCGGGGGGATGATGGCGAGGATCGCCGTCACCATCACATAATTCCAGGGCGTCGAAGCGTCGGTGAAATCCACCATGCGCTTGAGGCCGATGATGATCGTGTTCATCTTGGCGTCGTTGGTCACGAGCAGCGGCCAGAGATACTGGGTCCAGCCATAGATGAACAGGATCACGAAAAGTGCTGCGATATTGGTTCTCGACAGCGGCAGCAGAATATCGCGCATGAAGCGGAACGGACCGGCATTGTCGATACGCGCCGCCTCGACCAGCTCACCGGGAATGGTCAGGAAGAACTGCCGGAACAGGAAGGTTGCCGTGGCAGATGCCATCAGCGGCAGCGTCAGTCCCGCATAGGTATCGATCAGCCCAAGATCGACGATGACCTTGTAGGTGGGCAGGATACGCACTTCCACCGGCAGCATGAGCGTGATGAAGATCATCCAGAAAAAGCCCATGCGGAAGGGAAAGCGGAAGAACACGATGGCGAAGGCCGACAGGAACGAAATGACGATCTTGCCGATGGCGATGGCGAGCGCCACGACGAAGCTGTTGAACAGCAGCCGCTCGAGGCTGACGCCGACCACTCTTTCAACGCCACCGACCATGGCTTCGGTGTAATTGGCGCTCAGATGGTCGCCGGGCAAAAGCGACATGGGCGGGCGGATGATATCCGTCGATGTCATGGAAGAGGCGACGAAGGTGTAATAGATCGGGAAGGCCACAACGATGATGCCGAGAATGAGCATCAGATGCGCGACCATGCGGGCGACCGGGCGATTTTCAATCATTGTGAAATCCTCAGCCGTAATGCACGCGCTTCTCGACGAAGCGGAACTGGAAGGCGGTGAGCGCAATGACGATCACCATCAGGATGACCGATTGCGCGGCGGAAGAGCCGAGGTTCAGGTTCACGAAACCATCATTATAGACCTTGTAGACCAGCGTTTCCGTCGCCTTGGCGGGGCCGCCGCCGGTGACGGCATGGATGATGCCGAAGGTATCGAAGAAGGCGTAAACCGTGTTGACGACCAGAAGGAAGAAGGTTGTCGGCGCCAGCAGCGGGAAAACGATGGTCCAGAAGCGCCGCGAACCGCGCGCGCCGTCAATAGAAGCGGCTTCCAGCAATGATTTCGGAATTGCCTGCAAGCCTGCGACAAAGAACAGGAAATTATAGCTGATCTGCTTCCACGCAGCGGCGGCGACGACCAGCAGCATGGCCTGATTGCCGTCGAGCAACGGATCCCACATGATGCCGTTGCGGCGCAGGATATAAGAGAAGGTTCCCATGGCCGGGTTGAACATGAACAGCCACAACATGCCGGCGACAGCAGGCGCCACGGCATAGGGCATGATCATCATGGTGCGGTAAAAGCCCTTGCCGCGCACCACGCGGTCAGCCGCCGTCGCCAGAAGCAGCGCAAGTCCCATGGAGACGAGTGCGGTCAGCACACTGAAGATGACGGTGACGTGCAGGGAGTTGAGATAGCTCTCATCTGACAGCACGGCGGAAAAATTGGCCAGCCCGACGAAATTGCTGTTCAGCCCGAAGGCGTCCTCGCGCATGGTCGACTGGTAGAGCGCCTGGCTTGCGGGCCAGAAAAAGAAGATCACCGTCAGGATGATCTGCGGTGCGACCAGCAGATAAGGCAGGATCTTGTTGGGGAATACGACGCTTTGCACGGCGATCTCCTGATGAGATGGAAACGCCGCCCGCACCCTGTGAGAGCGCGGGCGGTGGCAGGGATCGTTTAGTTGCCGGCGGCCTGCTTGATGGCTGCGTCACCGCGCTCCACGATCTTGTCGAGGGCGGCTTTCGCATCCTGCTTGCCGGCCAGCATCGCCTCGAACTCTTCGTTCATGATGTCGCGCACCTGCGGCAGGTTCACGAGGCGCACGCCCTTGGAGTTTTCTGTCGGCGGCTTGCCCATCATCTGCAGCAGCGGCGTTTCGCGGGCAGGGTTCTTGTCGTAGAAGCCGGATTTCTTGGTTTCCTCATAGGCCGCGATCGTTACCGGCATGTAGCCGGAAACCTGATGCAGGCGAGACTGGATCTTGGTCTGCGAGAGGAAATGGAAGAATTCGGCAACGCCCTTATATTCGGCGTCGCTCTTGCCGCCGAAGACCCAGAGGCTGGCGCCGCCGGGAATGGTGTTCTGCGGACCATGGCCCTCGTAATAGGGCAGCTGGCCGATGCCGTAATTCATGCCGGTCTTGACGATATCGCCGAGACCGCCGGAGGATTCGGTCAGGATGCCGCATTCGCCGGACATGAACAGCTGCTTGGCCTCAGAGGTGCGTCCGCCATAACGGAAGGTGCCGTCCTTGGCGAGATCGGCGATGGCCTGGAAATGCTCGACAAAGAGCGGCGCATTGACCGCAAGCTTCACATCCGTACCACCAAGCCCGTTTTCATTGCTGCCATAGGAGACATTGTTCCAGGCGGCGAAGTTTTCGGTCTGGATCCAGGTAAGCCAGGTGGAGGTGAAACCGCACTGCGCGGCACCGCTGGTCTTGATCTTCTTGGCGGCTTCGAAAACTTCCGGCCAGGTCTTCGGCGGATTGGCGGCATCGAGGCCAGCCTTCTGGAAGACATCCTTGTTGTAATAGAGGATCGGCGAGGACGAATTGTAAGGGAAGGACAGCATGGTGCCATCAGGCTTGGAATAATAGGCGACGATGCCGGCCAGATATTCGTCCTTGTTGAAGGTGTATCCACCTTCCTTCAGCACATCCGCCACGGGCTTGATGGCGCCGGCGGCACCCATCATCACGCCGGAACCGGCATCGAAGACCTGAATGATGGCCGGCGGCTGCTTGGCGCGGAAGGCGGCAATGCCGGCATTCAGGGTTTCCGGATAGGTGCCCTTGAACACGGGCGTGATCTTGTAGTCTTTCTGGCTTTCGTTGAACTCTTTCGCAAGCGCGTCCACGACTTCGTTATTGGCGCCGGTCATGGCGTGCCACCACTGGATCTCCGTCGCAGCGAAAGCATTCGATGTGACAAAAAACGAAAGCGCGGATGCCGCAGCAAGGCGGTAGCTGAGTTTTTTCAAGGCGATTCCTCCCATTGTGAAAACAGTAAAAGATACAGTCCCTTATTACAGCCTTCCTCCTCGATCCAGCTGTGGGCGATCTTTTCTGTATTAGCATTTGGAATTAAAAACGAACTTGAACGAAAATGCAATAGAGCGTGGAACGAATAAAACGAAAGTGAAAGAAACGATTTTATTATTCCATTTTTCCGGCTCATGGTTTTTTCATGCGTCTCTATGCCGACGCCTCGGGCCGCATGATTTTTCGCAGCCGGGTAACGATGATGGGGAGTTTCGGATGCTTTCAGAATAGTATTGATATGTTATTACATTACATACTAAGCTGCCGCGGATTTTATGCGGTTGAAAGGTGTGGATGTGTTCGGAATGAAGCGGAAGAAAACGGTTGCGCGAGGAGATGACACGGCTGTCTCTCCGCCCGTCAGGACGGTGCCGGTCACCCTGCTTACCGGCTTTCTGGGTGCGGGAAAGACTACCTTGCTGAACGAGCTTCTGAACGAACCGGCCATGCGTGACGCCGCCGTCATCGTCAATGAATTCGGATCCGTGCCCATCGATCACGGTCTGGTTCGCAGCGGTTCGGAACGGTATTTCAGAACCACGACCGGTTGCATCTGCTGCAACGCGACCAGCGATATCCGCACCTCGCTTTACGAATTGCATCAGGCCTTTCTGGAAGGGGTGATGCCGGAAATCTCGCGTGTCGTTATCGAAACGACGGGACTTGCCGATCCCGCGCCGATCATCAACAGCCTGATTGCCGGCGGCACACCGGCGCTTGGCCTGCGCGACCATATCGTCGCCCGGCACTTTCATCTTTCCGGCGTGGTCACTGTCTTCGATGTCACGTCCGGCCGGGCGATGCTCGACAGTTTCATTGAAGGCTGGAAACAGCTTGCCTTTGCCGACCACATTGTCCTGACGAAAACCGACCTTGCCGACGCGACCGCGATGGACCGTGAAGGCCTTGCAGACCTCAACCCCGCCGCCCTGTTGCATGACCGCAATGCAGCCGGCTTCGATCTCATGTCGCTTTTTGCAACGAAGAATTACTCGCTGCGCGGCAAGCCGGAGGATGTGCCGGGATGGCTGGCGGCCGACAGGCTGAGCCTGCATGCGGACCATGTCCATGATATCAACCGCCATGGTGTCGGCGTCGAGGCTTTTGACCTCACTTTCGACGGCGCTCTTGATCCGCAGATGATCGTTACCTTTCTCGAACTCGTCACCAGCAACGTGCATTCCGGCCTGCTGCGGCTGAAAGGTATTTTCCAGGCGACGGACGATCCGGATCGGCCGGTGGTTGCCCACGCCGTGCAGCACCGGCTTTACCCGCTGGCAAGGCTGGAAAGCTGGCCGGATGGCGACCGTGCCACGCGTCTCGTGCTGATCGGCATGGATATGCCGCAACAGCCGATCCGCGACCTTTTCGACACATTGGCCTCGCAGGCGAGGCGAAAGGGTGTTTCATGAACAACCCCCTTGCGCGCAGCGGCTCCGCGCTCGTCTCGCAGGCCCGGCTTCTGAAACAATGGGCGCGCGACCTGTTAAATCTGCATGCGGATGACATCGTCACCGTCAGCGAGCTGTCCTGCGCCCTGCCGGATTGCCCGCCACGCGAAACGGTGATCGTCATCCTGTCCGCATCCGGCGATATCAGGCAATTGTCCATTCACAAGGCGCTGCTGGAGGTGGATCATGACGATATTGTGCGTGTCATCGCGACGAATTCCGCCTGATATCCCCTCAGTGATGTCAGGGCGTGCTTGACGGTGCGTGCCATCATCCGGCACTTCAGGGGCAGCGGCGGAATTCGCTGATGATGAAGGGCGGACAATGGCCGATCTGGCGATATATGCGGGTTTGTTTCTGACGGCCTTTGTGGCGGCGACCATTCTGCCCATGCAGTCGGAGGCGGCGCTGGCCGGTCTCATCCTCCTGAAATCGCAGCCGGTCTGGCTGCTGGTGGCCGTCGCCAGTGCCGGCAATGTGGCCGGCTCCTTCGTCAACTGGCTGCTTGGCCGCGGTATCGAAGGTTTCAGGCACAGGCGCTGGTTTCCCGTCGGCGAGGCCGCGCTGCAACGCGCCCAGAACTGGTACCGGCGTTACGGCCGCTGGTCGCTGCTTTTAAGCTGGGCGCCATTGATCGGCGATCCGCTGACGGTTGCGGCCGGCATCATGAAAGAGCCGCTGCCGGTCTTTTTGCTGCTGGTCACCATCGCCAAGGTCGGGCGCTACCTTTTGCTGGCGCTGGTGACGCTGAATTTTCTCTGATTCTTTTCAGGGCGTTGCGACCCGTTTCTCGCTTCCGAAGACAGGGGAGCGGCAGTCTCTTCAGGGCGTCTTGATCGCCTTCTGGGTCCGGTCCTTGCCCACCTCGATCACGTGGCGCATGGCTTTTATGGCGGCATCGGCATCACGTGCGGCAATGGCATGCACGATGCGCAGATGGTTCGAGGCGATTTCGGCGATGGTGCCGGGTGAGGCGGCCGGTGACGAAAGCTGGAAGGAAATGGCGAGTGCGGCTTCAATCAGCCCGCTTGCCGAGCGCATGAAGGGGTTGCCGGACATATGCGCCACGGCAAGGTGGAATTCGAGATCGACCTTGGCGATGCTTTCCGGCGTATGCTGAGGATTATCGAATTTCGCGGCGATGACGTAAAGCGAAACGATATCATCATTGGAGGCCTGCAGGGCTGCTGCTGCTGCGGCTGCCGGCTCCAGTGCCAAACGGATTTCCGCCAGATGCGTGACGAACTCCTCGTCTATGCCGGCTTCGCAGCGCCAGCCGAGCACGTCAGGATCGAAGAAATTCCAGCTTGAGCGATCAAGAACGCGGGTGCCGACCTTTGCTTTCGGTTCCACCAGCCGCTTCGCCGCCAGCGTCTTCATGGTTTCGCGCAGCACGGTGCGCGAGACGCCGAAACGTAAAGACAGTTCGGCGTCGTTGGGCAGCAGGGAACCTTCCGCAATTCGGCCCGAGACGATGGCGCTGCCGAGTTCGGAGACCACATGGGCGTGGCTGTTCCGGCGTTTTCGTCCGCTTATCGTCGTTTCGAGCAGCCCCAAGCAAGCCTCCGTTTGCGGTTATGCCGGATGCGGTCCGGCCAGTCTCCTGTTTGAATACCAGATGATTGCGCGCTGCAACACGATGAAGACGAAAAGCAGCACGCCGATGACGATTTTCGTCCACCAGGAGGACAGTGTTCCGTCAAAAACGATATAGGTCTGGATCAACCCCTGGATCAGCAGGCCGATGAAGGTTCCCGCCACCAGCCCGGTGCCGCCGGTGAGCAGCGTTCCGCCGATGACGACGGCGGCAATGGCGTCGAGTTCAACCCCGACCGTCGCCAGCGAATAACCCGACGAGGTGTAGAGCGTGTAGACGATGCCGGCGAGGCCGGAGAGGAAACCGGAAAGCGCATAGATGCCGATGGTGGTCGCACCGATCGGCACGCCCATCAGCTCGGCCGATTGCGGGTTGCCGCCGAGCGCATAGATATTGGCGCCGAAGCGGGTGCGGCTCGCGATCAGCATGCCGGCGGCAAAGACGAGAAGCATCAGCATGGCGAGCGCCGTCAACCTGCCGCCGCCGGGGAAACGGTAATAAAACCCCTGTATCGCATCGATGAAGGGATGCGAGATCGGCACAGACTGGGTGGAGATAAGGTAAGCCGCGCCGCGCGCCAGAAACATGCCGGCCAACGTCACCACGAAGGGCGGGATGGACAGGAAACGGATCATCGCCCCCATCAGGCAGCCGAACAGGGTGGAGACCACCAGCACGATGGCGAAGGCCAGCAGCGGATGGATATTATAGGTGCCGACCATGACGGCGACGAAGACGCTGGTGAAGGCGATGACCGAACCGATGGACAGATCGATGCCGCCCGACAGGATGACGAAGGTCATGCCCACGGCCGCGATGCCGAGGAAGGCATTGTCGGTCAAGAGATTGCCGATCACCCGTGTCGAGAAGATCGCCGGATATTGCAGCACGCAGAGAAGATAGGCGATCACGAATATCGTCAGCGTGGTGAGGAAGGGCAGGTTGCGGCTGTGGATCATCGCGCGGTTCCTTCCTTGGTCATGCCATTGGTGGCCGCCGGTTTGACGTGCGGCTTCGGCGCTTTCACGAAACCGAGGACGGCCATGATCGCCGGCGATTGCAGCGTCAGCACCACCATGATGATGCCGGCCTTGATGATGAGGTTGAATTCCGGCGGAAAGCCCGAGACGAGAATGCCGGTATTGATGGTCTGGATGATGAGCGCGCCGATCAGCGAGGCGGTGATGGAGAAGCGCCCGCCATTCAGCGATGTGCCGCCGATGACTACCGCCAATATGGCGTCCAGCTCCAGCCACAGCCCGGCATTGTTGGCATCGGCGCCGCGAATATCGGCGGTGACGATCATGCCGGCGATGGCGGCGCAGAGACCGGAAACCGCATAGACGAAAAACAGGAGGAAGCGGGCCCGTACCCCGGCAAGCGCTGCCGCGCGGCGATTGATGCCGGTCGCTTCGATGAGGAAGCCCAGCGCGCTCTTGCGCACCAGAAGGCCGATGACGAGCGCCGCCGCCACCCAGATGATGACGGGCAGCGGAATGCCTGCGAATGAGCCGGAGCCGATGGCGGAAAAACCGTCATTGTTGAAGGTGAGAATGACGCCTTCGGTGATGAGCTGGGCGATGCCGCGCCCCGCCACCATCAGGATCAGCGTGGCGATGATCGGCTGTATGTCGAGAAGGGCGACAAGCACGCCGTTCCACAACCCGCAGGCAATGCCGACCGCAAGCGAGATGACGATGACAGAAGGGATGGAATGGCCATTGCTGATGAGTGTGGCCGCGACCGCGCCGCAGATGGCGATGACAGCGCCGATGGACAGATCGATGCCCTTGGTGGCGATGACCAGCGTCATGCCGATGGTCAAAAGCGCGACCGGTGCGGCGCGCACCAGAATATCCACCAGACTGCCATAGAGCCTGCCGTTCTGGAACGAGACATGCAGGAAACCCGGCGAAAGGATTGTTATCGCTGCCAGAATTATGAAGAGCGCGGCAAGCTGCGGAGCAAGCCTTTTCAGGCGTCGTGTCACTGCTGCCATCATGCCGCCTCCGTTTTTGCCGCATCGGCAATCGCCCGCATGATGTTATCGGCGGTCACTTCGCCGCCCTTCAATTCGCTGACATGGCGGCGGTCGGACAGCACGACGACACGGTGCGCGACGGCGGTGAGTTCCTCCAGTTCGGAGGAGATGACGACGAGCGACATGCCGTCGCTGCAAAGTTTTTCAATCATTTTCAGAATTTCCGCATGCGCGCCGATATCGATGCCGCGTGTCGGCTCATCGAGAATCAGCAGCCGGGGATGGGTGGCGAGCCAGCGCGCCAGAATGGCCTTCTGCTGGTTGCCGCCGGACAGGAATTTGATCGGCCGGTCGGGGTCGGCGGGGCGGATATCGAGCGACTTGATAAAGCTTTCGGCCAGTTCGGCTTTCTGCCGACGTGAGATCGGCCGCGCCCAGCCCTGACGGGCCTGAAGCGCCAGCGCTATATTGTCGGTGACGGAAAAGTCGCCGATGATGCCGTCCGTCTTGCGCTCTTCTGGACAGAAACCGAACCCGGCGGTGATGGCGGCCTCCGGCGAAGAAATCGCCACCGTCTGGCCGTCGATGACAGCCTTTCCGGTATCCGGCCGGTCGATGCCGAACAGCAGGAAGGCTGTTTCCGTTCGGCCCGAACCGAGCAACCCGGCAACACCGACGATTTCGCCGGGGCGGATGCCGAGATCGAAGGGGGCGATGCTGCCGCGTTTGCCGTAACCTTCGAAACGGATCGGCGGCTCGCCCTCGGCAACCGTATCTTCGGTCGCCTGATGTTCGTGGGTGATGTGCTGAAGCTCGCGGCCGAGCATCATCGAGATCAGTTCGGATCTCGGCAGGCTGCCGATATCGCGGGTGCCGACAAGGCGGCCGTTGCGCAGCACCGTCACCCGGTCGGCAATATCATAGACCTGATTGAGGAAGTGGGTGATGATGACGATGCCGATGCCGCGTGCGCGCAGGTTTCTCAAGACGCCGAACAGCATCTCGACCTCATGGGCATCAAGGCTGGCGGTGGGTTCGTCCAGCACCAGCACCTTGCCGGAAAGATCGACGGCGCGGGCAATGGCGATGATCTGGCGGATGGCGACGGAATAGCTTGAAAGAAGCGCGTTGACGTCGATGGAAAGCCCGTATTGGGCAAGCAGCGCCTGCGAATCCTTCTGCATCGTGCTGCGGTCGATCAGCCCGAAGCGGCGCGGCTGGCGGCCGAGAAACAGGTTTTCGGCAACCGTCAGGTTTTCGAGAAGGTTCACTTCCTGATAGACCGTGCCGATCCCAAGCGCCTGCGCCTCGCCGACATTGGCGGGTGAAATCTCTGCGCCCTCCAGAAAGATCGAACCGCTGTCGCGGTGGTAAACCCCGGTCAGGATCTTGATCAGCGTCGATTTGCCCGCGCCGTTTTCGCCGAGCAGCGCGTGGATTTCACCGCGTCCCAGCGAAAAATCGACGCTATCAAGCGCCGTGATCCCGAGAAAGGATTTGCCGATGACGCGTGCTTCCAGAAGTGGTGCCGTTTCGGACATTGAGCAGGTTCCGTATCGAAATGGGTCTCGGTGGAGTGATCGCGTAGGGAGCGGCGGGTTTCTTCTCCCCGCCGGGGAGAAGGTGGCCCGAAGGGTCGGATGAGGGGGTAACCTCTCGGTCTATCGCTACCGTCGCCCCCTCATCCCGCTGCCGCGGACTTCTCCCCGGCGGGGAGAAGAAACAAGCAGCACCGGCTCGTTCGATACGCAATGACTCTGCGGACTGAACCGGAAAGGTCTTTCCTCTCCTCAGCCGAAAGAAACGGCGCAAACCATGCGCCGCTCCCTCCGAAGACATGGCTCAGTATCCCAGGCCCTTCTTCGCCTCGTAGACCTTCATCGGGTCATCGGACGCCGTATAAAGCTTGGATTCCGTCTGGATCCACTTCGCAGGCGCCTTCTTGTCCTTCAGATAGGCTTCAAGCGCGTCGAAGGCAGGACCTGCCATGTCCGGTGTCAGTTCCACCGTTGCATTGGCCTCGCCATCCGCCATGGCCTTGAAGATGTCAGGCACGGCGTCGATGGAGACGATCTTGATGTCGGTTCCGGGCTTCAGGCCGGCTTCCTTGATCGCCTGGATGGCGCCGACGGCCATGTCGTCATTATGGGCGTAGACGGCACAGATATCCTTGCCACCGCCTTCGGCCTTGATGAAGCTTTCCATCACTTCCTTGCCCTTGGTGCGGGTGAAGTCACCCGTCTGCGAGCGCACGATCTTGATGTTCTTGTGGGATTCGATGGCCTGCTCGAAACCCTTCTTGCGGTTGATGGCGGGCGAAGAGCCGGTCGTGCCCTGCAATTCCACCACCTTGCAATCCTTGGAGCCGACATCCTTGACCAGCCAGTCGCCGGCAACCTTGCCTTCGTGCACCTGATCGGAGGTCACGGCGGTCAGGTAAAGATCATCAGGCGCCTCGATCTGGCGGTCGAGCAGGATGACGGGGATTTTTTCTTCCTTGGCTTCCTTCAGCACCGCGTCCCAGCCGGTGGCGACAACGGGCGCGATCAGGATTGCATCGACACCCTGCGCGATAAAGCCGCGCACCGCCTTGATCTGGTTTTCCTGCTTCTGCTGTGCGTCGGCGAATTTCAGCGTGACGCCGCGCTTTTCGGCCTGCTGTTTGGTGACTGTGGTTTCAGCCGCGCGCCATCCGGATTCCGAGCCGATCTGCGAGAAACCGACGGTAAGCGATTGTGCGGAAACACTGGATGCAAGGCATGCGGAAACGGCGACAGTGAATGCCGCAAGAGCTTTTCTCATCTTATCCTCCCAGAGATGATGTCAGCGTGACGGCGATACTATGAGCATATAGTAATACTCTTGAAAAGTGGTTTTTTAGCGCTTTCGAAATTTGCTTGATGTCAGCTGGGACGAAATTTCATCTTAAATTCCAATGAATCAAAGATTTATGCGTGTTTTACTCATCTTTTTTCTCTTCGAAAATGCATTCGAAATGGCGCCCAATCCGCCTTGACAGGCCAAGATGACATCTAATAGTAATACAAATAAATAGATCAGCTTGACACGGAGCGTGGCGCCCAAGGCCAGTCGCTATCCGCCAGGGCAGGGAGGGAGAGACCGTTGCACATAGCCGGTATCATCGTAAGCACCGAAAAATATTCGGCTAAAGCCGAAGAACGGTGCCGATCCACTCGTCTGGACCGGCTCTGTCGGTTATGCGTGATCTCCGAAAGCTGATTCCATTTTCCTTGCGCACAACATAAGCTTGTCGCATTTCGTAATATTTTACCGTTGGCCACTTCCGGCTGGAGACCTGCATCATGACCAAATCCGACAATCTGCCTGCAACCCAAGGCAAGCTTCGTTCGCGCGCGTGGTTCGACAACCCCGCCAATGCGGATATGACGGCACTTTATCTCGAGCGTTACATGAATTTTGGTCTGAGCCAGGCCGAACTTCAGTCCGACCGCCCGATCATCGGCATTGCCCAGACCGGTTCGGATCTTTCGCCGTGCAACCGTCACCATCTGGAACTGGCAAACCGCCTGCGCGAAGGCATCCGCGAAGCCGGCGGCATCGCGATTGAATTTCCGGTCCATCCGATCCAGGAAACAGGCAAGCGCCCGACCGCCGGCCTCGACCGTAACCTTGCCTATCTCGGCCTCGTGGAAGTGCTTTATGGCTATCCGCTCGATGGCGTCGTTCTGACCATCGGCTGTGACAAGACCACGCCTGCCTGTCTTATGGCGGCGGCCACCGTCAACATTCCGGCCATCGCCCTTTCCGTCGGCCCCATGCTGAACGGCTGGTTCCGTGGTGAACGCACCGGCTCAGGCACCATCGTCTGGAAGGCGCGCGAACTGCTGGCCAAGGGTGAGATTGATTACCAGGGCTTCGTCAAGCTCGTCGCCTCGTCGGCGCCGTCCACCGGCTATTGCAACACCATGGGCACGGCAACGACCATGAACTCGCTGGCCGAAGCGCTCGGCATGCAGCTTCCCGGCTCCGCCGCCATTCCGGCGCCTTACCGTGACCGTCAGGAAGTCTCCTACCTTACCGGCCTGCGCATCGTCGAAATGGTCAAGGAAGACTTGAAGCCTTCCGATATCATGACCAAGGATGCCTTCATCAACGCCATCCGGGTCAATTCGGCCATTGGCGGCTCCACCAACGCGCCGATCCACCTGAACGGCCTTGCGCGCCATGTCGGCGTCGAGCTGACCGTGGATGACTGGCAGACCTATGGCGAAGACGTGCCGCTGCTCGTCAACCTGCAGCCGGCTGGTGAATATCTCGGCGAGGATTATTACCATGCCGGCGGCGTTCCCGCAGTCGTCAACCAGCTGATGACCCAGGGGCTGATCATGGAAGATGCCATGACCGTCAACGGCAAGACCATCGGCGACAATTGCCGTGGCGCGATCATCGAAGACGAAAAGGTCATCCGCCCCTATGAGCAGCCGCTCAAGGAACGCGCCGGTTTCCGCGTTCTGCGCGGCAATCTGTTCTCCTCGGCCATCATGAAGACGAGCGTGATCTCGGAAGAATTCCGTGGCCGCTACCTCTCCAACCCGAACGATCCGGAAGCCTTTGAAGGCCGTGCCGTGGTGTTCGACGGTCCGGAAGATTACCATCACCGCATCGACGATCCGTCGCTCGGCATCGACGCCAACACCGTCCTCTTCATGCGCGGTGCAGGCCCGATCGGTTATCCGGGTGCAGCGGAAGTGGTGAACATGCGCGCACCGGATTATCTTCTGAAGCAAGGCGTCAGTTCGCTGCCCTGCATTGGTGACGGCCGCCAGTCCGGCACATCAGGCAGCCCGTCCATCCTCAATGCGTCTCCGGAAGCAGCAGCCGGCGGCGGTCTCGCCATCCTGCAGACGGGCGACCGCGTCCGCATCGATGTGGGCCGCGGCAAGGCGGATATCCTGATTTCAGGTGAAGAACTGGCCAAGCGTTACGAGGCGCTGTCGGCTGAGGGCGGTTACAAGTTCCCCGACCACCAGACGCCATGGCAGGAAATCCAGCGCGGCATCGTCAGCCAGATGGAAACCGGCGCGGTTCTGGAACCGGCCGTGAAGTATCAGCGCATCGCCCAGACCAAGGGCCTGCCGCGCGACAACCATTGAGGCGGCCTAAGGCTTACGCTTTTCTCATTAGCCTCGGGTTTACGCCCGGGGCTGAAACGTCCTTGATAAATTCATCTGCTTACGAAATGTCGTAGCCGGTCAATTCGCTGCTGGCTTTGGATAGGACGCGAGGTTGCCACGCATTTCTTCTCCCCGCCGGGGAGAAGGTGGCCCGAAGGGTCGGATGAGGGGGCAAGCTCTCCGAATATCGCTGACGTTACCCCCTCATCCCGCTGCCGCGACCTCCTCCCCGGCGGGGAGAAGAAACAAGCGGCACCCGCTCGCTTGATTGAGCCTCGGGAACAGGTGTGGGGTTGGCATGCCTTCACAAGTTCAGATCACCGGATAAAGCGACCAGAAGAATAGTTCATATTCCTGGTCACGGTCGTCATCATGCTGTTCGTCGTCCGGTCTGCGCGGTGTCTTGTCCTGAAACTCGGTCTCCACCCGCTCATTGACGACGGGCATTCTTCGGCCGATGCCAAAGAGGTCAAAGGAGAGCATGTTGAACCCTGCTACCATGGCCAGTTCCCTTCTTCACGCGAGTTAACGGTGTGTTAAGTTTCGCGCGTTGCCTTGATTTCGTCAAGATTGGCCATGGAATTTGTCTACTATTTTTAACAACAATGTCGTGATTGGTATTTCACCGGAGCCGGATTTCACGCAATGAATGTTTGTCGGCGGCGTCAACCGTCGTTCGAAGCAACCTCGGAGTAGCTCTTTGCAGCCGCTTCCAGTGCGGAATCGGTATCGGTGGCATGGCCGAGGTTTTTCAGGGCGCTTGAGACGGCTGCGATGTTGGCTTTCACCGCCTCCGGATGCGCGCGCCGGCCGGTGTGGTTGAGCCTTATCAGCCGTTCCGCGCCGGGCCCGACGCCGGCGGAAATATCCGCGCCATGCTCCTTGGATATGGCGGCGAGAAACGCTCCGGCTTCGACGGTATCCGGCAGGATCGCCGTGGAAACGAGGGCTGACGCGTGCGCGTCTTCCACCCAGGTGGGGATGCCGAGTGCCCTGATGCCATGACGGGTGGCCGCCGCTGCCCGCTCGTGGCGCGCATTGGCGGCTGGCAGGCCCTCCGCCTCAATCCTGTCGAGCGCCGCCTCCAGCGCGTAGAATTCCAGCGGTGCCGGCGTTCCGGGCAGGGCGCCGCGGCCGGCATCCAGCCAGAGCTGCTTCTGGTCGAGAAGCGAGAGCATGGAATTGGTGGGCGCCTTGTCGTGCGAAAGAAGTTGCCACGCTTTTGGGCTGACCGAAATGGCCGATATGCCGGCCGGGCCCGCCAGCGCCTTCTGCGGCCCGATGACGGCGATATCAATGCCCAGCTTATCGGCCTCGAAGGCATGGCCGCCAATCGAGGCGACGGCATCGACAAGGGTGACGACGCCTCTCGCCCGCGCAAGCGCGGCGATGGCGGGCAGGGGGTTGAGGATGCCGCTTGCCGATTCCGCATGCACGATGGCGAGAAGATCGAAACCCGGCCCTTCATCCAGCGCCCGTTCCACCTCGGCCAGCGTCACCGGCTTTGCCGGGCTGGCCGTCAGGTTGCGCACCGTTGTGCCGCCGCGCTCCAGCCAGCCGCCGAACCACGCGCCATAGGGGCTGGTGACGATGTTGAGCGCCCTCAGCCCCGGCCGCGCAAGGCTTGTCGCCGCCGCCTCCAGCGCCAGCACGGCTTCCGCCTGTATCAGCAGCACGTCGTTTTTTGTGCCCATCAGGGCCGCCAGCCGGTCGGCCAGCATGGCGTAACGTTCAGCCGGGAAAGCGGGCGGGTCGAGGAGCAATGCGTAATCCGGGGCGGGCATGTCTTATCCTTGCATGGTGGTGGTGAGCCGAGGGGCAGCGGCGATCAGGCTTCTGGCGGTTGAGGATTGCGGCGCGGAAATGATGGCCCCGGTCCCACCGATTTCGACGATCCGACCCGTCTCCATGATCGCGACACGGTGGCAGACGGCGCGGATGACGGCGAGATCGTGGGACACGAAAATACAGGAAATCGCCGTTTCCCGCTGTATTTCCACCAGAAGTTCGAGAATCTGCCGGCGAACCGAAACATCGAGCGCCGAGACCGCTTCGT
This sequence comes from Agrobacterium sp. SUL3, assembly GCF_001263295.1. Taxonomy (NCBI): domain Bacteria; kingdom Pseudomonadati; phylum Pseudomonadota; class Alphaproteobacteria; order Hyphomicrobiales; family Rhizobiaceae; genus Agrobacterium; species Agrobacterium sp. SUL3. The sequence goes on from NZ_KQ414517.1 coordinate 33,037, forward strand.
CCAGAATGAGAAGCGACGGTTTGGGCGCAATGGCGCGCGCAATCGCCACACGCTGCCTCTGCCCACCGGAAAGCTCGAAAACGGAGCGGCCGGCATAGGCGGCGGGCAGGCCGACACGGTCGAGAAGGCGGCGTATCTCCGCCGGGCGGTCACGCCTCTGAACGATGCGGTGAATGCGCAGCGGCTCGCCTATGGCATCTTCGACGGTTGCGCGGGGGTTGAAGGCGCCATGCGTATCCTGAAACACCATCTGCATCTGCTGCCGGGCGGTGCGCAACGCGCTGCCGCCGAGTGCAAGCCAGTTGCGGTTTTCAAAACGGACCGCGCCTTCGTCGGGGGGGATCAGCCGCATGAGGATGCGCGCCAGTGTCGATTTCCCGCAACCGGAGGGGCCGGCAAGCCCCAGCGTCTCGCCACGCTTGAGCGAAAACGAGATATCGGAGAGCGCCGTCACCGTTCTTGCGCCGGTGCGGTAGGTTTTGGAAAGGCCATCCACGCCCAGAAGGGTTTCGTTCATGGCGCGGCCTCGCTGACGAGCGGCGGGGTCGAAAGATCGAGGTAATCGGCAAGCAGGGTTCGGGTGTAGGCATGCGCGGGCGCGGAAAGCACCCGCCGGGCCGGGCCGTGTTCCACCAGCTCTCCGGCGCTTAAAACCGCGATGTCGTCAGCAAGGCTGGAGGCAAGACCGATATCATGGGTGATGAAGACAAGCGTCCTTTCTTCCTCGCGCACGAGATCATCGAGAAGGGTGGCGATGGCCGCCTGGGTGACCGTGTCGAGCGCGCTCGTCGCCTCGTCGGCAATCAGGATCGAGGGGCGCGCCGCAATGGCGGCGGCAATCGCCACACGTTGTCTTTGCCCGCCGGAAAGCTGGTGCGGATAGGCGGTTAGCAGATGGGAGGGATGTGGCAGCCGCACCTTTTCCAGAAGATCGCGGGCAAGATCGCGCGCCGCTTTCCAGGAGAGACCGAGATGCCGCACCGCGCCTTCCGCCACCTGTTCGCCGATGGTCAGGACCGGGTTCAGCGTCGCGCCGGTATCCTGAAAGATCGTGCCGATATCGCGCCCCGGCATCGGCCTGCCGGTGAAAAGACCACTGTCGCGGCTCCAGGATATATCGCCCGAGACCCGTACTGTTCTGGGAAGAAGACCGGCGATTGCCTTGCCGAGTGTGGATTTGCCCGAGCCGCTTTCGCCGATGATCGCCAGCCTTTGTCCCTGCCGTATCGTCAGGGAAACCTTGCACAGCGCCGGGCTGTCGGCCGCGGTGTAGCGGACGCTGAGGTCGTCGATCCGGCAAAGGGCGTTGCCGCTCATGGCGCTTGCCTCCTCGTTGCCATCGCCCTGTTGATGCCTTCTCCGAGAAGGTAGACGCCGAGCACCGTGACCAGCAGGCCGATGCCGGGGATGACGGACAGGAACGCCGCTGAGCGAAGCACGTTGCGTCCTTCCGCGATCATCGAACCCCAGGTGACGATATTGGGATCGCCAAGGCCCAGGAAGGAGAGCGCCGCCTCGGTGAGGATGGCCGCGGCAACGATGATGGCGGCGAGCGCCAGAACCGGCGGCAGGGCATTGGGCAATATCTGCCGGAAGGCGATTTCCAGCGGATGGATGCCGATGGCGCGGGCGGATTGCACATAATCGCGCTCGCGGATGCTCAGCACCTGCGCCCGCATCAACCGCGCCGGATCCGCCCATGCGCCGAGCGCAATGGCCAGAATGACTGTCGGCATGGAGGGGCCGATGGTGCTGACGAAGGCAAGCGCCAGCAGGAAGTTCGGCACGATCTGGAAGGCATCGGTGACGCGCATCAGCGCTTCATCCACGAGGCCGCCGGCAAAACCGGCAATCGTGCCGATAACGGTGCCAAAAACAAGTGCTGCGGCGGCCGCACCCATGCCGACGAGCAGCGATGCCTGCGCGCCATGGGCAAGTTCGGCCAGCACATTGCGGCCCAGCCGGTCGGTGCCGAGCGGCAGGGCGACATCCGTAAAGGGCGCAATCAGCGGCTCGCCGACGATCGCCAGCGGGTCGCCGGGAAACAGGAGGGGTGCGGAGAGCGCAATTACCGCCAGCAATGTGAGGATGACGGTGCCCGTCACACCTTCGAAGCTGCGCAGGAGCCGGAGAACGAAATTCATGCCGCACTCTCCCCGCTGCCGATGCGCGGATCGAGAACGGAATAGAGAATGTCGACGACGAGATTGATTAGGATGACGAAGACGGCGCTGGTGAGGATAATGCCCATGAGAAGCGGCGTATCGCGGCCGCTGACGGCCTCCTGCGCCAGCCGGCCGAAACCCGGAATGGCAAAAACGCTTTCGATCACCACGCTGCCACCCAGCATGGTGGCGGCCTGCAGGCCAAGCACAGTGATGAGCGGCAGGGCCGCGTTGCGGGCAACGTGACGCAACACGATGCGCCGTCTGGAAAGCCCCTTGGACGCGGCAAAAAGCACGAAATCCAGCGGCCAGACCGCCGCCATGGCGGTGCGCATGACGCGCAGGAACAGCGCCAGATAGATGAGGCCGAGACTGGCGACGGGCAGCACGAGATGGCGGGCAATATCCAGCGCCCTTGCAAATCCCTGTTTGCCCGAGGCGATGGTTTCGATGCCCGAGGTTGGCAGCCAGCGAAGCTGCACGGCAAAGACGATGGCCAGAACGAGGCCGAGCCAGAAGCCGGGTGTGGCGTAAAGCATGAGCGACAAGGTGGAGAGTACGCGGTCCGTCAGCCCGCCGGGTCGCGCGCCGGCGACGATGCCGAGCGCGGTGCCGAGGATGAAGGCGAGTGCCGTGGCGCTGCCCATCAACAACAGCGTGTTCGGCAGCCGCTCAAGGATCAGCCCCAGCACCGGCCGGTCAAAGGCAAGCGACCAGCCGAGATCGAGCCGCAGCACCGAACTGGCATAAAGCCAGAAACGGGCGAGCATCGAACCGTTGAGGCCATATTGTTCGCGCAGCGCGTCCCGCAGCCCGGCATCGCCGCCGCCGATGGAAACGAGATAGGCATCCACCGCATCACCGGAGGCATTTTCAAGCAGGACGAAGGTGAAGATGAGAACGATCAGCAGCACCGGAATGGCGCTGAGTGCCCTTCGCCGCAGCAATGTCGCCGTGCGTCTCACGGCGCTGCCTCAGGTATCGACCGCGGTGTCCGCCCAGTTGGAAACCGCCCAGCGCGGATTGCTGGCGACATGTTTGACCGTATCGCGCGCCACGGTGATGAAACCCCATTCGGCGACGTTGATGAGCGGCAGATCGGCTGTAACCTGCTTCTGGAAATCCTTGTAGAGCGCGGTGCGCGCAGTCGTATCCACGGTTTCCGCCGCCTTGTCGATCAGCGTATCGAGCGTCTTGTTCTCATACCCGCCCTGATTGGAGAAACCGACGCCAGCGGGAATGCCGGATCGCACGAGAATGGTGGTGGAGATTGCCGGATCGCCCCGGAACACCGGCGGCGCGACGGCCAGATCGAAGGCGTGGTCGGTATAGACGGCCTTCTGGTGGGCGGCGGCATCATTATTGACCAGCTCGGCATCGATGCCGATTTCCTGAAGCGCCTGACGAAGATAGGAGCCGAATTGTTTGGTTTCGTTGAAATAGGGCGCGGGCAGAAGCTTCAGTGCGAAACGCTTTCCGTCGGGTCCGCGCGCATAACCGGCCTCATCCAGCAGGGCATTGGCCTTGGCGGCGTCGAAATCATAGGTTTCGACATCGTCGGTGTAAAATTCCGGTGCGTTTTTCGGCACGGGACCTGTCGATGCCGTGGCATAACCGAGGAACACCTTGTCGATGACGAATTTTTTGTCGATGGCGTGGGCAATAGCCTTTCTGACCTTGAGGTCGGCCAGTTCCTTGCGGCGGTGGTTGATTTCCACCACCAGCTGATAGGTCAGCGCTTCGTAGCCGTCGGCAATCACCTTGATGCCCGGCTGCTTGGCGATGCGGGCAAGATCGGCGAGCGGCACGGCGGAGAAGGCGGCCAGCTGTATTTCTTCCGCTTCCAGCGCCGAGGCGGCCCCTGCGCGGTCGGGCAAGACGCGATAGATGATTTCCTCGAGCTGCGGCTGGCCTTTGTCCCAGTAATTCGGGTTGCGGGTCAGGCGGTAATATTCGCCGGGTTTGTATTCGGCAAAAACGAAAGGCCCGGTGCCGACCGGTTTGGTGTTGGCCGGATTGGTGGCGATATCGGTGCCTTCATAGAGATGTTTCGGCACGACGCTGGTGACGACCGGCAGCGCATTGCGGATGAGCTGGAACGGCGTGGGCTTGGAAAAGCGGAAGACGGCCGTGTGGTCATCAGGCGTCTCCACCTTTTCCAGATTGGCGAAGACCAGCCGGCCGAGGTTCTGCAACGGTTTCCACACGGAGAGCGCCGAAAAGGCCACATCCGCAGAGGTGAAGGGCTTGCCGTCATGCCAGGTCACGCCTTCGCGCAGCTTGAAGGTGGCGCTGAGGCCATCATCCGATCCCTGCCATTCGGTCGCAAGCCGCGGCTCCAGCCCGTCCTTGCCATTAAAGGAGGCTTCCGCCAGCGGCTCGACGATCTTGCTGGCGATATAAAACACGCCGTTCGAGGCGACGATGGCCGGATTGAGGTTCTTCGGCTCCGAATCGGCCGCGACGATCAGCCGGCCTGCGGCTTTCTCCTGCGCTGCGGCAATCCCCGCCAGTCCCGTGGTTGCGGCAAGAGCAAGCGAGGTCTTGAGAAGCGAGCGGCGGGAAAGCTGGGCAGGCGACATGAATTTCACTCCGGAAATGAGGGCGAGACGGGCTTTTCCGCTTGGCCCGCGGCACGCCGATCTTAAGACTGCAACCTCGGCAGTGTCCACGTTAATTCGCGGCCTTTACAGCAATGATTTTACGTTGCGGGTGAGTTTGAAGAAACAATATGCCTCACGCACGCCAATCTGGTTTTCCCCGGTTGCTGCGGAATATCCCCCAGCCTGCGGAAAAATCGATTTAATTAAATGAAAACAAATTGTTGATCTTCGTTTTTGCCATGGGCGCATACCCAAAAGGGCCAGTGGGTGAGGTGAAATCTGCCGCCGAGGCGCCGTTTGGAAAGGGGTAATTAACCTTTATTTTCTATTTCAGGGAGACCGAAATATGTACGTTTATGATGAGTGTGCACGCTGCCATGAGCTTCTCCCGATCCAGATTCCAGAATTCGTCCAATAACGCAGGGGAGGGGAGCGAAAACGCCCGTCATGCCGGCGGCAAGGCGGTTGCCGGGCAGCAGACGGCGATGAAGGCAAGTGCCGCGCCCCGTCCAAATGCCGATGTCAGCGCAGCCGACGCCATTGAAGGCCGTGCCGAAATGCCCGGCTGGCAGAATGCTTTTGTGCTTGGCCCCAATGTGCGCTTTACCCGCACGCCGGAAAGCGCCTTCAGCCGACGCATGCCGGTCGAGACGCCGAATATTCCGGAAGAACTCCATATTCTCGAAGAGGAAGTCGTGGCTGTCGCTGCGCCGGACACGGTGGAGCCGGAGGCGACGGCGCAGCAGGCCGTCGCGCATGAGGACGCTGCTGCCATATCTCAGCCGGTCGTAAAGCCGGCGGAGCAGCGTGTGCCGCCGCCGCGCATGCCGTTCCTGCCGCAGCCGCCCGATGCGCGCGGTGCCAGGGCGCTGACCTATAAATTGCGTCTCGAACTTGCCCGCAAGCAGGCGGAAGAAGCCGCTGCCGCCGCACAGGCGCCAGCGGAGGTCGCGACATTCGCGCCCATGGTGCAAGCGCCGTTACAGAGGGTATTCTCCTCCGTTCAGCCGCTGCCTGCCGTCCAGCCAGTTGCTGCGGCGCAGGGCCCCCTGCCGGCTGCATCCGTTCCCGCCTTTGCCGCCCATCTGCCGGATGAGCTGTTTTGGGAAGTCATGACGCTTGATTTGCCGGTGGCAGCGGGCGAGACCGTTCCCGCCTATCTGCGTGCCAATTTTGCCGATCCGGCCCTTGCACATCCCGCCCTGGTAAATCCCGCTTTGACGAACCCGGCGCTGACGGTGTCGATCCCTGCCGTTTCTGTGTCGGCGGCCGCTGCCGTCGTGCTTTCAGCCGAGCCTCCGGTCGTCACCGTGCCGGGCGGTTCCGCGATCCGGCTTTACCGGGAAATCGGCGTGCGTCAGGCTGTCGTTCCGGTCGCCACTCCGGCCGCAGAACAGGAAATCGCGCCGCAGCCTGTGGCGGAAGTCCCCGTCTTCGTCGAGCCGCAGCGGCCGATCGAGCAGGCCCAGCCGATTGAAAGCCAGCCGGCAGCAAGAGTGGCGGCAGAGCCGCGCTTCACGCCCCGCGCACCTATTCAGGCTTCGCAGCCGATGTTCCGCGAAGCGCCGGTCTTTGCCGAGGGAGAGTATCAATATCCCTCCATCGATCTGCTGCAGGAAGCCCGTGTCCAGCAGACCACGACCATGACGCCCGAAGCGCTGGAACAGAGCGCCGGGCTTCTGGAAAGCGTGCTGGAGGATTTCGGCATCAAGGGTGAGATCATCGATGTCCGCCCCGGCCCTGTCGTGACGCTTTACGAATTCGAGCCGGCCCCCGGCGTCAAATCCTCGCGCGTCATCGGTTTGTCCGATGATATCGCCCGCTCCATGTCGGCGCTCTCGGCCCGTGTCGCCGTCGTCCCCGGCCGCAATGTCATCGGCATCGAACTACCGAACCCGGTGCGCGAAACGGTCTATCTGCGTGAACTGATCGAAGCGACGGATTATGCCGAAACCCGCCAGAAGCTCGCGCTCTGCCTCGGCAAGACCATTGGCGGCGAACCCGTCATCGCCGAACTGGCCAAGATGCCGCATCTGCTGGTTGCCGGCACCACCGGTTCCGGCAAGTCGGTCGCCATCAACACCATGATCCTGTCGCTGCTCTACCGTCTGAAGCCGGAAGAATGCCGCCTGATCATGGTCGATCCGAAGATGCTCGAACTGTCGGTCTATGACGGCATTCCGCATCTGTTGACGCCGGTTGTTACCGATCCGAAAAAGGCGGTCATGGCGCTGAAATGGGCCGTGCGCGAAATGGAAGACCGTTATCGCAAGATGTCGCGTCTCGGCGTGCGCAATATCGACGGTTATAATGCAAGGGCCGCCGCTGCCCGCGCCAAGGGCGAAACGGTGTTCTGCAACGTGCAGACCGGCTTTGACCGCGCCACCGGCGAGGCTGTTTACGAGCAGGAGGAAATGGACCTTACGGCCATGCCCTACATCGTCGTCATCGTTGACGAGATGGCCGACCTGATGATGGTCGCGGGCAAGGAGATCGAAGGGGCGATTCAGCGCCTGGCGCAGATGGCGCGTGCCGCCGGCATCCACCTCATCATGGCCACCCAGCGTCCTTCGGTCGATGTCATCACCGGCACGATCAAGGCGAACTTCCCGACCCGCATCTCCTTCCAGGTGACGTCGAAGATCGACAGCCGCACCATCCTTGGCGAACAGGGCGCAGAGCATCTGCTCGGCCAGGGCGACATGCTGCACATGATGGGTGGCGGCCGCATCGCCCGTGTCCACGGTCCGTTCGTATCGGATGAGGAGGTGGAAAAGGTCGTCGCACATTTGAAGACGCAAGGGCGCCCGGAATATCTCGGTACCGTCACGGAAGACGCCGAAGAGGCGGATGAAGAGGCGGAAGAGGATACCGCCGTCTTCGACAAGACTTCGATGGGCGACGATGACAGCGACGACCTCTATGAAAAGGCCGTCAAGGTGGTGATGCGCGACAAGAAGTGCTCGACGTCCTATATCCAGCGCCGCCTGTCGGTCGGCTACAACCGCGCCGCCTCGCTGGTGGAGCGTATGGAGCAGGAAGGTATTGTCGGCCCTGCAAACCATGTCGGCAAGCGCGCGATCATCGCCGGTGAGCGCGATCCCTATGATGCGATGGGTGCGGACGACTGATTTGACTATTAGAGCGCCCTGCGCCCGTTCGGGCGCGCAAAGGACGCTCCAACACTCAGAGTCCGCACATCGTTCCTGTCGAAAATCGTTCCGATTTTCGGGCCGATATGCTGGGCGCGATATTCGATTGCAAAAACGCGCTCCGTGAATAGCCTGTGCGGCATGGATTCTGGAATCGGGAGGGTTCCCCGCATGTCGCACAGCAATGAAAACGCCACCGTTCTCGCAAGGCTGGATGAGCTGGAGCGGTTCTGCCGCAGCACCTTCCTGGCCGCCGGCACGGATGACGAGACGGCCGATGCCGCAACCCGCGCCATGATGCATGGCACAAGGCTCGGCGTCGACAGCCACGGCGTGCGCCTGCTTGCCCACTACATCACCGCCCTTGAAGGCGGACGTCTCAATCGGCGGCCGCAGATCCGCCGTGTCTCGGGCTTCGGCGCGGTGGAGACCATCGATGCCGACCATGCCCACGGCGCCCGCGCCACCTATGCGGCCATGGACAATGCCATGACGCTGGCCGAAAAATTCGGCATCGGCGCGGTGGCAATCCGCAATTCCTCGCATTTCGGCCCCGCCGGCGCCTATGCGCTGGAAGCGGCGCGGCAGGGTTATATCGGCCTTGCCGTCTGCAATTCCGACAGTTTCGTGCGCCTGCATGATGGCGCGATGCGCTTCCACGGCACCAACCCGATTGCCGTTGGCGTGCCGGCGGCGGATGACATGCCCTGGCTTCTGGACATGGCCACCAGTGCCGTGCCCTATAATCGGGTTCTGCTTTACCGCAGCCTCGAACAGCAATTGCCTGATGGTGTCGCGTCTGACGGTGACGGCATCGACACGCGCGATCCCCATGCCGTTGAAATGCTGGCGCCGCTCGGCGGCGCTTTCGGCTTCAAGGGCGCGGCGCTGGCGGGCATGGTCGAGATTTTCAGCGCCGTTCTCAGCGGCATGAAACTCAGTTTCGACATAGACCCCATGGGCGGGCCCGATTTTTCCACGCCGCGTGGACTAGGAGCCTTCGTTCTGGCGCTGAAGCCCGAAGCCTTCCTTGAACGGGAAGTGTTCGATGAGGGCATGAAACGTTATCTCGAAGTGCTGCGCGGCTCGCCCGCGCGCGAGGACTGCAAGGTCATGGCACCGGGCGACCGGGAATGGGCGGTTGCGGCAAGGCGGGAAAGGGAAGGCGCGCCCGTCGATCCCGTTACCCGCGCGGCCTTTGCGGAACTGGCGTCGAAATTCTCGATCGTGCCGCCCGCCTATCACTGAGGCAGGGGCCGTAGTCCGTCAGGCGGGACGCAGCAGCATGTTGGGACGCGGATAGGGGGTTCTCGCCGCCCCCAGCCGTTCGGCGACGACCGGGCGTCCGAGATAATAGCCCTGCGCATAATCGATCTCCAGCTGGCGTACCAGCCGCAGCTGTTCTTCCGTCTCCACGCCTTCAATCAGGATTTTGTGGCCACGGTTGCGGATGAGGCGGATCATGTCCTGCAGCATTGCCCGGCCGCGCGGCGTATTGCTGTCATGCAGGAAGGAGCGGTCGATCTTGACGGTGTCGAAATCGGTCATGCGCAGCCAGGAAAGGCCGGCAAACCCGGTTCCGAAATCATCGAGCCAGATGTTGATACCGAGCGTTTTCAGGTCATTCAGGCAGCGCAGCACATCCGAATGCATCTCCATATCCAGACCTTCGGTGATCTCGAAGGCGAGCCTGTTGCCGGCGATGCCGGCCTCGACGAGGATTGCTGCAACCGAGGTGGCAAAGCCCGGATTCTTCAGCTGCATCGGGGATACGTTGACGCTGACTACGTCCACCCGGTCATCGGCAAGAATCTGCTTGCAGACGGTCTTGATGGTCCAGAGGCCGAGTTCCATGATCGTACCGGTGCGCTCGGCAATCGGAATGAAGATGCCGGGCGAAACGGCGCTGCCATCGAGCAGGCGAAGCCGCATCAGCGCTTCGGCGCCCGGCGTTTCATTGGTCGAGACGTTGAGGATCGGCTGGTAGACGAGGGAAATGAGGTTTTCCGCAATGGCGATCTTCAGAAGCGCTGCGATGTTTTCCGTCTCGTCGCTGGTTTGCGGATCGTCCGGATCGAACAGCTTCATGCAGTTGCGGCCATTGCCCTTGGCAATGTAGAGCGCCCGGTCGGCCTCGTTGATGATTTTCTCCAGCTTGCCGTCCGGATTGGCGCGGGTGAAGGACGCGCCGATGCTGACGGTGACGACGAAGGTGCCGTCCCGGCGCTGGTCGTGGGCAAGCGACAGGTCTTCGACGGTGTGGCGGATCGTTTCGGCCAACTCGCCCACCTGCTGCTTGGATTTGAACGGCACGAGAACGATGAACTCCTCACCGCCATAACGGCCGATGGAAGCGCCATGCCCGGCGATTGCATCCTGCAGCGCATTGCCCACCGTCACCAGGCACTTGTCGCCTTCCTGGTGGCCATAACGGTCATTGTATTTCTTGAAGAAGTCGACATCGATCAGGAGAACGGCGAAACCTTCCTCCTTCTTGCTCCAATTGTCCCACAGCAGGCGCAGCTGATGGTCGATGGCGCGACGGTTCTGCAGGCCCGTGAGCGAATCCGTATTTGAAAGCCGCAGCAGCGCCTGGCCGCGTTCATCCGCAGCCTTCTGCTGGGCCTTGGCCTCCAGCGCGTTGAGAAAGACGTGATACCGTTCCCGGTTCAGGTTCCAGTTCACATAGGAGGTGAAAACGAAGCAGGAAATATAGAAGGTGCCGAAAGCCACCTTGTAGAACACATCTTCAGGAAACTGCGTCAACGCCAGAAAATAGGTGACGAGAATGATACCTGATGACACGAGCGACAGGTGGAAACGAAAGGTAAAGAACAGGTTGGCGCCCATCATGAAGATCGCCCCGAAAACCATGTAATAGGACATGTTTTCAAGGTTGTCGGTCAAAAGCGAAGGCAGCAGCCAGCCGATATAGCCCATGACGAGCGCAGTCGCGCAGGTGAGGTCGAGGGCAGCCGTGCTGGCGCCCCTGTGCAGCTGGATTTCCAGCGTCAGCAGCGAGGAGAAGACCACGACCAGACGGGCGATGATGGCGTAGAAAGCGACGTCGGGTATCAGAATGATGTCGGTGACGGCAAACAGAAGATAGATGAAAACGGCCGTCCACAGGCCCTGTCTGATCGAACCACGGCGGCTGCGCTCACCTTCCTGCTGGTAAAGGGCAAGAAGTTCATCAGAAAACCGGGAGTCCGGCCGCCGATAGTCTTGCTGTCCACCCACCTCTCCCAATGTGTGCTTCATGCACTTTCCCATAGTGTTGCGTATACTTTATTAAGTAACTGCTTATTCCACTTTTCCGTGTGCTGTCGCACCCGGTGCGGGTTCCTGCCGATCTCCGCCGATGCGTGCGGAGAACATGGAAAGGAAGAACGCATCATACGTTCGCAACATTAAGTTTCACTAAATCGCGTATCCGCTTTCTCCTATGCCCACGAGTGTGACCAAAAAAATACGCTAATCTACTAATCTATCCCTACACCGCTCAAAAATCGAAAGCGAGTGGCCTTCCGTCTCCGAGAAACGTATAGTTAACAATGTGTTAATACTGGAGGCTGAAGTGGTGCGGGTAAAGAAGAAAAATCTTGACGGGGCAAGTCTGATTACCCCGGATACTGTCGCAAAAGAGATTTTTGCACGCAGAACGGAGACATTCGATGAGCAGTTCGCAGTTGCGAAAGCAGAGATCGCCATCATTCTCGAATTGGCACAGCAGCAATTCGACAATGGCGTTTCGGCGCGTGAGATAATACATCGAACGGCGGGCGCACTGCATGGATTGCGAGATAAGCTCCACTCCAGCGTGTGGGCGGAGTTGATCCCCCTGGTGCAGAATCACTCCGTGTCGGAGCGTTTTCTCGAAGATCCCTTCACCCGGTGGTCGTTCGAAAAGCCGAGGGGCTATTCCGGCGACGCCCAGTTGCTCGACTTCATCTACGCTCATGACAGCGTTGCCGAACTGGTGAAGAACGCCTCGCCGCTGGGGGCCGCCCTTTACGATTACACAAAGGACGCCAGTTCCTCGGTTGCCGTGCGCGAGCGGCGGGATCTGCTGACGCGCTTCGTGGATGAGGCTGCCGCCCGCCACGGCGAAGAGACGGAAATCCTCACCATCGCCTCCGGCCACCTGCGTGAGGCCGATGCTTCGGTGGCGCTGAAAGAGGGCAGGATCAAGCGCTGGGTGGCACTGGATCAGGATCCCTTGAGCGTCGGCTCCGTCGCCCGTGATTTCGGCGGTCGCGGTGTGGAGGCAATTGACGGTTCGGTCCGCGATATCGTGCTGCGCACGCAGGAGCTCGGCAGCTTCGATCTGATCTATGCGGCCGGCCTGTATGATTATCTGAACGACCGTGTGGCGATCAAGCTGACACGGCGCTGCATGGAGATGCTCAAACCCGGCGGCATGTTCCTCTTCGCCAACTTCTCCGAAGATATCGTCGTCGACGGTTATATGGAGACCTTCATGAACTGGGCGCTGCTGCTGCGCTCGAAGGCGGATATGTGGCGGATCGTCAATGCCAGCGCCGATCCTGCAAGTATCGAGGCGGAGGTGTTCTTCGGCGAGAACCACAATATCGTCTATGCGACGATGCGTAAGAAGGTGTGAGACAGAAAGCCGCGCTCGTTATTCCTTTGCGGGAAGCGAGCGCGTGCCGCTTGTGTCTTCTCCCCGCCGGGGAGAAGAAATGCGCGGCCACCTCCGTGCCCAATGTCATCGTTGTTTAGGCCGCCCTCTGCCAATAACCATTTGATTAAACCACATCGCGGGCCTAAGAATCCGCGCGGAATGCGTTGCAGAATGGAATGGCTGAAATGAAGAGATATTATTCGGATATGGGCGGTCTGCCGGGGCAGACGGAACTGCTGTCGAGCAAGGCTGTTTTCAAGACCGCCTATGCGGTCATCCCCAAGACCGTGATGTCCGATATCGTGACAAGCGTGCTGCCGTACTGGACCGGCACGCGGGCCTGGATCATCGCCCGGCCGATGACGGGGTTTTCCGAGACTTTCGCGCAATATATCGTCGAAGTGCAGCCCGATGGCGGCAGCGAGCGGCCGGAGCCGGACGAGAGGGCGCAAGCGGCGATCTTCGTTGTCGAAGGCGAAATGACCGTGACGTTCGAGGGCGCGCAGCATGCGCTGCGGGAGGGCTCGTTTGCCTTCCTGCCGGCCGGTGCGCGCTGGCAGGTCAAGAATTCCGGCAAGGCGCCGGTCAAGTTCCATTGGGTCCGCAAGGCGTTTCAGGCGGTTGACGGGCTGGAGCCGCCGCCGGCGATCTTTTCGCATGAAGACGAGATCGCCATGTCGGCCATGCCCGATACCGATGGCAAATGGGCGACGACCCGCTTCATCGATCCCGAAGACGTGCGTTACGACATGCATCTCAACATCGTTACCTTCCAGCCGGGTGCGACCATTCCCTTCATGGAAACCCATGTGATGGAACACGGTCTTTACGTGCTGGAGGGCAAGGCGGTCTACCGGCTGAACGAGGACTGGGTGGAAGTTGAGGCGGGCGACTTCATGTGGCTGCGCGCCTATTGCCCACAGGCCTGTTACGCGGGCGGCCCGGGCCGGTTCCGTTACCTGCTCTACAAGGATGTGAACCGTCACGTGAAGCTCTGGTAAAGGGCATCCCAGCGGCGAAATCCGTGAATTATCGCGCAATCCGGCAGGTTGCGCGATAAATGCTTGCGTTAAATCGAATATCCCTAATAAATCCCGATATGCGGGCGGTCGTCGCCGTGCCGCACCGTTTGGCATCCGCCTGCATCCACCCTTGAGAAGACTGCCCGTATGAGTGAGACGATCGATACCAATATCTTCAATCTCGCGCCGGTGGCGATGTGGATCGAGGATTTCAGCGCGGTGAAGAGCCAGTTCGATATCTGGCGGGCTGAGGGCGTCGAGGATCTCAGGGCGTTTCTTCTGGAAGATTTATCGCGTGTGGCGGCGTGTTCGCAGAAAATCCGCGTCATCCAGGTCAATGCCAAGACGCTGGAACTGTTCGAGGCGCGCGATCAGGCGCATCTCGTCGACAATCTGCATCGGATTTTTCGCGACGACATGCTGGAAAGCCATGTGAACGAGCTTTCCGAACTCTGGGCGGGGCGGACGGAATTCACCAGCAATGCGGTGAATTATTCGATCGGCGGCAGGCGGCTTGATATCCAGCTGCGCGGCGCGGTCATACCCGGCCACGAGAACACGCTCGGCCGGCTGCTTTTGACCACCGAGGATGTGACGGAACGGGAAGAAGCCCGCCGCAAGGAGCTTCTCAACCGCCGTTATGCCGAGGGCATGTTCAAGCATTCGCCGGTTTCGCTCTGGGTGGAGGATTTCAGCCGGGTGCGGCGACTGATCGAGGAAGTCCGGGAACGCGGTATCATCGATTTCCGCGTGTTCATGGATGTGCATCCCGAATTTGTGCGCCAATGCATGAGCGAAATCCGCGTCATCGACGTCAATCGTGCCACGCTTGACCTGTTCTGCGCGCCGGACCGGCAGGTTCTATTGCAGCGGCTCGGCGATATTTTCCGCGGCGAGATGGAAAAGCCGTTCCGGGAACAGCTGATGGAGCTTTGGAACGGCAATCTCACTCACCATCGCGAGGTGGTGAATTATGCGCTTGACGGCTCGGAGCGTCATGTTCTCCTGCATTTTTCCGTCTTCCCCGGCCACGAGCGTGACTGGTCGCTGGTGCAGGTGGCGCTGACGGACATCACCGCGCGCAAGAAGGCGGAAGCCTATCTCGAATATCTCGGCAAGCACGACGTGCTGACCAAACTGCATAACCGCGCCTTTTATTCGGATGAGTTGAACCGGCTGGAGCGCAGTGCGCTGCGGCCCGTTTCTGCCATTGTCATCGATCTCAACGGCCTGAAAGAGGCCAATGACAAGCTCGGCCATGATGCCGGCGACGCCCTGCTGCGGCGGGTGGGCGAGGTGCTGAACGGCGTGGTGGCCGCGCCCAACCATGCTGCGCGCATCGGCGGCGATGAATTCGCCATTCTTCTTCCCGGCGCCGACAAGCAGATTGCCGCTGCCATGGTCGAAACAGTCTATGAGCTGCTGAAGATCAACAACCAGTTTTATTCAAGTGCGCCGCTCAGCCTGTCGCTGGGAGTGGCGACCAGCGAAGCCGGCGAGGCGATGGAATCGCTGGTGCGCCGCGCCGATATGAATATGTACGAACATAAGAACGCCTATTATGCGGCCCTGCGCAGCAGATCCGCCGACAACAGCGAGACGCCGAAGAGCAGTCCGCAGCCGGAAGCCACTTCGCTGAAACGCCTGTTCTAAGCGGGCAGGCGAGGGCGCTCCCGCTCCCGTCTCTCCACCGGCCGCTCCCGCAATTCCGGCCGTCCGATTGCGGCCGGCCTTTTCACCGTCCGGTCTGGGTGCCTTCGGCTATCCAGTGACCACGAGTTCCGTTTCTCAAGAGACACGCATCTTCACAAGCGCGTGAGACCGCTGTTGCGCTGCAACAATTCCATTGCCCGAATTTTACATACGTCTTAGTATGTATGTAAATGTGACCTTTTTTGTGGATTCGGAGCGCAGTATGGCGAAGAAATTGGGGCAGATCGTAGCGGTGTTGTTGACGGGCATCGTTCTGGTCGGATGTAGCGACGAGCAGGCATCTGCGCCTGGCGCGCCGCCGCCCGGCGCGGTCAAGGTCGTGACCGTGAGCCAGGAAGAGCTGCCCATCACCAATGAATTGCCGGGACGCATCGCGCCGACGCGGCTTGCCGAAGTACGCCCGCGCGTCTCCGGCATCATTGTCGAGCGGGTGTTCGAGCAGGGCTCGCTGGTGAAGGAAGGCGATGTGCTCTACCGGATCGACCCCGCGCCGTTCCAGGTGCGCGTCGATAGCGCCGAAGGCACGTTGCGCCGGGCGCAGGCCGCACAGCTGCAGGCGCGGCAGACGGCTGACAGGCAGCAGCAGCTGCGCCGCTCGAATGTTGGTTCGCAGCAGGAATTCGACAATGCTATCGCCCAGCTGGCGCAGGCGGATGCCGAAGTGGCGGTGGCCGAGGCCGGCGTTGCGGAAGCCAAGCTCAATCTGCAATATGCCAATGTCACCGCACCCATCAGCGGCATGATCGGCCGGGCGCGCATTACCGAAGGCGCACTCGTTAGCGCCACCGGCTCGGAGAACCTTGCAACGATCCAGCAGCTCGATCCGATCTATGCCGACTTCACCCAGCCCGCCGCCGATCTCATTCGCCTTCGCAAGGCCTTGCAGGATGGCCAGTTGATGACAGGCCCGAACGAGGCGGAAGTCAATCTGCTGTTTGATGACGGCACCCGTTATCCGATTTCGGGCCGCCTGCTGTTCTCGGAGGCGGCGGTGGATGAAACCACCGGCCAGGTGACGCTGCGCGGCGAATTCCCCAACCCGAACGGCGACCTTTTGCCGGGCATGTATGTCCGCGTGCAGATCCAGCAGGGCATCCAGAAGGCGGCCTTTGCCGTGCCGCAGCAGGCGGTGCAGCGCGATTCGGGCGGGCAGGCGAGCGTGCTTGTCGTCAATGCCGAAGACACGGTCGAACAGCGCCGCGTCAGCGTCGGCCGCTCGATTGGCGATCGCTGGGTGATTACGGAAGGCCTGAAGGACGGCGACCGCGTCGTTGCCGAAGGTTTCCAGAAAACCGCGCCGGGCGCCAAGGTGAAGCCTGAGCCATGGTCTGCGGAGCCCGATGTCGCTGCCGCCGCCGGCAGCGAAGGCGCGGCTTCGGCCGAGACCTCGTCTGAGACCCCGGCCGCGAAGCAATAAGGACCGATTTTCATGGCACGTTTTTTCATCGATCGGCCCATTTTTGCCTGGGTCGTCGCCATCTTCATCATGCTGGCGGGCCTGCTCGCCATTCCCATGCTGCCGATTGCGCAATATCCGAATGTGGCCCCGCCGCAGATTTCCGTCGGCACGACCTATCCGGGCGCATCGCCGGAAGATATCTATCAGAGCGTCACGCGTCCCATCGAGGAAGAGCTGAATGGCGTCCCGGGTCTGATCTATTTCGAATCGACGTCGGAATCCTCCGGCCGTATCTCGATCAACGTCACCTTCGAACCCGGCACCAATATCGGTGAGGCGCAGGTCGAGGTTCAGAACCGTATCGCCCGTGTCGAACCCCGGCTGCCGCAGGCGGTAACGCAGCAGGGCCTGCGCGTTGAGCAGGCCGGAACCTCGTTTCTGATGATGGTGGCGCTGACGTCCGTGGACGGCAATACGGACGCCATCGGCCTTGGCGACTATCTCAGCCGTAACGTGGTCGGTGAGTTGCGTCGCGTTCCCGGCGTCGGCAGCGCGCAGCTGTTCGCCACCCAGCGCTCCATGCGCATCTGGATGGACCCCGACAAGATGCTGGGTCTCAGCCTGACCTCGAGCGATGTCATCGGCGCAATCCAGGCGCAGAACTCGCAGGTCGCGGCTGGCCGCATCGGCGCATCGCCAAACCCCGTTGGCCAGCAGATTTCTGCCACCGTCAACGTGCAGGGCCAGCTGACCTCGCCGGAAGAATTCGGCTCCATCGTGCTACGCGCCAATCCGGATGGTTCCTCCGTCCGGCTGCGCGATGTCGCGCGGGTCGAGGTGGGCGGGGAAAGCTACACCTTCTCGAGCCGCCTGAACGGCAAGCCCAGTGCGGCCATCGGCGTCCAGCTTTCGCCGACGGGAAATGCGTTGCAGACTTCCGAGGGCGTGCGCGCCACGATGGAGGAGCTGTCGCGTTATTTCCCGGCGGGTATCGAATATGAAATTCCCTACGATACCAGCCCCTTCGTGAAAATCTCGATCCAGAAGGTGATCAACACGCTGGTGGAGGCGATCATCCTCGTCTTCGTGGTGATGTTCGTCTTCCTGCAGAACATCCGCTACACCATCATCCCGACGCTGGTCGTGCCCGTGGCGCTGCTCGGCACCTGCGCCATCATGTATATTTCGGGCTTCTCGATCAACGTTCTCACCATGTTCGCCATGGTTCTCGCCATCGGCATTCTCGTCGATGACGCGATTGTCGTGGTGGAAAATGTCGAGCGCATCATGGCGGAAGAGCATCTGTCGCCGAAGGAGGCGACCCGCAAGGCGATGGGCCAGATTTCCGGCGCCATCATCGGCATCACGCTGGTTCTGACGGCGGTGTTCGTGCCCATGGCCTTCTTCCCCGGCGCCGTCGGCATCATCTACCAGCAGTTCAGCCTGACCATGGTGGTCTCCATCCTGTTTTCCGGCTTCCTTGCCCTGTCGCTGACGCCGGCGCTCTGCGCGTCGTTCCTGAAGCCGATCAAGGCCGGGCACCATGAGAAGAAGGGCTTCTTCGGCTGGTTCAACCGCGGCTTCGACAAGGCCTCGCATAAATACTCCTCGTCGGTCGGCAGCATCATCAAGCGTTCCGGCCGCTTCATGGTCATCTATGCGGCGCTGCTTGCTGGTCTCGGCTGGGCCTATATGCAATTGCCCAGCTCCTTCCTGCCCAATGAGGACCAGGGTTACCTGATCGTCGACATTCAGGCGCCGGCGGAAGCCAGCAGCGAACGCACCCTGCAATCCATCCAGGAAATCGAAAAGATCTTCCTGGCGGAGCCGGCGGTTGATCGCGTGATTGCGGTTTCGGGCTTCTCCTTCTCCGGTTCCGGCCAGAATGCCGGTCTCGCCTTCGCGACGCTGAAGGACTGGAGCGAGCGTGGGCCGGAGGATTCCGCCTCCGCCATCGCCCAACGCATCAACGGCAAGCTGTGGGGCCTGCCGGGTTCCATGTCCTTCACGCTGTCGCCGCCGCCCATTCAGGGTCTCGGCAATTCCAGCGGCTTTACCTTCCGCCTGCAGGATCGCGGGGGTGCCGGGCAGACGGCGCTGAGCGCCGCCGGTGCACAGCTGATGGCGGCAGCGCAGAAAAGCCCCATTTTGGCCGGCCTGCGTGTCGAAGGCATGCCGGACTCTCCGCAGGTCAACCTCATCATCGACCGTGAAAAGGCCAACACCTTCGGCGTGACCTTCAGCGACATCAACGCCACCATCTCGGCCAATATGGGTTCGTCCTACGTCAACGACTTCCCCAATGCCGGCCGCATGCAGCGCGTGACGGTGCAGGCGGAGCAGGGCCAGCGCATGAAGACCGAGGATCTTTTGAACCTCAATGTCCGCAATGCCAATGGCGGCATGGTGCCGGTAAGCTCCTTCGCCTCGGTGGAATGGGTGCGCGGCCCCTCGCAGGTGGTGGGTTACAACGGCTATCCGGCGATCCGCATCGGCGGCCAGTCGGCGCCCGGTTATTCCTCGGGTGATGCGATTGCCGAAATGGAGCGTCTGGCGGGCGAATTGCCAAACGGCTTCGGTTTCGAATGGACCGGCCAGTCGCTGCAGGAAATCCAGTCCGGCTCGCAGGCGCCGGCCCTCATCGGCCTCAGCGTGCTGTTCGTCTTCCTGCTTCTCGCGGCGCTTTACGAAAGCTGGTCCATTCCGCTCTCCGTCATGCTGGTGGTGCCGCTCGGCGTCATCGGTTCGGTGGCGGCGGTGATGCTGCGCGGCATGCCGAACGATGTCTACTTCCTGGTTGGCCTCGTCGCGATCATCGGGCTTTCGGCCAAGAACGCGATCCTGATCATCGAATTCGCCAAGGATCTGCGGGCGGAGGGCAAATCCACCTATGATGCGACGGTGGAGGCGGCACACCTGCGCTTCCGACCGATCCTGATGACCTCGCTCGCCTTCTCGCTCGGCGTGCTGCCGATGGCAATTGCGTCGGGCGCCAGTGCGGCGAGCCAGAACGCCATCGGTACCGGCGTTCTGGGCGGCATGATCTCGGCGACGATCCTTGCCATCTTCTTCGTCCCCGTCTTCTTCGTGTTTGTCATGAAGTTTTTCGGGGATCGGAAGAAGGACGACAAGATTGCTGCTGACGCCGTGTCGCCGGCGGAATAAAACGGATGTGAAGGCCTGGCCGAAAGTCATGTGAGTGTATTCATGTGAATGACAGCCCGGCACGACAAGAAAAGGCACGGTGCGAAAGCGCCGTGTCACGATTGGAAGGAGACATCAGCATGCGCCGTACCAAGGCCGAGGCAGAAGAGACGCGTCAGGCGATCCTTGCCGCTGCCGAGCGTGTGTTCTTCAAAAAGGGCGTGGCCAATAGCTCGCTGGACGAGGTAGCGGTCGCGGCCGGGGTGACGCGCGGGGCGATATACTGGCATTTCTCCAGCAAGACGGACCTTTTCATCGGCCTTTACAAATCGGTGGCGCTGCCGGAATCGGATCTGCTTGATTTCGATGATCCTGATCTCAAGGGGTTGACCCTGCTGGCCAAGATCGAGGAGGCGGCCTGCAAGTGGCTGGCACTTCTGGCGCAGGACGAACAACGCCAGCGCATCATGACCATCAGCCTGCGTACCAGCTATTCGGACGAATTCGCCCCTGTCCTGCATGCACAGGAGGAGCTGGACCGCTACCACAAGGATCGGCTGGAAGCCGCTTTCGAGCGGGCGCAGGCGGAAGGTGCCTTCAACGACAACTGGACAGCGGAATCGGCGCTCGGGGCACTCTACTGGCTGCTGAAAGGCATCTGTTCCGACTGGCTGCTGTTCGGCAAGCGCTTCGACCTTGCAAAAGACGGCGGCAAGGCCGTGCATAGCCTGATGAAAGGCTTCAGGCGCGCCGCAAATCCCTGACCCGATCCGCCGCTGGGTCGGGAAGTCCCCTTCAAATTTCAGTGTATTCTAAAAGACGAGCGAAATTTGCTTTACGTACCTCAAAACGGACGTTAGCTTCTTCCCTGAGCTTTGGGAGGAGTTCGCCTATGGTCAAATCAGGAAAAATCGAGGGGCAAAAACCGTTCGTTCTCACCGGCTGTCGGTGACGGCGCATGGCTTCTGCTGACGAAACTTCAGCCCCCGTTCTTGTCCGGACGGTCGGGCTGTCGAAATCCTTCGGGCCGGTTCAGGTTCTGAAGGATATCGAGATCGCGGTGCGCGCCGGCGAGGTCCACGCCATCATCGGCGAGAACGGCGCCGGCAAATCGACGCTGATGAAGCTGCTGGCCGGCAATGAAAAGCCATCGGGCGGTGAAATCCTCATCGATGGCGCAGCCGTTACGCTTGGCGGGCCGGTGGATGCCGAACATCGCGGCATCGTTCTCGTACATCAGGAAATATTGCTGGCGCCAGATCTGACGGTGGCGCAGAACATCTATCTCGGCCGCGAATTGCATAAAGGTCCAATGATGGACGACCGCGCCATGCGCGATGGTGCGCGCAAGGCCGTTGGCGATCTCGGCGGCACGATCGATCCCGACGCCATCGTCGGCAGCCTGTCGATTGCCCAGCGGCAGCTGGTGCAGATCGCCCGTGTGCTGCTGGTGCCGCATCGCGTGGTGATTTTCGACGAGCCGACCGCGAGCCTGACGCCCATCGAAACCGATGCGCTGCTGAATGTCATCCGCGACATCCGGGCGAAGGGTGTGGCCGTGCTTTATATTTCACACCGCCTGCCGGAAGTGAAGGAGATAGCCGACCGGGTGACAGTGCTGCGCGACGGCAGGCTGGTCGCCTCGCATCCGGCCTCGGAGGTGGAGCCGGCTGATATGGCGCGGCTGATGGTGGGGCGCGATGTGGCCAAGCTCTATCCCGACCGAAACGCTGGCGGCGAGCGTGAGCCGGTTCTTGAGGTGGAGCATTTCACCGTCCCCGGTTATGCGCAGGATGCCGGTTTCAGCCTGCGCAAAGGCGAAATACTCGGTTTTGCCGGTCTGGTCGGCGCGGGCAGGACTGAGCTTATGGAGGGCGTGCTTGGCCTTCGGGCCGGGCGGGGCACGATCCGCCATCTCGGCAAACAGGTGCATTTCGCCAAGGCCGAAGACAGCCTGAAGGCCGGGATCGTTTATCTGAGCGAAGACCGCAAGGGCAAGGGATTGCTGCTGACCAAGGATTTGCGGGTCAATCTCACGCTTGCTTCGCTCAAAAAATTCAGCCGGCTGTTCCAGATCGATACCCGCCGGGAAACGGCGGCGCTGGATGATGCCATCCATGATTTCGATATCCGCACCGGCCGCAAGGATTTGCTGGCGGGCCAACTTTCCGGCGGCAACCAGCAGAAGCTGCTTCTCGCCAAGATGATGCTGCTCGATCCGTCCATCGTCATCATCGACGAGCCGACGCGCGGTATCGATATCGGCACCAAGGAACAGATCTACCGCTTCATCGCCAAGCTTGCAGACGAAGGACGTTCGATCATCGTCGTCTCCTCGGAAATGCCGGAACTGATCGGCATCTGCGACCGCATTCTGGTGATGCGTTCCGGCCGGATCGTCGGCGAGGTAACGGGCGAGCGCATGACCGAAAACGACATCGTGGCGCTGGCGACCGGCGTTCACACGCAGGAACCCGCCTGAGGCTGCGGGTTTCGAAAGATATGGCCTGAAGAAAAGACAATTGAGGGGAAACATGACCGAGGCCGCAACTGACACTGGCAAGACGCCGAAGACCTCGAAGGACTGGGACCTGCGTGCCGTGGCGCCGTTCGTGGCGCTGGCCCTGCTGCTGGTTCTCGGCACCATCGCCAATCCCAATTTCATCGGCATCGACAATCTTCTGAACGTCGTCACCCGCAGCGCCTTCATCGCCATCATCGCGCTTGGCGCAACTTATGTCATCACATCGGGCGGGCTTGATCTTTCTGTTGGCGCCATGGTTGCCTTCGTCGCCAGCCTGATGATCCTGTTCATGAACAGCGGCGTCATCGCCAGTCCGCTTTTGATGCTGCTTGCCGCCATGGCGCTGGCGCTCGCCATCGGCGCGGCCTGCGGGCTGGCGAACGGCCTCATCACCACCATCGGCCGCATCGAGCCCTTCATCGCCACGCTCGGCACCATGGGCATCTATCGCGGGCTGACCACATGGCTGTCGCAGGGTGGTGCTATCACGCTGCGCAATCCGGAAATCCAGACGCTTTATCGACCGGTCTATTTCGGCAATGTTCTGGGCGTGCCGGTACCAGTCATCGTCATCTTCGTCACTGCGGCAATAGCCGCCTTCGTGCTGTACCGCACCCGTTACGGCCGGCATCTGACCGCAGTGGGGTCCAGTGAGGATGTGGCGCGTTACTCCGGTATTTCGGTCGCCCGGGTTCGCACCATCGCCTATGTCGTGCAGGGGCTGTGTGTTGCGGTGGCGGTGCTGCTTTATGTGCCGCGTCTTGCCTCCACCTCGGCCACCACGGGCATGTTGTGGGAGCTGCAGGCCATCACCGCCGTCGTTGTCGGCGGCACGGCGCTGCGCGGCGGGGTGGGGCGCATCTGGGGCACGATCTGCGGCGCCTTCATTCTGGAGATCGTCGGCAACATCATGATCCTGTCGAACTTCGTCAGCGAATATCTGATCGGCGCCATTCAGGGAGCCATCATCATCATCGCCATGCTGGTGCAGCGTTCGCTCAGCCGCAGGTGACGTATCACGCCGCGCCATGTGGGGCAGGTGCGGTTGAAGGAGGAACGCCCCGGTCTTGGGAGGAAAGAGACTATGCGTAGAAAATTCATCGGCGTGGCCTTTGCCGCGCTGGCTGCGGTGCTGGCGGGCTCGGCCCATGCGCAGGACAAGAAGGTCACGATCGGCGTATCCATTCCGGCCGCCGATCACGGCTGGACGGCGGGTGTCGTCTACCATGCCGAGCGGGTGGCGAAGCTTTTGATGCAGGAGCATCCGGGGCTCAATGTGATCGTCAAGACATCGCCGGACGCCGCCAATCAGGCTAACGCGCTTCAGGATCTGGCCGTGCAGGGGCTGGACGCGCTGGTCGTGCTGCCGTCCGATCCCGATCCACTGGTCAACGCCATCAAGGAGATCAAGGACAAGGGCACCTTCGTCGCGCTGGTGGACCGCGCGCCGAGCGTCAACGATAATTCCATCCGCGATCTCTATGTTGCCGGCAACAACCCGGCGCTTGGCCAGGTGGCGGGCGAATACATCAAGAAAACCACGCCGGATGCGGAAGTGGTGGTCATTCGCGGCCTGCCGATCCCCATCGACCAGCAGCGCCAGGATGGTTTCGACAAGGGCATCGCCGGCTCGAACGTCAAGGTTCTCGACCGCCAATACGGCAACTGGAACCGCGACGACGCCTTCCGCGTGATGCAGGACTATCTGACCAAATACAAGAAGATCGATGTGGTCTGGTGCCAGGATGACGACATGGCGATCGGCGTGCTGGAAGCGATCCAGCAGGCGAAACGCACCGATATCCAGTATATCGTTGCGGGTGCCGGCTCCAAGGACATGATCAAGAAGGTCATGGATGGCGACAAGCTGGTGCCGGTCGACGTGCTCTATCCGCCGGCGATGGTGGCGACCGCCATGCAGCTGACGGCCGGGCATTTTTACGATCAGGTGCCGGTTGCCGGGAATTATATTCTCGACGCGACATTGATCACCAAGGAGAATGCCGAGCAGTTCTACTTCCCGGATTCGCCGTTCTGATAAGGGCTCCGGCCATGCGACGCCCGCTGAAAGGCGGGCGTGGTGATGGGTGGAAAAACTTGCAGAGATCAGGTTTTAATGAGGCCGTTGCATCCGCACACCGTCACCCCGGACTTGATCCGGGGTCCAGCGCGATCAAGTCCTTGATCGCAAAAGACTCTTTCACGGCGCAGACGCGCCGTGGCTGGATGCCGGATCAAGTCCGGCATGACGGAGGGGTGCTCGGTGAAAGCCATCAGGCTCTCCACTTCTCACCCATTCTTCCTGAACCACGCGGAGAGATAATCCACGAAGCTGCGCACCTTTGCCGGCAGGTAACGGCGATGCGGATAGACCGCATAAATGCCGCGGTCCTTGGAAATATAGTCGTCGAACAGCGTCACCAGTTCGCCGGACTGGATATAGGGCCGGGCGATGAAATCCGGCACCATGGCGATGCCGAGGCCGGCGCGGGCGGCGCGCAGCGTTGCCTGCGGGCTGTTGACCTCGATCGGCCCGCTGATCGTGACTGAGTTCGAGCCGCCATCCGGCTCCAGATACCGCACCGTATTGTGAAAACGCGTATTGGTGTCGATGATGAAGGGAACGCGGGAAAAATCCTGCGGCCCGTTGAGCGGCCCATGCTGGGCCACGAAATCCGCCGTCGCCACCGCATAGACGCGGAAATCGGAAAGCTTGCGGGCGATGAGGCCCGAATCCTCCAGCCGGGTTATCCGGACGGCAAGGTCGAAACCCTCTTCGATCAGATCAACGAATCGATCTTCGGCGACAATTTCCAGCGACAGTTCAGGGTTTTCCTTGGCGAAATCGATCAGGCTCTGGCCGACATCGGCGTCGATGAAGGTGCGCGGAACCGAAATCCTGAGCTTGCCCTTCAGATCGGCATTCTTCTCGCGCACCAGATCGGCGAGGTTGTCGATCTCCTTCAGAATGTCGGAAGCGGTGCGGTAATAGGTGTGCCCGGCTTCCGTCAGAGAGAACTGCCGCGTGGTGCGGTTGAGGAGCAGCGCGCCGAGATCATCCTCCAGTTCCCGGACATATTTGGACAGAAGCGCCTTGGAGCGCCCGGTCTTGCGCGCGGCGGCGGAAAAACCCTCCGCCTCGACGACATCGATAAAGGCGCGGATGCGGGTCAGCGTGTCCATGGAAATCCTCCGGTTCGTTCCATATAATTGAACGCTGAAGGGCGACTGTTCAACCCTAAATTCATTGCTGAAAAAATCCGCTAAATGGTGAAAAAAACCTCTTGATTATGACTGCGAATATTCTTATCTCCCGTGCTGCCCAAAGTCGCACGTGCCCATGTGTGTCCGCCGAGTCCTCGATGTGGTGAGGATTTAGGTAAGGTACCTGGAACTAACCCCTCCAGTCGCTATTCCGGCCAACCGGGAAATGCGAGGACATATGAAGCAACGACGGTGCGGGCCTTTCTGGTTCTCTGCCGGCTTTCCATCAGCCGGGGTACTGAAGAGGCACACCATCATTGCCTGAAGTGCGGTCGGGTCAATCCCTCCAATCGATGGCAGACAAAGCCGAATGATGCTCTGGCAGGGCGTCGTTCATATTCACGCCTTGAGCGTATGCTATCGATTCTGCGCCTCCACCGGCTGATTCGAATGCATATCTCGAGCGTCCTTTGTCCTCCGGATTTTTCCGGAGTCGGTTTTATAGGGAATATATCGATGACGACTGCACGCATTCTCGACTTCATCAAGACCCGACGTCCCGAAGGCCCTTGCCTTGTGGTTGATCTCGACGTCGTGCGCGACAATTTCAACGCGTTCCGGCATTCCCTGCCGAACAGCGCGATCTATTATGCCGTCAAGGCAAACCCGGCTCCGGAAATCCTGAAGCTGCTCGCTTCGCTCGGCTCCAGCTTCGATTGCGCCTCCGTGGCTGAAATCCAGATGGCGCTCGATGCCGGTGCAACGGCCGACCGTATCTCCTTCGGCAACACCATCAAGAAGGAACGCGATGTTGCCCGCGCTTACGCGCTCGGCATCGATCTCTTCGCCGTGGACAGCCATGAGGAAGTCGAGAAGGTTGCCCGTGCCGCCCCCGGCGCCCGCGTGTTCTGCCGCGTTCTGACGGATGGCGAAGGCGCTGAATGGCCGCTGTCGCGCAAGTTCGGCTGCGTGCCGCAGATGGCCGTCGACGTTCTGGTCTATGCGCATCAGATGGGTCTCGAATCCTACGGCGTGTCTTTCCATGTCGGTTCGCAGATGATGAACCTCGACGCATGGGATGCAGCACTTGCCGATGCAAAGCGCGTCTTCGCTTCGCTTTCCAAGCAGGGCATTCACCTGCAGATGGTCAATATGGGCGGTGGTTTCCCGACCAAGTACCTGCGCGACGTTCCTGCCGCTGAAGAATACGGCCAGGCAATCGACACGGCGCTGCGCAAGCACTTCGGCAACCAGATCCCGAAGACGATCATCGAGCCGGGCCGCGGCATGGTTGGCAATGCGGGCGTCATCAAGGCGGAAGTTGTTCTGGTGTCGAAGAAGTCCGACAATGACAACCACCGCTGGGTGTTCCTCGACATCGGCAAGTTCGGCGGTCTCGCCGAGACCATGGATGAGGCTATCCGTTACCCGATCCGCACCGAGCGTGATCAGGACGAGATGCAGCCCTGCATTCTGGCCGGCCCGACCTGCGACAGCGCCGACGTGCTGTATGAAAAGAACATGTACCCGCTGCCGGTCTCGCTGACCATCGGCGACGAAGTTCTGATCGAAGGCACAGGCGCCTACACGACGACCTATTCGGCAGTTGCCTTTAATGGCTTCGAGCCGCTGAAGGCTTACGTCATCTAAGGCATCCAATCGAAAGGCGTACGCGCTTTTCGGGAAATCCGATGCTGATTGAAAGTCCGAACGCCGTCCGCTGAAAAGGGCGGCGTCTCGACCAAGCTTCCGTTCCGGCCCTGCCGATTGTGCTGTTGCGCAAATCCCTGCTTGCTGCTCCTCTTCCAGCCGAGGAAAGCGTGTCGGCGGGCCGGAACGGCTCCACCATTTTTCATCAAGGGCCGCGTGTGGGCGGTTGTGTGACGGGAGGCCAAGGATGGCCGCTCTTTTGAATTCGGTACGCGCATTTTTTACACCGCAGACATTTCATGTCGATCAGGAAAATCCGGGCGATGTCGTTGCCCGTGAGAACCTGCTGGACCGCGCCATGGGCGCCGGTCGCCGCCGCAAGTCTTCCGAAAAGCTGCGCGCCGGCCGCGTTCCGGCCGAAGGCCTGGCGCTGGTCGCCCGTGATGAGGACGGCCATGTCATCGCCACGGTGCGCCTGTGGAATGTCGAAGCCGGCATTTCGCGCGAAGGCCGCGCCGTCGATGCACTGCTGCTCGGCCCGCTGGCCGTCGATGCCGCCCATGAGGGCAAGGGCATCGGCTCGGCGCTGATGCGCGCGGCGATCGCCGAAGCCACCAGACGCGGCCATGGCGCCATCCTTCTGGTCGGCGATGCGCCCTATTACGAGCGCTTCGGCTTTTTTGCCAACAAGGCGCAGCACCTGATCATGCCCGGCCCGTTCGAGCGCAGCCGTTTTCTGGCGCTGGAGCTGAAAGCCGGATGGCTGGAAGGCGCTGCCGGTCTTTTGGTGGCAAATGGCCGCCGGCTTTCGGCCTGAGGCGAATTGAAGCCATTTCCCCCGGCTGAAAGGCCGGCGTCTAGTCTGCTGACCAGGCTAACAGCCAACTCTGACGTCATCCTCGGCCTTGTGCCGAGGATCTAACCACGTCGAATAAAATCAATACGTTGGCAGATCCTCGGGACAGGCCCGAGGATGACGTCGGCGCAATTGGCATGATTTTCCTTCTCATCGGACGACGCCGCTCTGCTTTCGTGTCCGGTTAAGGCGAAAATCCTGAAAGCCTATTCGAATGAGAGTCTGGTGGCTTGTCCAGAAATTTGAACCGGACAGCAATGGGACAAGTTCGCAGGAGAGCTGCCACGGTTTTGCCAGTGGTCGCTCCGTCAAGAAGCTGGTGCTTGTTGTTTCCATCACATGGTTCATGAGGCACGACCCCTTTCCCCGCCGATAATTTTCCCGAACGCCTCTTGCCCTTGGGGATTTGCGGGTATATACCCAGACAAATGCCAAACAATAGCTGCCACTGCATTCTGTTGCGCAAAGCATCCCGCAAGGTCTCGTCCTATTATGACGAGGCGCTGGCGCCGCTTGGCGTCAATATCGGCCAGTTCAGCCTGTTGCGAAACATCAATCGCACCGCGCCGGTGTCGCTCACTGATCTTGCTTTCCGGGTGGAGCTGGATCGTTCCACCGTCGGTCGCAACGCCAAGGTGTTGGCGCGCATGGGGCTGGTGGCGATCGGCCACGGCGAGGACCAGCGGGAAGCGGTGCTGACCGTGACGGACGAGGGGCAGGCGATCCTGAAGACGGGCGCGCCGCTCTGGGACGGCGTTCAGGACGAGATCGAGGCCCGGCTGGGGCCCGAAAAGACCGCGCAATTGCAGGAACTGCTCGCCGCCCTGTAATTTTTTGATCATGAAGCGGGTATCTGCCCGTAAAATCGGGTATATACCCGCAAGACTCGGCCGAAGGCCGCTGGAAAGGGACCTTGAACATGTTCTCCACACGCCTTGCCAGCTGGATGGCCGGCAGAAACCTGCATTATGGCTGGCTTGTCGCCGCCACCACCTTTCTGACCATGCTGGCCACCGCCGGCGCCATGGGCTCTGCGGGGGTGATGATCCAGCCGCTGCATCAGGAATTCGGCTGGGATATCGCCGATATCTCCTCCGCCATGGCCGTCAGGCTGGTGCTTTTCGGCCTGCTCGGGCCTTTTGCTGCCGCCTTCATGAACCATTTCGGCATCCGGCAGGTGGTGTCGACGGCGCTTGCCCTGATCATGGGCGGCATTGTCCTTTCGTTCTTCATGACTGAGGTCTGGCAATTGCTGCTGCTGTGGGGCGTTGTGATCGGGGTCGGCACCGGCATGACGGCGCTGGTGCTCGGGGCGACGGTTGCGACACGCTGGTTTTCCAAGCGGCGGGGACTGGTGATCGGCCTGATGACGGCGAGCAACGCCACCGGCCAGCTGGTTTTCCTGCCTCTGCTCGCCGCGTTGACCGAAGCTTATGGCTGGCGGATGGCCCTGACGATGACGGTTGCGGTGATTGCGGTCGCAATGGTGCTCGTGCTGCTGCTGATGCGCGATCATCCCGCTGATCTCGGCCTGCCGGCCTATGGCGAGACGGTTGTGGTGCACCCGCCAAAGCAGGATCACAAATTCCTCGCAACGCTGGTATCGCCGATTCTGACGTTGAAAAGCGTTTCCGGAAACCCGGTTTTCTGGGTGCTGTTCGGTACTTTCTTCGTCTGCGGGCTTTCCACCAACGGCCTTATCCAGACCCACTGGATTTCGATCTGCGGTGATTTCGGCATGGCCGCCGTCACGGCGGCGGGTACGCTGGCGGTGATCGGCATTTTCGATTTCTTCGGCACCATCTTTGCCGGCTGGCTTTCCGACCGTTTCGATAACCGTTTCCTGCTGTTCTGGTTTTACGGTCTGCGTGGCCTGTCCCTGCTTTATCTCTCCTTTTCCGGGTTCAGCTTCGTGGAGCTTTCGGTCTTTGCCGTATTTTACGGGCTGGACTGGGTGGCGACCGTGCCGCCAACCGTGAAGCTCGCCGCCGAGAATTTCGGCCGCGAAAAGGCGGGGCTGGTGTTCGGCTGGGTCTTTGCTGGCCATCAGCTGGGCGCCGCCACTGCCGCCTTCGGCGCGGGTTTCTTCAAGAGCGACTTCGACACCTATATGCCCGCGCTGCAGATTGCCGGCCTGATGTGCATGATTGCCGCCGTCTCGGTGCTGCTGCTCAGAAAGCCTGGCTCGGCCAGTCTCGCGCCGCAGGCCGCGTGATCGTCACGCATTGCTCGAATAACACAGGCCGGCGGCGGATGATTTTCCGCCGCCGGCTCTTTTCGCCCAATCACTTGCCGCAAAATTGCTCCCCGCTTTTCCCCATCGCCTCTTTCGGCCGCATCATTGTTCCCGCAACCGGAACGGCAGGGCGATACGCGCGGCGTCCTTCGCGAACCGGCGGCCGGCATCGACAAGCGTGGTTCTGGCAGACCATGTTTCGGAAAGGCGCCCCGCAATGCCAGAAGCGGGGAGGGACCGATCCGATAGGTGCCGTGAAAATACCCTGACCAAAAAGGGGCCATTATCACGGCCCGCAAGACGCGGTCCGGCAAATGCACGACTTTCACCACACTTTCATCCTATCCGCATTTGCCGGACCGATGTCTCGCCCCGCTGCCTTGCCGCGGTGAATTTCCGTGCGTAAAGCGCTTTGGACTTGTTAACCTCCCATTCTGAAACGTTGTAGATTTCAACAGCTCCGGCTGTACCTGCTGGCCGACTTGGTCTAAACCGCTGTTCATCTTTTCACGCTCGATGGATATGAGAAGGCCTCTCCGATGACCGATCCCAAAGCGCTTGCAGCCCGTTTTCCCGGCGATTTCCTGTTCGGTGTGGCAACCGCATCCTTCCAGATCGAAGGCTCCACCAAAGCGGATGGCCGCAAGCCCTCCATCTGGGATGCCTTCTGCAACATGCCGGGCCATGTCTTCGGGCGGCACAATGGCGATATCGCCTGCGACCATTATAATCGATGGGAAGAAGACCTCGATCTCATCAAGGACATGGGTGTCGAGGCCTATCGTTTCTCCATCGCCTGGCCGCGCATCATTCCTGACGGTTTTGGACCGATCAATGAGAAGGGGCTCGATTTTTACGACCGGCTCGTTGATGGCTGCAAGGCGCGCGGCATCAAGACCTATGCGACGCTTTACCATTGGGATTTGCCGCTGACGCTGATGGGCGACGGCGGCTGGGCGTCGCGTTCCACCGCCCATGCCTTCCAGCGATATGCCAAAACCGTCATGGCCCGCCTCGGCGACCGGCTGGATGCGGTGGCGACCTTCAACGAACCCTGGTGCGCGGTGTGGCTCAGCCATCTCTACGGCATTCATGCGCCGGGTGAACGCAACATGGAGGCGGCCCTTGCCGCCATGCACCACATCAATCTCGCCCATGGTTTCGGCGTGGAGGCCTCCCGCCATGTCGCGCCCAGGGTGCCGGTGGGGCTGGTGCTGAACGCCCATTCCGTCATTCCCGCTTCCGACAGCGAAGCTGATCTAAGAGCGGCCGAACGGGCCTTCCAGTTCCACAACGGCGCGTTTTTCGATCCGGTTTTCAAGGGTGAATATCCGGCTGAGATGATGGAAGCGCTGGGCGCTCGCATGCCTGTCGTGGAGGCGGAAGACCTCGCCATCATCAGCCAGAAGCTGGACTGGTGGGGCCTGAATTATTACACGCCGATGCGCGTTGCCGACGATGCGACGCCGGGTGCGGAATTCCCCGCCACCACCCCGGCTCCCGCCGTGAGTGATGTGAAGACCGATATCGGCTGGGAGGTTTACGCGCCGGCGCTGCAGTCGCTGGTCGAGACCCTCTACAAGCGTTACGACCTGCCGGAGTGCTACATCACCGAAAACGGCGCCTGCTATAATATGGGCATAGAAAACGGCGAGGTGAATGATCAGCCGCGGCTTGATTATTACGCCGAACACCTCGGCATCGTCGCCGATCTCATTCGTGACGGTTACCCGATGCGCGGTTATTTCGCCTGGAGCCTGATGGATAATTTCGAATGGGCCGAAGGTTATCGCATGCGCTTCGGCCTCGTGCATGTGGATTATGAGACACAGGTGCGTACGTTGAAGAACAGCGGCAAATGGTACAGCGCGCTGGCTTCGGGTTTCCCGAAGGGCAACCATGGTGTGGCGAAGGGGTGAGGCTTTCGCCCTCATCCCTGTGCTCGTCACAGGGATCCAGCCAGCCCAAGTCCTTGGGCTGAAAGGAGTCTCTCCGTCGCGCAGACGCGCGCCGGCTGGATTCCTGTGACAAGCACAGGAATGAGGGTGGGGAGGCTGGCAGGCGCGTGAAATTCACCTGTCGCACCCCTGACAGGCGAGGACGCGAAGCCTCCCCGTAAAAAGTTCTCTCTCCTTATTATCAGTTTTCCAAACTTTTTTATCGGTTACCCCGCGGTGCCTGCTTGTGCCCGCCAACCTGCCCCCTATGTCAGACAGGCTACGAAGCGTAGCGCCCGTTCTGTCGCCCAAGGGGCAGGGCGGGCTGGTCCTCCCAAGGGAAAACGAACATGCTTATCGAAAAACTCAACTGGCGTTATGCCACCAAGAAAATGGACCCTTCCAAGACGGTGTCCGAAGACAAGGTCGAGCGCATTGTCGAGGCGGCGCGGCTGGCCCCCACCTCCAGCGGTCTTCAGCCCTTCGAGGTGATCGTCGTCACCGATCCTGACGTGCGCGCAAAGATCCGTGAAATCGCCTGGAACCAGGCGCAGGTTACCGAAGGCTCCCATCTGCTGGTATTTGCGGCGTGGGACAACTACACCGAAGAGAGGATCAACCACATGTTTGATCTGGTCAATGAAGAACGCGGCATCAAGAATGAAGGCTGGGAAGCCTATCGGCAGATGCTTCTTACCTCCTATCCGCAGCGCGACCAGCAGGTGAATTTCGAACATGCCGCCCGTCAGGCCTATATCGGTTTCGGAATGGCGGTGGCGCAGGCCGCTTTCGAGGGTGTGGATTCCACCCCGATGGAAGGTTTTGATCCGGCGAAGCTCGATGAAATTCTGGGCCTGCGAGAAAAGGGTCTGCGCTCCGTTACCATCCTGCCGCTGGGTTATCGCCAGCCCGATGGCGACTGGCTGGTGAACCTGAAAAAGGTGCGTCGCCCGCTTGCGGAATTCACCAGCCGCGTGTGATTTTCATATCGTCGCGAAATCTTGACTGCCGCAGGGTCGCCAAGGCGGCTTTGCGGTAGATTTTTTCTCTCTTTTCAGATAATTGAAAAAACATCCCTGTTAAAAGGTGGCGCGTGCGGGCAAGTATGCGCCATCGAATTGCCGATCCCCGGCATTTCTGAGTGAAAGCCTGACGAAATGACCCGGAAAATCAGCTGTTATCGAATGTGCCCCTAGGCTGCATGAAGAGAGCGGTTTCGTGCCGCAACAGGATTTTTTGAGACCCGATCCGTCACGCGTTTTCCCAGAGTTTACAATGAGTTTTCCATCATCCGCGGCACCGCCCGCGACCCGGCCACAGGCGGCCCCGGAGCGGGCGGTCAACGACCCGATGGTCACGTTTGAAGGCGTGACCAAGACATTCGGCGGTACGAGCGGCAAGCCCGGCTTTGCCGCTCTGGCCGGTATCGATTATGTCGTGCCGAAAGGCTCCATCACCGGTATCATCGGCCGCTCCGGTGCCGGCAAGTCGACGCTCATCCGCCTCGCCAACGGCCTTGAAAAACCCTCGTCCGGCCGTGTGGTCGTCGATGGCGTCGATGTCGCGGCGCTGGATGAAAAGAGCCTGCGCACGCTGCGCCGCTCGGTCGGCATGATCTTCCAGCACTTCAACCTTTTGTCGTCGCGCACCGCTTTCGACAATGTGGCGCTGCCGCTCGAAATATCAGGCATGGGCAAAAGGGAAATCGAGACCCGCGTTGGACCGCTGCTTGATCTCGTCGGGCTCTCCGACAAGGCGAGGCGTTATCCGGCCGAACTCTCCGGTGGCCAGAAGCAGCGTGTCGGCATTGCCCGCGCGCTCGCAACCCAGCCGAAGCTGCTCCTCTCCGACGAGGCGACCTCGGCGCTTGACCCGGAGACGACACAGTCCATTCTCGAACTCCTCAAGCGCATCAATGCCGAACTTGGCCTGACCGTGCTGCTCATCACCCACGAAATGGAAGTGGTAAAGACCATCGCCTCGCAGGTGGCTGTCATCGACAGGGGCCTGATCGTCGAGGAAGGCACGACCTTCGATATCTTCACCGCGCCGAAACACGAGACGACCCGCAGCCTGCTGTCGTCCTCGGTCGGCGTGAAGCTGCCGCACTGGGTCACTTCGGGTCTGAAGCCGCAGGCGGCGGAAGGCGATCGCGTTCTGGTACGTCTGGTCTTCTTCGGTGAAACGGCGTTCCAGCCGCTGACGGCCCGTCTGGTCGCTGAAATCGGCCCTGACGTGAACATTCTCGCCGGCACCATTGAGGAAATTTCCGGCGAACCCTTTGGCTCGCTCGTTGTCTCCTATCCGGCTTCGGCTGACGTCACGGCCCGCGCCGGCCGCTTTTATGCGGAAACCGGTCTTCACACGGAGGTGCTCGGTTATGTCGCCTGATATGATCTTCAACCTTCTGCTGAAGGGCCTGCTGCAGACCATGCACATGGTCGCGGTCGCCGGCATCGTCGGCTCCATCATCGGCGTGCCCATGGGCGTTTTCCTCGCCACCAGCGGCAAGGGCGAACTGTTTCCCGCCCCGATGACCAACCGTATTCTCGGCCTCATCGTGAATGCGGCGCGCTCCACCCCCTTCATCATTCTTGTGGTGGCGATCATTCCCTTCACCCGTCTCGTCGCAGGCACGTCGATCGGCACCAATGCGGCCATCGTGCCGCTGACGGTCGCGACGGTGCCCTTCATCGCAAGGCTGGTGGAAGCGGCAATCCGCGAGGTGGACAAGGGTCTCATCGAGGCTGCCCGCGCCATGGGCGCTACCCCGCTGCAGATCGTCACCAAGGTTCTGCTCGCCGAAGCCAAGCCCGGCATCACGCTGGCGCTCACGCTCACCCTGGTCAGCCTCATCGGTTATTCGGCCATGGTCGGCGCGGTCGGCGGCGGCGGGTTGGGCGATCTCGGCATCCGCTATGGCTACCAGCGCTTCATGCCCGACGTGATGCTGGCGGTGGTTCTGGTGCTCATCGTGCTGGTGCAGCTGGTGCAGAGCGCCGGCGACCGGCTGGCGCGCAGCTTCGACAAGCGGACCCGCAAGAATTAACTGCGTTTATAATAACAACCCAAGGAGACACCCATGAAAAAACTCATCCTCGCGGCTTCGCTCGCCGCCCTCTTCACCGCCGGTCAGGCGCTGGCCGAGACCATCAAGATCGGCGTCACCCCCGCCGAGCACGCGCAGATCATGGAACAGGTGAAGAAGATCGCAGCCGCCAAGGGCCTCGATATCGATATCATCGAATTCTCCGACTATGTCGTGCCGAACCAGGCGCTGAACGATGGCGAGTTGCAGGCCAATTCCTTCCAGCACCAGCCTTACCTCGACAACCAGATCGCTGACCGCAAGTTCGATCTCGTCAGCGTCGGCACCACCATCACCACCCCGATGGGCGTTTATTCGAAGAAGGTGAAGAACCTTGACGAGCTGAAGGACGGCGCGACCATCGGCATTCCGAACGACCCGACCAATGGCGGCCGTGCGCTTCTGGTTCTCGCCTCCAAGGGCGTTCTCAAGGTCAAGGAAGAAGCCGGCCTGAAGGTAACGCCTGCCGACATCACCGAAAACCCGAAGAACATCCAGATCGTCGAGCTTGACGCCGCCCAGCTGCCGCGTTCGCTTGACGACACCGACGCTTCGGTCATCAACACCAACTATGCGACGGCTGCCGGCCTGAACCCGAAGAAGGATGCCATCGCCGTCGAAAGCGAAAAGTCCCCTTACGCCAACATCATCGCCGTCCGTGCGCAGGACAAGGACAAGCCCTGGGTGAAGACGCTGGTGGAATCCTACCACAGCCCGGAAGTGAAGGCCTTCATTCTGGAAAAGTACAACGGCACGGTCATCCCGTCCTGGTAAAGAATTCCAGATTTACATCATTAAGGGCGGCTTAATCAGCCGCCCTTTTTTTGCGCAAGGAGGAAGCAGCCGTCGGCTGTATATCGCCCACATCGGGCTCGGCGTCGGGCACGCGATCCATAACGGCAAGTGCCGCATCGACATTTCCGAGGCGTGCCCGTTTTTGCAAATTCATGATGGCGCGCCGGTGGCCGATGCCATCTGCTATAAATGCCGATAACAATTGGTTCAGCGATACGTTGTCTTCCGTAGCCGCCTGTCTGGCCTCTTCCATGACATGGTCTGCTAATCTGAGGGGATAGGTGCTCATTCCCGCTGCCTCCTTGTTCTGTGCCGGGCAATAAAATCTCCGGCTCTCATGACCGACAGGCCAAATGCCGCGACTGCCGGGTGCCGGAAATCCTTGTCGCTGCTAATGATCAGGTCCGCTCCAGCTGTCAGGGCGCATTCTATGTAAATGTCGTCCTTGGGATCATGCAAGAACGGCCTGAACCTGAACCAGGGAGCGACGAGATGCGCTTGGCTGAACATGGCGTCCAGCACCGTATCGATATCGTCTCCGCTGATCGAGGGAGCCACGCCGAGCGTGCCAGTTCTTTTCAGAACGTCTTCATATTCCAGAGCTACTGCGGGTGAAACGGCAAATTCAACGTTGCCGGCGAGTAGCTCCCGCAAAAGTATATGGGACGCTCCCCGCGACGATCGCAGAGCCGAAAGCACGACATTCGCATCAACAACGATCATAAATGGATATGATGTCGTATATGATATCATGTCAAGCCTTTAATGGCGAGGTATCCTCTACAGGCCATGGAGTGACGAGATTACGGCCTCTCCCGTTCGCGGGGGAGGTTTTTTCTTTTCCTTTGGGCGGGAAATCTGTCTTTCATGAAAACCCCCCGCCATTTTAGGGAAGGATTTTTCAGCTTCGTGGCCAGACTGTCGTTTTATACCCGTATCTTTTTGGGGCGGCGTCACAATGCCGTTTAACGGCTTTTGAATGTTTCCTTCGCAAGATGATGCTTTCGAAGGGGAATTTATGCGGATTGCGCCGCGAAACATTGGGGAATATTTGCCGGTCGGGCGCAGAACCGCCGTCGGCATCGTATTGTCCACCTTTGCGCTGGTGCTTCTCATCGTCACCGCGCTGGTGCTGTCCGCTCTCAGCCAGGTCCGGGAAAAGGCGAACCTGCTTGACAATGCCCGCTCACGCGAGACCACGGCGGGCGCTCTGGTCACCTTCCGCGAGCAGCTTGGCGCTACGCTGAATGACTACGCCGCCTGGGACGACGCCGCCGAATATGTCTATGCGCCTGATAGGTTCGACTGGGTAGCCAGCAATTACGGCGACATGACGGTCAACAACGAGCTTTTCGACACCGCCGTTATTCTCGATGAGGATGGCAGGGTCCGCATGGCCTATCAGAACGGCAAGCCGGTCAAATGGGCGCATGACATCTATTTTGGTAGTGGCCTGAGAGAGATGATTGAACGCGTGCAGGCCATGCGTCCCGGCATTGCTTCGCAGGTCACGGGTTTCGTGAAGACCGAAGACGGTATCGCCGCCGCCGGCGTGGCGCTGGTGCGGCTCAAATCGGGCGTTCTGCCACCGGTTGGCGCTGAGCGGCGCTATCTGATTTTCGCCCGCCATCTCCGGCAGGCGACCGTGGACAAGCTTGCCCGCAACTACGTCATCGACGGCCTGGAACTGCAATATGGCGATGGACCGGTGGAGAACCATGTGGATATCGTCAATCCGCTGGGCAATGTGCTGGCCCGGCTCGCCTGGCGTTCGCACCTGCCGGGCGATGTCAGCTTCAGCGAGGCAAGGCCGATCGTCTTCACCGCACTCGGTATTGCCGGCACGTTCTTTCTGGTGCTGCTCATCATCGGCTCGGCCACGCTTGACCGGCTGAAGGCGGATGAGGCGGCGGCAAGGGAAGAGGCGCTGCGCGACCGCCTGAGCGGGCTCAGCAACCGCGCCGGCCTGTTTGCCAAATTGAACCGCATGGTTGGCAAGGCCCGTCACGACAAGACCGATATCAAGCTGCTCTACCTCGATCTCGACGGCTTCAAGGAAATCAATGATTCCTACGGCCATGCTGCCGGTGACCGGCTGATCAAGGGCGTGGCGGCGGCGCTTCGGGTGCTGATGCCGGAAGGCGCGGTGCTGGCGCGGCTCGGCGGCGATGAATTCGCCATTGCCATTCAGGGCAACGATGTCTGGTCGGAAGGCCGCAAGCTGTGTCTGGCGCTGCTTGAACTTTTCACCGAACCTTTCAGCATCGGTGAAAGGGTGGCGAGCATCGGCTGCAGCATCGGCACTTCGGTCTCCCGTGCCGGTGATATCAATGGCGAGGAATTGCTGCGCCGTGCCGATATGGCCATGTATCAGGCCAAGGAGAACGGGCGCGGGCGTTACGTTTCCTATGAGCTGAAGATGGATGCGCTGCGCGAGGAAAAGCTGCAGCTCGAAGCCGATCTTCGCTCCGCCATCCTCAACGACGAGATACAGGTGGTCTACCAGCCGGTCGTCAGTGCTGCCACGCGCTGCATCACCGGGGTGGAGGCGCTGGCCCGCTGGCAGCGGCCGGGATATGGTTTCGTGCCGCCGGATATCTTCATTGCCGCTGCCGAAACCAGCGGCCTTATCGACCGGCTCGGCCTTCTCGTCCTGCACAAGGCCTGCGAGACGGCGCAGCAATGGCCGTCCATCAAGTTATCGGTCAACATTTCCCCGGTGCAATTCCGCAATCCCGCCTTTTCCGGTTATGTGGCGGATATTCTCGCGGCCACGCAGACGCCATCCGAAAGGTTGCGCTTGGAAATGACGGAAGGTTATTTCATCCAGCATCCGGAGCGGGCAAGTGCTGCAATCGACAAGCTGAAACAGCTTGGCCTGCATATTGCGCTTGATGATTTCGGCGCTGGATTTGCAAGCGTCGGATATCTGCGCCGCTTCGGGTTCGACCGGATGAAGATCGACCGGTCGCTGGTCATGGCGCTGGAACACGGCGGCAGGTCGCTGGAAATGCTGCAGGCAACCGTGGCGCTGGCCAAATCGCTCGATATTCCGGTGACGGCGGAAGGCATCGAGACTGAGGAACAGGCCGCCATCCTGCATCTGTGCGGCTGCGATGAGTTGCAGGGTTACCTGTTTTCGAAACCGGTGGCCGCTGAAGACATCACCATCATGGTCGAAGGGCAGAACGCGCCGCTATTTGCACTTCGGGCAGGGGCATAAGACGACAATCAATTGATGCGTGTCGACTGCTGCGGCATCCGTTGTGTTACGGGGCAGCCGTCCTGCACCTTGGTCCAGGACGAGACGTTGAGCTTCATCTCGCAGCGCGCGAGATAGGAGCCGCCATCAACCTTCAGGCAGGATGTCTGGCCGAGTTCGAACATGGTGCCGCGATTTCGGCATTTGCAATTGTGAGCATCCGCCAAGGTGGGCATGAGGGCCATGATCAGCCCGGCTATGAGCACTCCAGAACGCATGGCTGAGGCTCCAAAGGACATGCCCTCAGATTATACCTCTCCGAGAATATAGTCAAAATGGTCTTGCCTGAGGATGGACGTAGCTGATGGCCTCGAACGCTGCCGATTTCAGCCGATCAAAATCGCCCTGATATCATTCACATTGGTCAGCGTCGGCCCCGTCACCACGAGATCACCGACCCCTTTGAAAGCGGTATAGCTGTCGTGGTTTACGAGCGACTGGCGCGGATCGACACCGGCAGCCCGCATGCGGGCAAGCGTATCCGGTGTCACCACGGCACCCGCCGCATCCTCCACGCCGTCTATGCCGTCGCTGTCGCCCGCAATCGCCCAGATGCCGTCTGCACCCTTCAGCGTCAGCGCAAGGCTCAGCAGGAACTCCGTATTGCGGCCGCCCTTGCCGGCCGGTCCCTTGCCGCCAACTCCCCTGTTCAGCGTGACAGTGGTTTCGCCGCCGGAAAGCAGCACGGCCGGGCCTTTGACCGGCAGGCCCTTGCGGCTGGCGGAAAGGGCGATGCCGGCCATGACGGCACCGACATCCCTGGATTCGCCTTCAAGGGAATCGCCGAGGATGAGCGGCGTAAGGCCGAGCTTCACCGCCTCTTCCGCCGCCGCCTGCAGGGCAAGCGAGGGGGCGGCGATCATCCTGACATCCTCATCGATATCGCCGGCCTTCGGTGTCTCCTCGCCCTTTTCCAATACCTTGCGCACGGTTTCGGGAAGGTCGAGTTCATAACGCGAGACGATTTCCCGCACGGTTTCAATATCGCTTGGATCGGCAACCGTCGGGCCGGAGGCGATCTCGGAGGGGTCGTCGCCCGGTACATCGGAAATCAGCAGCGATACGACCTTGGCCGGTTTGGCGGCCAGCGCCAGCCGCCCGCCCTTGATGCGGGAGAGGTGCTTGCGCACGGCGTTCATTTCAGAAATCGTCGCACCGCTGGCAAGCAAAGCACGGTTGACGGCCATCTTGTCCGCAAGCGTCATGCCTTCGGCGGGGGCGACCATCAGCGCCGAACCACCGCCGGAAATCAGCGCGATGACCATGTCGTCGGCGGTCAGGCCCTCAACGGCGGCGAGAATGCGTTTTGCTGCTTCCGCGCTCCTGTCGTCAGGCACGGGATGCGAGGCCTCGATGATTTCGATGCGACTGGTCGGAACGGCATGGCCATACCGGGTCACCACCACGCCGGAAAGATCGACATGCGGCCATGCCGCTTCGAGCGCTGCGGCCATGGCGGCCGAGGCTTTGCCGGCCCCAACCACCACGCAGCGGCCTTTGGGCGGGGAGGGAAGGTGGTGTTGCGGCACCTTTGCCGGATCGGCACTTGCGACTGCCGCCAGGAAAATCCGGTTGAGGGCGTCTTTGGCGCGGCTGTCATTCCATGCGGTCATCGGTTCATACTCCAATCCAGAGCGCGCCAAGCGCCAAAAGGGCGGGCAGTGCCTGAATGAACAGGATCTTCATGGTATTGGCGGTAACGGCGCCGAAAATACCGGCCACCAGAACGCAGATAAGGAAAAAGACCTTGAAGTTCAGCCCGGCATCGCCCTGCGCCAGCCCATAGATCAGCCCGGCCGCCAGAAAGCCGTTATAAAGCCCCTGATTGGCGGCGAGCACTTTTGTCTGCCGGGCAAACTCCGCTGAAAGGCCGAAGGCCTTGCGTCCGGCTGGTTTTTCCCACAGCAGCGTTTCCAGAATGACGATGTAAATGTGGATGGCCGCAACCACGGCAATCAGAATGCTGGCGATCATCGGCGGTTTCCTCCAAAACCCTGATGTCCGTGGCGCATCGGTTCTCGCAAGAAGAACGGCAGCGAGCGGACAATTCCGTTTTAACGGCGGGACGAAGCGCTGCAAGGGCTTAATCCTCTCTTCCCATGCAAACTGTTGATGAGCGGCAGCCTGTTGCTTGACTCTTTGCTGAAATAGGAACAAAACAAGAACAGTAAGATTAAAAATCCGGAATTGAAAACCGTCATGCCATGCAAAAGCGCGCGGACCAGTTGCTCGTTGTCGAAGAGCTGCGTGAAAGGCTGGAAAGGATCGGTAACGGCCCTCATCGCCTGCACGAGAGCTTGCCTTTCGGCGTGGATGCCA
Organism: Agrobacterium sp. SUL3; assembly: GCF_001263295.1. Taxonomy (NCBI): domain Bacteria; kingdom Pseudomonadati; phylum Pseudomonadota; class Alphaproteobacteria; order Hyphomicrobiales; family Rhizobiaceae; genus Agrobacterium; species Agrobacterium sp. SUL3. Next base: position 74,751 of record NZ_KQ414517.1, read on the forward strand.
TCGACCATCACCTGCCGGGAGGCGGGCTGAAGCTCGGTTGCCTGCATGAGGTAAGCGGCGGCGGCAATGGCGCTGCCGATGGTGCGGCGGCAGCGTTGTTTGCAGCCGGTGTGGCGGCACGGCTTTCCGGCAAGGTTTTATGGTGTGTCACCCGGCGGGATCTGTTCATGCCGGGCCTGACACAGGCCGGCCTGTCGCAGAACCGGCTCATCATCGTTGAATGCCGCGATGAGAAAGGCGTGCTCGACTGTTTTGAGGAGGGTTTGCGCTGCAATGGTTTCGGCGCGGTGATGGGCGAATTGGCGAAACTGCCGATGAATGCCTCGCGGCGGCTGCAACTGGCAGCGGAAACCTCAGGGGTTACCGGCATCGCCATCCGCCGCTTCCGGCGTCAAGCCGATGCGGCGCTGTTCGGCGAGCCGACGGCGGCGGTGACCCGCTGGCGCATTTCCGTGCGGCCTTCATCACCCCTGCCGGTGCCGGGGGTGGGCAGGCCGCGCTGGTTGCTTGAGCTTTTGCGATGTCGCGGCGGCGAAAGTGCTGAATTTGAAGTGGAAGCCTGTGATGCAAAGGGTCGTCTCGCTCTACCTGCCGACATGGCCGACGGATCGTTTCCGGCGTCTTTCGGGCAAGAACGCGCCGCCGGTTGAAAAGCCGCTGGTCATGATCGGCCGACAGGGCAGCCGCCGGCTGGTGCTGGCGCTCGACAAGGCGGCAAAGGCGGCGGGTATCCGGCCGGGCACGCCGGTCAGCAAGGCGCAGGCGTTGGTGCCGGGTCTTCTCGTTGAAGATCTGGATGCGGCTGATGATGCCCGCGCCCTGCAGCAGCTGGCATTTCATTTCCTGCGCATCTATGCCCCGATCGTCGCCGCCGACCCGCCGGACGGGCTGGTGCTGGACACAGCGGGTGCGGACCATCTGCACGGCAATGAGACGCTGATGCTGAGCGGCATGGTCAACCGCCTGCATGCCGCAGGCTTTGCCGCCCGCGCCGCCATTGCCGATAGCTGGGGCGCGGCCCATGCGCTGGCGCGTTTTAGCCGTGAGGCGATCAGCATCGTGCCGCCGGGCGGGCAGCGTGCGGCGATCAGCGGTTTGCCGCTTTCCGCGCTCCGGCTGGAGGAGCGCATTGTGTCCGGGCTGAAGGTGCTCGGTTTTCGCAGCATCGGCGAGCTTGCCGAAGCCCCGCGCGCGCCGCTGACCCTGCGTTTCGGCCCCGAGCTCGTCCGCCGTCTTTCCCAGGCGCTCGGGGAGATCGGCGAACCCATCGAACCGGTGCGGGTGGCTGAACTGGTGGAGGTGCGGCGCGCATTTCCCGAGCCGATTGCTGCGGCGGAGACGATTGCCCGTTATAGCCAAAAGCTGGTTATAGGCCTTTGCGCCGCGCTGGAAAGGCGCGGCCTCGGCGCGCGCCGTGTCGATCTGGTGCTGCACCGGGTGGATAGCGGCCTGCAGGCGGTGCGGGCCGGCACCTCCAGACCGGTGCGCGATGTCAAACAGCTTGTCCGGCTTTTGACCGACCGCATCGACACCATCGATCCCGGCTTCGGCATCGAGATGATGGTTTTGACCGCCACCTATGCCGAGCCGCTTGTCGCCGCGCAGGCCCGTTCCTCGCTTCTGGAGGAAGGCCGTGCGGACATCGCCGATACGGTCGATGTCATCCTCAATCGTGGTCATAAGGTCTATCGTTATGCGGCGGTGGCAAGCGATGTGCCGGAACGCTCCCTTGCTTCAGTTGCGGCGCTTGCGCCTGATGATACGCTTGGCTGGCCCGGCCACTGGCCACGCCCGGTCAGGCTTTTTGCAAGGCCGGAACCCATCGAGACGCTGGCGCTGCTGCCGGACCATCCGCCGCGTTATTTCCTCTGGAAAGGCGTGCGCCACAATGTGCGCCGCGCCGATGGGCCGGAGCGGGTGTTCGGGGAATGGTGGAAACGCGACCGGGAAAAAGCCGCCGTGCGCGATTATTTCATGGTGGAAAACGAAAGCGGCGAACGCTTCTGGATTTTCCGCTCCGGTGACGGCGAACATGCCGAAACGGGCTCGCAGGGCTGGTTCATCCACGGGGTTTTCGCATGAGCGCGCCGCGTTATGCCGAATTGCAGGTGACCACGCATTTTTCCTTCCTGCGCGGAGCGAGTTCCTGTGAAGAGCTTTTCGAACAGGCCAAAAGCCTCGGCATCGAGGCGCTCGGCATTGTCGACCGCAACAGCCTTGCGGGCATTCCCCGCGCTTACGAAGCCGCCAATAATCATGGTATCCGCCTCATCATCGGCTGCCGGCTCGATCTGGATGACGATCTTTCTGTGCTCGTCTACCCCATGGATCGCCCGGCTTACGGGCGGCTTTGCCGGCTGCTTTCCGTCGGCAAGAAAAGGGGTGGCAAGGGCAAATGCCGGCTGGCTTGGGATGATCTCGTTGCCTATGGCGAAGGCCTGATTGTCGTGCTGCTCGCTGACCTCGCGGATGATCTCTGCGCACTGCGGCTGCGACGTCTCAAAGCTGCTTTTGCCGACAGGGCCTATATGGCACTCAGCCTCCGAAGACGCCCCAACGACCAGATGCGGCTTTTCGAACTCTCGAACATGGCATTAGCCGCGGGTGTGCCGACCGTGGTGACCAATGACGTGCTGTTTCATGTGCCCGAGCGGCGCATGCTGCAGGATGTCGTCACCTGCATCCGGCACAATTGCACCATCGACGAGGCGGGTTTCCGGCGCGAGCGCCATGCCGACCGCTATATGAAACCGCCGGAAGAGATGCACCGGCTGTTTGCCCGTTACCCTGAAGCGCTTTCCCGCAGTCTTGAAATTGCGAAACGCTGCAAATTTTCGCTGAAGGAACTGGTCTACCAATACCCAGAGGAGCGCACCCTGCCGGGGCTGACGGCGCAGCAGGCGCTGGAGAAGATGGTCTGGGAAGCGGTGCCGGGGCGGTATCCGCATGGTGCACCGGAAAAGGTGGAAAGGGCGCTGCATCATGAACTTGGCCTGATCGGAAGGCTGGAATATGCCCCCTATTTCCTGACGGTGAACGCCATTGTTCGCCATGCGCGCTCATTGGATATTCTCTGCCAGGGACGCGGCTCGGCAGCCAATTCGGTTGTCTGCTACGTGCTCGGCATCACCGCCATTGATCCCCTCAAGGTCGATCTTCTGTTTGAACGTTTCGTTTCGGAAGAACGGCGCGAACCGCCTGACATCGATGTGGATTTCGAACATCAGCGGCGTGAGGAGGTCATCCAGTGGGTTTATGATACCTATGGTCGCGACAAGGCCGCACTGTGTTCGGTCGTCACCCGTTATCGCGGGCGTGGGGCGTTGCGCGATGTCGGCAAGGTTCTGGGCCTGCCGGAAGACTTGACGAAACTCCTCTCGTCGCAGGTCTGGCGCTGGAGCGAGGGGGTGGGTGAAAAGCAGGTGAAGGAACTGAACCTCAATATGGAGGATCGTCGCCTGAAACTTGCCTTTGAACTGGCCAACCAGCTTGTCGGCACACCGCGCCATCACAGCCAGCATCCGGGCGGCTTCGTTCTGACCCATGACCGGCTGGACGAGCTGGTGCCGATCGAACCCGCCGCCATGGATGATCGCCAGATCATCGAATGGGACAAGGACGATATCGATGTCGTGAAGTTCATGAAGATGGATTGCCTGGCACTTGGCATGCTTTCCTGCATGAAGCGCGGCTTCAACATGCTGGAGGAGCGGTATGGGGAGAAATACGATCTCACTTCCATGCCGGATGATGATGCGGCAACCTTCAAAATGATCCAGAAGGCCGATACGCTTGGCACCTTCCAGATTGAAAGCCGGGCGCAGATGTCGATGCTGCCACGCCTGAAGCCCGCAAAATTCTACGACCTCGTCATTCAGGTCGCCATTGTTCGTCCCGGCCCCATTCAGGGTGATATGGTACATCCATATTTGCGACGTCGTGACAAAAAAGAGGCGGAACATTATCCCAAAGAGGAGCTGAGAGGCGTGCTCGGCAAGACACTGGGCGTGCCGCTGTTTCAGGAACAGGCTATGCGCGTCGCCATCGAATGCGCCGGGTTTTCACCCGGCAAGGCGGATCAGTTGCGCCGCGCCATGGCAACCTTCAAGAATGTCGGCACCATTTCCAAATTCAGGCAGGATCTGATCGATGGTATGGTGGAGCGCGGTTATGAGCAGGAATTTGCCGAACGCATCTTCAAGCAGCTGGAAGGCTTCGGCAGTTATGGTTTTCCCGAAAGCCACGCGGCTTCCTTCGCGCTGATTGCTTACGCCTCTTCATGGCTGAAGTGCCATCATCCCGATATTTTCTGCACGGCGCTTCTCAATTCACAGCCCATGGGGTTTTACGCCCCGGCGCAGATCGTGCGCGATGCGCGCGATCATGGCGTGGAGGTGCGCCCGGTCTGCGTCAATAACAGCCGCTTCGATTGCACGCTGGAGCCTACGGGCAAGAAGAATGGCAAGGGTGAGGAGCGTTTTGCCGTGCGGCTTGGCCTGCGTCTGGTGAAGGGGCTTTCCAACAAACATGCTGCCGATATCGTCGCCGGCCGGCAGGACCGGGCGTTTGCGTCGGTGGATGATCTGTGGCGCAGGGCCGGCGTTCCGGCCGCTGCCCTTGTCTGTCTCGCCGAAGCCGATGCCTTTCTGCCGTCGCTTTCGCTTGCCAGACGCGAGGCGCTGTGGGCCATCAAGGCCTTGCGGGATGAGCCGCTGCCGCTTTTCGCCGCCGCTGCCATCAGGGAAAATGCCGTTATCGAAGAGCTTCAGGAACCCTCCGTCGCGCTCCGCCCCATGACTGATGGTGGCGAGGTGGTGCAGGATTACGGCCATGTGGGGCTGACGCTGCGCGAACACCCCATGACCTTCCTGCGTCGCGATCTTTCCCGCCGCCGCATCGTCACCTGTGCGGAGGCGGTGCGCGTTCGGGATGGCACATGGCTGGAAACGGCCGGTCTGGTGCTGGTGCGCCAGCGCCCCGGCTCGGCAAAGGGTGTGATCTTCATGACGCTGGAGGACGAGACGGGCATCGCCAATGCGGTGCTGTGGGTCAAAACCTTCGAAAAATACCGCCGCGTGGTACTGTCCGCCGGCATGGTCGGCATTTACGGCAAGATCCAGCGGGAAGGTGAGGTGGTGCATCTGGTCGCCCACCGGCTGACCGATCTGTCGGAGGCGTTGGCAAGCGTGGGCGAGCGCAACCACGCCTTTCCTCTGCCGCATGGGCGTGGTGACGAATTCCATCACGGCATGCCGCCGGATGATCACCGCGTCATCAGGAAACGCCCGCCGCCCGCCGACCATGATGACGATGCGGTCGAGCGGATAAAGGTCATTTCGCGCAATTTCCACTGAGAGGGCGGCTCGACTCACCTCTTGCGCGCCACGATGTAAGGGCGGTTGTCATGGCCCTTCGTTGCGTGAATTTCCGTTGCCAGAATGTCGAAACCACTGGCGCTTATATGCCGGCCAAGCTCGGCGGCGTTGAACACGCCGGCATAGGGCGCCTTGCCTATTGCGCGCATCACCGGCAGGACAAGGCGGATAAGCGGGTTCATATCGCCGACACAAGGGGTCTTGGTAATGAGCAGGCCGTGCGCGGCAAGCAGGGCGTGAATGTGCCGCAGCGTGCCGGGCAGGTCGCGGACCAGATGAAGATAGTTGAAACCCAGCACCGCGTTGAACTGCATGTCGCCGGGCACAAGCGCTTCCGCAGTCGTTACGCTGAAGGTGAGGTTGTGGAGAGAGCCGGTGGCTTGTTTTCTCTCCTCGGCGATTGCGATCATGGCGGCGGAAATATCCGTCGCAAGATAGTCTTTGACGCCGCCTGCCAGCCGGATCGCCGTTGTCCCGGTGCCGCAGCCCAGTTCCAGTATGCTGTCGTCGGGTTTCAGCAGGGCACGGGTCCGCTCCAGCGTGCGCGCATATCCAGCCTCGTCTGAAATCCTGCCTTTCGCATATTTCCGTGCTGACCGGTTCCAGAAACGGGCGTCGTCGGCCATGCTCATGGTGGATGCTCCCCGGACGGCGCCCTTCCGCTTCAGGCGGATCTGTTCTTACACAGTATCCTTACCCGGTTTGTCTGAAGCTTTTAAGCCGCATCCTCCAGCCCGGCCGCGTCCTTCCGGCGGAACTGGCTGGGTGGCGCGCCGAGCACCCGTTTGAAGGCGCGGCTGAAGGAGGCTTCGGAATCGTAACCGAGCTTTTCCGCCGCCAGCGTCACGCGCATGCCTTCGCGCAGCCATAGCCGCGCCTGATGCATGCGCACGCGTACCACATAACGGGCCGGGCTTTCACCCACTATGCGGGTGAAACGTTCCGCGAAACTGGAGCGGGATGCGCCCATCAGCGAGGCAAGCTCCTCCACGCTCCAGTCCTTTTCCGGGCTGAGATGGATGGCGGCCAGCACCCGCCCGAGTTCGGGATTGCGCACGGCGGCCAGCCAGCCGCTGGAATCGCCGCAGCCATATTCCACCCAGGTGCGGATCAGGGTCGCGGTCAGCACATCGGCAAGCCTTGCGAGAATGCCGCCGGCGCCGACGCGGTTCAGCTCCACTTCGCGCGCCATGGCTTCCAGCAGGTGGGGAATGGCCGGGTCGCTTTTGGCCAGATCGCTGGTCAACATCACATCCGGCATCAGCTGCAACAGCGGGTGCAGATTATCCATGTTGAAACGCATGGAAGCGGTAAAGGCCACGGTATCGCCGCCGGCGCTGGCGCATTGCATGTCGAAAATGCCCTGGCAGACTTCCTTTTTGCCGAAACGGTCAAAGGGCGAGGGCGTCACATTCTCACCGCTGGCAAGCACATGGGCGTGCCCGCGCGGCAAAAGCACGGCATCGCCGCATTTCAGCATCAGCCATTCGCCGGAAGGTTTTCGCAGTTTCGCCTGGCCGACACCGATGAAATGAAACCGCGCCGCTTCCTGTTCGGGAAAGGCAGTCGCCCAGGGGGTGGCCATGCGGCAGCGGCCATATTCCACGCCGTCAAGCCTCAGACCTCGCAGCATTTCCGTCAGGGCATCATTCATGACATCTCGCAAATTCGGACGATTGGTTAAGGAATACGGATTTTCTAGCATGGAAACGCCGGGATGTCACGCATAGCTTATGACCATCGATTTGCGGGCGCTGAACCGGCCTCCCAGCGGTTTCATCGTTATTGCCTTTCCATTTCAGGGCGCATTCTGACAATGCGCATCAGGAGATTTTCATGAAGAACCGGACCATAAACGAACTCGAATATGTGCCGCGCAGAAAAGAGCCGGATGCGAAGTGGGCCGCCGTGGTTTCGCTTTCTCTCGGCGTCTTCGGGCTGGTGACGGCGGAATTTCTGCCGGTCAGCCTTCTGACGCCGCTATCGGAAGATCTTGCCATCAGCTCCGGCATTGCCGGGCAATCCATCACCGTCACTGCGCTGGTTGCGGCGATTGCCGGCCCCGGTGTCGTTATCGGCACACGCGGCATCGACCGCCGCTGGACACTTCTCGGGCTGACCACGCTGCTGATCATTTCCAGCACGCTTGCCGCCTTTGCCAACGGGCTTTTCATGCTGTTCGCATCGCGCGTTCTGCTCGGCATCGGCCTTGGCGGTTTCTGGGCCATGTCGGCGGCGCTGGCGTTGAGACTCGTGCCGCTCGATAAGATGCCGCGCGCAATGGCCATCATCCTCACGGGGGTTTCGGTCGCTACGGTCTGCGCCGCACCGGTGGGCGCATGGATCGGCGCGACGCTCGGCTGGCGTTCTGCCTTCGTGGTTGCAGGTGTGCTCGGTGTCATCGCACTTGCCGTGCAGCTGCTCACCATTCCGTCTCTGCCGCCGGCCGGCGCACCCGGTCTCTCCACCATGTTCCGGCTGTTGCAGCGGCCGCAGGTCCGGATCGGCCTTCTGACAACGCTGTTCATCGTTGCGGGTCACTTTGCCGGCTTCACCTATGTTCGTCCGTTCCTCGAAGACGTGCCGCAGCTCGGCGTTGAAGCGATTTCCCTCGTTCTTCTGGTCTATGGTATCGGCGGCTTTTTCGGCAATCTCTTCGGCGGTTTCCTTGCCGAGAAGAACACGGCATGGGCGGTGACCTTTGCCGCGACGCTGATTGCCGCTTCGGCCTCCATTCTGGTGATTGCCGGCGCATCTCCCGTCGTTGCCGGCGTCGCCATCGCTTCCTGGGGTTTTGCCTTCGGCGCGCTTCCGGTCAGCGTCCAGAGCTTCATCACCCGGGTGGCTTCCGATGAGGCGGAAAGCGCCGGTGCGCTGCTGCTCACCACCTTCCAGATCGCCATTTCCAGCGGCGCGGTTCTGGGCGGCCTGCTGATCGATCTGCAGGGGGCGACGATGGTCTTCGTCTTCGTGGCGATTGCAGCGCTTCTCGGCGCCTCGCTCATGGCGTCGCGCCGTGGTGTGGTGCCGCAGGTCGAGGCGTCGCAGGGATAAGAACCCGGCCAAACAAAAAGGCCCGCATCCGTGCGGGCCTCCGGATAAGAGCCGCGTAATGCGGCTCTTTTTTTGTCGGGTGAGGGGCAGGGGGAACCGGATGTCCAGTGCGTCGCCCCGGCCCGGTTAAGCGGCCTGTCTGTCCCAGTTGGCGAAGGGGTCCGGCAGGTGCCGCCACGCATCCGGCGTGAAGGCATCGGTGTCGATCAGGCAGGCATCAAGCTGGGCGCGGATGCGGGCCTCGCTCATGGGATCGGAACCGATGAAGACGATTTCCTGTCGCCTGTCACCAAAGACCGGGTCGAGATAGGGCTTCATCATGTCGAGAAACTGTTTTTCACGCGGCCATTGCTCCTTCGGCACGGCGGACCACCACAAACCCATCTTGCCGGTGCGGACCAATGCGCCCGCCTGGCTGATCTCGCCGACATAACGCGGCCGCGTCGCCAGCCAGAAGAAGCCTTTGGCGCGCACCACCCCCGGCCAGGCACGATCGATAAAGCGCTGGAACAGCACGGGGTCGAACGGTTTTTTAGCGCGGTAAACGAAGGAGCGGATGCCATATTCCTCGGTTTCGGGAATGTGGTCCTTAAAGCCGTGCAGTTCCTTGAACCACAGGGGATGTTCTTCGGCCCTGGCGAAATCGAAGCGACCGGTGCCGAGCACCTCCTTCAGTTCCACCCTGCCGAAATCGGCCTCGATGAGTTTCGCATCCGGGTTCAGACCGACGATGATCTTGCGGGCCGCATCCCGCTCCTCTGGCGTGGCGGTGCCGATCTTGTTGAGGACGACCACATCGGCAAATTCGATCTGCTCGACCAGAAGGTCAACGATGGTTCGGTTGTCGCCATCACCCGCCGTTTCGCCCCGGTCGGCCAGAAAATCGGACGAACCGTAGTCATTGAGGAGATTGGCGGCATCCACCACCGTCACCATCGTATCCAGCTGCGCGACATCCGACAGGCTGCGGCCGTTCTCGTCACGGAAATCGAAGGTGGCGGCCACGGGAAGCGGCTCGGCGATGCCGGTGGATTCAATCAGCAGATAATCGAAGCGACCCTGTTCGGCGAGCGCACGGACCTCGGTCAAGAGGTCGTCGCGCAGTGTGCAACAGATGCAGCCATTGGTCATTTCCACAAGCTGTTCCTCGGTGCGCGAGAGATTGGCGCCGCCATCCCGCACCAGCGCCGCATCGATATTGATTTCGCTCATATCGTTGACGATCAACGCCACGCGCAGGCCATCGCGATTGGCGAGGATGTGGTTGAGAAGGGTGGTCTTGCCAGCGCCTAAAAAGCCGGAGAGGACGGTGACGGGAAGCTTTTTCATGGGGACCTCGTTCTGTGGCAGCAGTCGCGTGGACGTCATGACGACCACGGCAGGCGATCTGGAAACGGAGGGTTTTTGAAGTGCCGGTTCCAGCTATGTAACGTAATAACATTACATGCATGCGACATGTCAACGGGCTTTGGAAAAAAAGCATCTGCGGAAGATTGAGGTCTTGCGCAACAGTGCGCCACCCGAACTTTCCAACAGTTAATGTTATTTCATTACATATTCGTTTGACGAATGTAATAACATTACATATCAAGGGCCATCGAATGAAACCCCGCCCAGGAGGGATCGATGAGCGATCCGTGCCTCACCTTCACAAATCTGACGCTTGGATATGCCGGCCGCGCAGCCGTGCATCATCTCGATGGCGATATCACCAAGGGATCGCTCACCGCGGTCATCGGCGCCAATGGCTCGGGAAAATCGACGCTGATGAAGGGTATCGCCGGTATCTTGAAACCACTCGGCGGTGAATGCCGGATCAGTTCAGGCATTTCCGTCGCCTATCTGCCGCAGCAGTCGGAACTCGACCGGTCGTTCCCGGCTCAGGTGCGCGATCTCGTTGCGCTGGGTCTCTGGCCGAAACGCGGCCTGCTTGGTCGTCACCGTTCCCAAGACAAAGCGGCGATGGGTCGGGTGATGGAAGCGGTCGGGCTTTCCGGTTTTGAAAAGCGCAATATCGACTCGCTTTCCGGCGGCCAGATGCAACGTGCCCTGTTTGCCCGCGCCATGTTGCAGGATGCACAGTTGATCCTGCTGGATGAACCCTTCAATGCCGTCGATGAGCGCACCGTCACCGATCTTCTGGTGCTGATCAAGGCATGGGTTGCGGAAGGGCGCACGGTGCTCGCCGTCCTTCACGACCATCAACTGGTGCGGCAGCATTTTCCCCAGACCCTGTTCCTCGCGCGGCGTCTCGTGGGCCTCGGCCCGACAGCCGATGTCCTGAAGCCGGAAAACATGCGCCAGGCGCGGCATTTCCACGAGGCATGGGAGGAAAACGCACCGTGGTGTGCGCCGGGTGATGCGCCAAGGAACAATGCGCCCGTGACCAATACGCCAACGACCCATGCGCTCTATGTCGGGCCGCGGGCGGCGTCATCCCATTCCCACCTCCACTCCCACGCAGATTCGAATGCGCATGGCTGATTTCTTCATCGAACCCTTTGTTCAATATGTCTTCATGCAGCGGGCGCTTGCCGGCGCCTTGATCCTTGCCATCAGCTGCGGGCCGGTCGGGGTATTCCTGATGCTGCGCCGCATGAGTCTTACGGGCGATGCCATGTCACATGCCATCCTGCCGGGAGCGGCCGTCGGTTTTCTGTTTTACGGGCTGGAAATCCTGCCGATGACGATCGGCGGGCTGGTGGTCGGCCTCGTGGTGGCGCTGGGTGCCGGCGCGGTATCGCGTTTCACCGTCCAGAAGGAAGATGCCTCGCTTGCCGCCTTTTATCTGATTTCACTGGCGCTCGGCGTGCTGCTCGTTTCGTGGCGCGGCTCCAGCGTCGATCTCATGCATGTGTTGTTCGGCACCGTGCTGGCGCTGAACAACGAGGCGCTTGGCCTTATCAGCGGCATCTGCATCGTGACGCTGGTGGTGATGATCACCTTCTGGCGGGCGCTTCTGGCGGAATGCCTCGATCCCCTGTTCCTGCGCTCGGTCAGCAACTGGGGCAGCCCGGTGCATTTCCTCTTCCTTGCCATCGTCGTGCTCAATCTGGTCGGCGGCTTTCAGGCGCTCGGAACGCTGCTTTCGGTGGGCCTGATGATGTTGCCCGCCGCTGCCAGCCGTTTCTGGTCCAACCGCGTGGCGCCCATGTGCTTCATCTCGATCGGCATCGGCATGGTGTCCTGCTTTGCCGGCCTCATCCTGTCCTATCACGCGTCGCTGCCCTCAGGCCCGGCGATCATCCTGTCCGCGGGCGTCATCTACGCGCTCTCCATTCTCGTCGGCACGCGCGGCGTGCTCGGCGATCTTCTCGGTTCCGGCCGCCACAGAGCAGCCTGAAAACAGCGTTCGAAAAAAGGAGAACCTTCATGTTCAGAACCTTCCGTCTTGCCACCTGCGCAAGCCTTCTTACCCTCTCCCCGGTCCTGATGGCCCAGGCGTCCGCCGCCGAATTAAAGGTCGTGGCCAGCTTCTCGATCATTGCCGATTTCGCCAAAAATGTCGGCGGCGACCGCATCGAGATCACGACGCTGGTCGGGCCGGATGGCGATGCGCATGTCTATGAGCCGCGCCCGGCCGATGCGGTTGCCGTCAGCAAGGCTGGCGTCGTGCTGGTCAATGGCCTGGAATTTGAAGGCTTCCTGAAGCGGCTGATCGACACCAGCGGCACCAAGGCGCCTGTCGTTGAACTGACCAAGGGTGTCGAACCGCTGAAGCTTTCCGAAGAACCGGCCGGCCATGCCCATCCGGAAGCGGAAGAAGAGGAAGGCCACGACCACAAGGCGGAAGAAGCCGGCCACAGCCAGGAGACCGCCGAGGCCCATGATCACGACCACGGCCATGAAGGTCACCACCATCACGGTGAATTTGACCCACATGCCTGGCAGTCGATCAAGAACGCCGAAATATACGTGAAGAACATTGCCGGCGCATTTTGCGAAGTCGACAAGGCCGGTTGCGCGACATACACCGCCAATTCCGATGCCTATATCGCCAAGCTTGCCGCCCTGAATGAAAAGGTGAAGACCGAGATTGCCGCCATCCCGCCGGAAAAGCGCGTCATCATCACTTCGCATGATGCCTTCGGTTATTTCGAGCACGCTTATGGACTGAACTTCCTTGCGCCCGAGGGCATCTCAACGGAATCCGAAGCTTCGGCTGCCGATGTCGCCAAGCTCGTGGATCAGGTCAAACACGACAAGGCATCGGCGATCTTCGTCGAAAACATCACCGACAAGCGACTGATCGACCAGATCGCCAGCGAAACTGGCCTTAAGGTTGGCGGCACGCTCTATTCCGACGCGCTTTCCACCGCCGATGGTCCGGCCGCGACCTATATCGACATGATCAACCACAATATCCAGACCATCAAGGCAGCGGTTCTGACGCAGTAAGTTGCGTGAACTCAATGAATCAAAGGAGGGTGGCTCAAGGCCACCCTCTGCCTTTTGTTGAACCTTTCCCTGCACGCGGCGTCATGCTCGGGCCTGTCCCGAGGATCCACACACGTCTCGTTTAGTCGAGACGGAGCAGATGCTCGGGACAGGCCCGAGCATGACGAAAGAGAGGCTTTCGGCCTTTGTCATCCACGTCGTGCTGGCAATCTTCGCCTTTTTGCGATCCGCTGAAATTCCCCCCCGCACCTCCAATACGAACGAGCATGGGCAGCGATCTTCCCGTTGCCCGTTGACAATCGATCCGCCCTTTGAAATGGTAAGATGTCAGACCAATTTAGAGGGTACGTTTTGGACAGGTCCAGCCGGGAACTGATGCAGCCCATTCCGCCGAGCGACCGCGTGCGCCAGGTTGAGGCAGCGCTTTCCGACTATGTGGAGCGGGCAGGGCTGAAGGCCGGAGAACGGCTGCCGGCCGAGCGGGAGCTGATGGCGGCGCTGGGTGTCGGGCGGTCCACCATTCGCGAAGTTATCCGTAAATTTCAGGCGCTCGGTGTCATCGACAGCCGCAAGGGCAGCGGCAATTATCTGCTGAAGCCGATTTCCGCCGCCACCGTGCATATGCCGATTTCCATCGATGCCGAAAGCCTGCGTGATGCGCTGCTGATGACGCTGGAAGTGCGGCGCGGCATCGAAGTGGAGGCCTCCATGGCCGCTGCGCGCCGCCGCACGGCAGACGATATCGCCACGATGGAAGCGCGGCTTGATGAGATGGAGCGGGTGCATCTGGCCGAAGGCACCTCCGGTAAAGCCGATCTTGCCTTCCATCTGTCGATTTATGACGCCACCCATAATACGCTGTTCAAGCAGCTTCTGGAGCAGATGCGCGAAGGTTTCGAACGTTTCTGGTCTAAGCCGTTCGATCGCCCGGACTTTGCCGGCCGCTCCTTCCCCTTTCACCGCACGCTGTTCAACGCCATCGCCGCCGGCGATGCGGCCGGTGCGCGTGAAGAAACACTGAAAATCCTCGCCGTCGTCGAGGAGGATATCAAGGACATGTCGAAATGAACCATGGCAACGATCTCTTCGATCCCGCCTCATTTATCGTTGCGCATGACGAGGCCCACGCCTTCGAGGCCGTGGTGCCGCCCATCGTGCAGACCTCGCTTTTCACCTTTTCCAGCTATGACGAAATGGTTTCCACCTATCGCGGCGAAAAGGTGCGGCCGGTCTATACGCGCGGATTGAACCCCACGGTGCGGCTGTTTGAGGAGATGTTGGCGAAGCTGGAAGGGGCCGAAGATGCGCTCGGTTTTGCGAGCGGCATGTCGGCCATTTCCTCCACCGTGCTTTCCTTCGTTTCGCCCGGTGACCGGATCGTCGCCGTGCGCCATGTCTATCCCGATGCATTCCGCCTGTTCGGCACCTTCATGCAGCGCATGAATATCGAAGTGACCTATGTCGACGGCCGTGATGAAGCGGCGGTTGAAAAGGCGATGCCCGGCGCGAAGCTGTTCTACATGGAAAGCCCGACGAGCTGGGTGATGGAAGCGCATGATGTCGGCGCGCTCGCCGCCATCGGCAAGCGACATGGTGCCGTCACCGTCATCGACAATTCCTGGGCAAGCCCGGTCTTCCAGCAGCCGATTTCGCTCGGCGTCGATCTCGTCGTGCATTCGGCGTCGAAATATCTCGGCGGTCACAGCGATGTGGTCTCCGGCGTGGTGGCGGGATCGAAGGCGATGATCGACCGCATCCGGGCGGAGACCTATCCCTATCTCGGCGGCAAGATGTCGCCTTTCGATGCCTGGCTGCTCATTCGCGGGCTTCGCACCCTGCCGCTGCGCATGAAGGCGCATCAGGCCTCGGCGCTTGAGATCGCAACCCGCCTGCAGGCGCTGGATGTGGTGGAGAAGGTCTGCCATCCGGGGTTGGCGAACCGTTTGCCGCCCGGTCTCAACGGCACGTCGGGCCTGTTTTCCTTCGTCTTCAAGGAAGGGGTGGATGTGCGCGCTTTTGCCGACCGCCTGAAGCTTTTCAAACTGGGTGTTTCCTGGGGCGGGCATGAAAGCCTCATCGTCCCCGGAGAAGTGGTGCTCGAACAGAAGGCGCAGCCAAACTCTGCCCACACCTTCGGCATCAGCGCGCGTTCGGTGCGCCTGCATGTCGGGCTGGAGGGCACGGAAGCCCTCTGGAACGATCTCGAACCCGCGATCAAGGCGGCCTCCGCCGCCTGACGTGTTTTAAAACTGACCACAAAAAAGGGGAGAACGACATGAAAAAACTGGTAACAGCCGCAATCTTCACCGCCCTGATGACCGGAACGGCGCTGGCGGATACGACCCTCAAGCTGGTGGAAGTCATCACCAGCCCGGAACGCACCGAGACGCTGAAGGGCATCGTCTCGAAATTCGAGGCTGCCAATCCCGGCACCAAGGTGGAAATCATCTCTCTGCCGTGGAGCGAAGCTTTCCAGAAATTCGCCACCATGGTCTCGGCCGGCGATGTGCCTGATGTGATGGAAATGCCCGACACATGGCTGTCGCTCTACGCCAATAATGGCATGCTCGAAAGCCTTGAGCCTTACCTCGCCAAGTGGGAACACACCGCGGGCCTGAGCGAGCGCACGCTGGAACTCGGCCGTGACGTGAAGGACACGGCCTATATGCTGCCCTATGGTTTCTACCTGCGCGCCATGTTCTACAACAAGAAACTGCTGGCCGAAGCCGGCGTGAAGGAGCCGCCGAAGGCGCTTGACGAATTTGCCGATGCTTCCAAGAAGGTCGCGGCACTTCCCGGCAAATACGGCTATTGCCTTCGCGGCGGCCCGGGTGGCCTCAACGGCTGGGTCATGTTCGGCGCCTCCATGGCCGGCTCGAACGAGTTCTTCACCAAGGACGGCACCTCCACCTTCGACAGCCCCGGCTGGGTGAAGGGCCTGACCTATGTGATCGACCTCTACAAGAACGGCTTGGCGCCGAAGGACAGCGTCAACTGGGGTTTCAACGAAATCGTTGCCGGCTTTTATTCCGGCACCTGCGCCTTCCTCGATCAGGATCCGGATGCGCTGATCGCCATTGCCCAGCGCATGAAGCCGGAAGATTTCGGCATCATGACCATGCCTAAGGGACCTGACGGCAAGACCTTCCCGACGATTGGTTTTGCAGGTTGGTCGATGATGTCGAAATCCGAAAACAAGGACCTGTCCTGGAAGCTGATCGAGACGCTCGAAGGGCCGGAAGGCAATATCGAGTGGAACAAGAAGACCGGTGCGCTGCCGGTGCACAAGTCGGCGGAGAAGGACCCCTTCTACGCCAGCGAGCAGTTCAAGGGCTGGTTCGACGAGCTGGCGGACAAGAACGCCGTGCCGACAACGATGCCGACCTATCTTGAGGAATTCGCCTTCTTCAAGGATTCGCTTGTCATCAAGACATCGCAGGAAGCGTTGCTCGGCGATATCACGCCGGAAGACCTCGCCAAGCAATGGGCTGATTACATGACCAAGGCGCAGCAGAAGTTCCTGGCCTCGAAGTAACGACATTGACCGGCTGCGCGGGCGCAAATGCCCGTGCGGCGGGTCTTGCCGGCCTTCGCTGCGACAGGCCTTTTCCTGCAATTTTTCGGATCGGTAAGCCGAGAGGCTGGAAAACCCGTCCGTTTCGTCGTCCGATCAGGGAGCGATACAATGTCCTATGCCCATGGCGCCGGGCCGGTGGCCGCGCGCAAACCGGCTGGCAAGCCCGCAATGCGGCGCTTTGCCGATTGGGCCGAACCCTGGCTCTACAGCGCGCCGGTGCTGGTGCTCATCGTCGCCGTCATGCTCGTGCCGCTGGTGCTTGGCCTGTCTTATGCCTTTCGCGATGTGCAACTGCTCAATCCGTTTTCCGGCGGTTTCGTTGGCCTGAAACATCTGGAGGCGCTGTCGCAGGACACGGCCTTTTACCGGGCGTTGAAAAATACGCTGTGGTGGACCGGCGCTTCCGTCTTCCTGCAATTCTTCTTCGGTCTCATTCTGGCGCTGCTGCTGGACAAGCCCTTTGCGGGCAGGGGGCTGGCGCAGGCGCTGGTGTTCCTGCCATGGGCCGTGCCGACCTTCCTTGCCGGTCTCAACTGGGCCTGGCTGTTCAATCCGGTCATCGGGCCGCTGCCACACTGGATGGTGTCGCTCGGGCTGTTATCCGCACCCAACAATATTCTCGCCGATCCGCAGCTTGCCATGTGGGGGCCGATCATCGCCAATGTCTGGTGGGGCATTCCGTTCTTCGCCATTACCCTGTTGGCCGCGCTTCAGGCTATCCCGCGCGATCTTTACGAGGCGGCGGAAATTGACGGGGCAAACCCGCTGCAGCGTTTCACCTCCATCACCCTGCCGTTTCTGGCGCCCACCATCGCCATCACCATCCTGCTGCGCACCGTCTGGATCGCCAATTTCGCCGATCTCATCATCGTCATGACCAATGGCGGTCCGGCCGACCGCACGCAGATTGTTGCCAGCTACATCTTCACCCAGGCCTTCCGGCGTCTGGATTTCGGTTATGCCTCGGCCATTGCGCTGGTGCTTCTGGTGCTGCTGCTCGCCTATTCCATGCTGATCGTGCTTTTGCGCCAGCGCCTGATCGAGAAGGACTGACCGATGACATCAAGGATATTTCTCACCCTTGCGCATCGCCTCGCCATCCTCGCCTATATCGCCTTCGCGCTTTTCCCGCTGTTCTGGCTGCTCAAGGTGTCCGTGACGCCGAATGATCTGCTCTATAGCGAAGGTGTGAGGATGTGGCCATCGCGGGCGACATGGGATCACTATCGTTTCGTCATAGAAAACAGTGCCTTCCCGACGTTTTTTAAGAACAGCGTCATCGTCGCCGGCTCAACTGCGCTTGCCGTTACGGTACTCTCCTCGCTGTCGGGTTATGCCCTGTCGCGATTCCGCTTCAAGGGCAAATACTGGATCATCGCCCTGATGCTGATCACCCAGATGTTCCCACTGGTCATGCTGGTCGCGCCGATCTTCAAGATGCTTTCGCCGCTCGGCCTCACCAACAGCCTGACGGGCCTCGTCATCGTCTATACGGCCTTCAATGTGCCCTTTGCTACCTTCCTCATGCAGTCGTTCTTCGATGGCATTCCGAAGGATCTGGAAGAGGCGGCGATGATCGACGGGGCAAGCCGGTTTACGGCCTTCCGCCAGATCATCCTGCCGCTGACGCTTCCGGGCATTGCCGCCACGCTCGGCTTCGTCTTCACCGCCGCGTGGAGCGAGCTTCTGTTTGCACTGATGCTGATTTCCGGCAACCAGAGCGCCACTTTCCCGGTCGGCCTTCTGACCTTCGTTTCAAAATTCTCCGTCGATTTCGGGCAGATGATGGCGGCGGGCGTTCTGGCGCTCATACCGGCCTGCCTCTTCTTCCTGCTCATTCAACGTTATCTCGTGCAGGGCCTGACGGCCGGCGCGGTGAAAGGATAATCCCATGGCTTCCATCGAGCTGAAGAATGTCGGCAAGACCTATGGCGACCTCGCCGTGCTGCATGGCGTCGATCTTGATATCAGGGATGGCGAGTTCATCGTCCTCGTCGGCCCATCCGGCTGCGGAAAATCAACGCTGCTGCGCATGATCGCCGGGCTTGAAGAGATAACATCCGGCGACCTGTCCATCGACGGCGAACGCGTCAATGATCGCCGGCCGAAGGATCGTGACATCGCCATGGTCTTCCAGTCCTATGCGCTCTATCCGCATATGAGCGTCGCCGACAATATGAGCTATAGCCTGCGCCTGCGCCGCAGCCCGAAAGAAACCATCGCGGCGGCGGTGGCTGGCGCTTCCGCCAAGCTCGGCCTCGATCCCTATCTCGCCCGCCGCCCGAAGGCGCTCTCCGGCGGCCAGCGCCAGCGCGTCGCCATGGGCCGCGCCATCGTGCGCCAGCCGAAAGCCTTCCTGTTCGATGAACCGCTCTCCAACCTCGATGCCCGGCTTCGCGAGCAGATGCGCGCCGAAATCAAGCGCATGCATGCCGATCTTGGCGCAACCTCGGTATACGTCACCCATGACCAGATCGAGGCGATGACGCTCGCCTCGCGTATCGTCGCCATGAATGCCGGCCATGTGCAGCAGATCGGCGCGCCACTTGATCTCTACGACCGTCCCGCCAATCTTTTTGTCGCCGGTTTCATCGGTTCGCCGGGCATGAATTTCCTCGAAGGACGGCTGCAACGGGAGAATGGCGGCAGTTTCGTCGTGCTGGGTGACGGCACGCGCCTGGCGCTCGGCCGTGATGTGAAACTTGCCGATGGCGAGCCGGTTACGCTCGGCATCCGGCCGGAACATGTCACCGTCTCACCCGCCGAAAGCAGCGTTGAGGCGACGGTGGATCTCGTCGAACCGACCGGCCTCGGCGTCATCCTGCACCTCACCGTGCATGGATTGCCCTTCAAGCTGTTTTCGTCGGACCGGGCATTGTTGCAGCCGGGCAAGTCCCTGCGGGTCGGTTTCCCGCAGGAAAGGCTGCATGTCTTCGACAGGAATGGCTTCAGGATCGGTGAGGCGTGAGGTTTGGCATAGTACTCGGCGGGAGGGTTTCCTGTGCCGTTGTATGCCCCCTCCGTCATTTTGGCTAAAGCCGGAACGACGAAAAGCTGGAGACGTTGAGAACCTTCGCAAACGCGCCAACCGTGGCATCAGATTGCCCTTCGGTCGTCTATTGTGGAGGCTCCGGCTGGAAGTGAGCTTTCACAAGATTTTCCATTCACGCGGACCCGCAGGCGCGTGGGCTTACCCCCCTCTGCCCTGTCGGGCATCTCCCCCTCAAGGGGGGAGATCGGCAAGAGGCTCTTTCATCGCTTCACTCGCAAGCTTCGAGATGTGCGAGACTTTACCGCAGATCGATCTCCCCCCTTGAGGGGGAGATGCCCGGCAGGGCAGAGGGGGTAAGCCCACGCGCCTGCGGGTCCGCTGTGAATGAAAAACCTTGTGAAAGCCAGCACCTAGATCGCCCCACCCTTGTCATCGAACCTGTGGATCTTTGTCTCGTCCGGGGTGATAAAGACGGTATCGCCATGCCTGCAGTCGAACTCGCCGTCGGTCCTTGCGGTAATCGGTCCGATGCCTGATACCTCGAGATGCAGGAAGGTATCCGATCCGAGATGTTCGGCGACGGTGACCTTGCCCTGCCACAGCCCGCTTTCCTTCGACAGCGCCAGATGCTCCGGCCGCACGCCGGCGGTGGCGGCGTTCTTGCTGCGGGCGAAGTCGCCGGTGATGAGGTTCATGCGCGGCGAGCCGATNGGCCGCACGCCGGCGGTGGTGGCGTTCTTGCTGCGGGCGAAGTCGCCGGTGATGAGGTTCATGCGCGGCGAGCCGATGAAGCCGGCGACGAAGAGGTTGGCGGGGGTGCGGTAAAGCTCCATCGGCGAACCGACCTGCTCGATATTGCCGCGGTTGAGCACGACGATCTTGTCGGCCATGGTCATCGCCTCCACCTGGTCGTGGGTGACGTAGATCATCGTCGTCTTCAGCGTGTTGTGCAGTTCTGAGATTTCCAGCCGCATGGTGCCGCGCAGCGCCGCATCGAGGTTGGAAAGCGGCTCATCGAACAGGAAGGCTTTCGGCTCGCGCACGATGGCGCGGCCGATGGCGACACGCTGGCGCTGGCCGCCCGACAGCTGCGAAGGCCGGCGCTCGAGATAATCGGTGAGGTTCAGCACCCGGGCGGCGTCTTCGACCTTTTTGTCGATCACCGACTTGTCGAGCTTGGCCATCTTCAGCGGGAAGGCGATGTTGTTGCGCACACTCATATGCGGATAAAGCGCATAGGACTGGAACACCATGGCAAGGCCGCGCTCGGCCGGCGCCTTTTCGGTGGCGTCATTGCCGTCGATGACGATCTTGCCGCCGGAGACGTCTTCCAGCCCGGCGATCAGCCGCAGAAGCGTGGACTTGCCGCAGCCGGACGGGCCGACGAAGACGACGAACTCGCCGTCGTTGATATCGAGGTCGATCGACGGGATGACTTTCGCCTCACCGAAGAGCTTGGACACGTTCTGAAGGGAAATTCTGCCCATGTTTGTCGTTCCTTATTTCACGGCGCCAAAGGTCAGGCCACGCACGAGTTGTTTCTGCGAGAACCAGCCAATGACGAGAATGGGGGCGATCGCCATCATCGAGGCGGCCGAAAGTTTTGCCCAGAACAGCCCCTGCGGTGAGGAGAAGGAGGCGATGAAGGCCGTCAGCGGCGCGGCATTGGTGGTCGTCAGCCGGATAGTCCAGAAGGATTCGTTCCAGGCGAGGATGACGTTCAAGAGCAGCGTCGACGCGATGCCGGGCACCGCCATCGGGGTGAGCACATGCACGATCTCGTTCCACAGCGATGCGCCATCCATGCGGGCTGCCTCAAGAATCTCGCCGGGGATTTCCCGGAAATAGGTGTAGAGCATCCACACGACGATCGGCAGGTTGATGAAGGTGAGCATGACGGTCAGCCCGATGCGGGTATCGAGCAGGCCGGCATTGCGGAAGATCAGGTAGATCGGCACCAGCACGGCGACGGCCGGCATCATCTTGGTGGAGAGCATCCACATCAAAATGTCCTTGGTGCGCTTGGTCGGTGAGAAGGCCATGGCCCAGGCGGCGGGAATGGCGATGATGAGCGCGATGATCGTCGAGCCGAGCGACAGCACCACCGAGTTCATGAACGGCTTGAAGTAATCGCGCTGGGTCTGAACCGTCACGTAATTCTCAAGCGTGCCCGAGGGAATGAGGCTGAAGCCGGCGATTGCTTCCGGTTCGGTCTTGATCGAGGTGAGGAAGGCATAGAGGATCGGGAAGAACAGCAGCAGCGCCACGGCCCAGGCCGCGATGGAAAAGCCGATCTTCGCACGAGTGGTTGTCTTGCGGGCCATGATGTTTCCCCTTTACCGGTCGAGGTTCTTGCCGACGGCGCGCATCAGGAAGATGGCGACGATATTGGCGAGGATGACGGCGATGATGCCGCCGGCCGAAGCGCCGCCGACGTCGTAACCCAGAAGTGCCGTGCGATAGATGAGGAAGGCGAGGTTGGTCGAGGCATAACCCGGTCCGCCATTGGTGGTGACGAGGATTTCCGCGTAGACGCCAAGCAGGAAGATTGTCTGGATCAGGATGACGACGGTGATGGCGCGCGACAGGTGCGGCAGGGTCAGATAGATGAAGCGATTGAGGAAGTTGGCGCCATCCATCTCGGCGGCTTCCTTCTGCTCGCCATCGAGCGACTGCAGGGCGGTGAGCAGGATCAGCGTTGCAAACGGCAGCCATTGCCAGGCGACGATGATGATGATCGACAGCAGTGGAAACTGCGCGAACCAGTCGACCGGCTGCAGACCGAAGAAGCGGGAGAGATCGGCAAGCACGCCGTAACCGGGATGCATGATCATGTTCTTCCACACCAATGCGGCCACCGGCGGCATGACGAAGAAGGGCGAGATGATCATGATGCGGACGATGCCCTGGCCGAAAATGTCATTATCGAGCAAGAGCGCAATGGCGATGCCGCCGATGACGGTGATCAACAGCACGCCGCCGACGATCAAAAGCGTGTTCCAGATCGACTGGAAGAAGGCCGGGTCGGTGTAGAAATACTGGTAATTGAACAGGCCGGCAAAGCTGACATTGGCCGGGTTGAGGAGATTGTAGTTCTGGAACGAGAACCACAGGGTCATCGCCAGAGGCACGATCATCCACACCAGCAATAACAGCACCGATGGCGCAAGCATTACCCGCGCAAGACCGCTCGTGTTTCGGGTTGCCATT
>NZ_KQ414518.1:0-88049 GCF_001263295.1 Agrobacterium sp. SUL3
AGCCATTGTTCGATGCGCAGGCGTTGGATGGCGAGGCGGTAAAGCGGCTTCTCAAGCACGGTGATCGTGAAAGAGGAGCCTGATAGCCTTCGAGTGGATTAGGAGGAACGATCGTATGAATGTCGCCGTCGTCGCGCATTGCGACTGGAGCATGAACAAAAAGAAGCGATGGATGGCCGTTGCTATGCGGGATGGATTGCGATGGAAAGTCCATGTCCCGGAGTTGTGAGAGCGGCGGTGCAAAAGTCTGCCACGGTAGCGGCGGGATAGTCCTGCTGCGCCGGAATAAAACCCGGCCACCTATTTACCCTTCTGCGACGAGAGCAGGAGGGCGTGGGGATCTAAATCGTGGAATGAGAGAGGTGGTTCGGTTTGTCTGAACAGTTTCGGGCGTTTCGTTAAGTGGATTTCCGCCTCGATTATGCCGCCACCATCATTGGTGTCAGCGCGTTGAAGTAGGCCTGATCCGGCGTCCGCCGGTCAAGGGATGAATGTGGCCGTCTGGTGTTGTAAAAGTTCAGACATCGGCCGATGCCAGCGCGGGCCTCGGACACAGTCTTGTAGGCATGGAGGTAGACTTCCTCGTATTTGATCGAACGCCAGAGCCGCTCGACGAAGACATTGTCTCGCCACGCACCCTTGCCATCCATCGAGATGGCGATCTGTGACCTCTTCAGCACGGCGGTGAAGTCGATGGAGGTGAACTGCGATCCCTGGTCGGTATTGAAGATTTCCGGCCTGCCATGACGGGCAAGTGCCTTCTCCACCGCCTCGATGCAGAAGGCTGCTTCCATCGTGATCGACAACCGCCATGACAAGACCTTCCGGCTGAACCAGTCCACGACGGCGCACAGATAGACAAATCCCCGCGCCATGGGGATGTAGGTCAGGTCCATTGCCCAGACCTGATTGGGCCGGGTGACTGCCAGCTTTCGTAGGAGGTAGGGATAAATTTTGTGCCCTGGCGCTGGTTTCGAGGTGTTCGGGCGGCGGTAGATCGCCTCGATGCCCATCTTCTTCATCAGCGTGGCGACGTGTCGCCGCCCGGTCTCCAGACCTTCTCCTCTCAAGAGCCCTTGCAACATCCGACTTCCGGCAAAGGGATAGTCGAGATGCAATTCGTCAATCCGGCGCATAAGGGCCAGATCGCCGTCAGACACCGGACGAGGCAGATAGTAGACGCTGCCACGGCTGAAGCCGAGAAGCTTCGCCTGGCGCACGACGGATAGCTTGTGCTCGCGGTCGATCATTTCTTTCCGCCCAGCAATCCCGCCTTGCCGAGCGCACCGGATAAAAAATCGTTCTCCAGTGTCAGTTCGCCGATTTTCGCGTGCAGCGTTTTGACATCGATGGTCGGACCCGTTGGCTCCGCCTTCGTTTCATCGCCTAACACACCCGTCGCCCCCTCAAGGAGCTTGTCTTTCCACTGTTTGATCTGGTTGGCATGCACATCGAACTGCTGGGACAATTCCACCAGCGTCTGCTCACCCCGGATGGCGGCGAGCGCCACCTTTGCCTTGAAAGCCGGGCTATGGTTCCGGCGCGGTCGTCTCGTCATGGTCTCTCCTGTTCCCGGCATCTAAGCCGAAGTCAGGCAGAAACTCCACTTATCCCCGCTGTGCAGATTTCCCGAGCCACCTCTGTCGCCTTAGCGATCTCGCTTGAACGATGACCGGTTCGGGCCGATCCATGTCATCGAATACGATAGCTAACGTGCACACAGTACCCCAAAGACGCTCGCTTCCAGTCGGCTATCGCAGGAAACCATCCGCGTCAAACTCCTCCCACCCACGAAGCTGTTCCGCATCCCCGTCGATGGCGCGCTCATCCTTCTTGTTCGGTTTCGGCGTCTTCTTGAGCGATCTTTCCATCTTCCTCTGATACGCGGCCTTCTGTCTCTTCTCGGCATTTGCCTCGGCATCCTCGACCCTCCATTCGTCGACGATGCCGCGGTCGAGCAGGTTCTCCACCACCTTCGGATCGAAGACATGGAACGTGATCTGTCGTGCTCGTCCGTTCAGCCGAACCGTCCTCGTCCCAGCACTCGGAAGACGCCCGTCCGCCAGCCAGCGATGGCGCTCGCTCGTTTTGATGGCGAGAATATCCTGGATCTCCCGCGGGATCACCGGCAAGGTCACAGCTTCCGCCATCACGCCCGAAACGATTCCTGCCGCGGCATTAAAGGCGGTCTTCTCGATGGCCGTCATCTCAAGGGAAAGCTCGTTTCCATCAAGGCTGATCGACTTCTTGGAAATGGCGGGAAGCCGGGCCTGGATTTCCTGAAGAATGCCTTTCGCACGGATTGACGACCCCAGAGTCATCGCTGTCGACAACGTCCATGTCCTGATCAGTCCGATGTCGCTCTTCTCGGTTTTCGGCATGCCATTTAAATGGTGCGTGATGCCATTTGGTTCAACGAGGCAAAGCAGGCCGTCGCGATGCCGACGCGCGGTCGACATTGGAACCAAACCTGTCCGAACGTGTTTCCCCCTCGCATTCCAAAGAGGATGCTGGAATTGGAGGAACACCATGAAAAAACTAGCTTTTGTCACCGCCGCCGCTCTCCTTTCGGCATCCGCCGCGTTCGCGCAGAGCGAGACCCCGAAAACGTCCCAGACCACGCCGGCCGTCTCCACCTCCGGTGAGCAGAATCCCGGCGCGCCGGTTGCTGGCAAGAATAGCTTCACAGAAGCTCAGGCCAAGTCGCGCATCGAAGATGCCGGGTACACGGACGTGTCGGGCCTGAAACTCGACGATCAGGGCGTCTGGCGCGCGACCGGGACCAAAGACGGCAAGGCCGGAAACGTCTCTCTGGATTTCCAGGGCAACGTGACGATGGCCAAGTAATCAAAACCAACAAAAAGAAGAGGAAACAACCATGCAGACCGTGACAGGACTCTACGACTCCTACGAAGACGCCCGCTCGACCGTCAAGGCATTGGAAGATGCTGGCGTCCCCTCAGATGACATCAGCATCGTCTACTACAAGGACGGCAAAGAAGAGGTCGAGGGCCAGGGCAACAATGCAGCCGAAGGCGCTGGCACGGGTGCCGGCATCGGTGCCGTAGCGGGCGGCGCCGGCGGCCTTCTCACGGGTCTCGGCATGATGGCGATCCCAGGCGTCGGCCCGGTCGTCGCGGCCGGATGGCTTGCCGCGACCGCAGCAGGTGCAGTCGCGGGTGCAGTCGTCGGTGGCGCAGCAGGCGGCATCGTCGGTGCGATGATCGAGTCCGGCGTGCCGGAGAAGGATGCTCATGTCTACGCCGAGGGCATCCGCCGCGGCGGTGCTGTCGTTGCTGCGAGGGTCGAGAGCGATAAAGTTGCGACTGCGGAAACCATTCTCAACCGCTCGCGCCGGGTCGATTTGAACACCCGTCGTGATGCCTATGTTGCCGAAGGATGGACACGCTTTGACGACGCGGCCGATCCGTACACTGCCGATCAGATCGCTGCCGACCGTGGCCGTTATCGGACCGATCCGCGCATTTGATGCCCTTGAATCAAGAATGAGCTGAACAGCGCCGCTTCGTTCTGGAGCGGCGCTTTCACATTCGGAAGGGGGCGGATTCGCGCCCGTTCAGTAATGTAGGCCTATCGCTCGCTGAGGCTCATGGGCCTTTCGCCACCTGCAGGAAGACCGAACATCCCCCTGACAAAGTTCAGGAATGCACCGTAAGGGCGCCCAAGCACCAGCATCATTACGGTCGCTCCGAGGATGCCGTAGAAAAGTCCGATGC
This sequence comes from Agrobacterium sp. SUL3, assembly GCF_001263295.1. Taxonomy (NCBI): domain Bacteria; kingdom Pseudomonadati; phylum Pseudomonadota; class Alphaproteobacteria; order Hyphomicrobiales; family Rhizobiaceae; genus Agrobacterium; species Agrobacterium sp. SUL3. The sequence continues at coordinate 3,738 of NZ_KQ414518.1, forward strand.
CGCTTGCACCGTTCGCCGCGATGATGGCGGCGTAGATCGGCACCTGGAAGGTCTTGAGTGCAATGCTGTCCCAAAGAATGCACGATAGTCGACCGTCCGAGGCCCGACGCATCATCCAGTCTCGCCAGATGCCGTAGGAGCGTGCGACCGGCACCATCAAAGACCGCACCGAGGAGCCGGGCATGGAGAACCTGGTCCCACTGCATCCCGGCCACGAACCGTTCGTTGAGCGCGCCTGTGGTCGTGAAGAAGAGCAGCAGCCCGAGAGTGTCGGCAAGAAACTCAATCCGCCGGTCGGCAACAGGCGATCCGCTGCTCATATGGCACTCGCACCATTCGGGGTTCGATTTGCGGGCGGCTCGCGGTTCAGAATACGAAGAGTGCGGATCTGGCCGGCCAAGGCAAGCAGGGCCTTGGAAACGGTCTCGTCGGACATCTCGATGATGTTGCGGGCGATGTCGTCGACGACGCGTTCCAAAGCCTCGTCGAACGGAGCGAGCTTGCACGTCTCCAATAGGAGACCGCGCATTGCCCCGGATACCGTGAGCCCGCGTTCGAGAAGACGTTGTCGTTCTTGCGCCGACACCTGCGGCAGTCGGTTCGCCGCGCGGACAAAATCAGCAACCAGATCGGTGGTCACCGTCATAGCGAATTGACCTCCGGCGCGGGTTTCCCGGCGAACCTCGATGAGTTCACATCCCTCGACACCCGATGGAATTCGAGCTGGCCATCTAAGTTCTCGTTCTCCAAGAGTTCCTTCGCACGAGCGCCAGAGGTCTTCGGATCAAGCCACTCCTTGAAAGCCGTTGGATCGAGGATGGCAGGTTGTCGATCATGCAGCTTCGACATCGCCTCTGCGGCCGGCATGGTAACGATCGTGCAGCTCGTGACATCGAGCTTCGAATTGTGTGTCCATAGGGCATCGTAAAGTTAACTTCAGCGAAGCAAAGGCGTGACGCCCGCCACGTGCACTGCTCATGCGCGAGCGATCTTCGCCCATAGGTTCATCGCCGCTGTGCGCAGTTCGCGATGATGGCTGGAGGGAATGTCGTGGCGCGGGATGTGGAAGAGGTTGGCAATCGGATCATGGATGNTGCGCAGTTCGCGATGATGGCTGGAGGGAATGTCGTGGCGCGGGATGTGGAAGAGGTTGGCAATCGGATCATGGATGGAAACGAAGAGTTGCAGATGTCGCTTTGACTTGAAGCGCTTCATGATCCGCGCTCGCCGTCGGATCGGCTGGTGGGAATTCTCTGCCCGATTGTTCAGGCCTTTATGGGAGCGGTGCTCGACACCGGGCATGATTTCCTGCTTTGCGGCGACATAGCAGCGAAGCTTGTCGGTGATCATCACGCGCGGCGATCGTCCCTGGCCTTACAAAAGCTTGCGCATCAGGCGCTTGGCCGCCTTGGCGTCGCTGCGGCTTTGCACCAGAACCTCCAGGACAAAACCGTCCTGATCCACGGCGCGCCATAGCCAATGCTTCTTGCCCCGGATCGAAATAACGACCTCATCGAGATGCCATTTATCGCCGAGCCGGCCGCGCGCGAACGTTGACGGATTTGGTTGGCGAAAGTTCGTCCGAATTTCTCTGCCCACCGCCGGATCGTTTGATGCGAGACAACGATGCCACGAGCGGCCAGCATGTCTTCGACCATCCGCAGGCTCAGGGGAAAACGGAAATAGAGCCACACCGCGTGGGCAATGATTTCAGCGGGAAAGCGGTGGCGACGGTAGAGCGGATCACGGTCTGTCATGCNATAGAGCCACACCGCGTGGGCAATGATTTCAGCGGGAAAGCGGTGGCGACGGTAGAGCGGATCACGGTCTGTCATGCTTCTTCATCGCCTATCAAGCCCCAAGTTCCGTTAACTTTACGATGCCCCGCGAGCAGTTCCCACGCGGACCGTCATAGGCACTCCGGGTTTAGGGATCGACTATACGCTCGGTTGTCGCGATGGAGACGCACTGTCTCGAGTGGCGTTGAAAACTGTGATGGTGCATTGTTCGAACGCCGCCAAGTCTCCGCGGGAAGCGACGGCGCGCGGCTCGGCAAACCGACCCAGCGCAACGCTCGGCATGATAAAAAATTTCTGCTAAACAATTATGATGATGAGTGCGGCAGAGGTTGATGAAACAAGTCGAACGAAAACGCTTCGGCTCATTGATCGCCTTCGGCATTTTTAGCACCGGGCTCTTTGCGCCGGTCCTGATCGCGCACCAGCCAGTGGACTGCTCCGAGCGCAAGAGCCGCGCCCGCGAGGGCGGCAATCTTGGCTGGCTCCGTCTCGCCAAGGTCGAGGATGATAAATTTGCGCGCGATCGCGAGGAGCGCGATCAGCACGATCGTGCGGACCTGGAGAATGCCGAAGCTGCGTTCTGTCGCCACAAGAAGGGAGCGCTTGAACTCGAGCGCAATTACAACGGTGAAGATCATTCCGAACACCACCTGGAAGGTGGCGTAATCGAGCGTGTCGAACGCTCCCAAGACCAACCGGTTCACGACCTCGCGCATCAGCGCCCAAACCGACGCCACGACGATAACCGCAATGATGGCGCTGAGGACGAAAATGACGACCTGTTCGAACTTCTCGTAGAGCGTCATCGCCGACCATTATTCACGGGTTAGCCCAGATCGTTTCAGGTCTTTCATCATTCCCCCTCGAAAGCCGCCCCGGAGAAACAGGCTCCCCGGGGCTCACCAGACGGCGTGATATCAAACGGAGCTGAGCGGACGCCGCAAACCGGCGACACCCAATGTGGCAAATCAGCCGTTCTTGACATCGATGCGCTTGATCTTCGCCTGCGCCTCGGGTGTCTGGGGCAGCTTGATCGTCAGAACCCCGTTCTTGAAGGATGCCTGCGCCTTTTCGCCATCCACACCGGGAGGGAGCGGAATTGTCCGGTAGATTGCGCCGTAGCTGCGCTCGGACAGGTAATACCCCTTCTTCTCCACCTGGCGCTCGATCTTCTTCTCCCCCTTCACAGTCAACATGTCATCGTTGACCGTCACCTCGATGTCCTTCATCTCCATGCCCGGCAGCTCGATCGACACTTCGATCGCGTTGTCGGTCTCGACCATGTCGGATTTGGCTTCGCCGCTGCCCCAGGGCCATTCGAACTGACCGACCCGGTTCCAAAAGTTCTCGAACACATGGTTCATTTCGCGCTGGAGTGTCGCGATCGGGTTGTCTTCGCTGCTCTTGGCGTCTGGCGCGCCGTCCTTGCGCGCCCAGGGGATGAGGTCTTTGATCTGCATGATATGGTCTCCTTCGGTTTTCAGGCGCCCTTGACGGCGATCCTTTTCGGCTGCGCTTCAGGGGCCCGGGGGAGCGTTAAAGTTAGGACGCCTCCTCGCATCTCGGCTTCGATCCTGTCGGGGTCGAAGTCCTCGGAAAGCGTGAAGGCACGCTCGAAATCGCCCTCGCCATATTCGGCATAGGCAAGTTCGAGGTTTTTCGGCCGCACCGGGTCAACCTTGCCGCGGATCGTCAACACACGATTTTCGAGCGTGATTTCGATCGCATCGGCGGCGACCCCAGGCATTTCAAGCATCATGGAGAAACCCTGATCGGTCTCGACGATATCGGTCGACGGGCGGTAGATGCGTCCGCCGCCGGTGGTCTCAGGCGAGTCGGTCGGCGTCTTTTCGGCGGCTTGCGAGATGTCGGTGCTCATCGTTCCAGCTCCTCTCAGGCTGCCTTGATCTCGATTTTCTTCGGCTTTTCTTCCTCGGGCCGGGAGATGACGATCCGCAATACGCCGTTCGCCATCCTCGCCTCGACCTTGTCATCCGAGGCCACGAACGGCAGCCGGATCGCGCGGGAAAACCTGCCGTAAACGCGTTCGTTGCGGTGCCAGCGCGCACCGTCGGGAACCTCGGGCGCCTTGCGTTCGCCCGACAGCGTCAGGACGTTGTCCTTGACCGAAATTTCAATGTCGTCCGGTTCGATGCCGGGAAGTTCAGCGGTGACTGCGACGGCCTCAGGGCCTTGCCAGACATTTACCGCCGGGAACGCCGCGCGGGACGGCGGCCAGAAACCGCGGTCGAGATCGCGCATCATGGAGCGCATCAGCGCAAAGGGATCGCTGCGGCGCAGATATGTCGGGTAGAGCATTGCTGGCCTCCTGTTGCTGATCGATACCCCCGAACCGTCGGCATGGAGGGACCGGGCAACGGTGCCGGCCGGATGTGGGTTCGGAGAACGCCTATCAAGATAGGCCGTTCCATTTATTATGCAAGCATGTATGATGGGTGCATTGCGTTTTGGATGGGGGGCTGTTTCTCCTGTGTACCATGCAATCGGCGGAAGGATAACCATGATCTCTTCGGACATCGCGCTGATCGGGACGAAGATCCACCGGGTCGCGCAGCTCATCCAGCAGCGGATCGACCAAGACATCCGCGGCAGCGGCCTGACCCGCCTATCCTGGATGGCGGCGGCGCATGTCGAGGATGCGCCTGGGCTGACCATCGGCGATCTGGCCGACCTGCTGGAGGTCGGCCAGGCCACAGCCGGCCAGCTCGTCGATCGCATGGTCCGGGGCGGCTGGGTCGAGCGGTCGCCCTCGCCCGACGACAGGCGGGCGCAGATCGTCACGGCAACGTCGAAGGCCCGGGCGATGCTGGAGGAACTCGCGCCGCGGCAATCGGCGCTCGAACATGAAATCTTCCAGGATCTGTCGGCGGACGAAAGGCGCGCCCTGCTGGCGCTGCTCGAGCGGATCAGGGCGCGGCTCGGGCGCCAGTGAAAGGGACAAGCGGCATGGAAAGGAAGACCGAATATAACATCTGGTACTGGGTGGTGGCTTTCATAGCCGTGCTTTTCATCCAGAACCTGATCGCCGGCTGGCAATCCGTCGCACCGATCAGCTACAGCCAGTTCGAGAAGTATCTCGCTGACGGGAAAATTTCCTCTGTCGCGGTCGGGTCAGACACTATCACAGGCACCTTCGCCGAACCGGTCGACGGCAAGAAGCAGTTCGTGACGACCGTAGTGAATCCCGCAATCCTGGAACGGATAGACCGGTCAGGTATCGAGATCACTGGCGTTCCGCAAAACACTTTTCTCGGCACGCTGATTTCCTGGGTGGCGCCAGCGCTTATCTTCTTCGGAATCTGGATGCTGCTGTTCCGCAAGTTCGCCGACAAGCAGGGCTTCGGCGGGTTCATGCAGGTCGGCCGCAGCAAGGCCAAGGTTTACATGGAAAAAGAAACCGGCGTCAGCTTCGCCGACGTGGCCGGTGTGGACGAGGCCAAGGCCGAGCTCGAGGAGGTCGTGGAGTTCCTCAAGAACCCGGCCGAATACGGAAAGCTGGGCGCACATATCCCCAAAGGCATATTGCTCGTTGGGCCGCCGGGCACCGGCAAGACGCTGCTGGCGCGCGCGGTGGCGGGTGAGGCCGGCGTGACCTTCTTTTCGATCTCGGGATCAGAGTTCGTCGAGATGTTCGTGGGCGTCGGTGCCGCGCGGGTGCGCGACCTCTTCGAGCAGGCTCGGAAATCCGCGCCGGCGATTATCTTCATCGACGAACTCGACGCTCTCGGGCGGGCGCGCTCCTCCGGCCAGATCGCTGGCGGCCATGATGAGCGTGAGCAGACGCTGAACCAGCTTCTGACCGAGCTCGACGGCTTCGACCCTTCGGTGGGCATCGTGCTCCTGGCCGCCACCAACCGACCAGAGATCCTCGACCCCGCGCTGTTGCGGGCCGGACGCTTCGACCGTCAGGTGCTGGTGGATCGGCCGGATAAGAAGGGACGTGTGCAGATTCTTTGCGTTCACATGAAAAAGGTGAAGCTCGCCCCGGACGTCGATGCCGAGAAGGTCGCAGCGCTCACGCCCGGCTTCTCGGGCGCCGATCTTGCCAATCTCGTCAACGAGGCAGCATTGCTCGCCACGCGCCGCAAGGCCGATGCGGTGACGATGGACGACTTCAACAATGCCGTAGAGCGCATCATCGCCGGGTTGGAGAAGAAGAACCGCGTTCTGAACCCGCGCGAGCGCGAGATCGTGGCGCACCACGAGATGGGGCACGCGCTTGTGGCGATGGCTCTGCCGGGGGTGGACCCGGTGCACAAGGTCTCGATCATCCCGCGCGGAATTGGCGCGCTCGGCTACACTATCCAGCGCCCGACCGAGGACCGCTTCCTGATGACGCGGGAGGAGCTGGAGAACAAGATCGCAGTCCTGCTTGGCGGGCGCGCGGCCGAGAAGATCATCTACAATCATGTCTCGACCGGGGCGGCCGACGATCTGGTCAAGGCGACCGATATCGCCCGCGCCATGGTCGCGCGGTACGGGATGGACGAAGACCTCGGGCATGTCAGCTACGACACCGATCGGCCAGGCTTTCTCGGCACCGGCGACCAGTCGTCGTGGCTGAACCGCCGCTACAGCGAGGCCACTGCCGAGCGGATGGACCAGAAGGTGCGCGACATCGTGGATGGCGTGTTCAAGCGCACCCTCTCGCTTCTCGAAGCCAACCGGGCGCTGCTCGAGCAATCGGCGCAGGATCTCCTGCAACGCGAGACACTGGACGAGCCCGATCTGGTGGCAATTGGGTCCAAGATGAAAAGAACGGAAGCGGTCGCTGCCTGACACCGTCACTGACGCAGATGATCGCGGACAACCCTGACTGGATAAAGAAACGGAGAGGAAAAATGGCAAACGGAACTTGCGATATTTGCGGTCGCCCGGCGACGGCGCGCGTGCGCGCCTCGGTGAACGGCAAGGTTCAGAACATGGAGCTGTGCGATCAGCACTACAGCGAAATAGCGCGCCGGTCGGGTCGCAGCGCCTCGCCGCTGGAGTCCCTGTTCGGACGACATTCCCTTCTTGACGAATTCTTCGGCGAGAGCGGTTTCGGCAGCCTCTTTGGTGACAGTCCGCTGCGAGGCGGCACGCTCGGCTCTATGGGTGATGGCGATGACGCTGTCGTCGACGCCACTTTCGGCGAGGGCGCGCCGCGGCGTGGATCGCGGCGCGGCGGCGGACGCACCATCGCCGACCGGCTGAGCGAACAGGGCAACAAGCTGCTGCAGGATGCAGCACAGAAGGCCGGGGAATTCGGGCGCAGCGAGGTCGATACCGAACATCTGCTTCTGGCATTGACCTCGTCTGACGTCGTCAAGACGATCCTGGAACAGTTCAAGGTCGATGTGGACGATCTGCGCCGCCAGATCGAGAAGGAAGCGAAGCGTGGAGACGCCAAGACGGAAGGCGAAATCGGCGTCAGTCCTCGCCTGAAGGACGCACTGAACCGAGCCTTCATCGCCTCGAACGAACTCGGCCATTCCTATGTCGGTCCCGAGCACCTTCTGATCGGACTTGCCGAGGAAGGTGAAGGCCTGGCCGCGGCGATGCTGCGCAAGCTGGGGTTGACGCCGCAGGCGCTGCGTCAGCAGGTGACGAAGGTGGTCGGCAAGGGAGCCGAGGAAGGCCGCGTCGAGACTCCGTCGAACACCCCCGATCTCGACCAGTTCAGCCGTGACCTGACGAAGCTCGCCCGCGAGGGCAAGCTCGATCCCGTCATCGGCCGCGCCCGCGAGATCGAGACGACGATCGAAGTGCTGGCCCGCCGGAAAAAGAACAACCCGGTGCTGATCGGCGAGCCTGGCGTGGGCAAGACCGCCATCGTCGAGGGACTTGCACAACGGATCGTCGCGGGCGAGGTGCCCGAGGCGCTGCGCGACAAGCGGCTCGTGGAGCTCAACATCAACTCGATGGTGGCCGGGTCGAAGTATCGCGGCGAGTTCGAGGAGCGAGTCCAAAAGATCCTCAAGGAGATCACCGAGGAGAAGGACAGCCTCATTCTCTTCATCGACGAGATCCACACCATCGTCGGCGCCGGCCAGGGCGGTGGCGAAGGCGGTCTCGACATCGCCAACACCTTCAAGCCGGCGCTGGCGCGGGGCGAGCTGAACCTGATCGGCGCGACGACGCTCAACGAGTACCAGAAATACATCGAGAAGGACGCGGCGCTCGAGCGACGGTTCCAGCCGGTTTATGTGGACGAGCCCACGGTCGCACAGACGATCATGATTCTGCGCGGGCTGCGCGACACGCTCGAAAGCCACCACAAGGTGACGATCACCGACGAGGCGATCATCGCCGCCGCGGAGCTTTCGGATCGCTATATCACCGGTCGCTTCATGCCCGACAAGGCGATCGACCTGATCGACCAGGCCGCGGCGCGGGTGAAGATCTCGGCCACTGCTCGGCCCGTGGACGTGCAGGAGCTCGAAGCCGAGGTCGCGCAGATCAAGCGCGAGCAGGACTATGCCGCAGCCCGCAAGCAATTCGACCGTGCAGCGGAATTGAAGAAGGAACTCGAACAGAAGCAGAAGGAACTGGACGAGCTTCTGGAGATTTGGAAGCGCGACCAGGCCTCCGCCACCGCCGAGGTGCGCGCCGATCATGTCGCGCAGATCGTCTCGAAGATCACCGGCGTTCCGGTCACTGAGCTGACCACCGAGGAGAAAGACAAGCTCCTGAAGCTCGAGGAGAAGCTGCACGAGCGCGTCATCGGCCAGGAAGAGGCCATCCGCGCCGTGGCGGATGCGGTGCGCCTGGCGCGCGCAGGACTGCGCGAGGGACGCGGCCCGACCGCGACATTCCTCTTCCTCGGGCCGACCGGGGTTGGCAAGACGGAACTGGCCAAGACGCTCGCCGACGTAATCTTTGGCGATCAGGACGCAATCATCCGCATCGACATGTCGGAGTATGGCGAGCGCCACTCGGTCGCCCGGCTGGTGGGCGCGCCTCCCGGCTACGTCGGATACGACGAAGGCGGGCAACTGACCGAGAAGGTGCGCCGTCGGCCCTACTCGGTCGTGCTGCTCGACGAGATCGAGAAGGCGCACCCGGATGTCTACAACATTCTGTTGCAGGTGTTCGACGACGGTCGGCTGACCGACGGCAAGGGGCGCGTGGTGGACTTCACCAACACCATCATCATCGCCACGTCGAACCTCGGTTCGGACATCATCCAGCGCAACCTCACGAAACGCGGCAGCAGTGAGTTCGACGAGGCCAAGCAGAAGTCCGAGCTGATGGAGGTGTTGCGCGGTCATTTCCGGCCAGAGTTCATCAACCGGATCGACGAGATCATCGTCTTCCACTCGCTGAACCAGTCGGAAATCCGCCAGATCGTCGAGTTGCAGCTCAACCGGGTGAAGCGGACCGCCCTTACCCAGGGCGTCGAACTCGAACTCGATGTGAGCGTCGTGGATCACTTCGGCGCGGTCGGCTTCCGTCCCGAATTCGGTGCCCGCGAGCTACGCCGGCTGATCCGGTCGCAGTTGGAGACCGAGTTGGCCCGCGAGATGCTCTCCGGGCGGATCGAGGATGGTGACAAGGTCCGCGTCGCCTGGTCGGAAGACGAACAGAGGGTCGTGTTCGAAAAGATCGTAAAGGACACCGGTGACGACAGCCCGGACGATCAGGCCAAGGCCGGGATCGAGGAGCCCAGCGAAGTTGCCGAAAACAAGACGGACGTTCCGAAGCCCAGCGTTGGGGATGAGGTGCAGTCCAAGGACGACAAGTCCGCCGAGTGACAGCGCAAAAGATTGGCCCGGCGCGATATCGGTCGCGCCGGACCATCTCTTCGGAGAGTTATAGGAAGGTCCACGGCATGAACGTCATTAGATCATTCCGCAATCTCGACCGGCACGGCCAACAGCGCGCGCCTGAGGTCATCGAGGAAGAATTGCGGCAACTTGAACCGCACCTTGCGCGCTTTCGCGAGGATCTGGTCCGGCTCGAAGTCGTTGCCTCGCAGACGAGGGGCAAGAAGCGCATCAAAGTCAGCCTGCGCCTGCAATTGCCGTCGGGCGTGATCGCGGCCCGGGAAGAGGGATTCGAGATCGAGCCTGTCCTGCGCAAGGCCTTTGCCGACCTGCGCCACCAGGTCGATCGGCATGTGGCGCGCCTCAAGCACGAGCCTGAATACAAGCGTCCCGCCCGCCGGCGCCGGATCGGCGCCCCGCTGCCGCCCGCGCGGGATGCGGCGGAAGCGGACCGGCGCCAGCTCTTCTTTGAGCTGATCGAGGATCATCTCGATACGGTCTATGACACCGTCAGGCGCGAGTTGACCTATCTCGAATGCAGCGGATCGGTACCGGAGGGTTACCTCAGCGTTCGCGATCTTGTCGATGCGACGATCCTCAAGGGACTGGAAAGGTTCGAGCAGCGGCCCACCGAGTTTTCCATAGGCGACTGGCTGCTGAAACTGGCTTTCGAGACCATCGAGGCCGAGGCGCGCGCCGCGCGCCGCGCCGTGCCTGAGGATGCCGCCTCCATCGAGGCGGAACCCGAGGCCCCGGCGGAGGATCCGACCGAGGCGGATCAGGCGATGTTCGAGTTCTACCAGCCCGACGAAGTGCTGATGCTGGAGGACCTCCTCGCCGACGACGGCGGCACAGACCCCGAGAGCCAAGCGGATCGGCATAAGATCGCCATGGTGCTGCACCGGGCAATCGCCGATCTTCCGTCGGTCGAACGCCGCGTTCTCTATCGGCTCCACCTCGACAACGCTACGATCGCGGAGACGGCAGACCTTTTCGGCCTGACCGAGACAGTGGTCGCCGAGATCGCAGAAAATGCGGGCGCGACACTACGCGCGAGGCTTGCCGAAGCCGGGTTGGTCAGAGATCCATCAGGCCGCGCGCCCATCGAACGGGAAATCGCTCACACGCGGCGTCTGCCTCAGCCGATCGAGGATCGCCGCCGCGTGGCCGCCGCCCTAACCGGCGAGGAGGCCGGCTCCGACACCTGACATGGAACTGAATAGGAGATCGACCAATGACCATAGCCTCTGAAAACCCGACCGACAAGATGCAGGACATGCTGTGCAGCCTGTCCCGGAATTGGTGGGCATTCGTGTTACGCGGCGTGCTCGCATTGATCATCGCAGTGCTAGCCTTCGTCATGCCTGCGGAATCGCTTCTGGCGCTCACGCTGGTCTTCGGCGCGTTCGCCTTTGCCGACGGCGTGTTCGGCCTCGTCGCCGCGATACGTAACATCCGCAAGGGCAAACGCTGGGGCTGGCTGATGTTCAGCGGCATTCTGGGCATCGCCACGGGCGTCGTCGTGGTTGTCTCGCCTTTTGTCGCGACGCTTGTGCTTGCGACATTCCTCTGGGCCAGCATCGCATTCTGGTCCGTGTTCTCGGGTGCCCTCGAGATCGCGGCAGCGATCCGCCTGCGAAAGGAAATCAACGGCGAAATCTGGCTGATCCTGAGCGGCCTTCTCTCGGTCGCTCTCGGTGTCGTCGTGACCTGGATGCTGCTGACGCGCCCGGTCGAAAGCTTCCTCGCGCTCGGCTGGCTGATCGGCTTCTACGCCGCGGTCTTCGGGGTGATGTTGATCCTCCTCGGGCTACGGCTTCGCAAGGCGGATCGTTCGGACGGTGCGGCCTTCGATGACGCTCCCCCATCGGCAAAGGCGTGAGGTGCCCTGTGGTGGATGACGGGCGACTTGCCGGCGAGGAGCACGATTTCACCCGATGGGACGAAACGATCTTCGACCGTTGCCTGAGCACCGGCTTCAATCCGTTCGGCAGCGGTCCGACGCCAATCTTCCTGCGGCACCGGGACGCAGAGGCGCCGGACGCCGATGCAAAGCCGTGCATGCCACCTGACACCGAAAATGCGAGGTGCTGATGTCGAACCGCCTGCCTGACTTGGCATTTGCTGCTGCGGCCGCTGCCTTGGGCATCGGCATCGTTTTCGTTTTTCGTTCGATGTATCTTGCCGAAGACATACTGCCTTTCGCGCAGGAGATGACGCTCATCTTCCTCGGCGCTGTCGTGACGATCATTCTGACCGCGGCGCTTCTCAATCGCCAGACCGATCTCGAGCTTCGCAAGGAAGGAAGGGTCATCATCCTCCAGCAGCAATGCGACATTTACATGGCCTGCATCGAGAAGGTCGCAGAGATCGTGGAAACCGCAAGGCACGATGCGAAGCTGATCGATGAACTGCGTGTTCTCAGCCACAAGCTGGCTGTGGTCGCGAGTGCAGGGGTTGTGTCCAGCTTCGAGCAGGTACTGGAGAGCTTGCAGTCCGGTTTTGCTGACGGCACGCTCTCGGACGGGGACGGAGAGGGCGTGATGAATGCCGTCGCCGATCTCACGATAGCGATGCGGTCGGACGTCCTGCACGCTGCTGCCTTTCCTTCGCAGAACACCGAACGCGCCGTTCGCCTGAACTCAAGGCGAATGGAAAAACTCGACGATCTCGAACGTCACCTTCTCGTATCCACCGACACCCGGGAGAACTGATATGCGCGGCCATAATCGCCCACCATTCCCGCCGAAAATTCCCGGAACCGATCTGCCATCCTGGGACGTGCCGACGGCAATCATCTACCGTCCTGCCCGTTCCGCGATGACATCGGCGCCTCGGCCCAACTACTGGGTCCTCGAGTTCGAGCCGTCCCGGCCGCCGCAGATCGAGCCGCTGATGGGATACACGTCCAGCGGCGATCCCTATCGTCCGATCCGGCTGAAGTTTCCGGATCGCGACAGCGCCGTGGACTTCGCAGAGAGGCAGGACTGGCATTATGTCGTGCGCGAGGACGCTGGGGGAGCCCGGATGGCGAACCCTTGGGCGGGTGAGACGCGCCACCGGCTGCACAGGGGCGTCGATGCCCCGGGAGCCTTCCGGGTCCCGTTCCGCCCCGATCGCCGCCTCTCAAGAGTCGTCCAGCATGAGAGCACGGCCGACCCGTCTACCAGCGACAGGGAGAGTTTCGATCCGGTCCTCGAAGCCTCGCTCGAATCCTTCCCCGCCTCTGATCCTCCGGCGTGGACGGGTGTGACAATTGCAAGAAAGACGAGGTGATGACGGCCAGCTGCATGCGCTCGGGGAAATGAGATGTTTCCATGGGCCGATACCGTTGCTCGCAGATACCCCCCCCCCGTGGCCGTCTGGTCAGTCGTCGGGATCAGCCTTCTCGCTTCCTCTACCAGAGCGGCCTGCCGCCGCGTGCGCTCAACCGGTTCCTGTTCGACTTCGCGCTGGTGCCGTCGCGCGTCTTCGGTCAGCTCCGTCTCATCGCCCCGTCCGATTGGACGCCGTTCCTGACAAACATCTTCCTGCACGCGGGATGGCTTCTGTAGAAAAGTAGGGACCTTCGAGACATCCTTGTTTTTGACTTTCGATCACAAGGATAATCGCGATGATGACATTCCGACGGGAAGTTTCACATAAGCTGCGCGTTCTAGAACATGCCGAGCGCCACGGTGACGTTTCGCAAACTTGCCGCTATTTCGGTATCGGCAGAGCCAGCTTCTATCGATGGAAATCGGCATTCGAGCGCTATGGCGAAGCCGGGCTTGCTAACCCTTGATGTCACTTGGCAAAAACGTCCGGGCGGCGTGGTCTGTGGGTTTTGCGCTTCGGAGAGCAAGGCAGTCCTTTTCCACGATAAGATGGAACTGTTCGACGATCATATTAAGTTGCCCCTGGTCCAATGGCTTAATGATCTCGATAGTGTGACGACTGTGCGCTTCTGCTCATCGAGCGGCGGCGGGACATGGGCCGAACTGGACAAGACTTAGCATTTTTTGTCTCGAACTTGGAGATCGGGAGGATGACGCGCCGCTGATGCGTAGTTCATGCTACGAAACATCGCACACATTTGATCTAATGTAGTAAGCGGCCTCTGTTTTCCATCAAGAACAGTGAATTTTGCAAGCCTCACTGCGTTCAGGCCCCCGCAACCAAAATCTTCAAGACTTATCAAACGAATAAGCCCTCCTCATCGGAGGGCTTTTGCGTTCTAAGCCCTCAAATGCCTATGCATCGTCTGAGTCGTAATCTGTCTCTCTTTCTGTGGCCGATTCAGCCTTTCGAGATTGCGATAAATCCGGATTTGGCCATGATGCGCAAATCATCCAACGCTGAAGAAAGCCGCCGTGACCGCCGACCCGTTGCAGATACTCAAGACCGTTTACGGCTATGACACGTTCCGCGGACGCCAGGCCGACATCATCCGACATGTCATGGCGGGAAACAATGCCTTCGTCCTCATGCCGACGGGCCTTCCTTCAGGTCCGATCTTTGCCAGTGGCACCGCGGGGCAGCTCTAGGATATGCCGGATCGAACTCTTTGCCTCACCGCCGTGTTTCTGATGATCGGCTGCTTCGCGTTGATTGCTTCTAAAGCGGTTGCTGCGCCAAAGCGGGACGATCAAGTCCGTACCGATGTCGGTGGATTCAAGCTCAATAGCGTCCTGGTTGAGACTGGTCGGAAGCCAGACTTGCCACCAATCGTCTTTATTCATGGCGCCAGCGCCAGCCTTTACGATCCGATGTTCTCGTTTCGGACAAAGCTGCAGGAACGGGCCAAGCTGTTGTTCGTCGATCGCCCGGGTCACGGCGATTCCGACGTCGGTGGTGAGCAGAACATTTTGCCCGACGGTCAAGCCGACTCCATTGCCGCCCTCATGCAGAAGCGAGGCATCAACCGCGCTATTATTGTCGGTCACTCCTTCGGAGGAGCAATTGCCGCGTCCTTCGCCGTTCGCCATCCGGATATGGTCTTAGGCCTCGTCTTCCTGTCTCCGGCGGTCTACCCATGGAATAGCGGGATCGCCTGGTACTACGAGGCCGCCAGCGCCCCGATCACAGGCACTCTCTTCAGCACTCTTATCGTGCCACCTATCGGGCTTATGACGATCGATAATGCCACGAAAGGCGTCTTTGCTCCGAACCCGGTTCCCGCCGACTACATCGACAAGACACGTGCCCTGCAAGCGCTGCGGCCGCTCGCATTTCGGCACAATGCGAGAGAGGTTGCGGCTTTGAGCGACTGGGCCAGAGCGGCTTCGGTGAATTACCACAAAATCAAAGTGCCTACGGTCATCATCACTGGTGATACTGATAGTATCGTCTCCCCTGAGGTCCACTCCCGTCATCTCGCCCGCGATATTCTCGGTGCCCGTCTGATCGTCGTGCACAATCTCGGGCACAAGTCGGATTTCGTCGCCAGCGATCTGGTAATCGCGGCGATCGAGACGGTCGCAGGCCGCAAGTCGAACCTCAACGCCGTGAAAAGGGATGTCGAGCGGAGGATAGCAGGTGACGGCAAGGATTGATGTCTGGCAGCGGTGGTGCCAGTGGGGACTATCCAGCCTCTATGGTCTCGCGGGAATTCTGCATATCGTCCTGCCCAAACCCTTCCTCGGTATCACGCCTGCCTGGGTTCCTGAGCCCGAGGCGGTTATTTTCCTGACCGGTCTGTGTGAGATCGCCGGCGCCGTCGGACTTCTGGTGCCACGGCTGCGGAAAGCCGCCGGCATTGGCCTGGCGTTCTATGCAATCTGCGTATTCCCGGCCAATATCAAGCATGCCATCGACAGCCTTGGTGCAGTGACTGTTTCGCCATGGCAATGGTCCTACCATCTCATCCGATTGCCTTTGCAGCCTTGCCTGGTGTGGTTGGCGCTCTTCGCGGGAAATATCGTCGTTTGGCCATTCAGGCGTGGCGAAAAATAGCTTTGATATCGTCTGACGAAATTCGAAAAGTTTCATCGTCGGCGGATGCATCCTGAAGGCTGGGGAAAGCATGGGCAAGATCACGCTCACCGACGAGATGGGTGGTGTTGCGCACATGACGATCGCCGACGTCAAACAATCCAACGGCGTCATCCATGTCATCGACAAGGTTCTTTGCCCAAGATGTAGTCCGGGGCCATTCCGTCATCAGAAAGGCCGGCGACACTTGAGGTCGCCGGCCTTTTCAGTTTTCGTCGTTGAACGTCTGCCGGATTACATGTTCGGCAGAACGGCGATGTCGCGCACTTCGTTGTCGAGCCCCGTGATCGGGCTGACTTCGCTTGCCGCGCCAGTTTCGAGGTTGACCGTGTAGAGCGTCTTGGATGCGGCGAGATACGCCACGTTCTTGCCGTCCGCCATGCCCTGAATATCAAAGGCATAGGCCGCGGGCTTGTCTTTGAGGCCGAGCTTGCCGATTGCTTTCAGCGTACCGTCATTCGGCTTGGTCTGCTGGATCAGCGCGCCGATCGTGGCATCGATATTATACATGGCAGTCTTTTCAGGCTTGCCGACGGAGTTGGTATAGGCAGCAGCGACGATGTTCGGGGTCTCGCCCTTGTGCATGTCGCCCTCCTCGAAGGCAAGCACACCGTCAACCGTCACCGCGCCCGTATCCGGGTGGACGCGATGGTTGGTCGTTCCGGTCATGAAGCGCAGGCGATCGGCCATAGGGTTGAAGTCGACCACGACAGGGGCTTGCGTCATGGTCAGCATCTTGTCCATCTTGGCGACGTCGGTGGCGGCGCCTGTTTCGAGATTGATCGAGACGATGCGATGATCCGGGGTGACGCCGATCACCGTCTTGTTGCCGGGGCGGAAGTCGATGCCTGCAAGCTTGTCGACGCCAGTCACGTCCATCTTTTTCGTCACCGCCGGTTTCTCCGTATCGAAGATGACGAGTGTCTTGTCGCCGGTCAGGCCGAGGACGGGGGCCGCGAATGCGGCCGATGCCACTGTGATGGAAGCAGCGGAGGCAATCAGTGCGAAACGAATGATCTTCATGTCTTTCTCCCGTGTTGAACCGTTCGGAAGTCGTGTAGCGCTCGGCTCTCGACGCTTCCTGAACTGAAGACACGCCAGCCATGCCGTTTGGATGCAGCCTCGAAAAAATAATTTCGACTTGCATCCATTCGTTGATTCGGCGGGTATAGCTTTCGAAGCCGACAGTCTTCTTCGTCGGTGTTGGGAGAAGATAGATGCTGATGGGCTCTAGGCCGGACGATCTCGATACGGCACTTGCTGCCTGTGCCAAGGGTGATCGCAATGCGCTTCGCTTGATCTTTGATCGGGAGGCGGGACGCCTGATAGCGGTCGCCGAGCGCATTGTCCGGCGTCGCGAGCTTGCCGAAGAGGTGGTGCAGGACGCCTTCATCCGGATATGGACCCATGCGCATCAGTACAGGGCCGATCGCGGCTCCGCCCGAGGCTGGATCTATGCCATTGTCCGCAACCGGGCACTTAATCTCCTGCGGGATGGAAAGCGCGAGCACACAGTCGAGGAAGTGGAGGCCCTGCGCGAAAGCGAGCAGGCGGATGAGGTCATGGCGGCATGGCACAGGCTGGACCGCAGTTCGCGGCTCTACGATTGCCTTGGCGGACTGGACGAGAGTAAGCGGAGCGGCATTCTTATGGCCTATATCGGCGGCTACTCGCATGGCGAGATCGCCGGGAGGCTGCGCATTCCGCTCGGTACGACCAAATCCTGGATCAGGCGTGGCCTTGCAGCTCTCCGGGAGTGCATGGCATGACCTACGATCGTAAGGATATCCCTGCTATTGCCGATGAATATGTCCTGGGCCTGATAGAGGCCGGGGATGTTGACGAGGTTGAGGCTGCCATGGAACGCGATGCTGAACTGCGCGCCGCAATTGCTGCCAGCCGCGAGCGCTTCCTGCCACTCGACATGAGCGTGGCACCCGCTATCGTCACCGAGCAGCTTTGGCAGCGCATCGAAGCGGCCTTGCCGGTCCAGGATCAACCCGGTGTTATGCCTCTGATCTCAAATGCCAATGACAACCGTAGAAGCGGTTGGCGAATGGTCGCGATCTCGGCCGTCGCCGCCACCTTTTTGCTCGCGATAGGGCTTGCCTACAGCCTGACCCGGACGGTGGAACCGCTTGTCGTCGCGGTTCTAATCAATGATTCTGGGGAGGTGCAGGCGGTCGTCGAAGATTTCGGCAACGCGCAGGCGACGATCCGTATGCTGGCCGATTTCAACATCCCCGGGGACAAGACGATCCAGGTTTGGACCCTGCCGTCCAAAGACACAGGGCCCGTATCGCTTGGCCTGATCGACGGTGCGCGCTCGGCGCATCTGGCTGTTCCGGAATTGCCAACACCAAGGGGGGACCAGCTCTACGAGATCACCCTGGAAGACGCTGGCGGATCTCCGACCGGGCGGCCGACCGGACCGATCCTCGCTAAGGGCCTCGCGAAGTTGCTGCGATAAAAATCGCGCCAGATATCTCCGTTTTGGTGCTTGTACGGTAGCTCGATATTTTGATGATGTGAGTTATAGAAAGGCTGGCTATAACTCATGTGACGTGTGCACTGGCATGCTTACCAGGCAACCTCGTAGATACTGGCGGCATCCGATAGCGACATGGTACGCGGGTTATTGACCAGCAGGCGGGTCTGCTCCATCGCACTTTCCGCGAGCAGAGGAATTCCCTCCTTTGGAATTCCGACATGCCTCAGCCTTACGGGAAGATTAAGGCGCACTGGCAGCATCGTTAGTCCGTCGATGAAACCGGCGAGCCGTCCGTTCTGATCGGCAGGCTCAAGGTGAGGAAAGAGACACGGTGCCAGTTCCGCGTAGGCATCACCACACACCGTCGCGTTGAAGCGCAAGACGTGCGGCAGTACCAGACTGTTGGAAAGACCGTGGGGAACGCCGTAGCGGCCTCCGATCGGATAGGCGAGAGCATGAACGGCAGCGACAGGCGAATTGGCAAAGGCCTGCCCCGCCAACATTGCACCCAGCAGCATCGACTGTCTGGCGGCAAGGTCGGTTCCATCCTCGACGGCGATCGCGATATTCGCTCCGAGAAGCCGCAGGGCTTCTTTGGCAAGGGCACGGGAAACGGGATTGTTGTTTGCACTGGCGGACGTGAAGGCCTCGATGGCGTGGACCATTGCGTCAATTCCCGTCGCCGCGGTCACGGCGGGAGGAAGTCCGATGGTCAGGTTCGCGTCGAGAAGCGCCACGTCTGGCAGAAGTACGGGTGATACTACGCCCTTTTTCTGGTGTTCGCCCGTGGTGATGATCGAAATCGGCGTGACTTCCGATCCGGTACCGGCCGTTGTCGGCACGAGCACCAGCGGCAGACGCTCCCCCGTCACCTTGCCAACGCCGTAGATAGTGTCGAGCGCTTCGCCGCTTTTGGCAATGAGCGCCACAAGCTTTGCGACATCGAGCGACGAGCCGCCGCCGATGCCCAGCACACCGGTTGCGCCAAACGTCACCGCCTGTGCCGCAGCCGCATGGATGATGGCTTCCGGTGGATCAGCGACAACACCGGTGAAGATTGATGTTTCGGCGCCGGCTTCTGTAAGACTGGCAAGCGCCGGCTGAACGAGCCCCGCCTTGACGACCCCATCGTCCGAAATCACCAGAACGCGCGGACCGAGCATGCTCCTCAGCTCCGAAAGCTTTGCGATACAGCCCGTTCCCGCAATGATCTGCGGGACGGTTGCGAATGTGAATGTGGACATCCTGCCGACCTTTTACTGATGCCATTTGACGAGAGGCTGATAATGATGCGGCTGACGCATGACAACAAGGTCTTTTCGCCGGACGATGTTCGTTGGATAGGGTGTATCGAGATTGGTGGTGTCGACGGTCGCACCGGCAATCCCTTTCGCGTCCAGTATCACCGATTCCTGACGCGGAAAGGTAAAGGAGTCCGGCCCGAACACGGGACTCTTGCCCAGATATCCCCGTGGCTCATCAAGTACATTGGCGAAGGCGAAATAGACGTTGTTCTCGCCGCCGCGGGGTCTTTTCTCGGGTCTTCTGGATGTGGCGGGTCTGCAGGGCCCGGCATTGGTGCATTCGGCGATAACACTGCCATCGCACGACGGCTCAGAACCGGCATAGTGCGCCTCAACAGCTCCGCCTGGGATGGGGGCCGCCCCCTTCGGCGGCTACAAGTAGTCGGGCAACGGTCGGGAATATGGCAAGTTCGGTCTGCAGGAGTTCACCGAAATAAAGGGCATCGTCGGCTTCGGAGACTGACCGTTACGACCCATCTCGCATCGTGACGCGTTCATCGGGACTCGCCTCGAAATCGGGAAGCTTCGGATCTTCATCCCCATCGCGCCGTGCCGACGGCGATAACAGGGCCGGTTGCCTGACCAGTCGGCGAGCCGCCGAAAGGTTCGACGCTGATCGCGAAGATGGTGCCTTCGGTGATGCTGTTGCGCATGTCTGCGGGGATTATAAGATCGCCATTCGTGCCGGGCTGGAAGACGCCGAGCGAGCGGGTCTTGCCGCCGTCCATCACCAGCCACAGTTCCAGCGATTTTTCGTCGGTCTTGCCGGTTGCAACAGGCACAATGCGCATCCGTCCGGATTCCGCATCGTAGGAGGCAAGGAGATTAACCTGGCTGTCGGTCGTTGCAAGTTCGGCTACCAGCGGGGTGGCGCCCTGCCACTTTTCGGGGAAGGCGGCGTAAACGATGGCGGCCACGGCGGTTGCGCTGGTGACAACCGAGATCCAGCGCCAGAAGGACGCGGAATTCCAGAGGCTGCCATTGGTATTGGCGGTCCTGCTGCCGAACAGGCGTTCTTCGATACGCGCAAGAACAGCAGCGCTCGGTGCCTGCTCCTGGTAATCGGCATTGAAGTCGGAAAAATCCGCCTCCCAACGCTGCACCAGCTGTGCGAAGGCCTCGTCGTCCTGCACGCGTCGTTCCAGTTCACGGCGCTTTTCGAGCGGCAGGACGCCCAGGACATATTCACCTGCGAGGATGTCGTCGCGCGAATGCTTGCCACCGCTCTGTTCGCCCGTCGTCATCGCTGCATGCACTCTCTGAGCTTGAGAAGACTGCGTCGCAGCCAGGTTCTGATCGTGTTAAGCGGCACGCGCAATTCCTCGGCGAGTTCGAGATAGCTCAAGCCCTCGACATAGGCCCGGCGCACCGCCTGCGCGTGTACGGTCTCAAGCTCGCGCATGCAGTCTTCGATCCTGCGGCCTTCATCGGCGAGAACGATCTGCTGCTCAGGATCGCGGGCGCCCTCGTCCGCAAGATCGTAGGCTTCCTCAATGTCGTCGGTTATGGGCTTGCGCGCGCGGATCGTGTCTATTGCATGGTTGCGGGCAATGGCGGCAAGCCATGTGGCGGGTTTGCCGGCGCTGGCGGCAAATGTTCGGGCCCGCTGCCATACCTTGATGTAGATTTCCTGCAGCGCCTCCTCGGCTTCCGTTCTGTCACGCAGGATTTTCAGGCAGATCGCGAAAAGCTTCGGACTGGTTGCCTGATAAAGCGAGACGAATGCTGAACGATCACCCATGCCGACGCGGTTGATAAGGCCTGCGATCTCTGTGCCCTGCATTCGAACCTTCCTTGCTGCGCCTCCTTTATAGGGTCGTCTTTCGCAGGAAGACAAGAGATGCATGCTCATGCTGCGAACCTGGCAACGACTGGGCCGCAGGGTTATCAAACTTAAGCGGCCGGTAAGAGGGGATGTCGTCATCATAGGCCCGTCGGATTTTCCAGCGGGCCGATAAGCCGCACCGTGATGAGATAGCCGATTGTAGCCGCTGTCGCGGAGACGAAGGTTCCCCATAGAAGATCGGCGACGGTCAGGGTCGTGGACCAGTTTTTCAACGTCGCCTGATTGGTCAGGTCGTAAGTGGCATAGGCCATGAAACCGACCACTGCGCCATAAAGCAGCGCGGTCGTCCATTCCCCCGTCAGAAAGGCCGGGCGAACCGCAAGAAAGGTCAGGCCGGCGGCATAGATGAGGTAAAAGACGACCGCCGGAGCAAGCCGGAAGTTTTCTGCCAGAAGATCGCCGATGGCCGGGCGGTAAAGACGCGACGCCATCGTGCTCAACCAGATGAAATCAATCACCAGAAAGGCGACGAGGGTAAAAAGGTAGGCTGCGAAATAGGTTTTCATTGGTGTTTTCCTTTGCAGGGCATCGATAAGGAAGCGACGATGTGGGTCGAAACAACGCGAAGATGTGGCTAGTCGATCCTTGTCCAGTTTATGCCCTTGCACAGCAGACCGGCGACGATACAGCCTTTCGTGGTCATGCCGTTGCCGTTTATTGTCACTGTTATCCTGTAGGATTTATCCCGCTGGGGGTCGAAAGCGGTGCCGGAATAGCTGCCTGCCTCTGTCTGCTTTATGTCCATGATCAGCCGGTCCCCGGCCTTTTCCTTCGGGGTGCCCGGCTTGATCCAGGTGTTTGTGGCACAGATATTTTCACCGCAGGGCGCGATCAATACTTTCGCTTGGCCGTCTCCGCGCGCCCAGTTGCCGTCGATATCGGCCGCCGTCGCGCTGGACGCGACCAGCAGTGACCATAGGACGGAAGCAACCGTCAACCCGTTGATCATCATTGTCTCTCTCCGCAGTTTGGTCCCGCCTTATCTGTGTTCGATCGTGTAGAAGCCGACGTTTATGCTCCCCTCGGCAAAGCCTGCCTCGCAATAGCAAAGGTAATACTCCCAAAGCCGCCGAAAGCGGTCATCGAAGCCGAGCAGGGAAATCGTCTGCCACCGCGCATGAAAACGCTGGCGCCATTCGGCGAGCGTGAGCGCGTAGGACTGGCCGAAAAGTTCCTTGTCGGTGAGCTTCAGGCCGGTTTTGCCGACCGCCTTTTCGAGCGCGGCATCTGAGGGCAGAAAGCCGCCGGGAAAGACGTATTTCTGGATGAAATCCGCCTTACGCCGATATGTATCGAAGCGGCTTTCTTCAATCGAAATGATCTGCAGCACCGCGCTGCCGTCCGGTTTCAGGCATCTTTTCAGCGTTTCGAAATAGCTCGGCCAATAGGCCTCGCCGACTGCTTCGAACATTTCGACGGAGACAATCCTGTCGAATTGGCCGTTCAGGTCGCGGTAATCCTGCAGCCTCAGATCGATGCGGTCTGTACTGTCCGCTTTTTCCGCTGCATTTTTTGCCCATTTTAACTGGGAGGGGGAGAGAGTGATGCCGGTGACGTTGGCTTTGGCCTGCGTGGCAAGGTGAATGGCGAGTGCGCCCCAGCCACAGCCGATCTCCAATATGTTTTCGCCGCCACTCAATCGCAGTTTATCGACGATACGGTCCAGTTTTTTCAGTTGGGCGGCCTCGAGCGTAGACGCCGTGTCATCGAAAATCGCCGACGAATACAGCATCGAGGGATCAAGCCACTGCCGGTAAAACTCGTTGCCGAGATCATAATGCGCTTCGATATTGCGGCGGCTGCCGCGTCTGGTATTGGCATTCAACCCGTGCGCAGTGCGGTTGAGAAGGCGCATCGGCAGGCTGCCGCGCATTGACCTTGCGAACGCCTCGCGATTTTGGGCCGCAAAGCGGATCAGCGCCGTCAGATCTGGTGTGGTCCAGTCGCCTTCGACGAAACCCTCGGCAAAGCCGATGTCGCCGTTCAGCAGCATCCGCCGGATCGCGCGCCAGCTATGCAGGACAAGGATTGCCTCGCTGCCATTCGTTGCGCCGGATTTTTCAATGAAGCCGCCGCCGGGAAGAGTGATGTGTAATCTTCCCCTGTCGATATTGCTCAACAGCCGGTTGATGAGCCACATGCCTGGGCTGATGCGGTCGTTCAGGCGCGTATTCTTCGCCGATAATTCCGTGAGATTGTCAAACGGGGTCATGAATTTTGGCCTCGATTTGCGACGATGAAGGATGACGGAAGGAGACTGGACCGGCAGGCGGCAGCGGCCGTTTTCTGAGCTGCACGCCTTTCAGCCAAATTTTCAAGGCCTCCCAATGAATGCCCAGAACGACCTTGAGCGTCAGGAGGGGAATGGCGAAGAAAGCTTTCAGAAGCGCACCGTCCGTCAATTCGACACGCCGGGCCAGATGTCGGGCGGTCAGGACCAGGCCGTCATTGTCGAAAGTATCGATGACGATTTTCAGCCTGTCGCCGGGCGGGGCGACGCGGAAAACATAGTGGAGATCCATGTCCATGAATGGAGAGACATAAAAGGCCTTGTCGCATCGCTGGACGATCTCGGTCGATTTGCCGGCTTCCACCGGGATCAGGTATGAGTGTCTCTCGCCAAACGTGTTGTCCACCTCCCAGAGGATAGCTTTGAGCGACAAGTCGCGCCCGTAGCAGAAGAAGACACTGAGTGGGTTGAAGGCCCAGCCGAGCACGCGCGGCATGGTGAGCAGACGTATCGGCCCTCCGTCCACTGCCATGCCTGCCGCGGTCATGGCTGCCTCGATCTGCTGGCGCAGCCCGATGGCGCTGCGGTTGCCGCGGTCCCTGGTGTGAAACGAGAACAGGTTGAACCGGTCTACGGAGAAAAATCGCAATTTCCGGTCGAGCACGTTCAACTCATCAAGGTCGAGGAGCAGCGAATAAATCCGGTAGGCGAGCTTATGGGTTTTCGGCTTGAAGCGCGCATGCGTTACATGGCCGGGAAAAAGCGCCGAGGTGAGGGGAGACGTCATGCCATCGCCTCCATTATTTCCGTGTCTGTCGCAATCGTCGCCAAATCCAGGCGGATAATCCGGCCGTTGTCGTCAGCAACCTTCCATGGACGGGATACGCCGCCAAGATCTTCGGCGACGGCAAGGCCGGCCTGAAGACCATCTTCATGAAAACCGGATCCGAAATAAGCGCCGCAGAACCAGGTGTTTCGCAGACCCTGCAAGGCCCATAGCTCCTGACGCATCTGTTCGGTGCCAGCGTCAAAAACCGGATGGTGATAGGTTTCCTCGGCGATGATTTTTCCTTGATCCGGTTCCCGCGCCGGGTTCAGCGTTACGAAAATGTCCGGGATTTCGCCCAGCGGCTGAAGCCTGTTCATCCAGTAGGTAATGCTCGGCAGGCTTGTTTTAATGCGCGTGTCGGCCACATAGTTCCAGCTTGACCAGGCAGCGCGGCGGCGCGGCATGAAACGGCTGTCGGTGTGAAGCACGGCGCGGTTTTGGGTGTAGGAAAAAGCGCCGAGAATGCGCCGTTCGGCGCGTGTTGCATCCGCGAGCATGTCGAGCGCCTGATCCGCATGGGTTGCTATTACCACGTCATCGAAGCGCACGGCTTTGCCGTCCGCGGTGGTGATTTCGACGCCGCCCGGCAGGCGGTGGATGCGCTTCACCGGCGTCGAGAGGAGAATTCGGTCCGCAAACGGTGCCGTGATGCGTTTCACATATTCGCGCGAGCCACCGACGACTGTGCGCCAGACCGGCCGATTGCGCAGCAACAGCAGGCCGTGATTGCGGCAGAATTTGATGAAATGCGCCGCCGGATAACGGCCGACCTCCATGGCCGGCGTGGACCAGATGGCCGCAGCCATGGGGTAAAGATGATCGTCGCGGAACGCTGAACCATACCTGTTGCGGGAGAGATATTCGTCGAGAGACAGATCGCCCATCAAATGCAGGTCGCGTGGGGCGTTGCGGTAAAAGCGCAAAACGTCCGCAAGCATCGCCCAGAAACGTGGCCTCAGGATGTTGGACTTCTGGGCCAGCAGGCCAGGGCCGGTTCCGCCGGAATATTCGAAGCCGCCATCATCCAGAGAAACGGCGAAAGACATGTTCGAAGCCGCGGTCGCCACGCCCAGTTGCTGGAAAAGCGCGGTGAGATTGGGATAGGTCTGCTCGTTATAGACAATGAATCCGGTATCGACATGGACTTGTCCATGGTCCGTGCTGAACGTCACCGTATTGGTGTGGCCGCCGATGCGGTCAGCCGCTTCGAAAACAGTTACATCGTGCCGTTGCGACAAAAGCCAGGCCGCCGACAAACCGGAAATTCCCGTTCCGACGACGGCGATGCGGCGGCTTTGTTGTTTTTTCGCTTCTGTGTCGACCATTTTTCCTCGCTATAGCACTGCCAATCCAGTCTTGGGGACTGCGACATGTACGAGGAGGCCGCCCGATCAGTTTCACCGGCGCATCGATTTTTTGAAATTTTGTCCGGCGCCTGAAACTATTTTGCCGGTCCGCTCGTATTTGCCATCACGAAACCCGACCTCAAACCATTCAAAATGGCGAGCGAATTAGTGATGTTTTTTGTAGTCCTGACGCTTGCCATTCTCATGTCGCTTCTGATGGCGGGCGCTTGGGCGTTGCAGAGAGCAACCGGTTCAAGCGGCTGGATCGACACGGTCTGGGCTGGGAGTGTCGGGCTTGGCGGAATTTTCGCTGTTGTTTTCGCCGGCGGAGACGGCTGGCGGCGCGGTGCTACACTTTTCCTGGTCGTTGTCTGGTCCCTGCGGCTTGCCGGCCATATCGGCATGCGCACGCAAGGAGGCGGGGAAGATCCCCGCTATGCAAAGCTTATGAAGCAATGGGGGAGCGCTGCCGCCCTGCGGCTGTTCATCTTCCTGCAGATACAGGCAATCGCCGCTTCCGTGCTCGTTCTTGCGGTCTATCTTGCGGCAAGCAACACCCATGTGTTTCCGCGTGTGGTTGACGTTATCGCCATGGTGGTTGCCCTTGGCGCGCTGGCAGGCGAAGCGCTCTCCGACGCCCAGCTCTGGAAATTCAGCAAGACCGCAGCGGCAAAAAACAGTGTCTGCGAAACCGGGCTGTGGCGTTATTCCCGCCATCCCAACTATTTTTTCGAATGGCTTTTCTGGTGCGGTTTTCCGCTGCTGGCCATTCAGGGGCAGGCCTTGTCATGGGTATCGCTCGTCGCACCGGCGATGATGTACTGGCTGCTTGTCCATGTCTCAGGCATTCCGCCGCTTGAAGACCATATGCTGCAATCGCGCGGGGAAAAATTCCGCGCCCTTCAACAACGCGTCAACGCCTTTTTTCCGGGGCCACGCAAGAACGAGGACAAGCCATGAACATGCTCGCACTCGCGATCAACGCTGCCGAGCGCGCGCCGCTCAGCGACAGCGTGACGCTCGCCGGAATAGATATGCTCTGCGCACGGACGAAGCGGCGGCTTGCCGCCATTACAGCGGATGCGGAAGAGGCTTTTGCGGCGGATATGGTGAAGTTTCCCGTCGCCAGCCATACCGACGATGCAAACAAACAGCATTATGAAGTGCCAGCGGCATTTTTTGCGCTCGTTCTGGGAGAGCAGCGCAAATATTCCTGCTGTTATTATGACGATGCCACGACGACGCTGGATGAAGCTGAAAATGTTGCTTTGGCCCAGACCTCGGCCCATGCCGGCCTTGAGGACGGCATGGATATTCTGGAACTCGGCTGCGGATGGGGTTCATTATCCCTCCATATGGCCGGCCGTTTCCCAAATGCGCGCATCATGTCAGTCTCGAACTCCGTGTCGCAGCGCGAATATATAATCGCTCGTGCCCGAGAACGGGGGTTTTCAAACCTTTCTGTAGTGACGGCCGATATGAATGATTTCACGACGGGCGATCGATTCGACCGTGTCGTATCGGTGGAAATGTTCGAGCATATGTCGAATTGGCGCGTGTTGTTCGAGCGTGTTCACTCGTGGCTGAAGCCGGACGGCAGGTTTTTCATGCATGTGTTTAACCACCGCGACCGATCCTATCGTTTCGACCACAACAATCCTGCCGACTGGATCGCCCGGCACTTCTTCACCGGCGGCATCATGCCGGCCTTCGACCTTCCCCATCGCTTCAGTCAGCTTTTCGCCGTCGAGCGGGAGTGGCGCTGGTCAGGGTCGCACTATCGTCGGACAGCGCTCGATTGGCTCGAAAATTTCGACGAAAAAATTGACCGTATCCGGCCCATTCTGCAGCAAACCTATGGTGCCGACGCCCGGCTGTGGGAAAGGCGATGGCGATTGTTCTTCCTGGCGACCGCCGGGCTTTTCGGGCATGAGGGCGGTGACGTGTGGGGTGTGGGGCACTACTTTTTTAAGAGGGTTTAGTGTTAGCGCCACCCAATCGGCGTCGGCACGTTATAAAAACCGCGCTCGAAACGTTTGCCAAAACGAATGTTTGCATCCCCGCAATAATGAATAGGCTGGCCGCATCTTTCGTCAGCCGCGCCTGCGACGCGAAGCCTATGGTGATATACTGGCCTATATTAAGGAGCGTCAGGACCAGAAGGCCAAGCCGACGATAAAGAGCAACAGCGACAAGAATGGCTACGTCAAGCATGCCCTACGCCGGGCCGGCGGAAGGACATTATAAGCGATCCAACGGTGATTGCAGAACGAAAGAAGGCGCTGTTGTCACTCGATACTGCCGAATAGCGCATCGATAAATTGTCTCAAAGCGGAAACCGAAGGGGTGTATCTACCACCCGCCCCGATCTGACAAGTCTCCGTGCATTCAGGGCCCCGCAACCAAAGTCCCTCAAATACCACAAAAAAACCCCGCTGCGGACCATTTTACGTTGGTGTCCCTCAATCCTCCGGACTTGGACCATTAGATTCACCGCATCTCGCCTTGCGTGGGGTGTCACCATTTTTGGATCAGCTCAGACGTGGCTTCCGCCACTTGGCGAGTAGATTTTTCATTCTCACGTTTCAGATAAATCAGGATCGCATGGGTCGACGCTCATCACTGATCGTGCCGGCTTAAGCTTTCGGGTGCGAGCCAAAGCATCCGCGAGATCATTTCCCGCTATACCGGAGTGTCCCTTGCACCACTCTATCTCCACGTTCGGATTACGAAGGAGCAAGCTATCCAAACTCCGCCACAGGGCTTCATCCGGTATCTGCCGTTTTCGAACTCGCGAATTGGGGTTGATACGTTTCCAACCATTGGTCCGCCAGATTTTGCGATGGCGGTGGCAACCTTCGACAACATGAACGGAGTCCGTCCAAAGGACGGTTGTCCGGCCAGGAGCGTGAGCATCCAGCCATAAAAGTGCTTTCGTGACTGCCATGACTTCAAAGGAATTATTTGTAAGTCCGATTTCCATCCCACGCGCAGCATGCAGCTGCTGCTCCGTCTCGAAGACGACAAATGCCCAGCTTCCCGATATTCCAACGGGATCGTACGAACCATCCGTGTAGATTGTGAGTGGAGCAGTCATCGAGCTTGTTTTCCCGTGTCAAAACCGCCTGGAAAAATAACAGTGCCTTCGAGGCATTTCTGTAGATGGCGTTTACTATGTCCTCGTCGAATCAAAATCTCCTGTTCTTTGTATCGGGACAGAAAATTCTGGCTTTCGCAGAGTAGGTCGTACCAGATCGGGAGATCTCGAGCGCGGTAACCTTCACTCTACAGTTCCTAGCCTAACTCTTGCACCTATGAATGGCGGAAAAAGGAAATTCCAGCCTTAATGAGAGACATAGCCTCCGCGCTTCACGTCGCGAAGCGCGACGAACACGGCCGCTGCCAGCACAGCAATCATCGCACCCGTAATAATCAGAACCGATCCATGCGCCTGAGTGAAGGCGCTGCGCGCCGCGGTCCGTATCGCCTCAGCCTCTTCTCCACCCAACCGCGCGGCGGCTGTCATCGCTTCACCGATGGACCCACCTGCGTCGGCTGCTGGAGAAAACGAGCGTGAAACTGCGGAGAAATAGATTGAGTTCACGAGCACTCCGAAGAAGGTGATCCCAATGCCGGCGCCAAGTTCGTAGCCGGTGCTTTCCAGAGCACCCGCGGCACCTGCCTTATCCGCTGGCGCGCTTCCCATGATGGCGATGGACGATGCCAAAAGACCAATGCCGAGGCAAAGGCCAAGCATCGCCAGAAGCGCCGCCGTCATCTGCGGCGAAGTGATGAGATCGATGGATGCGAGACCGAACAGCGCTGAGGCGGCTCCCATCATCGAGAGGGTTGCGATCGGCCGAAGACCGAATCTATTCGCAAGGTTGCCACCGAGTGGACCACCCACGGCCGCCGCAATGACGAGTGGCAGCATGAACAGACCGGCATCGAGCGGCGACATGCCGAGCACGTACTGGAGTTCCTGCGCAAGCACCAACTCAAATCCTGCCAATGCGCCGGAGGCGACGAACGCCATCAGCATCCCGGCAGCAATCGCTGGTTTGAGGAAGAGCGACAGATCGAGCATAGGATTGCGGGACGAGACTTGCAGCCTGCCAAACCAGCCGAGCAGAATTATACCCGCAGACAGCGATGCAGCGACCGTACCGTTGATGCCGCCTTTCATCCCGGTCTTGATGCCGTAAACGGTCAAAACCAGACCCGAGACCAGCAATGCCGCCTGTCCGATATTCCAGGCCCCGAGACCGGTGCCAACCTTCCTCGGAACAAGGAACCAGACAAGGGTGATGACGACAGCCAACACCGGAAGATTGACGAGGAAGACCGATCCCCACCAGAAATGCTCGAGCAGGATGCCCCCGACAAGCGGACCGATAGCGGCGCCCGCCATGCCGACGACACTCCACAAACCGAGTGCTCGCGCCCGCTCGCCATCATCCTCGAATGTCGTGCGAATGATGGCAAGGACGCAGGGCATGATCATCGAAGCGCCAACGCCAAGGACGGCGCGGGAACCGATCAGCATCGCCGGCGACGTCGAGAATGCGGCCGCAGCCGATGCGCCGCCAAACACGACAAGTCCGGTCAGAAGCATTCGCCGGTAGCCCATGCGGTCTGCAAGCGTTCCCATCGGCACCAGCAGACCGGCCATGACAAGCGCATAGATGTCGATGATCCAGAGCACCTCGGTGCCGGAAGCACCAAGAGCGATTGTCAGTGAAGGCACTGCAATATGGAGAATGGTGAGGTCGAGGACGACGGGCAGAAAGGCCATCATGACGGCAGAGAGAATAAGCCAACGATTGGCGGAGGACATGCGAGACACCTGCAATACGAATTTTTTATCAGAACGATCGTTTCACTATTGCATTAATACACGATCGTTCGTAAAACAATCAAGTGACAAATTGGAGAATGACGTGGGTCGTATTCGCAGGATTCAGAAAGATGACATCTTGGATGCCGCCGAGCGCGTGGTGTTAAAGCTCGGCGCCGCCGGACTTTCAATCGATGCCGTCGCCCAGGAGGCGGGTGTCAGCAAGTCGACCGTCGTTTACGATCACAAGTCGAAGAGCGCATTGCTTGAGGCTCTGATCGACCGCCGTATATCGCAGGAACTGGAGCGGCAGGCAAAATCGGTCGAAGATGCTGCCGATACCCCTCATCCAGAGCTTTTCGGGCGGATCAAGCTCGCCGAACGTGTTGTGGATGATACCGAACGCGCGGTTGCCATGGCGATCAGCGCCTCCGTTTCCTCCGAGGAGAAGCTCCAGCAGCAGATGCGTGACTGGACGTTGGCAGACCTCAAGGCCATGGGCGAGGGTGCCCGTCCCGAAGCGGCCCTGATGGCTTACCTTGCCCTCTCGGGCTTCTATTTCACCGAACTTTTCGGTTTCCACCAGTGGAGCCAGAATGATCAAGCCAGAATTCTCGAAGGTGTGCGAACGATCTACACGTCCTATCCCGAGAAGTAATCATCGCCCATAGGGCCCAATAACAGCCGATCCAAGGAAGAAATATGTACCGCTGCAGCCAACTGCCGCGCCTGAAGGCGTGCCTTATTGCAACCTCGATTCTCATGCTGGCGGCGACGACTGCCCTTGCGCAGGAAGGCGGGGAGATGCCGCCCGCCGCCGTCGGTGTCATCGATCTCAAGGCGCATGCGATCCCGGTTATCAGTGAGCTTCCGGGCCGTGTGGCCGCCACCCGGATATCGGAAGTGCGTGCCCGCGTTTCCGGTATCTTGCAGGAGCGCGTTTTCGAACAGGGCGCGCTCGTGAAGGAGGGTGACGTCCTTTATCGGATCGATCCCCGTCTCTTCAAAGTCCGCGTTTCCAGCGCGCAGGCAACTCTTCGCCGCGCAGAAGCCACGCGCGACAACGCCAAGGTCCAGCTGGAACGGCAGAGGATGCTGCGGGAGCGCAATGTTGCCAGCGGTATCGACTATGACACCGCGGCCGTCAATCTTGCTCAGGCCGAGGCCGATGTGGCACTTCAGCAGGCTTCTCTCGAAGAGGCAAAGATCAATCTCGAATATACCGAGGTTCGTGCTCCGATCACAGGCATCATCGGCGGCGCGCTCGTCACCGAAGGCGCGCTTGTTACCGCGGACGGCACATCGAATCTTGCGTTGATTCAGCAGATTAATCCTGTCTATGCCGACTTTACCCAGTCCGCGCAGGATCTTCTGGCGCTACGCCGCGCCGTTACTGACGGCAAGCTGGCAAGCCCCGCTCCCGGACAGGCAAGCGTAGAGCTGGTTTTTGATGGCGGTGATGTCTACGGCGGGAAAGGCAAGCTGCTGTTTTCCAGCGCCAACGTGGATTCAACGACCGGCCAGGTGACATTGCGTGCCGAGTTTCCGAACCCGAATGGCGATCTTTTGCCCGGCATGTATGTGCGCGTGCGCATCGAACAGGCCGTCCGTCAGGACTCAATCACCATTCCTCAGCGTTCCGTGCTGAGAACCCAGGACGGCAAGGCGCAGGTCTACGTTGTCGAGGCTGACGACACTGCAAAGCTCCGGGATGTCCAGCTAGGACAGGCGCTTGGCCAGGAGTGGGTGGTCGAAAGCGGCCTTAAGGAGGGCGAGAAGGTCGTGGTCGATGGTGTGCAGAAGGTTCAGCCGGACACCAAGGTTGCCTCTGAATCCTAGTCGGCGGACGAACACAAGCAATCTGGCGGCGTAATTCCCGCCACCTCGGGAAATTCAAGGTAATACAATGGCACAGTTCTTTATCAGCAGGCCGATCCTTGCCTGGGTCTTCGCCCTGTTCATTTCCATAGCGGGCATCATCGCCTTGCCCTTTCTGCCGATTGCGCAATACCCCAAGGTTGCGCCGCCGCAGCTCACCATTTCCACCTCCTATCCCGGTGCCTCACCGCAGGAAATCTATCAGGGTGTGACGCGGCTGATCGAGGAGGAACTGAACGGCGTCGCCAACATGATGTATTTCGAATCGACTTCGGACACATCAGGCGCTGTCAGCATCAATGCCACCTTCGAGGCCGGCACCAACATCGATCAGGCATCGGTCAACGTGCAGAACGCTATCCGGCGCGTGGAGTCTCGTCTTCCGTCTGCGGTCACCTCGCAGGGTGTCAACGTTGAAGAAGCAGCATCGGGCTTCCTGATGATGATCACGCTGACCTCCACCGACGGTCGCATGGACGAAGTCGCACTTGGCGATTATCTGAACCGAAACGTTCTTGGTGAAATCCGCCGTCTTGATGGTGTCGGTCGCGCCCAGATGTTCGCGGCTCAGCGCGCCATGCGCGTCTGGATCGACCCGGACAAGATGGTCGGCCTGAATCTGACGGCAGCAGACATCAATGCCGCCATCACCGCCCAGAACGCCCAGGTTGCTGCCGGCCAGATTGGCGCTGCCCCAAACCCGGTATCGCAGGATCTGACCGCCACGGTTCTCGTACAGGGCCAGCTTTCTGACCCCAGGGCGTTCGGCGAAATTATCCTGCGCGCAAACCCCGATGGCAGCGCAGTCCTTCTGAAGGATGTCGCCAGGATCGAACTTGGCGCTGAGAATTACAACTTCACCAGCCGCCTGAACGGGCAACCGAGCGCGGCAGTTGGTATTCAGCTTTCCTCGACGGGGAACGCGGTAGCGACTTCGAACGCCGTAAAGTCGAAGATGGACGAGCTGTCGCAGTTTTTCCCCCAAGGGGTTGAATACGCCACGCCATACGACACCAGCCCGTTCGTGTCAGCCTCCATCGAGAAGGTGCTGAGCACGCTGATCGAAGCCGTCGTACTCGTCTTCGTCGTGATGTTCGTGTTCCTGCAGAATTTCCGCTACACCGTCATCCCGACTCTGGTCGTTCCCGTTGCGCTGTTAGGCACATGCGCCATCATGTTCGCGACCGGCTTCTCCATCAACGTGCTGACCATGTTTGCCATGGTTCTCGCCATCGGTATTCTAGTCGATGACGCCATCGTAGTGGTTGAAAACGTTGAACGTATCATGGCTGAGGAAGGCCTCTCACCCAAGGCCGCAACCCGCAAGGCGATGGGGCAGATTACAGGCGCGATCCTCGGGATCACCCTTGTCCTCGCATGTGTGTTCATCCCGATGGCTTTCTTCCCGGGTTCGACCGGCATCATCTATCGCCAGTTTTCGCTGACGATGGTCGTATCGATCGGCTTTTCCGCTTTTCTGGCGCTGTCGCTTACCCCAGCGCTCTGCGCGACATTCCTCAAGCCAATTGCCAAGGGGCATCATGAAAAAAAGGGGTTGGCAGGCTGGTTCAACCGCAATTTCGATGGCCTGACAAACCGCTACGTCAAGGTGACCAACGGCATGGCAAAGCGTGCCGGCCGGATGATGGTGATCTACCTCGCCCTCGTCGTTGGTCTTGGCTACCTGTTCATCAATCTCCCCTCGGCATTCGTGCCCGCGGAAGACCAGGGAACTTTGCTGGTCGACATTCAGGGGCCGCCGGAAGCCAGCGCCAATCGCACGCAGGCGTCGGTCAGGCAGATCGAAGAAATCCTGAAAGCGGAATCCGGCGTCAAGGATGTCATTGCGATCCAGGGCTTCAGCTTTTCCGGTAGCGGCGCCAACGCCGCGCTGATGTTCGTCACTCTCAAGGACTGGAGTGAACGCGATACGGACAACTCGGCGCAGGCCATTGCAGACCGCGTGAACATATCCCTGTTTGGCCTTAAGGATGCGACCAGCTTTGCGCTTTCCCCTCCGGCTATCGAAGGTTTCGGTGCCACGGGCGGTTTCGCATTCCGCCTTCAGGACCGCAATGGTGTTGGTCAGGCCGCTCTGTCTGCTGCGGGAGCCGAATTGATGCAGAAGGCTGGGCAAAGTCCGGTGCTGACCGGCATGCGTGTGGAAGGCCTTCCGGATGCGGCGCAGGTTCTGCTGGTGATCGATCGCGAAAAGGCGAACACGTTCGGTGTGACCTTCTCCGACATCAACAACACGATCACCGCCAACCTTGGATCGTCCTATATCAACGACTTTCCAAATGCCGGCCGCATGCAGCGTGTCATCGTGCAGGCCAAGGACCAGAGCCGTCTTCAGGTCGAAGATTTGCTCAAGCTGAATGTCCGCAATGCCAGCGGCGGAATGGTTCCGCTGTCGTCCTTTGCAATTGCGCAGTGGCAGAAAGGTTCGCCACAGATCGTTGGTTACAACGGCTATCCGACGATACGCATCTCGGGTGAACCTGCTCCCGGCAACTCATCGGGTGCGGCCATCGCCGAGATGGAACGTCTGGCGGGCGAAATGCCCGAGGGCATCGGCTTCGAGTGGACGGGTCAGTCGCTGGAGGAAATCAAATCCGGTTCACAGGCGCCCTTCCTGTTCGGCATCAGCCTTCTCTTCGTCTTCCTGCTTCTCGCAGGTCTCTACGAAAGCTGGTCCATCCCGTTCTCGGTCATGCTCGTGGTGCCGCTCGGTGTCATCGGTTGCGTGCTTGCGGTCATGCTCGCCGGAATGCCGAATGACATCTATTTCAAGGTGGGCCTGATCGCGATCATCGGCCTGTCGGCAAAGAACGCGATCCTCATCATCGAATTTGCCAAGGACAATTACGCCGAGGGCAAGCCGTTGCTGGAATCAGCGATCGAGGCCGCAAAGCTTCGCTTCCGCCCGATCATCATGACCTCGCTCGCATTCACGCTCGGCGTCGTACCGTTGGCAATCGCTTCCGGTGCCAGTGCCGCCAGCCAGAATGCCATCGGCACGGCCGTTCTCGGCGGCATGATTTCGGCGACAATCCTTGGTGTGTTCTTTGTCCCGGCCTTCTTCGTCTTCGTGCTGAAACTGTTCAGGACGAAGCGGCCGGAGGCGGACGATGCAGCCGCGAGTTCCGAGATTGTGCCAATCACTCACGGTTCGAGCACATAACCTCAATCGCAGTTCGGGGTGTATCTTCCTCTGCACCGCAAGGCTCCACCCCTTTTCCCAAGGCGGTGGAGCCACTGTTCCAATCCAGTACCTGGTGATCGGGCGCGCATCCCGCCCGGGTGGTAATCTAGGGTGCCACTTCCGCCGAAAACGCCGATTTGATGAGTGTTTCGGTATATTCAGCGGCTGGCCTGTTGAATATGGCGTCCGTTTCGCCCTCTTCCACAATCGTCCCGTTTCTCATGACGATGACGTAGTCCGAAATGGCCTTGATGACAGAAAGGTCGTGGCTGATGAAGATGTAGGAAAGGCTGTGCGCCTTCTGCAAATCACGTAGCAGGTCGATAACCTGTCCTTGAACGGACCGGTCCAGCGCGGATGTAGGTTCATCGAGAATGACGACATCAGGCTTGAGGATGATCGCACGGGCAATTGCGATACGCTGGCGTTGCCCGCCTGAAAACTCGTGCGGGTAGCGGTTGCGGGTGGCTGGGTCGAGACCGACTTCTTTCAGTGCTTCGATTGCCCTTTTGTCCCGCTCCGCGCGGCTCAAGCGTTGCTCATGCACGAACAGACCTTCAGTGATTATCTCTCCCACCGTCTGTCTTGGCGAAAGCGAACCATAGGGATCCTGAAACACAAGCTGCAAATGCCGCCGCAATGGCCGCATTGCCTTTCGGTCAAGGTCACTGATGTCCGTCTCGCCAAAGAAAATGCGGCCCTTGGAATGGGCAAGGCGCAGAAGCGCGCGTCCGAGGGTGGACTTGCCTGATCCGGACTCACCAACGATGCCGATGGTTTGTCCTTGGCGAAGGCTTAGATTGACGTCGTCGACAGCCCGAAACTTGCTCGACTTCGACAGGAAGCCACCCGGAATTTTATAATCGACCGTCACGTTCCGCCCGGAGAGAACGACAGGCGCCTCTTTGCCGACTGGCAACTTGTGCCCGCTGGGTTCTGCATCGAGAAGCATCCGGGTGTAGTCAGCCTGCGGGCGATCGAAGATATCTTCCGTCGTGCCGGATTCGACGATTTCCCCGCGGCGCATAACCGCGACGCGATCGGCGAAATGGCGCACAACACCGAGATCATGCGTTATCAGGACGACGGCCATGCCGAAGCGTTTCTGCAATGATTTCAGAAGATCGAGGATCTGTGCCTGGATCGTCACGTCAAGCGCAGTGGTCGGTTCATCCGCAATCAAAATGTCCGGCTCGTTTGCGAGAGCCATGGCAATCATGGCGCGCTGGCGCTGACCACCGGAAAGTTCATGCGGGTAGCTGTCTATACGCCGCTCCGGGTCAGGAATTCCTACAAGCTTCAGGAGCTCGAGAACGCGGGCACGCGCCTCCTTTTTGCTGCCACCCCTGTGGTGAACGATCGGTTCGGCGATTTGCGCGCCGATCCTGTAGAGAGGATCAAGCGAGGTCATCGGCTCCTGGAAAATCATGGTGATTTTCGCACCTCGGATATTGTTCAGCTCGCTGACCGGCAGGCCGATCAACTCGCGTCCACGATATTTTGCCGAACCCTCGATAATGCCGTTGGATGCAAGCAGCCCCATGATGCCCATCATGGTCTGGCTTTTGCCGGAACCGGATTCTCCGACGACGGCAAGCGTTTCCCCCTGTTTGACGTCGAGATCGATGCCCTTGACGGCACTCACCGTGCCGTCAGGCGTGGTGAAGTCGACCTTGAGATTGCGGACGGTGAGGATGGTTTCAGATGTCGTATTCATGTCAACGATCCTTGGGATCGAGTGCATCACGCAACCCGTCACCCACGAAATTCAGCGAAAACAGGGTCAGAACGAAGAAGATCGCCGGGAATATCAGGAGCCACGGGGCTGACTGGATATTGTTTGCGCCTTCGGAAATCAGCGCCCCCCAGCTTGTCAGCGGCGCCTGCACACCAAGGCCGAGGAAAGAGAGGAAGCTTTCCAGAAGAATGACCTTGGGCACGACGACCGTGACGAACACGACGACGGGCCCGATCGTATTGGGAATGATATGGCGGCGGATGATCTGCCAGTCGCTCAAACCCAAAGCCTGTGCGGCGCCCACAAACTCCCGCCGTTTCAAGGCAAGCGTCTGGCCACGGACGATACGCGCCATATCCAGCCATTCCACGGCACCGATGACCAGGAAGATCAGGATGAAGCTGCGGCCGAAAAAGACCACTAGGACGACCACCAGAAAGACGAAGGGCAGCGAATAGAGGATTTCCACGAAACGCATCATCACATTGTCGACACGCCCGCCTATATACCCCGCGGTTGCGCCGTAAAGAACGCCGATGCCGAGCGAAACGAGGCTGGCCAGAACGCCGACGGCGATCGAGATTTGCCCACCCAGCATCACGCGCGCCAGCATGTCGCGACCGTTGGAATCGGTGCCGAAAAAGAAGTATTCGCGATTGACGTCGCCTTCCAGCTTCAGCGTTCGGCCTTCATCTTCGGTGGCGACGACCTTTGTGTTTTCGAATTCGTTGGCGCGGTCGAAATACCGTGTCGTGCGCGGGTCAATCGGACTGGTGGAGGTGACGGTTGCCGTGAAGGTCTGTCCTTCGACTGAAAATTCCTTCAGCTCGACGCGCGCCCGGTTGGCAACGCCTTCCATCACGCCTTGCAGGTTGTTCACATCCGGGCGCGGCTCAAGGCTTGGCGGGACGGAGACATAGGACGAAAACACCTGATCATAGGTGTGTGTGAGGAAATGCGGGCCGATGAATGAGAAAAGCGTGATCAGCAGCAGCATGACGGAACCTGCCATGGCGGCCTTGTTTCGTCTGAAACGCAGGGCTGCAAGCTGGAACAGGCTTCGGCTTTTTACCAATGGTTGATGGGCAATATTGCCGGGGATATCAGTCATGTCTGACCCTCGGATCGAGCAGGCCGTAGAGAATATCGACCACGAGATTGAACAGGATGACAAAAATGGCGACGAGAACGACGGTTCCCATCACCAGAGTATAGTCACGATTGATCGCGCCAAGAACGAAGTAGCGGCCGACACCCGGAATAGTGAAAATCGTCTCAATGACCGCCGAACCCGTCAACAGCGCTGCGGCGCAGGGAGCCAGATAGGAAACGACCGGAAGCATCGCCGCGCGCATGGCGTGGAATACCACCACGTTGCGCGCTGGAAGGCCATAAGCCTTGGCGGTGCGAATGTGGTCCATCCGCAAAGCCTCGATCATCGCACCGCGTGTCAAACGCGCGATAACCGCAAGCTGCGGTAAAGCGAGCGCGATCATCGGGAGGATGAGATATCGCAGCGATCCATCGCCCCAGCTGCCGGCGGGCAGAAGCCCGAGTATGACGGCAAAGACAAGCGTGAGAACAGGTGCGACAACGAAGTTCGGCACTGTAACGCCAACCGTCGAAATTGACATGATCGAAAAATCGAAGGCACTATTCTGCCTTAGCGCGGCCAGAGTGCCGGCGAGAACGCCACCCACAAGCGCCAGCAAAAGAGCATAGCTGCCGAGTTCCAGCGAATAAGGCAGACCTTTGCCGATCAATTGCGCGACGGTATTGTCCTTGTAGACGTAGCTCGGACCGAAATCGCCGGTGACGGCATTGCCGAGATAGATGAGATACTGGCGCCACAACGGCTCATCCAGATGATAGGTTCTCATCAGGTTTTCCATCGTCTGCGGCGGCAGGGGACGTTCAAGATTGAACGGTCCGCCCGGTGCGAAACGCATCAGGAAAAACGAAATCGTGACGACGATAAACAAAGTCGGCACCGCACTCGCCAAACGGCGCAGGATAAACGAGATCATGCTTTTTCGGGCTCCGGCATGGCACGGTGGTGTCAGCCACCGTGCCGACGCTGCTTATTCGGAAACGCTCAGGAAGCGGCTGAGGTGTGCGTTGGCAGCATTGTCGACCCAACCCTTGACGCGGTTGGAAACCAGCCAGAGATCGGCCTGCGTCAGAAGCGGAACAACCGGCTGTTCCTTCATGAGGATGGTTTCTGCCTCATGCAGCAGCTTGGAGCGAGCGGCAGGATCCTTCTCGTCGTAGGACTTCTGCATCAGCGCGTCATATTCGGCGTTGTTGAACTTGGAATAGTTGAAGGTCTTGTTGGAGGATACCGAAAGCGCCAGGAAGTTTTCGGCATCGGCATAGTCGGCAACCCATCCGGCACGCGCCACGTTGAATTTGCCGCCTTCCTGAAGGTAGCCATAATGCGAGGCGACGTCGAGGTTCACCAGCGACACCTTTGCGCCGAAGGTGTTCTTCCACATATCAGCGATAGCCGTCGCAACGCGTTCATGGTTCGGGTTGGTATTGTAACGGATTTCGATGGAAAGCGGCTTGCCGCCTTCACCGTAACCAGCCTCCTTCATGAGCTTGAGGGCTTCGTCTTCACGGTCAAGCTGCGACAGCGTGGCGAAGTCGGCCTTTGCCGGCTCTTTGTAGGAATCCATGCCCGGAGGAACCATGGAGTAGGCCGGAATCTGAGAACCGCTATAGATTTCCTTGGCGAGGAAATCGCGATCCACTGCCATGGAGAGCGCCTGGCGGACACGGACATCGTTATAAGGCGCTTCGCGGGTATCGAAGGTGTAGTAATAGGTGGCAAGCGTCGGCGAAACGTGAACCTGTTCGCCATAGGCCTTGCGCAGACGGTCGATCTGATCCGCGGAAAAGTTATAGGCGAGGTCCATTTCCTTTGCTTCGAAACGACGAACGGATGCGGCCTGGTCATCGATCGGGTAGAAGATGACCTTGTCGATCTTGGTGTTGGACGCATCCCAGAAACTGGTGTTCTTGACGACCGTCAAGCTGTCGTTTGGAACATGCGCTTCGAGCTTGTAAGCACCATTCGAGACCATGACACCGGGCTTTACGAAGTCGGTGCCGTTCTTTTCGTAGCTTGCCTTCGAAATTGGCAAAGCCGCCTGGTGAGAAAGGAGTTCAAGGAAGAATGGTGTCGGGCGCTCGAGTGTGATCTCAAGGGTCTTGTCATCCACCGCCTTGACGCCAAGCTGCTCAACCGGAACCTCGCCCTTGTTGATCTTTTCGGCGTTTTTGATCGGGTAAAGAATATTTGCATATTTTGCGGCGGTCTTCGGATCTTCGACGCGCTGGTAGGAGAAAACAAAATCTCCGGCCGTTACCGGGGTGCCATCCGACCACTTCGCATCCGCACGCAGTTTGAACGTGTAGACGGTGCCATCCTCAGACAGCGTCCAGCTTTCCGCCGTACCGGGAACGATCTTGCCGGCGGCATCGTAAATGGTGAGACCTTCATAAAGGTCTTTCAGGATAAAGGCTTCGATGTTGATGGAGGTCTGTGCCTGATCGAGCGTCTGCGGTTCGCCGGCATTGCCACGATGCAGAACTGTTTCTGCAAGCGCGGAACTGGCGCCAATCAGTAATGATCCTACCAGCAGAGTGGTGCGAGCTGTTGTTTTTATCGACATTGTTTTCTTTCCCCGTGAATATTTTGAGTCCACAAACAAGGCCAAATTGCTCCGGAGTGCAACCACAATAAATTGTGAGTTGATGTAGAAACCACAAGTTTCACTTAAGTTGACATGTCCGCGCTAGACCCGACGGTTTCTTATAAAACACTTCGGCTGAAGCCATCCTGCGCCACGTTGTCCCACAGCGAATGGCCCTCCGGCGGCCGAGCGGTTCACGTCGAAATCTGGTCGATGCCCTATCCCTTTATTCCGCTTGCCGCGATACTGGAGATGAACAGCCTCTGCAGGCAGAGATAGAAGATCAGCACCGGTAGGGTGATGATCGTGAGATAGGCCATGACTTCACCCCATGGCGTGTTGAGCTGGAAGAAATATTGCAGCCCCACCATTACGGGTCTGTATGCCTCGGACTGGGTCACGAGAAGCGGCCATAGGTATTGCTGGCTGTACATGACGAGAAACTTCAGGATCGCAGCCGTTGCGATGACCGGGCCGCTGAGCGGCATAACAACCTGGGCATAAATTCGTAGCCAGCTGGCGCCGTCGATGCGCGCCGCTTCCAGCAATTCCTTCGGCAGATCCTTGAAATATTGCACGAAGAGGAAAATCGTCAGCCCGTCTGCGATCCACGGAATGATCTGCACATGCCAGGAGTTGAGCCACCCCCAGGTAAACCCACCGCTGCCAATCCATGGCAGATTGTTGACTTCCAGCAGCAGCGGCACGGCAATTGTTTCAAAGGGAATGATGAGCGTGGCGAGGATGATCGAAAATAAAACATCCTTCCCGCGCCAGTTTAAAAAGGTGAAGGCGAAGGCGGCAAGCGAGCCAAAAAGCAGGGCGAGAAACACGGTAACGCCCGTGACCAGAACCGAATTGAATATGAAGGTTGCAATCGGCGCCCGGGCGAAAGCTGCCGTGTAGTTTTCAAGCGAGAGATGTCCCACCGGCAGGAAGGCTCTTATCGACGTGGCGTCACTCAGCAATTGGTCGTTTGGTTTCAGCGACGAGAACCCCATGAACAACAGCGGTAAAATGAAGATCGCCGCGAAGGCGAGCATGAGCACATAGTTGCCGATGAGAAAAGCGAGGCTTTTGCGTTGTCCGGCCTGCATCATTGCTTCTCCCTTGTCATGTACCGCTGGGTCAAGGAAATGCACAGAACGAGCAGGAACAGGACGACCGAGATTGCGGAACCTGCTGCGATGTCCTGCTGGCGGTATCCTCGCTCAACCGCCTGATAGACGATGCTCTGTGTAGAGTCGCGAGGTCCGCCTTTGGTCATCACATCGATCTGCGCGAAAAGCGCAAAAGCCTGCATGGTGATGACGATGATAATCAGCACGGCTGTGTTGCGCAGCAGCGGCCAGGTTATCATGCTGAACCTCTGCCAGCGGCTCGCTCCTTCAATGTCGGCTGCCTCGTAGAGATCCGGAGAGATGGTTTGCAGACCGGAGAGCCATATGACCATGTGGAACCCAACGCCCTGCCAGACCGACATCACCAGAATGGCCCATAAGGCGGTATCAGTTCTGCCCAGCCAGTCGACAGGCTGGAAGAGCCCGAAGCTCATGTAACTCAAGAGACTGTTCAGGAGCCCGTTATCGGCCGCATAGATAAATCGCCAGAGCAGCGCCACCACCACCACCGACAGCACGACAGGCATGAAGTAGATTGCGCGGAAAATCGTGACGCCGGGGATTTTCTGGTTCACCAACAGGGCAAGAAACAACGCCAGCGCAGCCTGAACCGGCGCGACGACGACCACGAAGGAAAGCGTGTTCACGAGAGCTGTCAGGAATACGACATCACTTGCCAGAATGACGATCTGGTCCTCGCCCCAGGTGAAGCTCTTATATTCCCGCATTCCTTCCAGGTGGGGATAATCAGGGTTGTTGCGGGTGAAATTGCGAATTCTCGGATAGGAGATGGCGCCATCGGCATTCCGGCTGATGCCGCCGTCCGCCTCCCTTTCAGGTTCGAGCGTCAGCACGCCGATACCCAGCAGCCGGGTGTAATTTTCAACGCCGACAAACTCGGTCGGATTGGGAGATGTCAGCCGCTGGTTGGTGAAGGAAAACCCGAGCCCCAGCAGGAAGGGCGTGATCAGGAACAGCCCGATCAGCGTCATCGCCGGTGCAGCCATGATCCAGCCCGTGAAGCCGTCTCGGGTGAGTTTCCCCTTTGAAGAAAAGAACGCCATCGGTCACGACCCCTATTTGGGTTGGTAACCCGAATTGCGCTCAATGTTGTTGTTTATCTCATCCGTTGCGTTGTCCAGCGTATCGGCAACATCCGCGCCGTTGACGATATCGGAAAGCGCCTTGGAAAAGACCGGCGAGATGAAGGCGTAAGCCGGAGTGACCGGACGCAACGTTCCCTGGCGCTTGGACAGATCGAAGAAAATTTCGAGCGGGCCGCCCTGCTTGTAATTCTT
The DNA here is from genome assembly GCF_001263295.1 of Agrobacterium sp. SUL3. NCBI lineage: Bacteria > Pseudomonadati > Pseudomonadota > Alphaproteobacteria > Hyphomicrobiales > Rhizobiaceae > Agrobacterium > Agrobacterium sp. SUL3. Next base: position 47,100 of record NZ_KQ414518.1, read on the forward strand.
CGTCATCTGGGCCGCCGAGGAGGTGGCCGGGATGAGGCCGATCGCATCGGAGAACTGCGCGAGATATTTGTCCTGTATGGCGAATTCGATGAAGGCGGACGCGCCTTCCGGATGTTTGCTGGTGGCCGACACACCAAACTGCCAGGATCCGGCGCCGATCTTCGGACCCTGCCCGAAATCAGGCGCCGGCAGAAACAGCAGGTCGTCGCCATATTTCTCAAGCGCCTTCACCGCAACCCAGTTGCCCATCCATTGCAAGGCGTGACGACCTTCCAGAAAGCCGGTTTCATGGTCGGCAGGTGATTGTGACGTTCCGGGTGCCAGCTTCTTCTCGAACAGAGACTGCCACCATTCTCCGAACTTGACGGCACTGTCTCCGTTGAGGAAGTTCTCGGCGGTTTGATAATTTTTCTTGTCGATCAGGCTGCCGCCGAAGCTCTCCAGAAACGGGCTGAAGGCATAGCTGTACCATTCGGTTTTGTCGGCCATGCCAAGGTCGATCGCATATTCGAACTTGCCGCTGGCCGCGAGCTTCTCGAGCGCCGCATCGAACTCCTCGCCGGTCCATGCCTTTTCCAGTGTTGGAATGCGAATGCCGTTTTCATCGAGAACCGATTTGCGGGCGAATATGGCGACGGCTGCATCCCACAGGCCGACGGAATAGAGCTTGTCTCCCCACTTGCCCACCGCACCTGGCAGGAAATTTGCAAGCTTTGCCTCATCGATCTGCAGTGGCTGCAAATAACCCGACCACGCCCAGTTCGGCATGTTCGGCCCATCGACATCCAGAATGTCGGGCAGCTTGTTGGAAAGTGCTGCGGCGGTGACGGACTCGTTATAGGCACTCTGCGGGAACTCCTGAAGCGAGACCCGCCAGTCTGACTGAGACGAATTGAAATCCTCGATGATGCCGGCCAATATCTTGCGTTCTTCTACATTGCCCGCGCCGTGATACCACATCGTCAGGTCGGTCTGCGCCAGTGCCGCGGTGGAAAAAAACATCGAGAGGGCACTGAATGCGCCCGCAAAAATGGCTTTGGTGGTCATGGATTGTCCTCCTCCTGAAGAAGGGTAACTTCACCATCCAGAGATTGTTCCGAAGAAAATCCGCATTCTGGCGGTGCATCTTTTGTAAGAACGCGAATAGATGGAACTTCGAGCAGCAATACGAACCCGGCTGAAATGCGGGCGGAAAATGCCCACGCGTCCTTAGCAAGGGCAGTGAACTTGGCTGAGCCCTTGCTAAAGGAATGATGTTGCAACTGCCCAGCGGGGTTGCTCGGGCGCGGGGAAGTGCGGTTGAAAATCCTTTTGGTCGAAGATGATGCGGAATTGGCGCAATGGCTGATCAAGGCGCTGTAAAAGCCACGCTGGCAATCTAGCTCGGATCTTGACGATCGGTATTGATGCCAAATCCGGCGTCTATCGTTTTACCTTCGGCTCACCCAATCTAGTCGATGGCGTCCAGTTCGCCATCGTCGTGATCGGACTTTTTTTGCTATCAGCGAACTCCTGATCATGCCGGAATCCATGCACGGCGGCGGCGCTGTTCTCATCAAGCAGATGGGTGATCGATCTCAACGGCTATGAGGCGTTGGATGCCAGCATCATTGCCAGTCGTTTGCCGAAAACCAACCAGGCGTAGAGCGCCAGCTACACCGCCTGACCGACGAGTTGGCTGATCGGGAAATAGGCCTGTGAGCACGTCGTGAGAGTTTTCGAGACGAAAGCCGTCCGTGCGATTTGCTCGTTTGCGTCGAGCAAATAGCTGACAGAAACGGGCAGTTCATTGAGTGAAACGCAGAGGGGCATCCGTCTGCATCCATTTACGAACAAATTCAGCAAGGAAGGGCGCGCGTGCGGAGCATCACAGCCGAATTGGTGTGATCAGAGCAATGAGACGGAAAAGAGCACAATCAAATCTCTCGGCAGATTCCGTGGGTGAATTTGGGGCTGCAATGTTGTCACAACGTGCAACCCCCAAACCCTCCCCAACTCAAGAGGAAACACCATATCGCGGGCAGCCAAAGGTGCCACGCTCCCTAGGAACTCTCCAGATGCAGCTATCTTCATAGGAAAAATGGGTGCGCCCCATTGGTGAGTGTTAAGCAACAAGGCGATGTAGCATGTAATGTTGTGAAGATACTGTGGAATTATTTTCGCTCAATTAAAAAAGAAAGAAGGCATTCAATGCGAATTCTCATTATTCTTTGTCTGTTGACTGTAATTGCCGGCTGCGAAACCGTCGAGCAGGAAAATCGTTGCTCGGGGTATGGATTTGTTCGCGGTACCGATGCCTACGCCAATTGCCTGCAGCGGCTCGATATGTCACGTGAATATCGTTTTAGGCGCGGTTATGATTCTCCAATGTATGACTATGACTAGGTGGCGGTCCTTCGAGGCTTTGGCGAACACCGCCATGCCCAGGCTGTCCAAAAGAGGTTCATCGTAGGAACGGAGCCACCTTTCACGATGGGCGTTTCCGATCATCCAAGTCAACCATAGTAAAAAAGTGGTGATCCATGCGTATTCTAATCGTTGAAGATGATCGTGAGCTGGCTTCGTCACTGAAAGCGATGATGGAAGAATCCATTGGAGTTGCAGATACATTTGATACGGTAGCAGATGCGGAAGCCGCACTACTTACATTCAAGTTTGATCTTGTCCTCATAGACCGTAACCTTCCAGACGGTGATGGTCTGTCTCTTTTGCCTACACTGCGACAACTCCGGCCAAGGCCGGCGACACTTATATTGACAGCTTTAGACGATCCGACCGATATCGTATGTGCGCTCGACAGAGGGGCCGATGAGTATGTTGGAAAGCCTTTTGAACCAATCGAGCTTGTTGCTCGGGCGCGAGCTGTCCTGCGTCGCTATAATCTGGATGAGACAGGCTGCGCACAGTTTGGCAATCTGTCATTCGATCTCATAAATCGCTCCGCGATGATTAATGAGAATGTGCTGGCCATCCCAAGACGTGAACTCGCTATCCTCGAAGCACTTATCCGGCGTGCAGGCCGCGTCGTGCAACGCGATAATCTGGAGGCTTCCGTCTACAATATCGGCGACGAGCTGGAATCCAACGCGCTGGATTCCCATGTGTCCCGATTGCGCAAGCGACTGCGTGAAGCAAACTGCAACATCACGATCCAGACAATTCGCGGCATCGGCTACATGTTGGCGCACGAACAATGAACCGAACGCGATCAATAGCTTTGCCGGTCGCCGGCGTGCTTATACTCGGCATGGCGCTCATCATGGTGATAAGCACCGTTGTGACGCTCATAGTATTTCTACTGACTGATAACGATAGCCGCCAGCGTATCGCTGTGGATATTGTAGGCAGATTCCTAATCGAGGAAACGAAGGACACCAGAAGCGGCTCACCAAATTCAGCATATGTGCCCGCAAAGACGATTGAATTGGCTAAAGGTCAGCCAGAATTTTGGTACGTCGTCGATGACGGTATCAAGACTGCCAAGCATGGTACGGTTCCGCCTTCAGCCAAGTTGATCCTCGACGCTGCCCCATCTCAAATGCTTACATATGAATTCAGCTACATGGTTGGCGGTAGGGATTATATCGGGGCGAAGAGAGTTGATGAGAGCGATTCAAGTGTAACTGTCTCTGTCGGTGGAGTTTCTCTTTCTGATACTCAAATGCTAATTTGCGCGCTCTGGTTGGTTTGGCCGCAGGGATTGTACCATTTACTTGGTGCCGTTCTCATCACGACAGCTGCTATCGCTTTCATAACGATGCGTCGCACAATCGCTGCCCCAGTAAGAAGGGTCGTTAGCTCCGCAGAAGATATTGACGGCCTTCCCAATGGTCGCAGACTATCTGACCACGACACCCCGAAAGAGTTGAAGCCAATGGTTGCCGCGTTCAACACTGCGCTTTCGCGGATCGATAATGCATTTGAAGCGCAGCGAAACTTCCTCGCCAGTGCGTCTCACGAGTTGAGAACGCCCTTGACCAAATTACGCATCAAACTTGATTTAGTTCAAGATTCTGAAGTGCGGGAGGTGCTGGTTCGCGATGTAACACGCCTGGCATCAATTGTAACGACATCGCTGCAACTAGCCCGTTTATCCGGCCAGTCCCTTACATTTTCGGTCTTGGATCTTACGACTTTGGCGCGCGCTATCGTTGCGGATCATGTTCCGTCCGCCATGAAGCACGGAATGGAAATTGAGTTCAACGCGCCAGAAGAACGGGTCATGATTTCCGGCTCCGAGCCGGCAATACGTGTCGCGCTAGACAATCTGATTATCAACGCCATGCGCCACGCACAAGGAACAGAGATACTCACGGTCGATGTACTCCCCTCGTGTACACTGCGGGTTTCAGACAATGGTCCAGGTATTCCGGCAATGGAGCGTCAGAAAATGCTGCGGCCGTTTGTACGTGGCAATGGTAGTACATGCGAGGGAACAGGTATGGGGCTGGCCATCGTTAGCCAGATCATGGCGGCCCATGGTGGATTTGTTCACCTGGAGGAGGCTGCGGAAGGTGGCTTGATGGCGAGCCTCGCGTTTCCGCGGTCTGAAGCCGGAACTTAAATTGGCGGGTATGCCCGGCCTGTAACTGCTTGCATCGTGATCACTTCCTCCTTTTCGGAAACGCGGCCCGGCGCTCGACTTCAGCGCGTGGGGCAGCGTTGGTATGGGATGGGCAGCGACGCTGGGCGTCGATTTCGTTGATCGCGGCATTGGGGCAGGTGATGCATGCGACTGCAAGGACCGCACTGCGGCCTAGCTTACCGCAGCGCTGCATGGGTAAACGGGGCGGCACATCGCTCAGTAACTGACCGTCACAACAACCGTATCGCTGTAAACACCCGGTGCCGGTGTATTCTGCGCCGGTACACGTCCATAGACGGTCAGTGTCTGCAGGCTACCGGTTCCGGTGCCGGTGGCGATTTGGCCAGCCGCACTTCCCCAGACATTCGTGCGGTTGACGTCGCGATAGAGCCCGTAGGTTATTGATCCGCCCGCCAGCACCATCTGGCGCGAAGCCGGCGGGCTGTTGCTCAGGCCGCCATTGAGGGCGACGCTGTAATTCAGGTTGCTGGTACAGGTAAGAGCGATGGCTCCCGTGGCATCGACTGCGGTGTTGAGAACGCCGTGACTGCCGAAATTGATGTTTTGCGCCGAGACGATGCAGGTCGGCGATACCGCAGCCGTAACGTTGAATGGCACCTGTGTCGGGTTCTGGGTTACGTCGGAGCAGTTCGGGGCCAATAAAAGGAATGACGTATAGGTAAAACTGGTCTCGGCGCCGGCAAAGCTGGAGAGGTAGGGGCCGCGCGCGGCAGCGGCCTGACCGGCGGTGATCCTGCCATAAACGGTACGGCTCGTGCTGTTGAGGAGGAGGGGCAGCGCCATATCGATAGGCGGAGGTGATCCAAGTGCGGGCTGGGTGACCGATCCCCAGAGCGTTGTGCGTCCGGAGTTCTGATATAGCTGATAATTGAGGATGTTACTGCCTTGCAGCATCCGTCGGATACCGCCCGATTGTCCACCGCTACCGGCGTTGATGTTGGGGCAGATGCGGACGGAAAGCGCCAGTGACAAAGGGTTGGAGCAGGTGACCGACAATGTTGCGGTGGTATCCACTGCGCTGCCGCTTGTAAGGTTGACGAAGCCAAAACTCATGTCCGACATGCTGAAGCTGCAGCTTTGCGCCAGAACCGGTGTCCCAAACAGGAAAGTGGTGATGGCAAGGGCAGCGCGGGTCAGAACCTTCATTGAACGCTCCTGCATATGGCTTCAAGGGTGGCGCGTGTCTTGGCGGCAGGGGACACGGTAATCTGCGCTTCGCACTCTCCCTTCGTGGGTTGCGTGATGGCAAGCCGATGTGTTTCGCCGATATTATCAAGATAGGCCTGTCCGTCATAACCGACGATGAAGTCACGCTCACCGTCTATCTTGCCGGTCGACCCGGTTTCGATAAACTGGCCGCTTTCATCCTTCAGCGTTACCAGCGCCACCTGCCCCTCGGTTTCCACCTTGAAGTTGACGACTGCTCCGGCGCGCTCTGTCGGCGTGACGGTTTGTTTCGTTGTGTCGATGCGGGCATCGACGGGAAGATTGCTGGGGTCCAGCGTAATGTTGTTGACGTCATAGGACCGCAGGTTCGGAAGCAATATCTTTCCGCGTCGGTTCGTCTGGCCGATGGGGCGGTTCTCCAGCAGAATATCGACGCCGGGCGCGCCCGCATCCACGACGGCGAAGGCGTCATCGATCCGGTTTCCAATAAAGACATCGCCGCCGGCCAGCGCTATCGATCCGTCGATCTGGGCATAGGCCTGTGTCGTGCGGTTGAATTGATCGACGCCGGCCGACACACGTGCGACGCTGCCGCGATAACTGCCGGAGGCGGAGGCGATATCGTTGCCGCCCATCGAACCGCGCAGGCGCCAGCCATAACTTCCCTCCGCCTGTTCTTCGGATTTTCCGACTTCGGCCGTCAGAGAATATCCGTCCGCATCGGAGGACATGCCGGCCGAACCGGAGACGCCACCGCCGAACGACCAGGAGAGACCGGCATAGATGCCGTAGGAATTGCTGTCCTCTAGGTCCTTATAAGCGGTGACGAAGATATTGCCGTTTTCGCCAAAGGGCCGCGTGGCGGAAAGGCCAAGCAGCCGGGATTTTCTTTCATCGAAAGTTTCCAGCTGTGTGTAGGAGAAGTTAAGGCTCGTCTCATCGAAACCAAGTTGCGTAGAAACGGAAATCTGGTCGAGCGCGCGCGGCGGCCGCGCGCTGAGCAGGCCGGCTATCGTGCGGACTTTCGATGTATCAGCGGAAACGGATGCCATATCGTTATAGTCGCCGAATGTCCGTTGCGAGCGGGCGTTCAACCGTATTCCGAGCAATTCGGCTTCGACATTTGCAGAAAGCTGATAACCGCTTTCCGCATTAAAACGGCTCGATGCGCCCGAAATCGCCGCCAGCCCATGGGCTCCAAGCGTGAAGACGCCGCCGAAACCGATATTGTAGAAATCCTCACCGCCTTCCGCATGGCCCTCCAATGTCAACCCGTCCGACAATCCATAGCGCACCGTTGCAGAGCCGAGAGGCCTGTCATCATAATCGAAAGACGAGGTGCCGTAATTGCGCCGGGCAAAGCCAAGCTCGGCCGAAAAATCGATGAGACCCTGCGCGAGCAAATCCGGCGAGGTATAAAAAGGCGTTTCGGACACGGTTTCGCGCCCCAGCGCATCCCGCACCACCAGCCTTGCATTGCCCGCACCGCTGATGACCGGCAGATTGGTGATGGAGAATGGCCCCTCGGGAACCTCCTGCGACAGGCGGCGGATATTGTTGACATAGACATCGACGGTGGAGGGCACCGCTGCGGAGCCTGCAAATTCAGGCATCGGCATGGTGACGATATCCGGCCGCAGATCGAAGTTTCGGCGGATCTGCACGCCGCCCAGCCGCGTCGGACGTGTCCAGCTCAACCCCCCGGTGATCAGGTCTCCGGCCCGGTATGTCGTCAGGCTGTCCTCATCGGAGTAGCTCCAGGTGGTGTCGAGGCGCTGGGTGTCGAATTGCGACAGGCGGGATGTGCTCAAGACCTGAGACGAAGACAGCACGCCGAGCGGGCCGAACACACGGCTTTCCAAAAGGGCGGAGACACCGTTGAAATCGGTCAGATCCGACCATTTGTTGCCACCGGACGAGCCGTAGATCGTGTAGTTCACCAGACCTCCAAAATCGCTTGTGGCCTTGTCCTGCACGTCCTCGTCTTCCTGCTCATCGCTCCTGCCGGATGCGTCGATGACCTTGCTTGCCCGTGCCGCCGTGGGCAGGGCGAAATGGACCGACTGCGTGCTTTCATCATAACGCGTCACCACATCCGGCAGCCTGGAGACATCGATCCAGCCATCATCGCCTGCAGCGCTTTCAACCGGCGAAATCCCGATGTTCTTCAGCTGCTCCGGTTCGATAAGAAGCGACCCGGCGTCGTTTTGACGAAATGTGGCGATCAGTTCCGTTGAAACATCATTGATGTAGACTTCGAGCTGCAATTGCCCTGCTTCTTTTGCGGCAAAAGAAGTGGGCTGCGTCGCAGGGGGCAAATCCTGCGCCACGGATAAACTGCTCGATGAAAAGATCGTCAAACCTGCAATCGTCAAAACGGCAAGGTCAGCCGCCGTTGACGCGCGCCGTCGCATTGACGGGGCCGCCTTCGCTCTCAGCCGAAATCTTCAGTGTGCCACCAGCTTTTTTGCCGCCGGTTGCCGGAACAAGAAAGCTTGCACCGGATTTGCCGAGCACATAGCCCACCAGACCCTGCTGCTGGGCAATCGCTTGCCCGTTGCCGCCCAGAACTTTCAGGTTGGCGATCCGTATCCGTTTCTGACCATTGTTGGAAACGGATACCCTGTAACCTTTGCCCTGCCGCGTTATAGACCAGACCGGCTCGGCATCGCCTGTGGAAGCGGGCGAAAAGAAAACAGGTATGGAGTGGCGAACGACCAGATTGACCGTGCCGGACTGGGGTCTTCCCCCAGAGGGCAATTCGTCCACAATGACGCGATAGCTCTCTTCCGCCCTGATGGGTGTTTTGGAAAGCCGGACGATACGGATAAGGTTCTCGGCGCCCGGTTTCAGCTGCGTCATCGGCGGGCTGGCGACGACGTCCTCTGCCGCAGTATAGACGTCTGAGCCGTTTTGCTGGGTCCAGCGAAATATCCTGACCTGAACGTTGATGGGCGTTTTCGCATCATTCCATATGCGCAGGCTGGATGCCGCTGCCGGTGCCCTTAAATCCAGAATGACTGGTGAAACCCGCAGAGATGCGGCGTGTGAAGGTGAGACACTCAAACCGGCAATAAACGCAGCCGCTAAGGTAAAAAGACGCATGCGCGATCCTCCCTATGGCGATCAGTAATTGAGCGTGGCCGTCACCGTATCGGTATAGACGCCGACCGCGGGTGTCGTCTGGGCAGGTACGCGCCCATAGACCGTGAATGTTTGCGGCGCTCCGGTTCCCGTTCCTGTCTGGCGATCCGTCCCCACGGTGTTGCCCCAAACCGTGGTATGTGCCGCAGTCGTATAGAGCGAGTATGCAATGGTGGCACCCGCCGGGGAGGTCATCAGACGGTTGGCGACAGTGGCGCCTGAACCGGCGCCGGCGCTCAGTCCAAGGCTGAAGGGTGTGCTGGAGGTGCATTGAACGACGACCTGACTGGTCGCGTCGATATTGCTGCTGATGACACCATTGGTTCCGAAGTTCAGATTGCCGGCCGAGTTGATCTGGCATGCCGCCTGAATGGTGATTTGTACCGTGAAGTTTGAAGTGGCGACCTGCGCCATGCCTGATGACGGCGCAAGGACGCACGCCGCAAGTGATAATAGGTAGCCTGATGTTGCGAACTTCATGCTCTCTCCCCAAGCGGCTGCGCTGCTGATTTCCTCGGTCACAACGCAGGATCACCCCAATAGCGGGTAATTAGAATAATCTAATACTCGCTTCGATTTGGTTAACAAATCCTTAACGGCGGAGCCTAGAAAACTACAGGATGAGATACAGTATAAAGTGCAACCGTAAATTCCATGGAATTCGCGGATGCGAAAATAGATAAATTCTCAGAAAATGTTATATAATCAGCGGCTTGCCCATTTCCTCGCAGCGCGGTTTGATGTGATGGTGCACATTTGGATGAAGACGCAGGATCGTGATCCCTTGGTCGATGGCCATATAGGGAGCTCTTATTCCTGACTTTCGAGTCGATAGCGGCTTCCGGGGTATAATAGCCGTACCGATGTTACCGCACGGCTGGAAGACCACGTTCGCCGCCGAACCTGCAGGCAGGGTTCGTGTCGGCCGATCGCCAGCAATTTGCACTCCCATGGTTGGGGCGCTGCGGCTTCTATAAACTGTTCGGTCCGGGAAATCGGCGCCAATGCCGTCAAATAGGCATTCGGGGTCATGGAGCTGAAATCCTGCCGCAGATAGTCTGGAGCGACCGCGGCATTCACGAAACGATCTTCCAGCTGGATCGGAACGTCGTCTTCGTGATGAACGATGATCGAATGGAAGATTTTCGCACCAACGTCGATCTCCAGCGCCGAGGCAAGATCGGGACCGCATACTTCGGTCTGCGCCAGGATCAGGCTGGCCTGGTGGGAAGAGCCCCTTTCCTTGATCTCGTCGGCGATGTTTCGGACACCCATCATGCCGGCGCTTCTTTTTTTCGATGCGACGAATGAACCGCGTCCCTGAACGCGCACGATGACGCCTTCGGTCGCAAGCTCCCGCAGGGCACGGTTTGCCGTCATTCGGCTGACGCCCAGCATCTCCACCATTTCGTTTTCGGAAGGGACCCGGTGGTGGAGGGGCCATTCGCCGCTCGCGATCTTTGCCTTGATTTGCGTTTTCACACGCTCATAGAGCGGCAGAGAAGGATACTCGCTGGATGTTGCGAGGTCGCTTTCGATCACGGACGGCATTTAAACTCCCTGAAAATCGGCAGATTGCCTAAAATATAACCAGCATTTCGGACGCATGCAAAATATCATCTTTGCACTTGCTTGTCTCCTAAAACCATGCAAAGTTACATATACAACTTGTGAAGCATCGATGGGGAATTGAAAAGTCGATCTTTGCGGGCGCATTTTTCTCGTAAGTGGCCGAGGTGAGGATGTTTGCATGCCGACCCGCTCCGAAAGGAAAATGCAGGCTGGCTCGCCGATATTGGGAGAAAGGGCTGTGAATGCGTGGCTGTGAACCGTTTACGGCTCTGATGCCTTGCAGGCGAACACATAGGTTTCGGCGCAAGAAGGCTGGATCGGCAGCGTTGAGGATTCGGACGATGTCGGTTTTTCAGTTGCTCTTCCAGTGCCTTTCCGGCTTGCCGCCATTCTCTAACATTAAAGCCGTTTCAGCAAAGTTGTATAGTGAACTTAAGGGGAGTTACTTTCGTTGTGGCATAAAACTCCGATGCTGCGGGCAGGGAATAGGTGTGTTGTTCGGACCTGCTCCAAACCGTCCCGCTGACCCGGCGAAAGGTCGATATTCCTTCATCATATTTTCAGGGAGATCCTGCGCCGGCACCGCATGAATTTGTGCCGACAACATGCCAACCATCAATCAAAAAGGGGAATAAGATGTTGAATGCTAAATTTAAATTCGCGCTTGCCGCCACGGCCCTGTTTGCGGCGCTGCCCTTGGGCTCGGCCCATGCAGCCAGCTATTGCGGCGAGGGAAAGACTGTTACTTTCGCCGGCATCGATTGGGAAAGCGGCGCCTTCGTTACCGAAGTCATGAAGGCTATTCTGTCAAAGGGATATGATTGCAAGGTGGATTCCATTCCCGGCAATTCGGTGACGCTGGAACAGGCCACAGCCAATAACGACGTTCAGATTTTCGCCGAGGAATGGATCGGCCGGTCCGACGTCTGGAACAAGGCCGCTGCCGCAGGACAGGTTACCTCGGTCGGCAAGACCTTCGTCGGCGCCTCCGAAGGCTGGTTCGTTCCTGAATACCTGATCAAGGGCGACGCGACAAAGGGCATAGAGGCAAAGGCCCCCGACCTGAAAAGTGTCGAGCAGCTTTCCGATCCGAAGATCGCTGCCCTTTTTCAGGATCCCGAAGAGCCGTCCAAGGGACGTTTTCTCAATTGCCCTTCGGGCTGGACCTGTGAGGGTGTCAATACCGCCAAGCTCCAGGCTTACAAGCTCGACTCGACCTACGTGAACTTCCGCCCGGGCACGGGCACGGCGCTGGATGCGGGGATCAGCGCCGCCTATCTTCAGGGCGAGCCGCTGCTGTTCTACTACTGGAGCCCGACCGCAATCATGGGTAAATACAAGCTCGTGCAGCTTTCCGAGCCGGCCTACACCGAAGCCTGCTGGAAGGACCTGACAAGCGCCGATGGCAAGCGGGAGGCGGGATGCGCTTTCCCGGCGGTTGAGGTTGCTTATGGCGTCAACAGCGACTTCGCCAAGGTTGCGCCGGATATCATCGAAATCCTCGGCAAGGCGACCTTCCCGCTTGAGGAGGTCAATTCCAGCCTCGCTTATATGGTTGACGAAAAGGCCGATGCGGTGGCCGCAGCAACGCGCTTCCTGAAGACCAAGGGTGACATCTGGGGCGCATGGGTGTCGCCGGAGGCCAAGACCCGTATCGAAGCCGCGATCAAGTAGCAATCACGGGGCCGCATGCTGGATTGGCATGCGGCTTTTCTTTTCCCGTCAGAGCCGTGACCGTCGGGGACGGAAGACGGCAAGTGCGAGGACGCCCCCCGATGTTTCCTGAGTCTCTTCATATTTCCATTCGTGGCCCGATCAACGACTTCGTCCAGTCGCTGGTCGTCAATTACGGCTTCGTCTTCAAGGCAATTTCGCAAACCATTCTGCAGGTCATCCTGTTCATGGAATGGATATTGCGCGGCCTGCCATGGTGGCTGGTCCTGCTTGCCTTTCTGGCGCTCGCATGGTTTGCCGCGCGCAAGATTTCGCTTGTTCTCATGGTCGGGGTCATGCTGCTCATCGTCGGCGCTCTCGGCTTGTGGGACCTGACAATGCAGACGCTGGCGCTGATGCTCATCGCCAGCCTGATTTCCATCATCATCGGTGTCCCGGTCGGCATCTGGCTCGCCAAGAGCCAGATCATGCGGCGTATCACGCTGCCTGTCCTCGACGTCATGCAGACGATGCCGAGTTTCGTTTATCTGATCCCGGCAATCATGCTTTTCGGCCTTGGCAAGGTGCCGGCGGTACTCGCGACCATCATCTATGCCGTACCACCGCTGATCCGCCTGACCGATCTGGGCATCCGCCAGGTGGATCGTGAAGTGGTGGAGGCGGCAACCGCTTTTGGCAGCAGCCCGTCGCAGATCCTGTTCGGGGTTGAACTGCCGCTGGCCACACCCACAATCATGGCTGGCCTGAACCAGACGATCATGATGGCTCTTTCCATGGTGGTGGTCGCCTCGATGATCGGTGCACGTGGTCTGGGCGAACAGGTCCTGAACGGGATTCAGACACTGGATGTCGGAAAGGGCCTCGAGGCGGGTCTGGGCATCGTCATTCTCGCCATCGTCCTCGACCGTATTACGCAGGGCTTCGGCCAATCCAGCCGGAAGGAGCGCGGCGATGACTGATATCGCAATCCGTAACGTTTCCAAGATTTTCGGCGGCAACTGGAAAGCCGCGCTCGCCATGACGAAGGACGGCGCCGACAAGGCTGAAATATTGGCCAAGACCGGTTGCAGCGTCGGTCTCGACGATGTCAGCCTCGACATTGCCGGCAGCCGCATCTTCGTCATCATGGGGCTGTCCGGCTCCGGAAAATCGACGCTTGTGCGCCATATCAACCGCCTGATCGAACCGACGAGCGGTGAAATCCTGGTTGGCGGCAGCAATGTGCTTGATCTGAGGGCCAAGGATCTGCGCGACTTCCGCAATCGTCGGGTCAGCATGGTGTTTCAGAATTTCGGCCTCATGCCACACCGCACGGTTATGCAGAATGTCGTTTATGGCCAGCGTGTACGCGGCCTTTCAAAGGCGGAAGCAAATCCGATCGGCATGCAATGGATCGAGACCGTCGGGCTCGCCGGCTATGAAAACAAGATGCCCCACCAGCTTTCCGGCGGCATGAAGCAGCGTGTCGGCCTTGCGCGGGCTCTCGCTGCCGATACCGACGTTATCCTGATGGATGAGGCATTTTCCGCTCTCGATCCGCTGATCCGCGCCGATATGCAGGATCAGCTTCTGCAGCTGGAGAAGAACCTCTCGAAAACCATCGTCTTCATCACGCATGATCTTGATGAGGCGTTGCGGATCGGTGCGCAGATCGCGATTTTGAAGGACGGGAAACTGGTGCAGGTCGGAACGCCGGACGATATTCTCAATCGCCCCGCCAATGATTATGTCGCCCGCTTCGTGCAGCGCCGCACGGGTGCGGCGGTCGCCCATCATGATTGACACCGTCATCATCGATCAGGGCATCTCATGGCGGGATGTCGCCATGGTGGCAAAAGGTGCACGACTGCAGCTTGCCGATGCCGCGTGGAAGCGTATCGCCGCGGCGCGTGACATTGTCGAGGCGCTGGTGTCGAAAGGCGTGCGCGGCTACGGCATCAATACCGGTGTCGGTGCCCTGTGCGACGTGATCGTGGACAGGGATCGACAACAGGCCCTGTCGCGAAACATCCTGCTCAGCCATTCCTGCGGGGTTGGAGAACCGCTGGGGCGGGAGCAGACACGTGCCATCATGGCCGCGCAGATCGTCAATTTTGCCCATGGTTTTTCCGGCATCCGCGTGGAAACCGTCGAGGCGTTGCTGGCCCTTTTGAATGCGGATGTTTTACCCGTCATTCCCTCACGTGGTTCGGTCGGATATCTCACCCATGCCGCAGCGATCGGGCTGGTATTGATCGGCGAAGGCGAGGCGGTGCGTGATGGCGAAAGGCTTTCCGGAGGGCAGGCGCTGGCAGCTGTCGGTCTCTTGCCACTTGTGCCTCTGGCCAAGGAGGGGCTGAGTCTCGTCAACGGAACGCCCTGCGCCACCGGACTTGCCTGCCTGGCGCTGTCACAAATGGAAAATCTGCTGGACTGGGCGGATGCGGCCGCAGCGATGAGTTATGAAAATCTGGGCGCGCAGTCCGATCCATTCTCGGCAGCGCCCCTTGCTCTGCGCACATCCCCGGGGCTTCAGACCGTTGGAAATAATCTCCGCCATCTGTTGGCGGATAGTCCCCTCTTGGCGCGCTCGGCGGGATCGCGCACGCAAGATCCGCTCAGCCTTCGCGCCGTTCCGCAAATCCACGGCGCCATTCGCGACAGCGTCATGCAGATCGGCGAAGTGGTGAATCGCGAACTGGCAAGTGTTACGGACAATCCGGTCGTTACCGGTTCGCCGGATATGCCGCAGGTGCATTCACAGGCCCATGCCGTTGGCGCGGCATTGGGGCTTGCCATGGATGGTCTGGCCGTCGCGGCTGCAGAACTGGCAAGCATTGCGGAGCGCCGGATCGACCGCCTTGTCAATCCGCTGGTCAGCGGCCTGCCAGCTTTTCTGGCGGAAGGCAGCGGTGTCTGCTCCGGTTTCATGATCATTCAGTATACGGCCGCGGCGCTGGTTGCCGAAAACCGGCGGCTGGCTGCGCCCGCCAGTCTGGATGGTGGCATTACCTCTGCCTTGCAGGAGGATATTCTCACTCACGCCACGCCGGCTGCCGACAAGGCACTTTCCATCATCGCCAATCTCGAAACCATTCTTTCGATCGAGATCATGTGTGCGGCGCAGGCCTATGACATGCAGCCTGGAGAAGCCGGCATGGCACCCGGCACCCACGCCCTCTACCGGCGTATTCGCGCAGACGTTCCCTTTTACCGCGATGACCGGCCGCTCAATTCTCTGCTTGCCATGGTGGAGAAGCTGTTGCGTAACACGAGCGCCGGGATTGGGCACTTGTCATAAATCAGGGATGCGCCGCCGGTGATGAATTTATGCACCGGCGTCATATTTAATCCAGCATCACCATATGTGCGGGCAGTTGGTCCTCGAAAAACTTCGAGAAAGTCGCGATGCGGGGCGGGAGCTTCTGGTAGGGCGGATAATAAAGCGTCAGCCAGAGTTCCGGCGGCGACCAGCCGCGCAGAACATGTATCAGCCGGCCGCTACGGATATGGTCGGCGATATGAAACCCCGGCAACATGGCCACTCCGGCACCATCCGCCGCCAAATCTGCCAGAACCTCGCCATTATTAGCGCTGAATCTGCGACCGGCCGAAATCGTGATGCTTGATCCGCCATCCGAAAGGACCCAGTTTTCCCGCCGGCTTTCACCGCTATAGGCAAGGCAATCGTCGGGCGTCAGCTCGCCCGGATGTTCCATTTGCGTGAACCGGCTGCCCGGTGCCGCCACCAATATTCTCGGCACGGCCCTGATCTTGCGCCAGATGGTGAATTTGTCTGATGGGGCTGACGAAATGCGGATCGCGAGATCGTAGTCGTCATCGACGATGTTGACCAAGCCGTCGGACAGCGAAATCTCGAAGCACATTTTCGGGTACAGTTCCCGGAAACCCGAGAGGATCGGTGGCAGTACGGTTTTCCCGAGCCATGTCGGCGCGCTGATCCTCAGCCTTCCCTGATCGGCCTTGTGAGCATTCCTGACGTCGCGCCGGGCATTTTCGAGCGCTTCTATTGCCGGCTGAATCTGCGCGGCAAAAACGGCGCCATCGGTCGTCAGCGATACCTGACGGGTCGTGCGGACAAACAATTGCACGCCGAGATCACATTCAAGCGCGGCAATGGCGCGGGTGACGGCTGCTGCCGTCATGCCCAGTTCACGGGCCACCTGCGCGAAGTTGCGCTTTTCGGCCGCCATCAGAAAGGTTTTGAGAGCTTTGTGGTCGTTCATCTCTATTATTTCAAAAATCGCAATTCAGTCACAAGAAATATTGCAATTCCTTGATGCAATCAAGCGACGTATATCTTTGTCATCGAAACGGACACACAAACGAAGAGAGGCGCCGACGATGATCAAGGATATCAAGGGCCTGCACCACGTTACCTCCATGGCGTCGGATGCGCTGCAGAACAACAGTTTTTTCACCGAAACGCTCGGCCTGCGCCGGGTGAAGAAGACGGTCAACTTTGATGAGCCCAGCGTCTATCACCTTTATTACGGTGATGAAACGGGATCGCCCGGCACGGTCATGACCTATTTTCCCTTCGCCCAGATGATGGCCGGTCGTCCCGGTGTCGGCGAAGTGGGCGAGACCCAGTTCTCCATTCCCAAGGGTGCGCTCGGCTTCTGGAAAGATCGTCTCATTGCCAAAGGCGCTACCGGAATTGAGGCCGACACGGTCTTCGGCGACAATCGCCTGCGCTTCACCGGTCCCGATGGCGACGGTCTCGCGCTGATCGAAACGGGCGATGATGCACGTGCTGGCTGGCTGGCCGAGGGCATAACCGAAGATAATGCCATACGCGGTTTCACCGGTGCGCGTTTCAATCTTCACGATACGGCTGCAACCGAGGAGCTTCTGCGTTTCATGGGTTATGAGCGGGCCGACGTTGAAGGAAACGTCACACGTTTCGTTATTCCCGGTGGCAATGGCGCGGATACGATCGATCTTGCGGCGTTGCCGAAGACACCCTTTGCCCGCCCGGGAGCCGGTTCGGTGCACCACATCGCCTTTGCGGTTGAAAACCGTGAAAAGCAGCTCGAAGTGCGCAAGGCGCTGATGGATACCGGCTATCAGGTGACCCCCGTCATCGACCGCGATTACTTCTGGGCGATCTATTTCCGCACCCCGGGCGGGATCCTGTTCGAGATCGCCACCAATGAACCCGGTTTCGACCGGGACGAGGATACAGCCCATCTTGGTGAGGCACTCAAGCTGCCGAACCGGTATGAGCCGTTCCGCAACAAGATCGAGGCGAGCCTGGTTCCGCTCGCTGCTTAAGACGGACCGCTGATCCGAACCGACTGACAGATACACATTCACGCCCTTCAAAGACGGCTGCCCGCGCCGGGCAGCCCACCGGCGAAGCCTTGTCAATTTCCACCGCCGTAGATCGGCAATCACCACCTGAACGGAGAACGAAAATGTCCAAGCTCGAAGTCCTTACCCCCGCCAACAGCCAGTTGATCTTCATCGACCAGCAGCCGCAGATGGCTTTCGGCGTGCAATCGATCGATCGTCAGACCCTGAAGAACAATGTTGTCGGCCTCGCCAAGGCCGCCCGGATATTCGATATCCCGACGACCATCACGACGGTCGAAACGGAAAGCTTCTCCGGCAACACCTTCCCGGAATTGCTCGCGGTTTTTCCGGAGAACGATATCCTCGAGCGCACCTCGATGAATTCCTGGGATGACCAGAATGTCCGCGACGCCCTGGCGAAGAACGCCGCCGGCGGCCGCAGGAAGATCGTCGTTTCCGGTCTCTGGACGGAAGTCTGCAACACCACCTTCGCGCTCTCGGCACTTCATGATGTTGCTGATTACGAGATCTACATGGTGGCGGATGCCTCCGGTGGCACCTCTGTCGATGCGCATAAATATGCTATGGATCGCATGGTGCAGGCCGGCATCATCCCGGTCACCTGGCAGCAGGTGCTGCTTGAATGGCAACGCGACTGGGCACGCAAGGAAACCTATGACGCCGTCACCTCGCTGGTGAAGGAACATTCCGGCGCCTACGGCATGGGCATCGACTATGCCGTCACCCACGTCCATGGCGGTGCAGAGCGCGTCAAACACGGCAAGCGCATCGGCCCGAACCCAGCCCAAAAATAAGCTTTCAACCGCGCCGCACCGGAAGGATCGATGTCCCGTCCGGTGCGGCTTTCATCCATCTAGGAGGTTCCCATGAAAGTCTATCTTCTGTCGCTTGGCGCCGGCCTGCTGGTCGGCATTGTTTACAGCCTGCTCAATGTGCGTTCACCCGCACCGCCCATCATCGCGCTTGTCGGCCTGCTTGGCATATTGCTGGGGGAACAGGTCATTCCTTTTGCAAGGTCGATCATCGGCAAGGAGCCGGCCGCCGTTTCGTGGATCAACCAGATCAAGCCGCATATGTTCGGCCATATGCCAAAGGGCAGCGGAGAGACCGTGGATCTCGCCAGGGCGAAACAGCCTGCGGATGGGGAGAGAAGCTGATGCCAACGCGACGCACTTTTCTTGGCGCGGCATCGAGCCTTGCCTTTCCGCATCTCTTTTCACCGGCCAATGCCGCTGATCCCATTCAGACCGGAGCCTATTCCATGTATCCCGACACCATTCTTCACAATGGCCGCCTGACGACGCTTGATCGCGGCAATCCAAATGCAACGGCAGTTGCCATCAAGGATGGTCTGTTCGTGGACGTGGGAACCGATGCCGATGTCATGGCACTCGCCGGGCCGGGGACGAAAATCATCGATCTGAAGGGCAAACGCGTGCTGCCCGGCCTCATCGACAATCACACCCACGTCGTTCGCGGCGGTTTGAACTTCAACATGGAACTGCGCTGGGATGGCGTGCGCTCGCTGGCGGACGCCATGGACATGCTCAAACGGCAGGTGGCGATCACGCCCGCCCCGCAATGGGTGCGCGTCGTTGGCGGCTTCACCGAGCATCAATTCGTCGAAAAGCGCCTGCCGACCATTGAGGAAATCAATGCGGTGGCGCCCGACACGCCGGTCTTCCTGCTGCATCTCTATGATCGGGCGCTGCTGAATGGCGCAGCCCTTCGCGCCGTTGGCTATACGCGGGATACACCGAACCCGCCCGGCGGCGAGATCACCCGCGATGCGAGCGGCAATCCCACGGGAATGCTGCTTGCCAAACCAAATGCCGGTATCCTCTATTCGACGCTCGCCAAGGGACCGAAGCTGCCGTTCGATTATCAGGTCAACTCCACCCGCCACTTCATGCGTGAGTTGAACCGGCTGGGTGTGACCGGCGTGATCGATGCGGGCGGTGGCTTCCAGAATTACCCTGATGATTATGAGGTCATCCAGAAGCTCTCCGATGAAGGCCAGATGACCGTGCGTCTCGCCTACAACCTCTTCACGCAGAAGCCCAAGCAGGAAAAGGAGGATTTCCTCAACTGGACCTCTTCGGTCAAATACAAGCAGGGCAATGACTATTTCCGGCACAATGGCGCAGGTGAGATGCTGGTCTTTTCCGCTGCCGATTTCGAGGATTTCCGCCAGCCGCGACCGGACATGCCGCCGGAAATGGAGGGCGAACTCGAAGAGGTCGTGCGGGTTCTCGCGGAAAACCGCTGGCCCTGGCGTCTGCATGCCACCTATGACGAGACAATCTCGCGGGCGCTTGATGTCTTCGAAAAGGTCAACCGGGACATTCCGCTTGAAGGTCTGAACTGGTTCTTCGATCATGCTGAGACCATTTCTGATCGTTCGATCGACCGTATTGCAGCGCTTGGCGGCGGTATCGCCACCCAGCACCGCATGGCCTATCAGGGCGAATACTTCGTCGAACGTTATGGACAGGGAGTTGCCGAGGCGACGCCGCCGATCAGGAAAATGCTCGACAAGGGCGTCAATGTCTCTGCCGGTACCGATGCCACCCGTGTCGCCTCTTACAATCCATGGGTGTCCCTTTCGTGGATGGTAACCGGCAAGACGGTGGGCGGCATGCAGCTTTATCCACGCGCCAATTGCCTTGACCGCGAAACGGCGCTGCGCATGTGGACCGAAAAAGTCACCTGGTTCTCGAACGAAGAGGGCAAAAAGGGCCGCATCGAAAAAGGCCAGTTCGCCGATCTGGTGGTGCCGGACAAGGATTATTTTTCCTGCGCCGAAGATGAAATCTCGTTCCTCACCTCCGAGTTGACCATGGTCGGCGGCAAGATCGTCTATGGTGCCGGTGACTTCAAGGCGCTTGATGAGAACGACGTGCCCCCCGCCATGCCGGACTGGTCGCCGGTTCGCGCTTTCGGCGGTTATGCCGCCTGGGGTGAGCCGCAAGGGGCTGGAAAGAACTCGTTGCGACGCGCGGCAATCACGTCCTGCGGCTGCGCCAGCGATTGCGGCGTTCATGGACATGACCATGCCGGAGCATGGACATCGAAGCTGCCAATCGCCGATCTGAAGGGCTTCTTCGGAGCGCTCGGCTGCTCATGCTGGGCGGTTTAAGCCCGACCGTGTGAATGTCAGGCCGACCAAGCGGGCAGCGTATTGCCGCTGCCCGCATCCAACGCGAAGGAAGTCCTCTCAGGCGGGCTAATGTTGCGAATTATGCAATTATATCGAAACTATTGATGCAATTGTTGGCGATAATTGTTTCAGCCAATATCGCTCCATCAGATGAACGCAACGCCGCTCGAAGCGAGCGGCCAGGCCGCAGGAGCAGACAATGACCAAACCATCTTCAACACTTCGCCTTCACGGGTTGCTTGCAGATATCGTTGCCGCGCCCGTCACACGAACCCTTGCGCTTCTGGCGCTTTGCTCGGCGTATATTCAGGGGCCGCTGACCAAGATCTTCGACTTTCCCGGTGCGATTGCCGAGATGAACCATTTCGGCCTTCATCCGGCTGCGGTTTTTGCCGTTGTCGTCATCGTGTTCGAGCTTGCCGCCTCGGCCATGGTGGTTTCCGGCTTTCTGCGCTGGGCAGGCGCTCTGGCGCTTGCGGGCTTCACGCTTCTGGCCACCTTCATTGCTCTTCGGTTCTGGGAAATGGCGCCCGGCATGGATCGCATGATGGCCACCAACGCCTTCTTCGAACATCTCGGTCTGGCTGGCGCCTTTGTTATCGTTGCCGCAATCGATCTCACGAAAGGAACAGGCAAATGAGTGCCGCAAAATCCTCCACGAGCAGCTTTGCTCCTCTTGCACAGCCGGTTTTTGCCGTCCTCTGGGCCGCAACCGTGCTTGGCAATACCGGCAGTTTCATGCGCGATGTCGCCAGTTCGTGGCTGATGACCGACCTTTCGGCCTCGCCTGCGGCAGTCGCCATGGTTCAGGCGGCAGGAACCCTGCCGATCTTTCTGCTGGCGATCCCGGCCGGCGTGCTGACGGATATTCTCGACCGTCGTAAATTTTTGATTGCGGTCCAGCTGCTGCTGGCCTCTGTCAGTCTCACCCTCATGGTCCTCGCCCATACCGGATTATTGTCCGTCAGTGCCCTGATCGGCCTCACTTTCCTCGGCGGCATCGGTGCGGCGCTGATGGGGCCGACCTGGCAGGCCATCGTGCCGGAACTGGTGAAACGCGAGGACATCAAGAGCGCCGTCGCGCTCAATTCGCTGGGCATCAATATCGCCCGTTCCATTGGTCCTGCGGTTGGCGGCATATTGCTTGCTGCCTTTGGTGCGGCCGTTACCTACGGTGCAGATGTCGCAAGTTACTTTGTTGTCATCGCGGCGCTCTTGTGGTGGCCACGGGCGAAGAACGCCAATGATGCGTTGGCGGAAGGTTTCTCTGGTGCATTCCGGGCTGGTCTTCGTTACACACGCGCCAGCCGTCCCCTGCATGTCGTCCTGCTGCGAGCTGCGATCTTCTTTGCATTCGCCAGCGCCGTCTGGGCGCTGTTGCCACTGGTCGCACGGCAATTGCTCGGCGGAGATGCCAGCTTTTATGGCATTCTGCTCGGTGCGGTCGGTGCGGGCGCGATTGGCGGCGCGTTGATCATGCCGAAACTGCGCGCTCGCTTTGATGCCGATGCTCTGCTTCTGGGGGCTGCTGTCATTACCGCGCTCGTCATGGCCGGCCTGTCGTTTGCTCCGCCCAAGTGGCTGGCCATCGTCATCCTGCTGTTTCTCGGTGGCGCATGGATCACGGCGCTGACGACGTTGAATGGCGCGGCCCAGGCCATTCTGCCGAACTGGGTGCGTGGCCGTGGGCTGGCGGTCTATCTTACCGTCTTCAACGGGGCGATGACGGCGGGCAGCATCGGTTGGGGTGCCGTTGGCGAAGCGACAGGCGTGCCCGGAACGCTGCTGATCGGCGCTGCTGGTCTGTTTATCGCCGGTCTTGTCATGCACCGCCTGAAATTGCCTGCCGGCGACGCGGATATGGTGCCGTCCAACCATTGGCCGGAACCGCTCGTTGCCGAGCCTGTGGCCCATGACCGTGGCCCGGTCCTGATCCTGATCGAATACAACGTCGAAAAGCATCACCGCAGTGCGTTCCTGCACGCATTGGATGAGCTTTCACAGGAGCGCCGGCGCGATGGTGCCTACGGCTGGGGTGTCACCGAGGACTCCGCCGATCCGCAGAAGATCGTTGAATGGTTCATGGTGGAATCCTGGGCGGAGCATCTGCGCCAGCATAAACGGGTCTCCAATGCCGACGCGGACTTGCAGGGCAAGGTACTTGCCTATCACTCGGGAATGGCAAGACCGGTCGTGCGGCACTTCCTCACGATCAATCGTCCGGGGAAAGCATAAAGCGAAAAAGGGGCCGATTGGCCCCTTTTTCATTGCTGCGGTAACCAACCGCGGGCTATTTTGTGATCCGCTCAAAAACACGGCTCAACGCGCCTTTCAGCGCATTGGAGCCGCCATTACGGTCAAAATCCTGCAAAACCTGTTCGTTGAGGCCGCCTTTGGTGGCAAATTCACCGCTGAGATCAAGGAAACTGGTGTCTCTGTCAGTGAGCTGGGCCACTTCGGAAAGACCAGCGAAGAGCGGGGCGAGATAGGCGCGACCCTTTTCTTCCGGCAAGCCATTTTCAGCCAGCCATTCGGTCGTATGCTGCATGATGCCGAAATAGGTGGCCATCAGGGCACTCGCGGCAGCGAGAAGATCGTATTCCGCCTTCGTCTCGCATTCGACCGCATTGCCAAGGCTATTAAAAATTGCCGATGTATCGGCATCCGGCGGATAGACGGCTGTGACACCCCTGCGCCGTGCGACAAAAGGCAGGGGAATCGCCTGCGTAAGGCTGACATCCGCGCCGATCCAGTCGAAAAGCGCTTCGCGGCTGGTTGCGGCAACGACGCTGATGACCTTCTGTCCGTTCCGGAAACGCAATGGGCGGATGACGTCTTCGGCAATCTGCGGCCGAATTGCCAAGACGACGGTATGGCACCCGTCGATGATCGCCTGATTGTCGCCGGTAACGATCACCTGCAGGAAATCGGCGGCGAGCCTGGCCGAAATATCCGCGTTGCGCGCTGAAACCATGACATGCGGCACGGCCGCCGGCTTCAGGAGCAGGCCCCGCACCATCGCGTCGGTGATCGCTCCGGTTCCGATAAAACCGATTTTCTGGGGAAGGGGCATGATGACTCCACGTCGGCAGGGGGCCAGATCGGCCGTGTTTTACGCAGGATGGTGATGATTGTTCCGGACTGGTGATGAGACATTGGGCCAGAAAACTGGTCTGTCGGCAATGTTAATTTTTTTCCCGCTCCCGCCGGCAGGACGTAAACGTGCTCCGCATCAGACGCTTAGCAGCAATCTGATTTTCCTTCTATTTTAGCATCTTATCCCGATCAGTTTTGCACTTTGAAGCAAGATTTTCGTGAGCACCCGGTGCCGATTGGCCAAAATATTTCACTTGATATTTACATTCGGAATGTATGTATATGGCACCGAAAGATCGGGCGCTTGTGATGTGTCCGAAAGCTCGTTTGCATCAAAAGGTGAAAAATGGTCGAGAAAAGTCAGTGGCGGCGCGGGCGAACGGTGGCCCTTGCGTTGATCCTATCCTGCGTCCTCTATCCCGGACGAGTGCTCTCGCAGCAGCAACCCACCCCGTCGGTCACGGTCGAAACCGCCAAGGCGGCGGATTTCACGCTGACTGCGCGTTTGCCCGGACGTATCAAGCCATCGACGATTTCAGAGGTGCGGCCGCAGGTCTCCGGCATCATCCGGGAACGGTTGTTTGAGGAGGGCGCCCGTGTCGAGGCCGGGCAGGTTCTCTACAAGATCGAGGATGAAACCTATGTCGCGGCGGTGGAGTCGGCTAAAGCCAATGTCGCCCAGGCGCAGGCAAGTTACGATTTCGCCCTTGTCGATGCACGCCGTGCTGAGGAGACATTTGCCAACAATGTCAGCTCGGCGGCGAACCGCGATAACAAGATCGCCGAAAGAAACAAGACGCAGGCCGCACTTCAGGTGGCGCGGGCACAGCTGACGACAGCGGAGATCGACCTTGAGAGAACGACGATCCGCGCGCCGATCTCCGGCATCATCGGGTTCTCGGAAACGACGGCCGGTGCGCTTGTGGCGGCGCAGCAGACGACCGCTTTGACCACGATCCGCGCGCTCGACACGATTTACGTTGATGTGACGCAATCCGTAAACGATCTGTTGCGGTGGAATGCCGACAAAAGGGTCGGGAGCAGCCAGTCCCTGTCCGTTGCAACGATGATCCTTCCGAACGGCCAGACTTACCCGGTAAAGGGTGATCTTAAGGCGGCCGAACCGAGGGTCGAGCCGACGACGGGCATGGTCACGCTTCGAATTTCGTTTTCCAACCCCGATAACCGGCTCCTACCGGGCCTCTATGTGGAAGTTGAGCTGCCGCAGGCCGTCACCAAGGACGCGATCCTTGTTCCGCAAAGTGCTGTGATGCGCAACGCCAAAGGCGAGGCATCCGTCTGGATCGTGGAAGGCGGCAAGATTGTTCCCCGTCCGGTGAATATCGTCACTGGCGCTGGCAACCGCTGGGTCACCAGCAGCGGCCTGAAGCCGGGGGACCAGATCGTCATGTCCGGTTTCCAGAAGGTGGCGCCGGGCGCCACGGTGGAAATAGAACAGCAGCCGTTGGGCCAGCAGGCCGCCCGGGCCGGGAGCAACTGATCCATGGCACGGTTTTTCATAGACAGACCCATTTTTGCCTGGGTCATCGCAATCATCATCATGGGCCTCGGCGTCCTGTCGATCATGAGACTGCCGATCTCGCAATATCCCTCGATAGCCGGTCCATCCGTGGTTATCGGCGCGACCTATCCCGGTGCATCCGCCGAGACGGTTGCGGATACGGTGGTGCAGATCATCGAGAAGGAAATGACGGGCCTTGACGGGCTGCGTTATATCGACTCCTCGACGACATCGACGGGCCGCGCCACCGTGACGCTCACCTTCAATCTGGGCACTGATCCCGATATCGCTCAGGTGCAGGTCCAGAACAAGCTGAGCCAGGCCGAAGCGAGCCTGCCTTCGGAAGTGACACGCCAGGGCGTGACGGTCGAGAAATCGACAACCGGCTTCCTGATGGTGATCGCGCTGATCTCCGACGACGGGGCCCGAAGCGCCATCGATCTGGCCGACTACCTGAACTCCTACATGGTTGAACCGATCTCGAGGCTGAAGGGCGTCGGCAAGGTCGAGGTGTTCGGATCGGAATATGCGATGCGGATCTGGCTCGATCCGCAGAAGCTGAAATATTACGGCCTCTCTCCCACCACCGTCATCAATGCCATCAGCGCCCAGAATGCGCAGATATCGGCCGGTGCCTTCGGCGCAATGCCGGCACCGGAAGGCCAGCAGCTCAATGCCACCGTCACCGCGCAGTCGCTCCTGAAGACGCCGCAGGATTTCGAACGCATTGTCTTGCGTGCCGATACCGATGGCGGGCTGGTGTTGCTGCGTGATGTTGCGCGGGCGGAACTCGGAACCGAAAACTACGAAATCTCCAGCTTCTATAACGGCAAACCGTCGTCAGGCATGGCAATCCAGCTGGCATCCGGCGCCAATGCGCTTGAAACGGCGGAACTGGTGAAGGCGAAGATGGCCGATCTCGGCGCATTCCTTCCCGCGGGGGTAAGCTATGTCATTCCCTATGACACGACGCCGTTCGTCTCGCTTTCCATCGAGGCAGTTATTCACACGCTCATCGAAGCAATCGTGCTGGTGGTGTTCGTGATGCTGATCTTCCTGCATAATTTCCGCGCGACGCTGATCCCGACGCTGGCCGTGCCGGTGGTTCTGCTCGGAACCTTCGGCATCATGGCGGCGCTTGAATTCTCGATCAACACGCTCACCATGCTTGCCATGGTTCTGGCGATCGGCCTGCTGGTGGATGATGCGATCGTGGTGGTGGAAAATGTCGAGCGCATCATGCGAGACGAACATCTCGATCCCGTCGCGGCGACGAAAAAATCGATGGGAGAAATCCAGGGCGCGCTTGTGGGCATCGCCATGGTGGTTTCCGCCGTCTTCGTGCCCATGGCGTTTTTTGGCGGCGCGACAGGGGAAATGTACAAGCAGTTCTCGGTGACGATCGTCGCGGCCATGGCGCTCTCGGTGCTGGTGGCCCTGATCTTCACACCGGCGCTCTGCGCGACGATGCTGAAGGCCCATGACCATAATGCAAAGCCGGGCCTTGCCGGCCGGTTCAGCAACTGGTTCGAGCGCAATTTCTCATGGCTGACGACAAGATACGGCAATATCGTCAGGGCTTCGGCAAAAAGGCCGGTCCGGATGTTCCTCGTCTACCTGCTTCTGGTGGTCGCCATGGTCTTCCTTTACCAGAAGACGCCCACCTCGTTCCTTCCCGATGAGGATCAGGGAACCCTGCTCACCATCATCCAGACGCCGCCCGGTTCCACCGCGCAAAATACCGAGGCGGTTCTGGGCAAGGTGGAAAACTACTACATGAATGCCGAAGCGCAGAACGTCGAGGCTGTCTTCTCGGTTCGTGGTTTCTCTTTCGCCGGTCAGGGCCAGAACATGGGCATGATGTTCGTCAAGCTGAAGGACTGGGAAGAACGCAAGGGTAAGGACGACTCTGCCCAGGCCATCGCCGCGCGTGCTTTCGGGCCTTTGATGGGCGGCATCAAGGAGGCGATCGTGGTTCCGCTGGTGCCGCCGGCGGTCACGGAACTCGGCAACTCCAACGGCTTTACCGCCTTCCTGCAGGCGCGTTCCGGCCAGAGCCATGAGCAGCTTCTGGAAGCGCGCAACATGCTGCTGGGGCTGGCGGCGCAAAGCCCCAAGCTCATGGCCGTCCGGCCGAATGGCGTGGAAGATGCTTCCCAGTTCGAACTCAACATCGACTGGGGCAAAGCCGGCGCCGTTGGTCTCAGCGCAGCGGATGTCGGGTCGTTCCTGACCACCGTCTGGTCGAGTTCCTATGTGAACGACTTCCTCTACGAGGGACGCATGAAGCGCGTTTATGTGCAGGGCGAGCCCCTGGCGCGCACCGGGCCGGAAGATCTTGCTCTCTGGCGGGTACCGAATGCGAATGGCGATTTCGTCGATCTTTCGACAATTGCCAGCCAGAACTGGGTCTTCGGGCCTCAGCAAGTCAGCCGTTATGACGCTCTTCCTGCCATGTCGATCGAAGGGTCGGCGGCTCCGGGTTTTTCCTCGGGTGAGGCGCTGGCGGAAATGGAGGCGCTTGCCGCGAAACTGCCGCCTGGCTTCAGCCTGCAATGGACGGGAATGTCGCTTGAGGAAAAGGATGCCGGTGCCGGCGCCCTTCCCCTCTATGGGCTGGCATTGGCGACCATGTTCCTCTGCCTTGCGGCGCTCTATGAAAGCTGGACCATTCCCGTTGCGGTTCTGCTCGCCATGCCGGTCGGTATCCTCGGTGCACTTCTGGGCGCATGGATCGGTGGACAGTCGAACGGCGTCTATTTCCAGGTGGGTCTTCTGACGGTGGTCGGCCTGACGGGCAAGAACGGCATCATGATTGTCGAATTTGCGCGGGAGCGAATGGCGCAGCTTGGCGAAAGCGCATTCGAGGCGGTCTGCCAGGCGGCGAAACTTCGCTTCCGGCCGATCCTGATGACGTCGCTTGCCTTTGGTCTCGGGGTCATCCCGCTCGTCATATCGACGGGTGCCGGTGCCGGCGCGCGCCAGGCTATCGGCTTTGCCACCTTCTTTGGAACGGTGACGGGGACTTTGCTGGCGATTGTTTTCGTGCCGGTTTTCTTCGTGCTGATATCGGGGATATTTAGCCGCAGGAGCGTAAAGGCGGCTGAGCCGAAAACCGCCTGAGGTCGATGCATTCCCGTCCCGCCGTGACGAGTTGCGGCGGGACGGCGGTTTGCTTTTGCCGGGCTGGTCCATGTAGAAAGCAACGGCGAAATTCAGTCATGGGAGTTTAGAGACGTGAGGAGAACCAAGGAGCAGGCGGCGGAGACGGGCCGCCAGATTTTGCAGGCGGCAGAGACCCTGTTTCTGGACAAGGGCTACGACAATGTCAGCCTCGAGGAAATCGCTGCTCTTTCCGGTGTGACCCGGGGTGCGATTCACTGGCATTTCAAGAACAAGCACGGGCTTCTGCTTGCTCTCAGAAACGAGGCGCAGGAACCGTTTCGGCGATTTGCCGACGAACTTTCCGATGGCCGCAGCTCCGCTTCCATCGAAAAACTCGGTGATATCATAGCCGATACCTTCAGGATGCTGGAGCAGGATCCCCGTCAGCGCGGTCTGCTGCGGGTGATGATGAGGCTTGATATCGTTCTGGCGGAAAAGGATGAGGCGGCACAAAACACGTTTCCCGAGGAAATGCATGAATTGTTCGTGCGCATATTCAGGGCAGTCGAGCGAAATCCCGGAATGGTGAAGCCGTGGACGCCGGAAAAGGCGGCCTCCATGCTTTATGCGGCTATGGGCGGTCTCATTACGGAATGGGCGTTAAGGAAGAGCGTCTTTACGCTCTCCGAAGACGGGAGCCTTCTGGTTACGACTTTGCTGGCCGGAGTTCAGCAAAAACACCAAGGCCTCAACTGAACCGATCCTGACAAAATCACGGCAGGCAAACCACGTCTGACATGCGCTGGTGAAGGAAGATGACTAGGTTCGAATTTACAAACGTTTTGTATGTATATATAAAGGCATGGCTACTGTTGCCCCGGCAAGCAGGGCTGGTTGACCGTTACGATCTCGAAAGCGAACCGGTTACCCAATGGAGGAGGCGGTTCCGAAAATGATGCAGGATCGGGAAAATGTTTCGCGCCAGTCTCTTCCCATTCGCGGTAGTCTGGTTGTTTGCACAGGTTACGGAGATTTCGCGCCTGCTCCGTCTTCGATAAACATGGCTCTGACGTATCGTCCCCCGCAGTCAGGGCCAGTGATGTCCGCAACGCTCATTGCCGGACATCGGACGGGGCACGTTTTTCCCCACCAGCGTGCCCCGTCGTTTCTCCCGCGGCTTCGCCGTCTCATCTGCAGTGGACGGGAGGTCGGTCAAAACCGTTTCAGGAAACCGTCCGACTGGCTGAGAGTGGTCGCGCTTGGCATCATTCTGGTCGATTTCGCCGTGTTGTCCCTCGCCAACAGGTTTCTTGACCGGAACTTCGAAGGTTATCTGCCGGGCCTCGGACCAATGCTAGGCGGATTGCTCTTTGCAATCATCATCATGCGGCTTGCGCGTCCCGCATTTTATCCGGACTGGATCGCGATCGGCGCCCTCCAGGCAGCGATGGGATGTATCGTCTGCGTCGATGAGGGCCTTCGATCGTCCGCGGCCTTTCTGCTTTTCTGCTGTCTGTTTATTGGTCTTTCGTTATTGCGGCTCTGGATTGGAGAAACGATCCGCCCCCACCGGGGGGCTGCATCCCTGCTGGCAGGCGGCTTCACCACCCTCTTCTTTGTCGCATGGCTGGTCGCGGATCGCTCCTTGGGACTGGGAGCGGGGCCGGACATCATTCTGGCGGCGGATCTTCTGGTGGCGGGTTTCACGATGGTGGCGTTCGGACTTTCGCTGCGATCTGGCAAGGGCAAGCATTAAGGCAATGCAAGAGCTTGATGCGTGGACGCACAAGCGAACCCTGTCGATCGCGATCAAAATCGCGATCCATTCCTGCGGTGTTCATGCCGAGGCTGAGTTGATTGTCGGCCCACACGCGCCTGCCGCTCCTGTGCCCAGCTAATATCCCGCACCTAGCCGTGCGGCTTTGCGATCAGGCAAGAGGCTGCGCGCATTCAAAATCTTCTCCAGCGGTATATTTACTTTTATAATTATATAATGCAGATTTGCCCTATTGCTCGGAGGGAGCACGAAGTCTGTTGGAGGAACACATGCAAAAATTTATCGGATTTGGCTTTGCCGCCGCGCTCGCGGCTGTCGGCTTCGCCGTGACGCCCGTGAAGGCGCAGCAGCTGGAATTGACGATCACCGCGCCGGCAGGGGCAGGTGGTGGCTGGGATGCGGCATCGCGTTCGCTTCAGGAGGTCATGATGGCGACAGGCGCGGCCAAGAGCGTGCAGGTCGTCAACGTGCCCGGTGCCGGCGGCACGGTTGGGCTGGCGCAATTTGTCGGGCAGGCCAAGGGCAACCCTAACCAGCTGCTGGTTGCCGGCATCACGCTGGTCGGCGCCAGCATTTCCAACAACTCACCTGTCGATCTGACGCAGGTTACACCCCTTGCCCGCCTCACCGGCGATCCGCTCGTGATCGTCGTGCCGAAGGATTCGCCGATCAAGACGATGGCCGATCTGCAGGCAACCATCGAGAAAGATGTGGCCAAGACCATCTGGGTCGGAGGCTCGGCCGGCGGTGCGGATCATATTCTGGCGGCTCTGGTGACCAAGGCATCCGGGCAGGACCCGGCCAAGATCAATTACGTTGCCTATTCCGGCGGCGGTGAGTCGCTCGCAGCCATGCTTGGCGGGCAGGCGACGGCAGGTGTCTCGGGCTACGGCGAATGGGAAGGCCAGATCAAGTCCGGCGATCTGCGCGCGCTTGCAATATCCTATCCCGAGCCTATCCCGGGCATCGAGGCGAAACCTCTGAAGGCCCAGGGCTTCGATATCGAACTCGTGAACTGGCGTGGCGTCTTTGCCGGTCAGGGTGTCGAGGGCAAAGAGCTTGAGGCATTGCAGGCTGCCATTGAAAAAACCGTCAAATCGAACGGGTGGCAAACCGTTTTGAAAGCGCGGGGATGGACCGACTATTACGCGCCCTCTGACGAATTCATGACCTTCATCGGCTCTGAAACCGAACGGGTCCGCGCGATCCTGACATCCATCGGCCTTGCCAACTGATCTGGCCAGCGCGGGAGGCGGAGAGACCGTTTCCCGCCCGTGAGGAATATCATGACATCCAAAACATCTTCGCTGCGCAATCCGCCTGCGGTGGTCGTTGCCGTCATTCTGTTTGCCATAGCGGTCATCACCTATTGGGATGCAAGCGGCATGACGGCGCGGGCGACCTATGGCATGAGCGCGAATGCCGCTTCCTATTTTGTCGCCCTGCTGTTTTTCCTCCTGTCACTCGGGCATCTGTTCAGCGCTTTCAGGCCGAGTGAACTGGAGGATGAGGCAACCGACTGGAAGGCCGTGGGCTGGATCGCCATTGCCTTGTCAGGCCTGATCGGTGCGATCTGGTTCGGCGGTGGTTTCATTCTGGGGTCGACGCTGCTTTTCGCTTTCACTGCCAAAGCATTCGGGCGCAGGGCATTGGCCGTGGACCTCTGTCTCGGGGCGATCATCGCCGTCGTGATCTTCCTCATGTTCAACAAGCTTTTGACCCTCGCGCTGCCCCAGGGGCCGCTTGAGCGTCTGTTCTGAGGTGATCATGGATTCGCTTTTCGCCCTGTTCCAGGGGTTCTCTACCGCAATCGAACCCGCAAATCTCATCTTTGCGGCCGTGGGGGTCATCATCGGTACGGCTGTCGGCGTGCTTCCCGGCATTGGCCCGGCACTGACGGTCGCCCTTCTCCTGCCGGTGACGTTCAAGCTCGATCCCGGCGGCTCGATCATCATGTTTGCCGGTATCTATTATGGTGGCATGTATGGCGGGTCGACTACCGCGATCCTGCTCAACACGCCGGGAGAAAGCGCCTCTGTCGTGACCGCACTTGAGGGCAACAAGATGGCGCGGGCGGGTCGCGGCGGCCCGGCGCTTGCGACGGCTGCGATCGGCTCGTTCGTGGCTGCGCTGGTAGCCACTTTTGGCCTGGCATTCCTTGCGCCCATTCTTGTCAAGGTCGCCGTCCAGTTCGGTCCGTGGGATTATTTCGGGCTGATGCTGATTGCTTTCGTTACCGTTTCCGCGACATTTGGGTCGTCGCCGCTCAGGGGGCTGACGAGCCTTGCTTTCGGTCTGTGGCTCGGCCTGATGGGCATCGATCAATTGACCGGGCAGGCGCGCCTGACCTTCGGTGTGCCGGAGCTTCTGGACGGTGTGGAAGTCACGACGCTGGCCGTCGGCCTGTTTGCGATAGGCGAGGCACTGCTTGTCGCGTCCCGTCACCTCCACAAGCCGGAAAAACCGATCCCCGTCAAAGGATCGATCTGGATGACGCTTGAGGACTGGAAACGTTCATGGAAGCCGTGGCTGCGCGGAACCATAATCGGGTTTCCAATCGGTGCACTGCCTGCAGGCGGAGCGGAGATTCCGACCTTCCTCAGTTACAACATCGAGCGGAAGCTTTCGAAAAAACCAGAAGAATTTGGCAACGGTGCGATCGAGGGCGTAGCCGGTCCTGAGGCCGCCAATAACGCTTCGGCTGCCGGTACGCTCGTTCCACTGCTCACGCTTGGGCTGCCCACCTCCGCCACGGCCGCCGTCATGCTGGCGGGATTCCAGCAGTATAATATCCAGCCGGGTCCGCTGCTCTTTACGCAGCATGCGGATCTCGTCTGGGGACTGGTTGCCAGCCTGTTCATTGCCAATGTCATGTTGCTGGTGCTCAACCTTCCGCTGGTTGGATTGTGGGTGCGCCTTCTCGCCATTCCGCTGCCATGGCTTTACGCGGGCATCCTCGTCTTCGCCTCGATGGGAACAATCGCGGCCAATCCTTCCGTTGTCGAATTGCTGCTGCTGACCGGATTTGGCGTTGTCGGCTTTTTCATGCGGAAATTCGATTATCCCGTCGCGCCGGCCGTCGTCGGTCTCATCCTCGGGCCATTGGCAGATAGCGCCCTCAGGCGCTCGTTGCAGATGAGCCTTGGTGATCCCATGATCCTGCTGCAACATCCGAGTTCGGGGACGATGATCGCCTTTGCGGTGATTGCGCTCGTTGCACCCTTCCTTTTCAAGGGGCTTTCCCGCTTCCGGCAGGATGAGGATTGAACAGTGAGGCGGCGGCCCGTTCGGGCGGCCGCCTGTTGCTTTGAGGCCGGGGATCATACAAGACTGGGCAAAATTACAGAGCGAGCCCCATGGTACGGAAAAGTCTTACGCCGCAGATCGTCGGAAACGTGATTGAATTCATTCAGGCGAATGGGATCGGCAAGGGCGAGCATCTTCCTCTTCAAATGCTGGCTGACGCCTTCCGTGTCTCGCGTGCTCCCATCATGAGCGCACTCAAGCAACTGGAGACCCAGGGCGTCGTGCGGGCAGAGCCCAATCGCGGTTATTTCCTGGCGGTCGACCCCGGCGGTCTTCAGGATATGAAATCCGCAGCTGTTGAAGACGGCGAGGGCGACGAGGCGATCTATTTCCGCATCGCCGAGGATCGCCTCGCCGGCAAGCTTGACGAGCGCATGAGCGAAAACGAACTCATGCGGTTTTACGATCTTCCGCGCACCAAGCTTCTGAGGGTCCTTCGGCGTATTGCGGAAGAAGGCTGGATCGAGCGCCTGCCCGGCAATGGCTGGGCGTTCACGCAGGCGCTGACGTCGAAGAAGAGCTATGAGGACGGTTACGCCTTTCGCGCCGTGATCGAGCAACAGGCCATGTTGCTTCCGAGTTTCGAGCCCAATACCGAAGGTCTAAAGCGGGCGCGGGAGGTTCAGACGCGGCTGCGTGACGGCGGATATGAAACATGGTCGCGCGCCGAAATCTTCAAGGCCAATAACGAGTTTCACGAGATGCTCGTCGCCTGCTCACAGAATGAATTTTTCCTGGATGCGATCAGACGTATCAACCGCCTGCGCCGGCTTATCGAATATCACATCACCATCGACCGCAGCCGCTTGCCCCGGCAGACGGAGGAACATCTGCAAATTCTCGACCTGATCGAACATGGTCGCCGGAACGAGGCCGCTGCTTTTCTCTACACCCACATCATGGGTGCCAGCCGCATTAAGTCACCCAAGGTCTAGATCCTTAACGTCTCGTCACGTTGCGCTGGGATTGCTCGCCTGTTTCGTGTCCTTCACCGCGTGAAAAGACAATCTGTTTATCATCGATCTAATTGCATTTTGTGATTATATTATGTATATAAATCGCGACTTGCAAAGCAAGCAATGATAACGCCTGCGGGGGATGGCCGTGACGCTCGACCACAACAATATGCGAACGAAATTCGAGATAAACGGCGTCAGCTACGATATCATCGATCTTCCCGCAGAGGCGGGCGACTGTCTGGCGCGCATGCCTTATGTTCATCGGATATTGCTGGAGAATGTGCTTCGCACCGGAGAAGACGACGCTGCACGGGCGAAAGCGGCGATGATCGACTGGCTTGAAACCGGTGGCAGCGAGGTTGAAATTCCGTTTCTGCCGAACCGGGTGCTGATGCACGATACGACCTGCGGCCCGGCTTTGGTCGACATTGCCGGAATGCGCTCTGCGCTTGCAGAAGCCGGGGGCGACCCCGCCCTACTCAATCCGGTTGTTCCAGTGGATGTCTCGACCGACCATTCCGTTGCCGTGGACGTGTTTGCGACCTCATCGGCGCTCACTCGCAATATGGAGCGCGAATATGAGCGGAATGCGGAGCGCTATAGCTTCATGAAATGGGCGACGAATACGCTTGCCGATTTTCGGACACACCCCCCCGGCACGGGCATCATGCACACGCTCAATCTCGAGCGCCTGGCAACCGTTGTGACCTCGCAGCGGCGCAATGGGATATTGTGGGCCATGCCGGACACACTGATCGGTACGGACAGCCATACGCCGATGATCAATGGCATCGGGGTGCTTGGCTGGGGTGTCGGCGGGCTGGAGGCGGAAAGCGTGTTTTTCGGCATGCCGGTCGCCCTTCGCGTGCCTGACGTCGTTGGTATCCGGCTGACAGGAGCGCTGAAAGAGGGCGTGCTTGCCACGGATCTCGCGCTGGTCATCACGCATCTGCTGCGCCAGATTGACCTGCAGGATAAATATGTCGAGTTTTACGGTCCGGGCGTCTCCGGTCTGACGGCTGGTGACCGGGCGGTCATCGCCAATATGACGCCGGAATTCGGAGCAAATAGCGGTTATTTCCCGATAGATCGTCAGTCTGTCGACTATCTGCTCAAGACCGGGCGCACGCCGGATCACGCTGCCTTCGTTGAGGCTTATGCCAGACGTGTCGGAATCTGGTTCGATCCCGATACAAATCCCCGCTACACCGCAACCCTTGATCTCGACCTTTCGAGCGTCGAGCCAAGCCTTGCCGGACCGTGCCGCCCTCAGGACAGAATTCCGGTCAGCGCGACGCGCCATGCGATCTCCGCCATGAAGAAGGCCGGCACGATTTCCCTGGAAGGTGAGCCGAATGACGGCGCCGTCGCAATCGCGGCGATTACCAGCTGCACCAACACGTCCGACCCCCGGCTCCTGATCGCCGCCGGGCTCCTGGCCCGCAAAGCCAATGCTTACGGTCTGCGCCCACCGCATTGGGTCAAAACCTCGACTGCTCCGGGTTCGCCGACGGCGGAGCGCTACCTCCAGCGTGCGGGGCTGTTGACCGATCTGGAGGCCGTCGGTTTCGGCATTGTCGGTTATGGCTGCACCACCTGTATCGGCAATTCCGGTTCACTCACCAGACCGGTTGCAATGGCAATGGCGGAGCGGGACATTCTTCCTGTCGCGGTTCTTTCCGGCAACCGTAATTTCCCCGGTCGGGTTCATCCGCAGCTGGAAGCCGGTTTTCTGGCCTCGCCACCCATGGTCGTGGCTTTCGCTCTGGCCGGCACGGTTGAGCTCGATATCATGAACGATCCCCTGGGCATTTCGGCCGGTGGCACTCCCGTCACGCTGTCGATGATCTGGCCGACCGGTGCCGAGATCGATGCGGCCATGGAGACGGCGTCCAGGGTCGAGGATTTCGCGCCGGCCTATGACGCGGCCGAGGCAAGCAAGGCGTGGAAGGAGCTTCCCGCGCCCACAACGATGCTTTTTCCCTGGGATGAGAAATCGACCTATATCCGCCGGCCGCCTTTTTCCGGCTTCGGCAAGGGAACGAGGCTTGGCGCCTATGAAGCCCATCCTATGCTCGTGCTCGGCGACGACATCACGACCGACCATATCTCGCCGGCGGGTGCCATTCCCGCGACGGGCGACGCGGGACGGCATCTCATTGATCGCGGCGAGAATCCGCTTGATCTCAATGTTTTTTCTTCACGGCGCGGCAACTGGGAAGTTATGATCCGTGGTCTCTTCACCAACAAGACCGTGCGCAATCTTCTGGCGGCCGACATTCCCGCGGGTTCTACCATCCATGCGGGAACGGGGGAAATTCTTCCGCTCTGGGATGTTGCCCAGCGATACGAAGCCGAAGGCAAATCCGTTGTCGTTATGGCGGGTGAGCGTTACGGAATGGGATCTTCCCGCGACTGGGCCGCAAAAGGCGTTGCGCTCCTGGGTGTTCGGGCGGTTCTGGCGACAAGTTTCGAGCGCATTCACCGCTGGAACCTGATCGGCATGGGTGTCCTGCCATTGCGGCTTCCGGAAGGGCTGAAGCCCGCGCAGCTTGAAATGACCGCCCGCGACACAATCACCGTGGATGCCGATGTCCTGTCGATCGCACCCCGCTGCGCGATACCCGTGACAATCACGCGGCCCAACGGGGTTTCCATCTCTTTCGAGGCATCTGCGGCGATCGAAACCCGGGCGGAAATCGCCATTTTGTGTGCCGGCGGGGTTCTGCCCCTGATCCTTGAACGCCTGCACCGGCCTTCCGGGAAACGTCAGCGCGCCTGACGTCCCTTTTTGCGGGCCTTTGCGGACAAGGGACGCTCGGCATGCCGCCGATACTCTAATGTCCCGGATGCAGCGCGTCGTTGAGATACATGCAGGTGAGCATGGTGAATACATAGGCCTGAATGCCGGCCATCAGGAACTCCAGAGCCGTGATGGCGACCGTCATGAAGAGTGGCGCGATGGCGCCGATTACCCCCAGCGCATTGACGCTGGCGAGGGAGACGACAAAACCTGCAAAGACCTTCAGGGTGATATGACCCGCAAGCATGACCGCAAACAGGCGGACGGAATGGCTGACCGGGCGCGAAATATAGGAGATGATCTCAATCGGTACGATGATCGGCGCCAGGATTGCCGGGATTCCAGCGGGTTTGAACAGGCCGAAAAAACCAATGCCGTGTTTGAACAGGCCATAGAGCGTGACGGTGCCGAACACCATCATGGCGAGGCCGAACGTGACGATGATCTGGCTCGTTACGGTAAAGGCATAAGGAAACATGCCGATCATGTTCGCGAACAGGATGAACATGAAAAGCGAGAACACGAAGGGAAAGAACCGCATTCCCTGTTCGCCGGCATTGTCACGCAGGGTCTTGGCAACGAACTGGTAAAGCAGCTCCGCGCTCGATTGCCAGCGGCCGGGCACGAGGCGGGCCTTGCCGGTTGCCAGAAGCAGGAATGAACTCGCCAGTGTGACGGTGAGAAACATGTATGCCGAAGCATTGGTGAAGCTGAGGTCGATATCCCCGACTGTTATTTCAACGAGAGGTTTGACTTCGAATTGGTCGATGGGGCCGGCCATGACAGGTCCTTCAGTAAATTGCGACAATGACGGGAATGCGCGGGTGTTCGAGGTCACGGCTGTGCCGGACGCAGGAAGACCGTGCGTGTGGTGGAAAGTCAGAAATAGGGAGGGTGTTCGGTATATCGGCCATTCTGATCCCAAGATTGAGAGTCAGGGCCGTCCCCGGAACGTTTCGAGGCACGGGTCGTCCCGCGCCAGGGCTTTCTAGCCAAATCGGTGGCAGGTGACAATCGTTTTCCGGCAAACGCATCGGCGCGGGAAAACCGGACCAGATGGTTGGCGACAAGAACGAAGATCAAGGCCGCTGAAATCTGCGTCACCCAGCATGGAGAGCGTTGATTTGCACTTTGTGCGACCGTTTCTGAAATGTCCCGATAGAGCATCCGGGGCGCCTTCCACATCATCAATCCCGTGATCATGGGGCCGTCCCCCGTTCGGTTTGAAGCGCGCGGGCCGTCCCGCGTGCCGTTTTCTCAGGCCGTAAACAACAGGAGGCCAAAGATGGCGAACAGCATCAGATGCAACAGTCCCTGCGCTGCCGAGGTTCGCCTGCCCAGATAGGTCAGGGTTGTCAGTGCAACCGTCAGGATAAACAGGATGGTTTCGGCGGGCGAAATTCCGAAGATCACCGTTTTGCCGGTGACGAGGCCGACCGTCAGGACCGCCGGGACCGTGAGCCCGACAGTTGAAACAAATGCGCCGAGGCACAGATTGATTGCCCGTTGTGTCTCGTTGTTCAATGCTGCCTTCACGGCCGTGATCGATTCGGGCGTAAAGACGATGATCGCAATAAGAACGCCGCCAACGGCCACCGGGGCGCCGGCTTGTGCAACGCCGTAGTCAATGACGATGGCGAGGTCGTGTGCGAGCAGTACGATCGGCAGCATCAATCCGATCAGAACCATCGAATGAACGATGTTCTTTTTGCGGGCATGACCGTCCGTCGGATGGTCTGGAGCCTGACGCGTGACGGGTTCTGTCAGCCTGATTGACATCCGGCCCGGTGCGGGC
Source organism: Agrobacterium sp. SUL3 (assembly GCF_001263295.1). Lineage (NCBI taxonomy): Bacteria > Pseudomonadati > Pseudomonadota > Alphaproteobacteria > Hyphomicrobiales > Rhizobiaceae > Agrobacterium > Agrobacterium sp. SUL3. The sequence goes on from NZ_KQ414518.1 coordinate 86,105, forward strand.
TGCATGAAGTGGCTGCGGTAGCGGCCCATCTGGAGGGCGAGGAAACTGCCGTAGACAATCACGGTCACAAGGGAGATGACGATGGCCTGGAGAGCGGTAAACGTGCCATTGCCTGCGGGGAGCGTGTTCGGCACCAGAAGCGCGACGCCGGCCAGAACGACCGTCATCGCAATGAAGGAAACGGCGCCGGGTGCATTATATTCCTGCTCGCCATAACGCATTGCGCCCGCCAAAAGGCAGATACCTGTCACGAGATTGAGGATGATCATCATCACCGCGAATATGGAATCTCTTCCGATTGTTGGCGCCTCGTTCGGCCCCAGCATCACCGCAGCAATCAGGATCACTTCGATGGCAACGATCGACAGTGTGAGAATGAGCGTTCCGTATGGTTCACCCAATTGATGGGCCAGTTCATCGGCCTCTTTCACGACTCCGAAAGCCGCCATCAGGATTGTGGCGAAGAGCACGAGAAAGCACGAGATGGCAACGGTTGGCGTCATGTCCGCCGAAAGCCATGACTGGCCGGACAGTTGGAAAACGGCGACAACCAGCCAGGCCACGACGAGTTTCGGCCAGGGAGTGCGGAGAAGGGGTGGAGATTTGTCAGACATTGCAGGCGACCTCTATCTGGGGTCGTCCCCGGTAATCTGTCGCATTCGGGTCGTCCCGAACGAAGCCCTGTCAAGCTGTTGATGTCAGCGATAGCATGGCAGGGCTCCTGAAAGCAATGCCGCAGTCGGGCCATCGCCTTGATGATAGGCGCCATTGGCGTTGCATTCATCATCAGCTTATACCCGGCTTGGAAGATTAGAGCGCATCCATTTTACTCGGGGTCATATCCGCATGATTTGAAGTAGTTTGCGCATTCTTGCTGCTCGAACAGTGNTAGAGCGCATCCATTTTACTCGGGGTCATATCCGCATGATTTGAAGTAGTTTGCGCATTCTTGCTGCTCGAACAGTGTGACGATCTGGCCGACCGTATTCCATAAGCCCTCGACCGTTCGCTCTGCTTTTGCGCGCAAGTCAGCTTTGAGCTTGGCGAACGCCTTCTCGATGGGGTTGAAGTCCGGGCTGTAGGGAGGAAGGTAGAGCAACCTGCATCCAGCACCTTCGATTGCGTGACGCACGCCCTGCGCCTTGTGTGCGGGTAGATTGTCCATGATGACGATGTCGCCCGGTGCCAAGGTTGGAATGAGAACTTGCTGGACATAGGCCTGGAATGCGACCCCGTTCATCGCACCGTCGAGGACCATGGGTGCGGTCATGCCGGATAGTCTGAGTGCACCGGTAAACGTCGTTGTCTTCCAATGGCCGTGCGGGACCGGTGAGCGGCATCGATCTCCGCAAGGGGCTCGCCCGCGAATCCGTGACATCTTCGTGCTCAGGCCTGTTTCATCGATGAAGACGAGCCGCGCCGGATCGAGATCGAGTTGGCCGTCGAACCAGTCCTGGCGACGCTTCAGGAGATCGAGACTCTCCTGCTCCAGTGCATGTGCGGTCTTTTTTTGAATGTCCAGCCGCGCTTTCGCAGCCAGACGTCAAGCGCGCTGCGACCGATGGAAACGGCTCTCTCCTCCTGCAATCGCAGGACCATCTCGTTGAGCGTGATATCCTTTGCCTCTTCGATCATGCCGATGATGAAGTCCTCGTGAGCATCGAGGCGTGAGCCAACGCGTCGGCCCTGCTTCACAGGTGTCAACCGACCCGCCCGTGCGCTGGCGATCCAAGCGATGGCTGTCGAAATGCCAATCCCAAATCGGGCCGCCGCTGATCGCGCCGACATGCCATCCCGTGACGCAGCCAGAACGCGGCTACGCAAATCATCGCTGAAAGCTCGGGTCATATTGCCTCCGACCAAATCACCAGTCGCAGCGATGGAATCAGAATTCGGCGACCAAGGGAATCCTCAACGCGATTCCGCGTTCAATGGACGTGCTCTA
>NZ_KQ414519.1:0-78921 GCF_001263295.1 Agrobacterium sp. SUL3
CAGTCGCAGCGATGGAATCAGAATTCGGCGACCAAGGGAATCCTCAACGCGATTCCGCGTTCAATGGACGTGCTCTAGCACCGAAGCGTGAGGGGAGGGGAGGCGACTAAGGACATGTAGCTGAGCCATGGGCTGTATTCACCTCAGCTTAGACGATCGGGCCACGAAAACTACACCATGCGGGATCAATCACCGCGCCCAGAACCAGGCAGTCCATTGTAGAGACCCTCGCCAAACTGCGTTGGATCGAGAACCAGGACTGACTTGGACTACAGATATTTTGGGCGGCTTTGACCGAGCTCCGGGCGCCTTGATCTTTCAACCCCTTTCCGCTGCGCGATCAAGCTTGCTCGTAGACGAATGAGGCCGGCTTAAGAGCCGGCCTGCCCCTTTGGGTGCCGCTTGCGAGCCGGCGGCGGCAAGGGAAGCTTCGCCGCGGCGGACAGGCGGCGCTTGTGGCTCACGATTTCCCAGCAACTGCCTCCGCGCCCTTGCCTCCGCATGCTCTTCGCGGTCGCTAGATGGGGTCCCGCGAAATGTACGGGAAGGTATTTCGAGTGGAAAAGAGGGCGGCTGGAAAAGGCCGGAAAAAGAATGGAAAAGAAAGAAATCGAGGAACTGCGCAACCGTGTGCCATGCTCTGCCGTGCTGGAAAAGGCGGGCTTTTCCATTGATCTGAAGGAAAGCACCAGACGAGCGGTAAAATATCGCCGTGGCAGCGAAATCATCATCACGATTCACGACGGCCATGGTTGGTTCGACCCGCTTTCCGAAGCCAAGGGTGATGTATTCTCGCTCGTCGCCCATCTGGATGGTGGAGGGTTCAAGGCAGCACGCGATCGCGTTGCCGAGCTGATCGGCTATGTCCCGCAAGAAGCCGCCAGACGCACGCTTAGTCGCGCCCGAGGACCAAACCTTGCAATTGCCGAACGATGGGACCGCCAACGCAGACCGTGGCCGGGCTCGCAGACATGGGACTATCTCGCGAGGAACAGATTGCTGCCTCCCCATACACTCACAGCTGCCATATCGCAGAACCTTCTTCGGGAAGGCCCCTTTGGCAGTATGTGGGCGGCCCACACGAATGATGTTGGCGTCATTGCCGGTTGGGAGGAGCGCGGCCCGCAATGGAGAGGATTTTCGACCGGCGGGACCAAAATCCTGTTTCGCCTCGGCGGGTCTGCGGCTTCCAGGCTCTGTGTCACTGAAGCGGCGATCGATGCCATGAGCCTTGCTGCCTTCGAGGGTCTGCGTGATGGTACCCTCTATCTCAGTACCGGCGGGGGGTGGTCTCCGGCAACAGATGCGGCGCTGCGCGTACTTACCGGTTCTTCCGGCGTCCAGTTGGTCGCGGCAACTGACAATGACACGCAGGGCGACACGTTCGCCGATCGGCTTCGAACCCTTGCCGAAGAAGCGGGCTGCGGCTGGCAGCGATTGCGGCCTCCTGCAGACGACTGGAACGAGGCTCTGCAAGAGGGGGAGGCGGAACGAAGAAAAAGAAGGGGGGAAAGGGAAGGCGTGCGGCATACGCGCCGGCCACATCAAGGGAAGCTTCGCCCGGCCTGAAGCCGGCCCTTGACCCTGCCGATCGCGATGCCGGCGGCTGGGGAGGGGTGGTGAAGGACTGAAGAGGATGGTGAGGTCGAGAGGACAGCGCCGCGCATCGGTCCGGAACAACTCACAGGGAGCCGAAAATGAATACCTCACCCGCAATCCGCAAGGTCTATCAGGGGGTCGCCGACCGCCACCAGATGTTCCGCATGTTCGACCGCCACGCCCAGCGACCTGATCGTTGGAATGGCGATGCAACATCGCTCTACAGCGGAGAATGGTTCGAGATCCGCGAGAACGAACACGATTACATGTTCGAGATCCTGCCACCCCTGTGGATCTGCGGGTCGATGTTCGCCATGCGCGAGTTTCTGACCGGATCGATCACCAGTGTCTTCTTCGCGCTGCGCATAGACGGAGCCATCCGCCACTTCCACGGCTATTGCGATCTCTCTGATACCTCTTCAGTCGAGAACATGCGGCTTGCCATCACCGAGCGCGAAACCCGGCCGGTGCGTGCCATGACCCGGGATGAGCGCCTGAACCATATCTGGAGTAGCACGGCCGATGATTATCGCGGCTATGCCGGCGACCGTTGGCCATATGCCTTACGCGGCAAGAAAACGATCATCCTCTATGGTGGCGCGGCAGGCACCACGCTCAAGCTGCTGGAAGACCTGACCGACGACGAGATCGCCGCGAAACTGCCCGTGCATCTGCGCCACCTTCCCGTTTTCATCGCAGCGTGAGGGGGCGTGACATGGCAGACTACCGCACCGAGACTGTCGTGACGCCGGACATCCCGGCAAGCGACATGACACCGCTCGAGCGTCTGATGCTCTCTCTTGTTTTCGATGAAGAGGCGTGGAGCGACGGGACCTTCTTCAGCACCTGGAACAGTCCTAACGAACTGATCTCGCCACGCGAAGACGAACTGCGCGTGGCGCTTGAAGGCTCTCCTGGATCGGAAAGCCGGTTCAACGAGTATATCGCCAACCTGCTTGCGGCATTCGATGCCAAAGACGAGGCCGAGCGTGGCTTCTATATCGAGATCGACCTGACCACCAGCCAGGGTGGTTGGCCCGAGATCCTGCAGGATATTGTGCGGCGCTCCAATACCATCGAGGAAATCGTGGTCTGGGCGGCGTTTACCTGCTCGAAGATGTGCGCAGACGGCTTTGGCGGCAGTGTCATGCGCATTACCGGCACGGCAATCCAGTATTCCTCGACGACGGACCGGATCCACACGGGGACGGCGTCTGCAACTGAAGTTCGAGCGCTGCTGTCGAGGCACGATACAGCACCCATGTCCCTGCGACGATTCACCGGTATCCTGCACGCTGGTGAGTGGTTCGAGCTGCAGGAGCCCGCGGCGCGCGCGATGGCCGGTTTGTTTCTCGCCAGTCTACGGCCCGGAGGTCTGACTGTTCTCCCCGGACGCCGTCCCGAACAGATCCGGTCCGTCCTCTTCAGCCTCGTGACCGGTGATGGCGAACGCTGGTTCCACGGTTTCGTCAGCGTCACCGATCCCGCCGTGACGCCTGAAACCATGCGGGCGGCGATTGTTGCGCGCGAATCCGGCAAACCTGTCCTCGACATCCGCCAGGAAAAGCTCGAACGCATCTGGAATGCTGCGGGTGCAGACCGCGGCTATGCCGACGAGATCTGGCCGCCCGGCAATGAAGGCTTCAGGACCATCGTTATTCGCAGGCCCGGCTTCCGGCCTGTTCTCAAATTGCTCGCGCATCTTTGTGCCGAGGAGGTGCAGCAGCTGTTGCCCGAGGACTGACTGACACCAGCAACGCGGCGGTCAACAAACTTCATTTCGATCAGCTGGCCCGGAGCATCGCTTCGGGCCTGTCCGTTTCCAAAAAGGAGAGTTCCATGGGCGACCTAGAAACCACCATTGTCATCGACCCGGCGATCCCACTTACCGATATCACCGAACTTGAACGGCTGGTTCTCTCCAGCGTGTTCGATGCAGGTGAGGTGGACAACGCGCTGTTGCTCTATACCGACAGTGGCGCTGCCCTGACGTTCAGCCTGGCCGCGGGCGATCTATCGGTGGCCTATGAAACGTCTCGCCGCTCACCGAAGAGCGAGCTGAACCGGATCGTTGCCGAATGCTGGCGCGACCAGATCGATGGTCGGGACCGGATCGAAATCGATCTGCGACCAAGCTCCTGGGAGTTCATTCTACAGGACATTGTCGCACGCTCCGAAACGCTTTCGGAAGTCCGCGTACTCGAATGGTCCCGCATCCATCGCAGAGACCCGACAGTTTCGCTGCCTGCATCATGCTGATCACCGCAACGGAATGCGCAGGCCGTTCCAGCGGTGATCTCTTCGAGGAACTGCGCGCAGCAAACGAGATACAAAGGCCGGCCGAGGGCCTGAGATACCTGCCCGGCATGCCTGATCTCTCAAAAGCCGATCCGGTTCTTGAGCGAATGCGCAGTGCGATCGACCGCCAGATGACAGGGCGTTTGCCGCACGACCAGTTCCTGCTCGATGCGGGCGGTCGCAACTCGCTGACCACGATCCGCCGGTTCATCGAGTCCTTCGCCACGCCTGCGCCGGCCATGGCCGACATCCATAGCCGACAACTCGATGCCGCCCTGTGCTGCTGGGAGGCCATGCAGGACTACCGTATCCTCTTCGAACACGACAAGCCGCTGGTGCGGAACATTCACGCTCTGATGTTGCTCTGGACTCATCTCGGTTCGATCGAACTGCGGCGCTGGGCGCGGCCGGCTGCCATCTGCGCGCTCCAGATCCATGACCATCTTGGACGGGAGCTGATCGATCGCCATGCACCGTTCGACTATGGATTTATCCCGGCGGTTCTCGAAGTGCTTGAATGGACAGAGAATGGTCCTGACTTCGCAACACCGCTCGAGGATGCCGCCGCCCGCGTGCTGAAGAAGCTGGAAATGCATGAGGGAGGACGTCGATGAGCGAGAATGCACCATCTTCCATCCCGCCGGCAATTGCAAAGGTTTCTGCCGATCCCGCGTGCAGCAAGCATTTCGTGCATGTCTATACCGTGGTCCGGGTGAAGGTTGAAGTCGATGCCACAAACCACCGGGCCGCTATGACCGCGGCCGACGAACGTCTGTTCGGTAACGGATTTGCCGTCAGCCTCAATCCCCGCGGTATCGGCGTGATCGAGGCCGGCTATGCCGAGGAAGTGGTCGGTTATCTCGTCGATGAAGCGGACGACCCGGACTATGAGAAAACCCGGAGCTACAGTCCAGACCACGAGCCGCAAATATTGGATGACGGACATCGGCGTCCGCCCTTCGTCTCGCTGGAAGACCGGCGCGTGACACTGACATTCGTGCCCCAGATCTGGCGCCATGATCAGGCGATCGAGGTTGATGTCTCTGAACCAAAAGACTGGACCGTGGCGCTGTCACTGCTCCTCGAACGATTTCCGACAGAGGCAGAGTGGGATGCCAATGCGCAGATCAGGGATGATCTGCGTCACGAAGGTGATGCTCCACAATGGATCCGGGACTGGCCCGGCCCCTTTGAAGTTCGACTGGACGACGACGTTGCGGACGTCTGGAGTGGCTCCGATGAACTATGAGCGTCTTCTGCGGCGCCTCAGGGGCAACCCTGATCTGTTTGGCGATGATGACGAACGGTCGCGCCGTGTGACACGCCTTATCATACGCTGCAAGGCGCGGCTGATGCCCGAATGGGGAGGCGCGCGCCAAGCGAGTACAGCTGGAGGCCGACCGTCGCTTCTGGTTCCGGACCCTGTGAAGGGGAAAGGAAGGGGAAGAAAAGAAGACCCCTGCCGCATGTGGCTCCAGCCCGTCAAGGGCGGGCTTCGCCGCTAAAGCGGCCCTTGACCGGCCATCGCCAATGCAGCGGTGAAAAGCTGGATTGGAAAGTCTGAAGAGGCGAGGACAGCGCCGAAATTTTCCAGTCCAAATCCCGAAACTGCGAATGCCATGCTCCGACGGATCGAGATCCGGCGGCATGGTCGTTCGTCCCAACCAATGGTGAAAGACATGCCCATGAAGTTCTTCCCCCCTTCATCGCGCCGACCGATTGCAGGACGGCCTGGCGGATCGGAAAGCCGCCTCATTCCGTCGGCCGCCAATGATGACGATCCGGATCCGACGCCGCCGTCACCTGCGGCAGTAGCCAAACCTGTGGCGGTGGCGAATGAGATTCCGCCGCTTCCCATCGCGGTTTGACGGAGGATTGACCATGTTGACCTTCCCGGTCCAATCCGTCCTCGACGTCATCGCACGTGGTCGCGCCGACGCCGAGGCCAATGGCGGCTTCCGCGATCCCTATTATGGCCTCGAACCCGGAAAGGGTGAAAAGCCCGGCCTCTGGCTCGTTGGAGATCATGGGGTGTATTTGATGTCCAACGGAAAGTTGCCCGAAAACGGCAAGCCATTGGTCGTCTATGCCGAAGAATGCCACCCCGAGCAAAACGACGACTGGTTCGAGGTCAAACGCCAGACCTTCGGGGGCGATGATGGTGTCGATTTCATCGATGCCGAGAGCCTCGAAGCAATGATCGCCGCCAGCGCTGGCGGAACGCATCTCTCTTTCACCTTCGAGGAAGCCGCGATGCAGATCTCGGTCATCCAACGCGGCTGACGCATCATCGTCCGCTGCAACCACAACTTTCCCCCCTTCCACGCGAGCGCCACGCCGGTTCATCCGGTCGATGACGCTCGCCTTTTTCAGGAGCATTCACCAGATGTCCAACGATCCCTTTTCCCTCGACATGTTCGGCAATACCGCGCTCTCCTCCGGGCTTGGTTTTGGCCTTGGCACGACTGAACAATTTGCCCCCGAACCGGCAGCGCATGAAAACATAGCTACCGCGCCTGAAGCGCATGTCGTCCCGTTACCGGTTGTTGAGGCCAAACCACCCTTGCCAGGCAAGATGGGCGATCGTTTCAACTTCTATCTTGATGACGATGATCGCGACCTTCCGAAAAGCTGGAACGAGCGCGCCAGGATCAATGTCGCCGCCATCCTCTCCGCCAACGAGATCGAGAAGCTCGACGTTCCGGTGACGCGCGAACACCAGAAGCGCTTGATCCGTTTTACCGGTTTCGGAGCCTCCGAACTGGCGAGCGGCATGTTCCGTCGCCCCGGCGAGGTCGAATTCAGGGATGGTTGGGACGATCTTGGCGGTTCGCTGGAAGGCGCGGTCTCCGAAACGGATTACGCCTCGCTGGCGCGTTGCACGCAGTATGCCCACTTCACACCGGAGTTCATCATCCGTGCGATGTGGGCGGGTCTTCAACGTCTGGGATGGCGCGGCGGCCGCGTTCTTGAACCCGGCATCGGTACTGGTCTTTTCCCTGCATTGATGCCGCAGGCCTTCCGCGCATCCAGCTATGTCACCGGCATCGAGCTTGATCCGGTCACCGCCCGGATTGTCCGTCTCCTCCAGCCGAAGGCTCGGATAATCAATGGTGATTTTGCGCGTACCGATCTCGGGGTGATCTATGATCTCGCCATCGGAACCCCGCCGTTCTCTGATCGAACTGTCCGCTCCGATCGTAACTATCGCGGTCTCGGTCTCAGATTGCATGACTATTTCATCGCAAGGTCGATCGATCTGCTGAAGCCAGGCGCTCTCGCCGCTTTCGTCACCTCCCACGGCACGATGGACAAGGCCGATACGTCGGCCCGTGAGCATATTGCGAAATCGGCCAACCTTGTCGCTGCCATTCGCCTGCCGGAACGCGCGTTCCGCGCCGCCGCTGGTACCGATGTCGTGGTCGACATCCTGTTCTTCCGCAAACGCAAGGCCGGTGAGCCCGAAGGCGATGTCACCTGGCTCGACGTTGACGAAATCCGGCCAGCCACCGCCGATGAAGGCGCGATCCGTGTCAATCGCTGGTTCGCCAGACATCCCGTCTTCGTACTCGGCGATCATGCCCTTACCTCTGGGCCGTTTGGCGAAACCTATACCTGCCAGCCCCGTCCCGGCGAAGACCTAGAGGGTCTGCTGAAGGCCGCCATCTCTCTGCTTCCCGAACATCTCTATGATGGCGAGCCGAGCATCATCGATCTCGATCTGGAAGAAGAGCTCGCCGAGATCGTCGACCTGAAGCCCGATAACGCTAAAGTCCGTGAAGGCAGCTTTTTCCTCGACGGCGAGCATAACCTCATGCAGTTGATTGACGGCTCGCCCGTGCCGATCGGCATACGCAAGGGTCGCAGCAGCGACGGTATTCCCGAAAAGCATGCCCGGATCATTCGCAAGCTCCTGCCGATCCGCGATTCCGTTCGCGAGGTGCTGAAGGCCCAGGAGCAAGATCGACCGTGGCGGGATCTTCAGGTCCGGCTGCGCATCGCCTGGGGTGCCTTTGTTCGGGAGTTCGGGCCGATCAATCATACCACTGTCTCAATTAGCGACGACGAACAGACCGGTGAGGTGCGTGAGAGCCATCGACAGCCGAACCTCGCGCCGTTCAGGGACGATCCCGATTGCTGGTTGGTCGCGTCAATTGAGGACTACGACCTCGACACCGACACGGCAAAGCCCGGTCCGATCTTCTCTGAACGGGTGATTGCGCCACCGGTCGCACCTGTGATCTCCAGTGCCGGCGATGCGTTGGCGGTTATTCTAAACGAGCGCGGCCGTGTCGATCTCGAACACATCGCCGAACTGCTGCACATGTCCGCCGAGGAGGTGATTGAAGAGCTCGGCTATGCAGTCTTCCAGAATCCCGCCGACGGCTCCTGGCAGACGTCCGACGCTTATCTCTCTGGTCCGGTTCGTACCAGACTGACAGAAGCGGAAGCCGCCGCGGCACTCGATCCAGCCTTCGAGCGCAATGTCCGTGCCTTGCAGGCGGTCCAGCCGGCCGATCTTCGGCCTTCCGACATTACCGCGCGCCTCGGCGCGCCCTGGATCCCCGCAGCCGACGTCGTGGATTTCGTGAAAGAGATGATGGGCGCTGAAATCCGGATTCACCATATGCCGGAGCTCGGGAGCTGGACTGTCGAGGCGCGTCAGCTTGGATATAGTGCGGCGGGCACGTCCGAATGGGGCACCAGCCGGCGCGATGCCGGCGAACTGCTGGCAGACGCATTGAACTCCCGTGTGCCGCAGATCTTCGATACTATCAAGGACGTCGGCGGCGAGCGTCGTATCCTGAATGTCGTCGACACTGAAGCAGCGCGCGACAAGCTGCAGAAGATCAAGGAAGCCTTCCAGAAATGGGTCTGGACCGATCCGGATCGCACCGACCGGTTAGCCAGAATCTATAACGACCGCTTCAACAACATCGCGCCCCGGATCTTTAACGGATCGCATCTGAAACTGCCCGGCGCCAGCGCGGCCTTCCATCTCTATTCGCACCAGAAGCGCGGCATATGGCGCATCATCGCCGCCGGCTCCACCTATCTTGCTCATGCCGTCGGTGCAGGAAAAACCATGACGATGGCCGCGGCCATCATGGAGCAGAAACGTCTCGGGCTGATCGCCAAGGCGATGCAGGTCGTGCCGGGCCATTGCCTTGCACAGGCCGCACGTGAGTTTCTGGCGCTCTATCCATCCGCAAACATCCTTGTTGCGGACGAGACGAACTTCACCAAGGACAAGCGGGCGAGGTTTCTCTCCCGTGCTGCAACCGCGACCTGGGATGCGATCATTATCACCCATTCGGCCTTCAAGTTCATCGGTGTTCCCTCGGCCTTCGAACAACAGATGATCCATGACGAGCTGGAACTTTATGAGGAGCTGCTGACCAGGGTGGATGACGAGGACCGCGTCTCGCGCAAGCGGTTGGAACGGTTGAAGGAGGGATTGCAGGAACGCCTGGAGGCGCTTTCGACACGCAAGGACGACCTCTTGACGATTTCCGAGATCGGCGTCGACCAGATCGTGGTTGATGAAGCCCAGGAATTCAGGAAACTTTCCTTCGCGACCAACATGTCGACGTTGAAAGGCATCGATCCGAACGGATCGCAACGCGCCTGGGATCTCTATGTGAAATCCCGTTACATCGAAACACGAAATCCGGGTCGAGCCCTCGTTCTGGCATCGGGGACGCCTATTACGAATACACTAGGAGAGATGTTCTCGATCCAGCGGCTGCTTGGACATGAGGCGCTTGCCGAACGTGGCCTGCATGAATTCGATGCCTGGGCGAGTTGCTTCGGCGATACGTCAACGGAACTGGAGATCCAGCCGTCCGGCAAGTACCGCCCTGTCAGCCGCTTTGCGAGCTTCGTGAATGTCCCGGAACTGATCGCGATGTTCCGGGCCTTCGCCGACGTGGTGATGCCCGACGATCTTCGTGAATATGTCAGGGTGCCGGCAATTTCCACCGGTCGCCGTCAGATCGTCACCGCCAAGCCGACGCCTGCTTTCAAGATGTACCAGCAGATCCTGGAAGCGCGCATCAAGGCGATCGAGTTGCGTGAAGGACCGGCGCAGCCTGGTGACGACATTCTCCTGTCGGTGATCACGGATGGTCGCCATGCGGCGATCGATCTTCGTCTGGTCATGCCGGCGAATGACAACGAGGAGCACAACAAACTCAACATGCTTGTGCGCAACGCTTTCCGGATCTGGCAGGAGACAGGTGAAAGCATTTATAGCCGCCCGGATGGCAAGGACTACGATCTGCCGGGCGGCGCCCAGATGATCTTTTCCGATCTGGGGACCATAAATGTCGAGAAGACACGCGGCTTCTCGGCCTACCGCTGGATACGTGATGAACTTATCCGGCTCGGCGTGCCGGCTTCCGAGATCGCCTATATGCAAGACTATAAGAAGTCGGAGGCCAAGCAACGGTTGTTTGGCGACGTGCGCGCCGGCCGCATCCGCTTCCTCCTCGGATCCTCCGAGACAATGGGAACAGGTGTCAATGCGCAGTTGCGTCTTAAAGCCTTGCATCATCTCGACGTGCCGTGGCTGCCCTCTCAGATCGAACAACGCGAGGGGCGGATCGTGCGTCAGGGCAATCAGCATGATGAGGTCGATATTTTCGCCTACGCGACGGAAGGCAGTCTCGATGTCTCGATGTGGCAGAACAATGAGCGCAAGGCGAGGTTCATCGCTGCCGCGTTGAGCGGCGATACCTCGATCCGCAGGCTTGAAGATCTCGGCGAAGGCCAGGCGAACCACTTTGCAATGGCCAAAGCGATCGCCAGCGGTGACGAGAGGCTGATGCAAAAGGCAGGTTTGGAGGCCGATATCGCACGGCTTGAACGATTGCGCGCCGCGCACGACGACGATCAATATGCTGTTCGACGCCAGATCCGTGACGCCGAGCGTGACATCGAAACCGCGACCCGCCGGATTGGTGAGATCGGTGAGGACTTGAAGCGGTTTATTCCGACCGCAGCGGATTCCTTCACCATGACAGTTCTCGGCGAGGTCCACGATGAACGCAAGAAGGCTGGTCGGGCTCTGATGCAAGAAATCCTGACGCTCGTACAGCTTCGCCAGCATGGGGAGGTTCATCTCGCATCGATCGGCGGGGTCGATCTGCTCTATGACGGCGAACGGTTTGGCAAGGCGGACGGTTATCGCTATGCGACGCTGCTGCAACGTACCGGTGCTGACTACGAGATCGACCTGGCCGTCACGGTAACGCCGCTTGGAGCCATTTCCCGCCTCGAACACGCACTCGACGGGTTCGAGGAGGAGCGCGATCGTTATCGCCATCGTCTTGAAACCGGACGTCGCCTGCTCGCGTCATATCGCACCCGTGAGGGGGGAAGCTTCGCCTTCGCCGATGAACTTGCGCAAAAACGCCGTCAGTTGGCGGATGTGGATGAGGCGTTGGCAGCGTCAATGCGTGAGGAAGCTGGAAGCGTGGACAAAGCGGCGTGATCGCCGCCACCATCTATCGTTCCCTGCTGACTTGCGGGGGACGATACATCTGTCAGGCCTACAGTATGGTGGACCAGGGAGAGGACGACCCTGTGGCGCCATAAACGTTGATTTCCCCGAAACTGTTCATCGTCTTTTGACCGACCCGTGCGCGCCGCGTGCCCTCAGCTCTTTTTCCCGGATGACTTCTGCTTGACCCGGATACGGAGCGGGCGGCCCTCTGCAAGGTCAATATCGAAGGCATTCGTTTTCCGGACGAGATCGCTCAGCTTCCGAAACCCATAGGTTCGCGGATCGAAATCGGACGCCAGATTTGCAAGTTGATTGCCGACCGCGCCGAGCGGCACCCATCCATCTTCGCTTTCCATCTGGGCGATGACCTTCCTGATGATGGGCGTGGCGGCGCTCGGAGGTTGAAGAGAAGCTGTCGCCTGCGTCGCATCGGCTCCGTTCGCCGGGGCTGCGGGCAACAGATTTTCGGTATAGATGAAACGCCGGCATGCCTGCCGGAAACTCTCAGGCGTCTTCTGTTCGCCGAAACCGAAAACGTCGACGCCTTGCTCTCGGATGCGCGAGGCAAGTCGGGTAAAATCGCTGTCCGACGACACAAGGCAAAAACCGTCGAAGCGGCCGCTGTGCAGGAGATCCATCGCGTCGATGACAAGCGTGATGTCGGAAGCGTTCTTGCCGGTCGTGTAGGCGAACTGTTGCTGGGGAATGATCGCGTGTCTCGCGAGAACGTCGATCCACGCCTTTGAACGGGCACTCGCGAAGTCGCCATAGATGCGTCGAACGCTCGCTTTGCCGACCTTGGCAATCTCTTCGAACAACCCGTCGACGATTTTCGCGGACGCGTTGTCAGCGTCGATGAGCACCGCAAGCCGCGGCGATCTGGGTTCTGCCATGCTTCAGGATCCTGATTGACCGGGAGCCAGCATCACCGAGCCGGTGTTGTCTTGCAACCGTCTTGTTCGTGATGCCTAACTGCGCCGATATCGCATCGGCCGTGGAAAGCTGGACAGGCAGCGCAGCATTTGCATGGCTGCATTGCACAATAATTGGTTTTCTTGTGGTTAAAAAATAGTCATATAGCGCATAGCTGATGCATTTGACGGTTACCTCCCAGTTCCGTCGCAGCAGCTGTTCCCCTCTGGAGGTTCAATATCTCCACACTTCATGGGCCTCGGTTTTCGACGGCCCATTTTTTTTGTCCTCATTACAGAGCTGCGAGCACTCCTGCCACAAGCACTGTGGGCGATGGCGTCTTCGCGTCAAATGAATGGGAAGGAAGAAAAGGGGGGAGAAGAAACCGGTCGCAGATCGGTCCTCCCGCCGACGCTCACGCTCAACCGCCGCCTGCCGCATCCCGGCAACTCGTTCTTCGCAGGGCCTTCGGTCCCGCTCATCCTTCGCTGCAGGGACGCTCGGCCGCAGTTGCGCCGGTCCGGCCGCCCCGCGGTCCGGAAGATGTCTTCGGAAAAAAGAAGACACGAACAGGAGTGGCAAAGGGCCACTCCGTATCCGGTCAAGGAGAAACCCATGTATCTTGTCACGCTCGATCCACGCGCGCTGAAAGACAATCCCGACAAGACCCGTCAGTCGAAATCTTCGCCACAGGCAGATGCCCTGCTTTTGGCTACCATCAAGGCCGTCGGGATCATCCAGCCGCCTGTCGTCGAACCAGAACAGGGCGGCGGTAACGGCTATATCATCGATATCGGTCATCGCCGCGTGCGCCAGGCGATCGCCGCTGGGCTTGAGGAGATTCAGGTTCTCGTCGCCGACGCGGCAAACGACAATGGCGCCATGCGCTCCATGGTGGAAAACATCGCGCGCGAGCCGCTCAATCCGGTTGATCAATGGCGCGGCATCGAACGGCTCGTGGCTCTCGGCTGGACAGAGGAAGCCATCGCTCTTGCCCTCACATTGCATGTGCGGCAGGTTCGCAAGCTCAGGCTTCTCGCCAATGTGTTGCCTGCGATGCTCGATCAGATGGCGCTTGGCGACATGCCGTCCGAGCAGCAGTTGCGGACCATCGCGTCCGCCAGCGTCGAAGAACAGAAGCAGGTGTGGAAGGCCAACAAGCCGAAGAAGGGCGAGCGGGCATCCTGGCACCAGATTGCCAGCGCGCTTACGAAGAAGCGCCTGTATGCCAAGGATGCCAGCTTCGGTGATGATCTCGCAACGGCTTACGGCATCGAATGGGTCGAAGACCTGTTCGCACCAGCTGACGAGGATACGCGCTACACGACCAATGTCGAAGGCTTCCTCGGTGCGCAGCACGAATGGATGACCGCCAACCTGCCCAAGCGCGGTGCCATCGTCGAGGTCAATTCCTGGGGACAGCCCGAGCTGCCCAGGAAGGCCGATCGCGTCTACGGCAAGCCGCAGAAATCGGACCATGCCGGCATGTATCTTGATCGCGACGGTAAAGTGCAGACGGTCCACTATCGTCTTCCCGAAGTGAAGAAGCCGAAGGCCGCCAGTGGTGCGACGGCGGGTGGTGCCGGCGATGTCGACGACGATACGATCGTCAGTGCAAAGCCACGTCCCGATGTCACGCAAAAGGGCCTCGACATGGTCGGGGACTTTCGCACGGACGCCCTGCATGAGGCACTCGGCCGCGCACCGATTGAGGACGACACTTTGCTGGCGTTGCTCGTCCTTGCCTTCGCAGGCACCAACGTTCGCGTCGATTCCGGCGCCGGGGACACTGTCTTTGGCCAGAAACGCTTTGCCCGCCATGTTGTCCGCCTGATCGATGAGAACGGCAAACTGTCCTTCGATCTCGACACCCTGCGGGTGGTTGCCCGCTCGACGCTTGTCGAGGTGCTGTCATGCCGGCGCGGCATGTCGAACAGCGGGGTCATTTCCCGGATCGCCGGCGATGCCATCGGGGCAGACGGCTATCTGCCGAACATGGGCACCGAAGACTTCCTGCTTTGCTTGTCGCGTCAGGCGCTGGAGGCATCCTGCAAGGAGGCTTCGGTTCTTCCGCGCCAGAAGGTGCGGGAAACCCGCGCTGCGCTGGTTGACCACTATCAGGACGGGCATTTCGTGCACCCGTCGGCTCTCTTCGCACCGGAAGCCGGCGACGTCGCAGACCTGATCAAGCGCGGCGAGGTCATCGACATCGATGATGACGGTCCGGGCAGCGACGAGGAGGAGTTTGAAGTCTCTGATGATGCCGAAACTGGCACTGAGGCTGCCGACGGTGAGCCGTCCGAAGCCAGCGATGATGAACCGGATCAGGGTCCGGCTGATACTGACGGATCGGACGCTGCCACGCCTGACGATGACGACAGCGCCTACGGCATCGCCGCCGAGTAGCCGCTTCACCTCACCCAGTTCCAGACCAACTTCCGCCGCCGGCTTATCACCGGCGGCGGTTTCGTTTCCAGCCTCTCAAACCACAGGAGAAATCGAATGTCTGCGTCTCTCGTTTTCAAACTCGTCCCCATCGGTTCCGTTGTTTCCTGGTCCGATGGCACACCACGTCCGCCGGAGCGTCACAAGAAAAAGCTTGCCGCGTGGAAGACCAGAAACAGCTCCGGCCGACTGATCCGCAAGCAGCCCACCCAGACCCGCGGTAGCTATACCGCGCCCGATTGCTTCACCATCCATGAAGGTGACCACGGCAGCAACGGCACCATCGTGCTTCGCGTCTATCGTACCTTCGACGTCGGAGCGTGCTCCCTGAGTTTTTCAGTGGTCGAACGTCCCGCGATCGGCTCGGTGCGGATCTTCGATCGTGCCGGCGAGGGCGCGGAGCTCGTTCATGTCGCTGCCAATCGCTCCGCAGCTGAAGAATGGCTCACCCGCCACCGGCATCCGCACGCCGTCCTGGAAGACGTCGAACGCACCCAAGAGAGCCCTTCTGCGGAGCAGGCTGCCGCGTAAGCTGCCCATCCTTCCCGCCTCGAAGAGGCCTTCCGCCGTCGGACCTTGTCCGGCGGCGCTCCTGTTTCGACCCTTGCAATGAAAAGGAGGACATTGATGTCCGCACTCATGATCTTCGACCGCGTGCCGGTCGGTTCCACTATCTGCTGGACGGATGGCAAGCCGCGTCCGCCGGAGAACCACATCCGCGCGCTTGCCGGATGGAAACGCGACAATGCCGAGGGACGGCTGGTGCGCAAACGCAGCCATTCTGTCATGGGTCAGTCACTCGTCCCGGCGAGCTTCAAGGTCGCCACGGACGGTATCGACGATCTCGGCGCCGTTATCGGCCCCGACTTCAGGACGTTTCCTGTCGACAGCACCTTCCACTTTATGATTGTCGATCGCCCCGCGGTCGGTTCCTTCCGCATTTTCGACGGCGCCGGTGCAGATGCCGAACTCCTCCATCTCGCCTCGAGCCGCGAACATGCCGACGTCTGGGTAAAGAACTGTGGTTTCGCCGTCACGACAATCGTCGAGGTGACCGCGGACGAAATCGCCGCCGATCGGATCGAAGGGAGGGCAGCATGAACGACCCCGTCACCACCGATCCCGCAATAATCCCAGAAGATTCAGGGGTAGAGTTCGCGCGCAGCGCGGAGGACTTTCCGGTCGCCCGTATCGGCGACATTACGCTTGCCATGCTGCCGTTCCCCAAGGGCGACGGCTTCCTCGCCAGTGCCTGGCGGATATCCAGGCCGCTTACCGAGATGAGGCGAGAGGACTTTTACGGGCATGAAGGCCGGTTGGCCGACGAGAACGCATTCCGTGACCGGGTGTTTGAGACGGCCCAGCATCGTCGCGAGCTTTCGACCCTCAACCGTGTGCAGACACGAATGGCCCGCAGCACGCCATGGGGCGCCTCGCAAATGGCGACGGTTTATGCCGAGGGCGTGACGTCGCACATGACGGCAGGCCACGGCGGCTTCCATCTGTCGGTGGAACGGAATGACCTGATCCACCCGGCGCTGCGTAAAGAAAGCCGGTGGTACGAAGAAGATGCCGAATGGGCGATCGTCGCACTGACGTTCCCGGATCTGTTCACCACCTATGAACGCCGTATCGCCGGCGATACGATCCGCAATACATGGCCTGACGCGTGGGAAACGATCCACGGCTGCATCCTTGACCCTGCCGAGTCCTGGGCCAAGGCGCGCAGGCTTTTCGACGAGGGGCATGCAGATGACTGGGTCGTGATTTCAGCGATCCTCTCCAGCCACCATGCCGGCATGACCGAAGTGATCGCCACACTCGGCGGCAGGCGAGACCTCGATGCCTTGGAGCGCCGGTATCTCGTGCCCAGTCCCGAATATGCGACGAGAAGTCCGTTCGGCTTCGTCATCGATATGGACCGACATCAGCCCTATGACGGCCCCTCCAGCTTCATCGGCTGGGACCCGGGGAGGACGGCCGCATGAAACCCATCAGCCCTCGCATGTTGTTGACCCGCATGGAGGCAGCACATCGCGAGACCCGGCATCATCTCGATCGCGTTCACCGGCAGATCGCCGGCCGCGCCGAACGCATCGCGATCACGCAGAAGGCGAAAGCCAGACACCTCGCCCGCAAACGGACAGGGTCACGAAGGAGCCGCAACGACGAGACGGTGTTCCGTGCGCATCTCGATCGCCTGCAATTCGAAAGGCGTCTGGAACTCGATGGCCTCACAGGCAAACTGGCTCGCCAGGAGCAGGCCATCGACACGCTGCGACGAAAACTCGGCGAAGAGGCCGGCCGCAGGGTTGCGTGAGCGGCTCACAGGGACGGTCTTGCGAAGGGGACGCGGGGTGCTGACTCGGTGATCGCCAACTGTGGTGAGGGCGCGTCATTGTCAGGCGGGTATCCCACCACGCCTTTCCGATGATGCCTTCGGCCCCTTGCCGCTCCGCCCCTCGGTTGTGTTGCGGCCTAATCCGGCGGCCGTTTGCTTCAAGGCCGCTATCGCGCCGCGGGGCGGCCGGAACAGCCTGCCTCTCATCACCAGCCCGCGTCCCGCGCAGGGCTACACCCCGCTTGGCCGCAGGCCGATGACGCTCGCCATGGCCGCCCCGGACCCTGAAGCAACCGTCATTCCGCCGGCTTTTCCAGACCGCACCCGAGGGACGGAGCGGCAAGGGGTCGCTTCGGGTCCCCGGAGGAAACCCGAGAAGGAAACCCTCATGGCCAAGTCCGCAACCCCCTCCCGTCAGTCCCCCCGCCCGTCGGCGCGCGTCGTCCAGCTCCGCAAGGGTGCAACCCTCGAAATGGTTCGGCTCACTTGCCCCGATACCGCGCAGGCGCTACTGATCGCCGAAAGCTTCGGGACCGCCGTCGTCGATAGCGACGGCATCCGCGACCTGCATGAGCGGCTGATCATCGAAACCGCAGACAGCCTTTCTGAGGGCCTGGGCGAGCGGGCGATGCAGATCCATCTCCAGCGTGTCGTCGGCGCCTATGTCGGGTCCGCTCATGGTGCGGGACAGTTTTACAGCCGCGCCGTCACCGAAGCTCGCGATGCGACGGCCAAGGCGGCCAATGACGCCCGCGATGAGGACCTCGATGGTCCGGTTGGTTACGACAGCGCCGCCCAGCGCAAACGCGAGTTTGCCGCGGACATGGCCATACAGTCCCACGCGCTGCGGATGGCGGCCGAAGGTGCCGTCGCAGCCTATGAACAGGTGGTCGGTGAAAGCTGGAAGCCGTTCGACCGCCCGGTCGAAAATCCCGGACAAAATCTCGACCGCAAGGCTGCGGCCGCGCAGTTGGCGGCTTTCGACTGATCCGCTTGATGGCGGGGCTTCGGCCCCGCTTTTTTTGTGCCTATAGCGGTGCCCGCCTCGGCCAGTTTCGCCGTGCAGCCGTTTAACCGTCGCAGTTTGTCACTATATCCCCTGGACGGCGTTATCGATGGGGATGACATGAATAACGAACAGGCGTCCGAAGTGAAACCCTGGACCACCTCGCAAGGCCCGGTTACTGCCAGTGCCAATGATCTCAAAAAAGCTGCTGCCATCAACGAATTGCTGATCGACGTTGCGGCGATCCTTCCGCGAAAGGAAACTGATCCGGTTTTGCCATTCGAGATCGGCATCTTCGAGCAATTCAGTGCCCGACTTCAGCCTGGAATCGCCAGGATCCGTCTTCGCCGCGCTGTCGCCGCCTACGCGGCGGCAAAAAATTACCTGCTGGCCTGCGCCCAGCCGGATGCCATGCGCCACGATATTGCCGGGCGCCCGACATCGCCGGTCAGTGCCGACGACAGAATGGCGGCGCAACGGCGCGTGACGGAAATCCGCCGCCAAAGAAAATTGCAAGCCGATATTGCCGGCATCAGCGGTACCCAACAGGGTTGAACCCATCCACCGCCGTCACGCTGACAGTGCTCGACCCTATTGTGGTCTTCGGTTGAAGGCAGTCGTGGGTGGCGCCGCCGCCGTGAACGCATCGATGAACAACAGGCTTTGAAAGGTCGCTGCAATGCGGCCCCGTCCTTGCTGTCGGTCCTGCAGGAGCCGGCGGCAAGCCGCAACGGCTGCGCCGTCCTCCACTGCGTTGCGGCCGTTCCGGTGCGGCCCGCCCCCTGACAGCTCCTGCCACGGTCCCTCCGCGACGGGGCCGCAATGGCGCGGCCTCCTGAATGGAGGGCAAAGAAAAATGAACAGGAAAGAAGAACACAGCGATCGAAGCGATATCTATTCCCGGATCACCAACCGGATCGTTGCCGATCTGGAAAAGGGCGTCCGGCCGTGGATGAAACCCTGGAGTTCCGCCAACGCGGCTGGTCGGGTTACCCGGCCGCTGCGCCATAACGGACAGCCCTATTCCGGCATGAACGTCCTCCTGTTGTGGTCGGAGGGTATCGCGCGAGGCTTTTCCTCGCAGACCTGGATGACGTTCAAACAGGCCTTGCAGCTTGACGCTGCGGTGCGCAAGGGCGAGGCCGGTTCCACCGTCGTCTTCGCCAGCCGCTTCACGAAGTCCGAGGACGATGGAAAAGGCGGCGAGGTCGATCGGGAAATCCCGTTCCTGAAGGCCTACCGTGTATTCAACGTCGAACAAATCGACGGTCTGCCCGAGCATTATTACCACCGCCCGGTCGCGCAGATCGACCCCGTCGAGCGCCTCGAACAGGCTGACCGGTTCTTTCGCCACACCGGTGCCCTTATCCGGCATGGCGGCAACCAGGCCTATTATTCGCCGGTCATGGACTACATCCAGATGCCACCCTTCGAGACGTTCAAGGATGCGGCCAGCTACTATGCAACCCTGAGTCATGAGGCAACCCATTGGACTGCAAGTCCGGAGAGGGTCGGACGCGACCTCAGCCGCTATGCCAAGGACAGATCGGAGCGCAGCCGCGAAGAGCTGATTGCCGAGCTGGGAAGCGTTTTCCTAGCCGCAGACCTGGGAATCTCCCCCGAGCTCGAACCACGGCCCGATCATGCAAGTTACCTCCACTCATGGTTGAAGGTGCTGGGCGAAGACAAGCGTGCAATCTTCCAGGCGGCGGCCCACGCGCAAGGCGCCACCGCCTATCTGCATGGCTTGCAGCCGAACGGCGCTGAACACAGGGAGGCTGCGTGATGGCCATCCCTTACATGAGATTGCCCATCCTCGCGTGCTCGGCGACCAAACGAGACGGTCCTCGATACATGCCGACCATCGACCGCTACGATGGCCCGCTCTGGCCGACGCTGCGCACGGTCGATCCGCGAAGGCAGAAGGCGCAAGTCGCAGTTCTTTCCGCCCATCTCGGCTTCGGGGCCGCAGAAATGCCGATCGAGATCTACGATGCCCGTATGACCGAAACGATGGTCGCTGCGATGAAGAGCGGCGATCTCGGAACACGCTGGTCGCGTCCCACTTCTCATGTCCGCGTCATGCCCTCCGGCGAACATCCGGGAATGCACATCGCCTCGTTCACCGAGCATCGGAAATTTGCCTTTTGCGATGTCGGGCTCACCGGCGGGTATCACTATCTCGACGTCATGCGGCACCTTGTCGATCTGTTTAGCAAAGCGGGCTATGTCACAGGCGATGCCCGGATCACGGAGATCAATCGATCCATCGGCTTGATGCGACGCGACCTGCGCCGCTGTGCCGATCCTTGATGAAGATGAGGACGGTGAAATCGTCACAGTCGCCACCCGTCAGACCAGGAGCGAGACAATCTCGATCGGCATGATCCGACGCCAATGCACCTCCGACTACAAGATCGTTCCGATCCGCAGGAAGGTACCCGAGCTTGCAGGGCTCACACGCCGGAGGTCTCCCGGCGAACCGGTTGTGGAACAATGGATCGGCATCTCGACAGATGAAGTCATCAGGATGAAACCAAGCCGGGAGGCATGGCAAGCCAATCGCTGGCCACTGATTGAACAGCGCATGAGCCGACGCGACTGCCTTGCGTGGCTGCGCCGCCATGACTATCCCGAGCCCCCGAAATCCGCCTGCATCGGGTGCCCCTTCCATGACGATGCACGCTGGCGCTTCATGCGCGATCACGACACCGATGCCTGGATCGATGCGGTCGACGTCGACCGCGCCATTCGCAGCGGATTGCGCGGCATTCGCGGCAAGGTCTTTCTCCATCGCTCCGCCGTGCCACTTGAAGAGGCGGACCTGTCGACGGCCGCAGACCACGGCCAGCTCGATCTGTGGCCGAATGAATGCGAGGGTATGTGCGGTGTCTGATCGATCCTCCAGCGCCGAAGTGCGCAACCCTCTTCTGAGACTGCCCGCGGCGCAAAAAATGCGATCCCTGTCACCGGAAGCGCGTGCGGTTCTGGCAGAGCTTCTGCGGGAGCTGTCGTTCGACGCGCGAGAGCGCGCCGAACGGAGCTGGCGACAGAACAAGGCGCCGATGGCGGTCTACTGGAAAGCCGTTGCCGTCTATGCCGGGCATCTCTATCGGATCGCGCGTCTGACAGGAGCCCGGTGCGAGCGGGCGAGCGCGACCCGTGCCTCAGAGGCAGAAGTCGGCGATGGCGCCCCCGGACATGACACCCCGCGTTCTGATCCGCGGTGAACCGGACAAGGCGGTCTTCATCCCTTTCGGCAGGGTTGCCGACGGCAGATATCCGGTGCCGCCGCTGACGCGTCACATGGATGAGGTGAGCTGTGCCGTGAGTCGGTGAAGTCCACCCGTGCGCTGCCTCAAACGCAGCGGGAGGGGCAGGCGGGAAATCCGACGTCCCGGAAAAAGTCGTCGCCAGACGAAAGCGCCAGCATGCGGCCGATCCCGAAAGTCCGTGCCACCGAAAGAGTCCGTTCGAAGCCGGGGACCGCCGAGACCCCGCGCCCTGCCAGGTTCCTACGCCCTTGACACCGGTGCACCCACGCAGACCTCGATGGAACTGGTGTGACCGCAAGGCGCCTGCGGCTCGATCGGCCGACCGCAACGACCGGTCCGGACTATTTTCCGCCGCCCGGCGAGCCGGGCTTTGCATCGCGAAACAAAATAGCCCGCTCCAGCCGCCCTCCACTGCGTTCCGGCCCCTGAAGGGGTGCAGTGCCGATCGCTCCCGGTCCTTACACCGTCATCGAGGCAGCGATGGGCGCAGCCCGATCACACGAAAGGAACCAAGTCATGGCAGTCATCGGCGAATTCACCACCAACGGCAACACCATCGTCGGCAACGTTCGCACTCTAACCGTCGCAATGAAGGCCCGCCTCAATCCCATCGAGCGCGTCTCCCGCGACGCCCCGGATTTCCGCGTCACCTCTGGCGCCGCCGAAGTGGGAGCCGGCTGGAACTCGGTTTCGGCCAACGGCGAGCCCTACATCTCCTTGAAGCTCGACGATCCGAGCTTCAACGCCCCGATCAACGCCGCCCTGTGGCCGGCCGAAAAAGAAGGCGACTACGTCCTCGTCTGGTCCCGCCCGAACCGCGAGGCCGCATGACGGGGTCCACAAATGGCCCCGCCGCGAGGCGGGGTCGTTCGCAAGACGCGACAAAGCCGGATCCGGGCAGTGCGCAGGGATCCGGCTTTGCCATTGTCATGGGGATGCCTCAGGCGTTGAGTGCGTCCTTCACGGCCTTGCCCGGCGTAAACGTCAGCTTCTTCGCGGCAGCGATCTTGATCGTTGCGCCGGTTGCCGGGTTGCGGCCCTCGCGCTCCGGCGTTTCCTTCAGCTTGAATTTGCCAAAGCTCGGAATGGACGTCTCCGCACCGGCCAGCGCCGCCTCGGAAATCTGCCGGAAGACGCTCTCCACAATCGCCTTGGCCTGCGCCTTGCTCAGGTTCTGCTCGGACGCGATCTTGTCTGCAATTTCGTTGGTCGTGGTCATAATATAATGGCTCCTCGTGTTTCACACCTTCCGGTATGAAGTTGAAGATTTGGCAACGATAGGGGCGATATATCCGCATTCGCCCGAAAAGACGCGAAAACCACAGGAATTATGCGTCTTCGGGCGTCCCTGAGGCCCGGTGGGCCATCTACCCCCGTCCAATGGTACAAGGCCGACGAACAGGTTCGGTCTCTCCCGATACGATGAAGATGCAGGCGGGTATCGAACCCACTTGCTTCTTTCCAGTGCCATACGGAGAGGTGGGGTCTGCTCAGATCGTCCCATTGTGCCGTTCGGAAATGACGGCCTCAAGGACGCATGGTTCCCCCAATTTTCAGCCCCGTCCCGAAGGGCCGGGTCAGAAAATCGGCTCCCCCATACGCCGGCTCCGCCGGTCGCGTGCCGCGATCCTTGACCCCGCCATCCCCTCACGCCGCGGGTCCTCGTCTTTCACAAACGTCAAGGAGACGACGATGACCTATGCCCTCGAAATCCAGGTTGAAGAGTTGCGCGCCGAGATGCGGGCCGTAGTCGATGCCGCAGAGCGCCGTCAGATCAAGGCCGAGCTCGAACTCGCTCAGGCCGAACTGGCCGCCGCGCTTGCCGAACAGGACGGCAGCCATTCCTCGGAGCCTCCGTTTTGACGGAGGCTTTCTGCCGCAGTTGCCGGCCCAGCCCGCCGGATCGACCGGCGGCCAGGGCCCGACGCTTCGCTTCGCCACCGACCACACCAACACCGCAGCCTGCATCCCACCGGAAGAGATCGGGGACGTAGCCGCGTCCTTCCTTTCGATCCCCTGTCATCGGCATCGGGGATGTTGCAGCCCGGTGGTCGTACCGCAACCTGCCGCCAACAGAATTTTCCTTAGCCTGCGGCTCCTCGCGCCGCAAAATTCCGTCGCCGGCAGGTCCTCCGCATGCGCTGTGGCCCTTTCGGGTGCAGCACGCCTTTCCGGGCCGCGGCCTATCCCCGCAATGACACGTTATCGAAAGGAGTAAACATCATGCGCCAACTCGCCCAATTCCTCACCGCCACCGGTCGCCGGCTGCGCGCACTCGGCAAAGTCGCCGGCCATTTCTTCCGCAAAGGCAAACTCGGCCTCAAGCTCGCAATCAAGATCCCGTTCTTCGTCGAGATCGAGATCGCCTTCGAGACGGACTGGGACCGGCGCCGATAAGGCGCCTGTCGAGGCCCGCTCGCGCGGGCCTCGTTCCACCTGTCGTCCCGCCGGGCGATAGCCGCGTGTCCGCTTCTGGCGAGCGAGATCGAGAAACAGCAGCACCGCCTCCTCTTCACGCTGGAAGATATGCGCTTTTGACTGGCCGCGCGCGCCGATGCGTCCCCAGCGGCGCGTCAGCCGGGTCTCTCCAAACAGGGTTTCCGAGATATCCATGGCATAGTAACGCGCCATGTTCATCGAGGCGTCCTTGCGTTCGATATAAAGCTGATAGGGCTGCGCAATCATGACGACAGAATCGTCGATTGCCGATTCCGCGTCCAACCAGAGATTTGAATCGGTCAGGCCCGACCGATTCATCATGGTGATGGATCAACCGCACCAGGGATGGCGCGCGCCGTCCCAACGCCGCGCTAGACCTTCCGAAATGAGGATCTCGCCGATGGACTGCCCATCGCGGACAACCCTGCGCAACTTCCGGCCATACCTGTCCTCGTCCCGATCACCCGCCTCAAGCGAAAATGCTCCGCCATTGAGAAGGTCGAGCAAACGTATCTTCGCCGTCTCGCCCTTGATCCTTTCCGCCTCGCACCGCGGCGGGCTGAGCTCCGGTGTGTCGATATCCGCAATCCTGATCTTCTGATCACCAAGCCAGAACGTGTCGCCGTCGACCACGCAGTCGCGGTGAAGCCCATCCGGACAGATGCCGAAGCGAACCAAAATCGAACCGCTTGCCCGTGCGGTTATCGGCGGTCCGAGATCAGCGGTGATGTCCTGCGTCGCAACAAGATATCCACCAAGCGCCACCAAAGCGATGATGGTCGCCAATACAATGCTGCTGGGTCGGATACGGCTGGGTTTCCACCTCGGCCGTTTCGGCGGTCTCCTTTCAGCCGTGGCGGCTGGTTTCCGCTTTTCAGTTCGTTTGCTTCGCTCTTCATCGAGCTTGACGATTTTGTTCAATGCCTGCCGGTCCTCGCAATCTGTTTTCGTTTCCCGCCTTATCCAAATATCAACGGAATGAAAGGGCATTCAGGGCGACCCGCTTCGCGGACGGCTCTATTCGCTGCGCGAACGGAGCCCGCAGGCGGTCTCCGCCGATCCCGGTGACGATCCTCTCGCTCGGCTGCGCCGATGGAAATCGCCTCTGGCGATTCATCCCGGTCTGGTCGGGAAAAGAGGGCGCCGCCCTCTCTCCCCAGCAAGGTCCAAGCGCCGGTCTCCCCGTCCTTCCGCGCCTGCTTGTGCAGGACGGGTGATCCCCCTCCGGCGCCTGCGCCTTGCCCCCCTCTCACCCGCCGCTCCGCGCGCGCTCGGGAAGCAGGAGCGGGGCCTGCTTCCTGACCAAAGGCCCATCGCTTCGCGAACCGAAGGAGCTTCAAAATGACCCTCAATGCCTATCTTGTCGAAGTCGAAACCCGCAGCATCCGCATGGTGGCGATCGATCCGGCAAACAGCCTTGCCGACATTCGCCGTCATATCGGATGCAACCTCATCGACATGGTGAGGATCGACCGGAACCATTGCATCATCGTTGACGACAACGGACTGATGGACGAGATCCCATGCTTCACCGAGGTTGCCGATTATGCAAGTCCACTGGCCGGGAAGCTCCTGATCATCGGCACCGACCAGTTTGGCGAAACCGTATCACCGAAACGGCCTATCGAGGATTTTGCCGCCATCCTGACAATCCGGTTCCCGGTTCTATCACCGACTTTCGAAGCAATCAGCGGACCGCACGT
Source organism: Agrobacterium sp. SUL3 (assembly GCF_001263295.1). NCBI lineage: Bacteria > Pseudomonadati > Pseudomonadota > Alphaproteobacteria > Hyphomicrobiales > Rhizobiaceae > Agrobacterium > Agrobacterium sp. SUL3. The sequence goes on from NZ_KQ414519.1 coordinate 25,526, forward strand.
CTTCGGCAGCCGCGTCAGCGGTTTTACCGCCACGTTGAAGGCCGCCAATCCGGACGTGATCGCCACGGCGTGACGGCGGCAGAAGGGGGCGGGCAATCCCGTCCCCGTTCACTCTATCCTAGGCGCCATGGAGCTTCGGGTGTTGCGGCCCTGTCGTCGCAGCTTCGCCGGGTGGTCGGGATCGACCGGCCCGCCCGACGGAAAGAGGGCCTGGCCCTCTCACACTCTCCCTCCACACGGACACGGCGCCTTCGGCGCCATGGGCTCTTCTTCTCTGACTTCCCATTTTGCACCCGCCACTCCGGCGTCAAGGACTGCGCGGTTCCCCCAATTTTCAGCCGTCGTCTATGGCGCCATCAGAAAATCGGCTCCCCCGCTTGCCGCCTCCGGCGGTCGCGTGCCGCGATCCCTGACCCCTCGCGGCTATCGTGCGGCCTCCTTCCGTCAGAAAACGAAAGGAGACTTCTTATGACACAGCGCAAGATCAAATACAACGATGGTGGAAGCCCGGAATACTGGCGGCAGCGTACCGAGGGGTTCCGTCTCATCCGCGCGGCTGAACGGGCACTGGTCCGTGTCAAAAACGCGCCGCAATACATCGCCGGCGGCTGGGACGAAGACTATGGCGACTATGAGCCGGTCGAAAATCTCGGCCCCTATGACGATATGGATGAGGCAATCCGAGCCATCGAGGCCAATGAGACGGCCGTCGATATCCTCGTTGCCCAACGCCGGACCCATTTCGGCGACTGGCCTGTCGCCGCCGTGATCCGCGAACTGGGGACCGACTGACATGCAGACGAGAGGCGGCACGGTCGCCTCTCGTCTTTTCCGCGTAGTCCTGACCGCTTGCCGGCATCGAGCCTGCGCGCGGTCTTGAGGGGAGAGACTTGCCGCCTCTCCCCCCAAACACCCCTCTCCCTGTGGCGCGGGGCAAGCCCCGCCCGGCCTTTCGGGCCGGTAAACGGACGCTGCCGCGACTTCCCCAAACAATACGGAGAGGATGATCGTCCTGCGCTGCGCCCTCATGCTTCGGGCATCCGCTCCAGACGATCATCCTCTCCTGCGGTGTGCTCGCCGCCCCATCGTTCGCATGTCATCGATGTCCGTTCCCCTTCGGTCACGGGCATCCCGACTGCTCCCGAGGGCGGCTCGCTTCAGCATCTCACCATCATGTCCGGCCCTCGCGCTGTTCCTCCTCCGCGGATCACAGGCGATACACCTGTGATCGCTGTTGCATCGTCTGACGACTCGCAACAGCATTGGCGGGTCGGGCACGTGGGCCGGACATGATGGTGAGAGATGGCAGGATAGGCTAACGGTATACCGCTAGCCGTTTCGCCCGAGGGGCGATGGTCGCCAGGGCGACCGGGCGTCTCCGTGATCTGCAAACTTTTGCCAGAATTGGACAAGAACGACGGGTGTGAGCGATCGATGTACGTCCGGAAGTGAGGAGGGCGGTTGCGCCTGTTTTGAGGGGTTCCCGGAGCCTTCATCCGGCTGGAGATATCCCGGTGATCGGCGATTGTGCGGTTAAGTGAATAAGCGAATAAGTGGGCAGGTGGTTCAGCGAATCCGCGGCTGAGCGATGGTGTGAATGAGTGCTTTGCCGAGTGAGTGCATCGGCAAATAAGCGATTGAGTGGCTCGGTGCTTGGCTGAATAGGTAAATCAGCAGATCGGCAAAGAAGCGTATCGGCGAAATGACGCAACGCCTATTCGCCGAATAGGTAAAGCAGTGAACCGGTGTATGCGCGACCAGGCGAATCCGTGATTGGGCAAGTCGGTGAATGAGCGAATCGGTGTTTACGCCAACCGGAGAATCGGTCGATCAGCAAAGAAGAGAAGCGGTGAAACACCGGTTGCGCGAAGAGGTGAAACCGTCAACAGGTTGTTCTGTCATTGAGCAAACCGGCGAAAGCTCCAATCGGCAAATAGGTCAATGAGCGAACTGTCGTTTTGATACGACAGGCCCAAACATCCCCGTCGGCACGATCAACAACAACAGATCACAAAATAGGGCTTGCGACCTTGAATGCAGCCGTTGAACGAGGAACCGATAACGCGGAAAGCGGGCGTGGCGAAACGGTTACCTGGAGCGATCTCTTCACCTCAGCTCTTTTCGGGGGCTGATCTATGACTCTGCCCGGTCGTAAGCGCGCCGGCGCGCCTTGATGGAGTCCAGATTGTCGTGGACCCAGAAGTTAAATCCCTCGAGGGCGCGCAAAGCTCCATGGGCGATCTCTGTCAGTTCGTATTCGACGCGTGGTGGCACTTCGGGAAAATAGTGACGCACAACAAAGCCGTCGCGCTCGAGATTGCGCAGCGTGAGCGTCAGCATGCGCTGGGTGATCTCACCGACCTCTTTTCTCAAGGTCGAAAAGCGAAGCCGATGACCTTCCGCGAGAGAAAGACGCCAAAGAACCGGCACAGTCCATTTGTCGCTCAGCAGGCTGCAGACCCCGTTTGACGGGATCGGCCTGAACTGTCTGTCGTTTTCTGATCCGCGCGATGGGCCGGCATCGATCTGTTCTTCCAAGGGTGTCATCCTTGTGCCTGATGCTGAAAAATGTGCCGTCTTCCGGCAGAATTACATTCGTATATATAGACGGTCCTTGTTTTAACGCGAGGGCTTCAAGTGACCAATAGCAAGCAACCCATTCTGGTTTTCGGCGCTACCGGAAGACAGGGAGGATCTGTCGCCAATGCTTTGCTGAAGGCGGGATGGCCCGTTCGCGCGCTCGTTCAGGATTCCAGCAAAGCTGCATCTGTGCAATTGCGGAATGCGGGCGTCGAGCTAGTGCAGGGTTCATTTGAAGAGACCAATGTTATCCGCTCAGCGATGAAAGACGCCTATGGCGTCTTTAGCGTGTTGCCAGCCAACCTGGCCGCCGAGGACGAAATTCGTTATGGTATATCGATTGCAGATATAGCTGCCGAAGCCGACATCAATCATTTTGTTTATACGTCAGGCGCGAGTGTTGGGTAAGCGACAAGCCGAGGCCGTTCAGGCTGTGTAATTCCACGGCATGAGTGCGTCGATTTCGCTGCTGGGCCAGCCGTTGGCTATGCGCTCGAGGGTCTGGGTGAGCCATGCCTGCGGATCGACGTTGTTCATCTTCGCCGTCTGCAGGAGCGTGGCGATTGTCGCCCAGGTCTTGCCCCCGCCGTCGCTGCCGGCGAATAGACTGTTCTTTCTGGTAATTGCCTGGGGCCTGATAGCGCGCTCAACGATGTTGGAATCGAGCTCAATGCGGCCGTCGGCGAGGAAGCGTTCGAAGATAGAGCGACGTGAGGTAGCATAGCGGATCGCCTCTGCGAGCTTCGATTTGCCAGAGATCCGCGGTAGGGTCCTCTGCCAGAGGGCGAAGAGCTCAGTGACAACAGCGTCAGATGTCTTCTGGCGCGCCGCGACACGAGCGTCAGGGCTTTGCCCACGCACCGTCTCTTCGACCTGCCAGAGCTTTGCCATGAGCTCCACCGTTTCGGTGGCGATCTTTGAGCTTTCGGAGGCGTGGAGCTCGTAGAACTTGCGCCTGCTGTGGGACCAGCAGCCGGCCAGCATCACACCGTCATTGCCGCCGTCAGATCGGGCAAGCTTGTTGTAGGCACCATACCCGTCAACTTGGAGAATACCGCGATAGCCATTCAGGTGCCGGGCGACACGATCGCCAGCGCGGCTATCTTCGAAGCGATAGGCGACCATCGGCGGACCACTGCCGCCGAAGGGTCTGTCATCTCTGGCATAGGCCCATAGCCAGGCCGTCTTTGCCGATCCGGATCCGGGCGCGAGCGTGGGCAACGTCGTCTCGTCAGCGAAGATCCGCTCAGCCTTCTTGATCTCGGCGAGGATATAGTCGGCCAGGATATCGAGCTCGAAGCCGAGCTTCCCCATCCATTGAGCCATCAGCTTCCGGTCAAGCTCAACCTTGTCGCGGGCATAGATTGCCTCCTGCCGATAGAGCGGAAGGCCGTCTGCATACTTCGAGACCGCGATCTGGGCGAGAAGCGCTTCCGTCGGAATGCCACCCTCGATGATGTGCGCGGGTGCGGCTGCCTGAATGACGCCGTCTTCGTTTTTGAAGGCATACTTCGGCCGGCGGGTGACGATGACCCGGAACTTCGCTGGCACGACATCCAGCCGTTCCGAGACGTCTTCCCCGATCAGCACCTTCTGCTTGCCGGCGTGTTCGGGCAGTTCATCTGGCTCGATCACCACCTCGACCCGCTCCAGGTGAGGTGCGAAGCCTTTGCGCGGCCGCGGCTGACGTTTGCCATCCGGATGGGCTGTGCCCTTGGTGACCTGGGCTCGGATCGCAGCGATGCCGGTCTCGATCTCCTCGAAGACAAAAGCCTGCTGCTCGTCGTCGACGGTTGGGGAGCCAAGCTTCTCCGATCGCCGGCCGAAGCGGGCCCGATCGAAGGCTCTCAGGATCTGGGTCAGTCGCTCGATGCGTTCATCGGCATCGGCGTTTCTGGCCTTCAGGTCTGCGACCTCGCTCTCAAGAGCATCGGTGCGCGCTGCCTTCTCGGCCATGGCAAGGACCATGGCTTTCAGGGTCTCGACATCATCAGGGAGCAGCAGATCGGGCGGCGTCATGAGGCCTACCAGAGCATATTGTGCTCAGGTTTTCCTGCCCTTTCAGACGGTTGATTCACTTCGCCGCAGGCATCTACCCCACGATCTCCGGCGGCTTCACCGCCACAGAGCGAACCCGTCTCCAATCCATGCCATCAACGAGCGCCATGAGCTGGGCATGGTTGAGCTGCACCCGGTTATGGCCGATCCGCGGCCAGCAGAACCGCGCCTTCTCCAGCCGTTTGGAATAGAGGCAGACGCCTGATCCATCCCACCAGACGATCTTGACCCGGTCCGCCCGCTTCGCCCGGAAGAGATAAAGCGAGCCGTTGAACGGATCACTGCCAGCATCGCGCACCAGCGACAGCAGGCTGTCCGGCCCCTTGCGGAAGTCGATGGGATGGCTGGCGAGGAAGACCTTTACACCTGCGGGGATCATGCCGCCCGCACCGCGCGGATCACACGCTGCAGATGCGCCTCGTCGACATGCTGGCCTGCCCGCACGACGATACCGCCAATGATGATTTCGACGACGGGGTCGGGGTCGGATACAACGCTCTGTGGATCCACTGTCGCTGCTGCTTGCCCAGGCTCATCATTTCCCAGGAGTTCTCTGCGCCAGCGATAGAGCTGAGACGGAAGGATCCCGATCTGACGCGCAACTGCTGAGACGTTCACGCCGGGCTGACAGGCTTGCTCGACCGCTGTCGCCTTGAACTCGTCAGACCAGAAACGCCGCAACTGTCGCGGCGAGCCGTCAAGACGATCGGGCACCGCCTCGATCATACGCATCAATCCAAGGCTAGCCGCAGGTCTAGACATAGATCCTCACATTCAGAGAAGTCGTATGTCCGAAATACCCTGCCCAGCATCAGCAGCGCCAGATGGGGTCTCCTTGCCGCTTACAGTGTTGGGAATGAACTGACAGGTGTTCCGCGCTTCGACGCCAAGCCCCGTATCGAAGCCCATGTTCGACAACTCGACATGACGACCACCATCATCCGGCCGATGATTTTCATGGAAATGCTCTTACGACCCGGTTTCGGTCTGGATGAGGGCCGTTTGGTTTCCCTGATCCGACCGGATCATTCCATTCAGCTAATCGCCGTGGAAGACATCGGCCGGTTCGTTGCTGCCGTGCTTGCCGACAAGTCCCGCTTTGGCGGCGCAACACTTAAGATCGCCAGCGACCGCCTGACCGGGCGCGAGCTTGAGGTTCTACTCAGTGAAGCATCCGGTCGCCCGATACGCTACGAACGGTTTCCCGACGGCGTACTGGCTGCAAACGCTGATCTCGCGCATATGGCGGAGAGTCTGGAAGGCGGGCCGCTCGCCGAGCAGGTCGATCTGGAACTCATGCGCGAAATAAACCCCGACCTGCTCACTTTCAGGTCCTGGCTTGCGGGCAGTGGGGGCAGGTCGCTCGATGCAGCTTTGTCGGCATCAGCCTCCTGAGACTAGGCAAGCTTCAAGAATTGCAAGCGAGCATCAACGGGACAGGCTTGTCAGGCAGCCTGCGGCCCTATTGCCGCCATTTTAGGTCGGGGGACCCGGTAGCAACACCGGCCTTACAAGGCGCCTGTCGATGAGCTCTGCGTTTCCGGTCAATGTTCCAGTCTGCATCGGCGAAACCGACCTTACGCTTCGCGGACTTTCTGCGCAAAGCGTTCTACAACGGTGAAGGCCTCCGCGAAACTTGGCCGCGCGCCGTATACCATGTCGCCCATGAGCTTTTCGTAGTGCGCGGCGAATTCGGCATGTGTCGCCATGATCTCAAACGTCTTGAGCGTCTCAGCGCGAGGATCTGACTTGTAGTCCGGGTATTTGTCCGCCCGGTCACCTTTTGCCTCGGCCACCATCGTATCCAGTGCAATTGCAGCTGCTGTATCTAGGTCGTACTTACCGTCCATGCGTGAAATGTCATAGACATGACGGACCAGCGTGTGGTCTAGCGGCTCGTGCCCGGCAAAAGCAAAGCCTGCCCGGCGCCCGAGCGCGACGAACTTGTCGGCAGCCGTTTCCACCAGACGAACGCATTTAACATCGTTGGCCTCGGCCGGCCGACCGGTGGCTTCCCCGACGAATGAGGTGACCGAACACAACTCCGGGGCGGTGCAGATCGGAAAAGCCGCAATTTCGATCTTGATCTCCGGGCGTAGGACACCCTCGCCCTTGGCGATCGGATCGTAGGGCAGGTCGTATCGTACATAAGAGCCGTTCTGGAGTACCCGCACGTGCCCTTCAACCGTGAAGCCGGCGTCTTCCAGACGTTTGCTGACCGCGCGTCTCATACGCTTGAGGGACCCGCGCTCACCGGCATTTTCCCCTACGATGCGCAAGTCTATGTCTTCTGACATGCGTTCGAGCAGACGATATGCCCGGCCAAGCGCCGTCCCGCCACCGAAAGCCAACGTCAATCCGTCGACCTCTACGTCGTGGATCGCCGCGAGGGCACGCACGACGAACCAATCCTTTTCGACGAGGGCCGTCGAGGGCAGGGCGAAGTGGTCCTGCACCTCGAGCAGCGTCTGCAGGTCCGGCTTATCGCTCAACGCGAAGCTCCGTACGGCCGTCGGATAGCCGGCGGCTGAAGCGTTTCCCGACCTTGACGGTAAGATTAACCGGGACCTGGGTGGACTGCCCCAGATTATAGGCCTGGGTGCTGTCACCTTGCTCCCAAGGGACCCCAAGTTTGTTCAGGGCCTGGAGGGCAGCACCGTGAAACCCGTTTGAACTGGAGACCATAACGCGCCCCGACAGCCGTGACCGTACGGCCCGGGCATAGACACCATAGCCCAAGCGTATGAGCGCGCCATCCTTCACCAACGCCCTCAGGGCCCGAAGAACCTGATCGCCGCCGCTCAGGTCAGCAAAGTCGCGCGGAATGAAGACGTCGGTCTTCTTCGTCCGGCTAACTCTCGTCCTGATCCGTTGCTTCAATGTCTGATCCATGATCGGTTTCCCGTTACAAAAACCCGACACTGAATATATGCAAAAACCCGACACATGGCAACCTTGTCCCAATACGTGATACACTGACCAGGCCCCACCAATGCAGCGATGCGGGGCTGTTCCAGCTAGCATCGGTTGCGATACAACACCGTTCAAAGAACAAAAGTTTCAAGCGGTCACGCTGGCGATTGCTGAACGCACGGATGATGGGCAAGCCGGTCCATCCCCATCACCTCTTGCAGCAGGACCGCGAGACTGTTGATCCCCACGCGGAATAGACCGGCTCCTATCGAGGTCGGCCTTGAGGTCAGCGCCCGGTCCGAAGATGAGCCAAAACTTCTCAAGTGTCAGGACACCATACGCTCAGGTGTTCGCCATATCCCAGCTGTCCTCGAGGCTCGCCCTTACGTCCGTTCCGGAAATCGCGCAGCGCCTTCATCCGTCTGAATCACACGGGCAACATTTACCCCGGCAACAGGCATCTCGATCCCCCACGGGTATCGCCTTTCCTGGGAACGTTCAAACTGATAGACCGCGACCCTCGGTAGATTTCGCTTGTCATAGCGACGAGCAAGATTGAACACGACACTGTTCTGGGCTGCCAGAACCAGATGGACTTGCTCCACGCCTATTGCATCGAGCTGTTTCAAGACGCCGAGGAACTGATCGGCTAGCTCTGACTGCCTCGCCTGAGACCAATGAGATGATTGCAGGTCAGGCAATGTCATTCTGACAATCGGGCAGTTAAACGTCGTCGCGAGATCTTCGGTTTTCACCATATACGAAGCTGAGATCGCGAGAACGACTTCCCGCTGTGCCCCGGCCTGTTCCATACCGGTAATTTCAAAACGTGATGCATCGTCTTGACCGTCAAGCAGGCGCCAACGGCTTGCAACCCGATCCCAATCCATGACGACAATATCGCCTTCGTCGTCCAGAAGCAGACCGGTCAAAAAGGTCAATGGGACGGCCGTAAGGCCGCCGTAGACTGTCGTAAGGTCGCTACGTTCGTTGCCCTTCTGCGCCTGATGGACCCAGGTTTTCATTGCGGCAACAGGTGGAAGGAGATCTTCCGGCTCGACGATTACGCCATCCTTACGCTGCCGCAGATCGAGCATGTAGTCGATACGCGTGCCCGTTATGCTTTCGGGTACGGCGGATTTGAGCGATGATCCATCGTCATCGCGCAAACCTCTCCCTTCGATGACAAAGACCTTTTTCCGCGCAAGACGCTTTTGCTCGTTCGCATAACGTATCCAGGCCCACATGGCCGATCCCAACATGAGGGCAATGCAGACGACCGTGATGATCCAGAGAATACTATCGGGCACAGCACCTGCCGTTCCGAACTCTATCGATCCGGACTCCCCTCCGATGGTACCGGAATATTTGAAGACCCAGTTTGCCCCGTGGATTGCAACCAAGACCGCAACGGCTCCGCGGAAAATCCAGCTTTCAGCATGACGGGCTCGCACGAACCACGAGACCAACGATCGAACGACAAAATCCAATGTATTCCAGTTCATCGCGATGCCCTTCAATTTGCGCGCAGGTCGATCATTTCAGGCGGGAGTGCACGCCGGTGCAGGCTCGCTGATGCATTGAAACGGCCCCAAAACCCAAGCTTCACAATCAGGAGCACGGCAAAACCGATACCTCTTTCACCGTCAACCAGTTCCTGCATGGAGCGCACGTCAGTGAGGCTTGGTCGAACCGGGAAACTTGGATGGGAATGCCATTCGCCCAAGTAGTTGAATGCTTGATAATTGTGACCTGTTCGGTCGAAGAACGCATCCAGCGCATGGCGGTGATGATCAGCATCACGCACAAAGTGGGCATCGGCTCCTGACGCTTCGTCCACCGAGAAGTCTAGAACGGAGAAATGCCCGCTTGCAATCTCCTGTCCCATGAGAATGCCGCCGATTTCACGCGATCCGGCTCGCCTCAACGGTAACTTCATGCGATCACGGATCTGTCTGGAGAGTGTCACCCTGATCACGCATTCACCTTCGGAAACAGCGATGTAAGGAGCTCTTTGAGCTCTTCGGACGAAGCCAGTTCCTGCGCACCACCCCAGTCACCTTCCTGCCGAAGATCGATTGGCCAGGTATCAAAGGGCGCATGGAAAATCCATTCGGCCACCAGTCCGATCGCGTAGGCAGAGCAAGGAAAGACGCTTTGCTCGCGCGTGAGAAAATCCAGAATGAACCTGGACGCATGGTTGGCAATTACGCTGACATCAGCGTCATCGGCGATCAACGGTTGGGCGTTATCTCGCTCGATGCCATAGTCCGTCTCGGTTGCGGCGATCCACGGCACGTTATGACTATCGCACCATGCGCGGATTTGGCTGCGCGCTTCGGTAGGGATCGGATCAAACCCCGGGCGGACCCTAGCAATGATGCCGCCGATCCCACCCGCAAAGACCTGACACCAGACCATGGGTTTGCTATGACGACGGGCAACAGCTGCAACGAGGTTGAACGCTCGGGGGTCTGCCGTCGCGTCGACCAATAGGTCGGCTTGGACCAACTCCTCCATAACGGACTCTGTCGATCCCGCACTCTCCTGCTGACCGAGTGCAATCCGCCGAACGGAGATGTCTGCGTTTGCCACCAGATTCTGCAGGCGGGCTCCAAGGGCATCGACTTTGTGTTGACCGATTGCCTGCGCATCAAGATCATTCCTGACAAGGTTTGCCTGGAAAAAGACATCGTCATCGACCAGCGTGAAATTGCGTACGCCAGATCGCGCGAGCGTGCCTGCGATTTTTGAACCCACAGAACCGCAGCCAACGATTGCTATCCGCTTTTGCGCCAAGCTGTCGTAACCTGCAGGCAGCCTTCCAGAGACGCTTGGGGCGACAATTATCTTATAGCCAAAGACACTCTGTTTGCCCTCATAGGGGTAAAGATTTAGCGCGACCCAATGGTTTTCATCTCCAAGCAACACAAAACCATCGAATGGGTTCTTGGGAAGTTTTGCCAGCAGGTCGGGAAACTCTACCGGCATCACGTCGGCGAAATCTTTGGGGCTTAGGCGGAAGCGGTCAACGTTTCGCGTTGTCCGGATAACGAACCCATTTGCGATCGAGGAGTGCGAGGGTTGCGGCGCATTCTGGGCCCACAATATCCCTTCTTCACCTACGCTCATGAGCGATGCGACCCATGTTGGCTTGGCGAGCCGATCCCAGACGGTGATGGCTGTCGGAACATCGACGGGCAAAGCTGCAAGAACCGTCGCGGCGCTGTCGTCAAGAATGAAGCGCGTAAATTCGCCACGGGTCTCCCTGCCGATTGATGCCTGATGCGCTGAGCGGACGATGCCGGGCTCGTTTTCGCCTGGCCGCTCTCCTGACAGAAGACGATGGGCGCTTTCAACCATCATTGCGCCGGTGATCGAAGGAGCCCAGTTGTCCGGCCTGAACTCGAGGCAAAGCTCACCGCCGGGGCCGTACTGATGCCAGGAAAGGCGCCGTTCATCGCGGGGCTGCACCATTGGTGGTGTGTCGGGAAAGGTGGACGGATATATCATGGAAAGACCAAACGTCTCTGCGCCATGTTGCACGTCGAAATCCACGATCAGATGAAGATCATCTCCCAGCCGCCAGGAGATACCCGACAACCAGCCATCGCGTTCAGACAATTGCGCGATCGCAGTTCGCTCGGCTTTCGCACGGGCAACGTCGGTAAGCCACCAGCTCATGCAAATCCCTTCGGCGTAGTGGGAACCCGAGCGGCATTTCCAAAAGACGGAATCGCTGCGACCGGCGCGATGGGAGCCACCGACGCCGCCCTCAGGAGCCCGCCGCCGCCGCCGATGCGGCGCGTGGCCCGATCCGACAATGCTGCGCCCATACGGGCCGACACCGCCTCGTTCATACCCTGCAACGTCGCGGCACGGGCAGCGCGACCGAAGTCTTCCCGTGCTTGGTTGAGCCATCGGAAGAAGGCCTCGGCCTTGCGCGGGTTCTTTTCCCACTTGTCAGCAAAATTTTCGAAAGGGTCGGTCGGGTTTGGAATGATGAATTTGGACCCGTCATGCTGGATATATCGATCCATTCCGTTGAGGATGGAGAAGAGAGCGCCGGCAATGGTGTCTTCCTGAACGTAGGCGTGACCAGACAGGGTCGTGATGATGACGGAAATAGGTTTCAAGTCGGCCTCTTGGGCGAACATATTGTCGCGATGCCGCTTCAAAATCATCACCGCGGCTTGCAGCGGTGTGCGTACGCGGAAGTCCGGAAGTTGCTCGACGCTCGCCGTCACGCCTCGCTGGCGCAACGATTCCACCAGCTCCCGCTTCCGCCGCGCGAGGACCACGGCCATTCGTGACTTGAACCATTCACCGTACCCCTTAGGATTGGAGCGCGGCCAATCATACGTCTTCTGCCTGTAGGTCGGGACTTCCCGGTCGGTGATGGCGATGGCAGTATCTGCCCAACGTACGTCGAAATGGGCACGCTCCAGGAGAAGTCGCTGCTCCATCCCGTTAGGAAGGGCAGGCACGATATCCATGTGGAATTGCGCACCGTCGGCATAGGAAAGCACCCAGCAGCGTCTACCCTCTTCCACAGGCTTCGTCATGCCTTTGGCATCATGATAGGCTTTGATTTCATAACCTAGGAGCTGTTTCAGGTCGAACTGGGTAAGGTCACCTTTCGCAAGCTTCTTGAGCTCGCAAACCGAGTCGACGTCATACTCCTCGGAATCGTTTATCGGCCGGATTGCGGTTCCGAGTCGAAACGATCCCTGCACGTAAGCGGTCGGATCAAAATTGCGAACCGTGCTTTCAGGCCGATGAAACCAGTCGCCTAGAGACTTGTAGCTTCTTTCCGCCTGCTCATACCGGGACTCCGGAATGGCCAGTTCCTCCGCCATCGCCTGAAGAAATCTCTCAACCTGATCGTCAGTACCCGCCATATCCAGCTCCATTTGTCGTCTTGTCCGCCTGCAACTCGCCATAGCGGCGGCAGTCGCGGCGCCCTATGGTCCGGTTTACAAAGGTGCGCCAAACGCCGCAGCGCTCGGGATATGGGAGTGCATTTTTCACCCTGCAAGGGAACTTAGTTTACAAAAATAAGTTGTACACATAGTTATGGAAACCGACTGTTACAAGGAGGCCATTATGATCGGAAACAAGCTTAAGGTTGCCCGATCGGCATCGGGATTCTCGTTGCGCGCTCTTGCGGATGCTATGGACCGGATCGTTTCTGCGCAAGCCATTGGAAAATATGAACGAAACGAGGACATGCCAAGTTCTGGAATTCTGATGGCGTTGGCCAAGGCCCTCGCCGTCTCGGAAGAATACCTTCTCAGGGACGATGAGCTTTCGCTCGAGGGTGTAGATTTCCGAAAAAAATTGGGAACGTCCTCCAAGGAAGTAGCAACGCTGGAGGCCCGTGCCATCCACATGCTGGAGCGCTATCTTGCCGTTGAAGACCTGCTTCACTTGCGGAGCGTAGAGTGGGAGCAGCCACGGAGCGCGCCGCATCCAGTCACCGACGTTCGCGATGCCGAGGATGCAGCCCGATCCGTCCGCGACGATTGGGGTCTCGGCAACGATCCGATTCCACAGCTTGCAGAGTTGCTTGAAGAGCGAGGAATAAAGGTTTTATCACTCGATCTCGACAATGTGGATGGGCTCGCCGCCAAGGTTCGACGTAAGGAGCGCGAAGCTGCGCGAGTGATTGTCGTCAAGCGCAGCACTTGGTCCGAGCGCAAAAGATTCAACCTTGCACATGAATTGGGGCACATGGTCATTGCGCCGTGCGACGGGGTTGACGAGGAAAAAGCCGCACATCGCTTCGCTGGCGCCTTTCTAATGCCGGCCGATGTTTTGCGTGCAGAGGTTGGCGCGCATCGATCGTCGATCAGCATTGGAGAGCTGGTTGCGCTGAAGAAACGTTTCGGTGTGAGCGTCCAGGCGCTTGCATACCGTTGTCAGGATCTCGGCATTATCAGCCAGGCCGCTTGCACACGACTCTTCAAGGTCTTTTCAGAAAGAGGATGGCGCGATGCGCCCTATGAGGAGCCGGAAAGCTTGGCTCCTGAAGTAGAAGAACCAAGGCGCTTCGAGCGCCTGTGCTTCCGCGCCCTAGCTGAGGGGGTAATCGGTGAATCGCGGGCTGCTGAACTGCTCGGTATTTCCGTTCGCGAACTCGACCGGAGGCTGGACCAGGTGGCGGCTTGAACGGTGGCCGTTCTTGTTTCCGATGCGTTAGTTCTGTTCGACCTGAAATGACCCAGTGTTCTGGAAGGAATGTTTCTGCTGCTATTTGAATGTGCTGTCCAGCTTGGGCTTGAGGTCGAGACATTGACGTCCGGCGAACTCCGTCGGGCGAGCCGCGTTGGCCGGTAATATGCGCAGCTGTCGAGGATGTGTCCGAACGGTAGTTTTCCAGCGCCAAGGCTGTCGGCGCAACCACCCGCGAATCTCAGGGGGGACACGACCGGATTGCTTTGGCCGGTTCCACCACCAAACCTGACTTCCCCATCTTGAGCGTTTCGACTATGACTGCTACAAACTTGTATTGAAGTGCAAGTCGCGTCGCTGTGCTCTCACTATGTTCGATGACATTTCTTTCTTGCTGCAAGGCGATGAGCGCCGGCTATGCACTGATATCCGCAAGTCCCACCAGCAAAATAGCAAGACGGGTTTCCCACTGACAAGCCACCGATCTCTACTGACGAAGGAATGGTACCGTGTACCGGTCAGCATTGATTGCCCGCACTGCGGTGCTGAGACGCGGACCGCAGGTATCGTGGCTGGCCCATCCAGTCTGGTGAGCACCGCAGAGTTATCGGCTGAGAGTGATGTCAAGCAAGCCTGGACGCGGTTTGGCGCGTTCGCATTCGTCGAGTCGCTTGGCGGCCGCACCGAAAACATCGAACGCTTGGTTCTCGGTCGTTTTCACAACACGTTCTCTGTCCGGAACGATCAGTTGGTGCAGATCTGCGAGCACTGCGAGGAAGGTCTCGCGCCAAATCTCGTCCGTTCGGGTGTTATGAACGGCTTTGTGCGCCTCGGGCAACGGCGGCTGCTGGTAAACGAACGTTTGCTGCTGTTCTCGTCTGTGGTGGCTCTTACGGAGTTTGCTTGCGGGACCTGGATCGAGGAGTGCGACGTTCCTCTTCCAGACTACGCGATGATGCTCACCTGCGACACGGAAACCCAGGACGGCGAAACCGGTACCGTCGAACTGTGGCACAGCATTGCCCGCAACGACTATGCGATCGTCGTCAAGGGCCATGATGGACGTGAACTGTTTCGCGATGGCCTGAATGATGACCTCAAAGAGGTAACCACGACCATTGGAACGCTTGGGTTGGTCCTGACCAAATTGCATCTGGCGCAGCCTTCGTCGCCCTATTGCGGGCTCGCACGGGATCTCTTTCTCGAAGCCCTCGAACATGCCGGATATCAGCAGGAAACTTAGGAGGTGAGCCGTGCAAATCTTGAAGGCGCTGTTTTGGCCTATGGCCGTCGCAATTCCCTTGGCCGCATGCGGGCGGCTTGAGCAGCCGCCCCGGCCGCTGCCGCCAGCGCCGTATGCCTATCTCAGCCTCACAGCCTGCAGGAACTATCCCAGAAATATCACCGAGTGCCAGCTGGAGTATGGCACGTCGTTCGGGCGCCATCGTCTTGGGCCGGTGCAGCAGGTCTCACGTGGCTTCGCGCCGAATCTTGATGGTTCTCGTTATCAGGTTTCTTCTTGCTGGCCGGTATCCAGGATCCAGCGGGAACTGCCAAATTTTACGTGCCGAATCTATCAAGGACAGTCAGGTGCCGACGCCGGTTTCGTGCTGGTCAAAGGGGGAACCGCTGTTCGTTTGGCTCAAATTCTTGGCGATCGAGACCAGATCGAGTATCGATGGAAGCCGGATCGGTGGTCGCGGCTAAAGGATTGATTTTGTGTAGTATTTCTGAAGGCGATATCGGCCTTTGGGATAAAACTTGTACTCCAGTTATATTTTTCAGTTGATTTCCGGCGCGGATTGCAGTCCATAACTTGTATTGAAGTACAAGTTATGGACTGGTTCGGAATGGATGACAGCCTGCTTTCTTCTGTGATTAGACCGCGATCCAGAGTGTTACGAAGGGCAGTCTGGCCTGCGGTGACGTCTGTGCTCCTGGCTACATGTCTTGCCGCAACGTCCGCCGAGAGCGACCCACTCAAGATCGGCGAGAACCATGACCATACCGATTGGTCGTTCCGGTTCGCGGGTGAAACCTCAAGTGAGCCCGATGCGCTGTCAGCACTCGCCGTCGACGCTGACCCACACCCACCGCCAAGCATCGACCTTACCAGTTTCAATGAGCGTTTTGGGGGACAGGCCAATACCAACGCAATTCCCGCAATTCTTTCATTTGTTGCAGAAGCAGCGATTGAAGCCGACGACAGTAACACAGAGCTACCGGGAGAAGCGGCCGGCAGCATGAGAGCACGGCGCGACCGCGCCGTGCTCTCGCCCATCAGCGTTTTCTCGTCTGACGCAGGCACCGTCCATCGGTCTACCAATCCAGCCGTCGAAGCACGCACGTCTTCCGATCGGACAGTGACGCAAGCCCGTCCCGACCTGCTTTCCGGCGTACCTGAAGACTACGCAGCCCTTGCGTTGACAATCGCAGCCGAGGAGGACGTCGATCCGAACTGGGTTCTGTCGATCATGCGGGCGGAAAACGCAAGGTTCGATCCCGGCCTTGTCAGTTCGGCCGGCGCCATCGGTTTGATGCAGGTCATGCCGAAGATCGGCGAGGCCTTTGGCGTCCATGACCTCACCGACCCCGAACCGAACATTCGCGCGGGCACGCGTTTCCTGCGGGTGCTCATCGACAAGTATAGCAACCCTGTGCTGATCGCCTCCGCATACAATGCTGGAGAACCCCGCGTTGACGCGCATCAATCCCTGCCGCTGATCCGCGAAACCGCGGACTATGTGACACGTGTTGTCGGCTACTACACCGGCAAGTCGGCAAGCTCCCAGCCTCCGACACCTGCTCCGACACCTGACTCTCAATCCAATCAGCACCGCCGATCAGGCCCGGCCGACCGGGCAAGGTCCCCGATGCTTGTTTTCTCAGCTGCAAGCCCGCTCGCTTCGGACAGCCGCTACCCGCAGCCGCTGAAAGCGGCGCAACTCGGCGGTCCGGTCAAAATCGTCAAGGAAGAGGTACTTCAATGAACATAGTGGTCATGGCAATTCTTGTTGGCAGCGTAACCTGCCGCTCCCTGGTCAAACGCAAGTGGGCCGGCCATGCCGCGATGGTGCTGCTTGCCGCCTCGGTGCTGTTCGTCAGTCAATACGAGCCGGCGGCAGCGCAGAGCCTCGATGCCCTGGAGAATGCTGCCGACAGACTGGTACAGTTCTTCACTGGCGCATTCGGTCGCTCCGTCGGCGCGATCGCGTTCATCGGTATGTTCCTGGCAGCGGCCTTTGGCTTCTGGTCCTGGGGCGCGCTTCTGCGGGTCGGTGGAAGCCTCGCCGGCATGTTCGCTGCCGCTGAGCCTGTCGACTTCTTAGCTGGGGCGGGATCGTAATCATGGCGAACTCCGGCAACAAGACGTCAGGCGGTGACGACTATATCGAATCCTATCCCGTCATCCTGGCCCTCACGCGGCCGCCGACGGTGATGGGGATCCCTTACACCTACTTCCTGGCGGAATGCTTCGTCTCGCTGATGGTGTTCATGGTGCTGGGCTCCATCCTCTGGTTTCCCGTCTCCTTCGTCATCCTGCACGGGATTCTTTATGTGCTGACGGTCAAACTCGATCTCTGGTTCTTCGACATCCTCGGCCGTCTCAGCATGTGCGGCATAAATCCCCTCGGCCGCAGACTTGGCGGGGGTATCCGGACCTACGGAGCCTGACCGATGAGCACGATGGCAAGATCGCTGAAGGGAAGTTTGTCGAAGGGTTGGGAGATCTTCGCCGATCGCAGTATCTCGACCCATGTTCCCTTCTACGTTCCGATCGAAAACGGCATTATCCGGCTGAAGAACGATTGCCTGGTCTCGACCCTGCGTCTCACAGGTTTTTCGTTCGAAACGGCCGACATTGAAACGATCAACATGCTGCAGCGGCAGCGAAACTCGGCTTTCCGCGCCATTTCCTCGATTGGCAATTTTGCGCTCTACACCCATGTTGTCAGGCGCAAGGTCGCACCGTCCTTGCCGGCAACCTTTACCGACCCCTTTATCCAGCGTCTGGACGATGTCTATCAGGCGAGCATCTCGCGCAACGAGATGTTCGTCAACGACACCTACATCTCGCTCGTCGTGCGCCCGCTGTTCAAACAAGGATCCGCGCTTTCCCGCATCATGGGCATCGGTGGCGATGTCGTTCGCAAGGAGCAGTTTCGCTCGATGCGAGACAAATTGGTTGAAGCCACCAAGGCGCTCGAGAAGTCGCTTGCCGCTTACGGTCCCAAAGTCCTGCGCGACGTACAGCGCATCCAGGTGGATCTTGGCAACGGCAAGACGATCTACCGCGACTTTTCCGAAAACATGGAGGTCGAGGAGGGGACTCAAAAAATCTGGTTTTCGGAACAATGCGAGTTCTTCTACACGCTGCTGAATGGCGGCCGTGTCCGACCGATCCGGCTCGGCAACCTCCCCATAGACGCGATGCTGCCAGCGCGCCGCACATCGATCGGCAACCGAACCATCCATCTTCAGGGCGATACGCCTGGCGATGACCGCTATGCCGCGGTGGTGTCCTTGAAGGAATATCCGCCCGAGACGGGCGCCGGCATGCTCGATTACATTCTCAAGCTCCCATTCGAGATGGTGCTTGCCCAATCCATGTCTTTCATTGACGACATGGCCGCGAGAAGCAGGATCGAGCGCCTCGACCGGCAGCTGTCGAAGGCAGACGAGGGTGGTTCCAGCGTGCACGCCAATCTCGATCTTGCGCGTGATGAACTGGCGAGGAAACGCGTTGCCTTCGCCGAGCATCATCTCACCGTCATGCCAGTGGCGAGATCGGCGGCCCAACTCGACGATGGTGTCGCCCTGATTGGCAACGAACTTGGTGCGCTGGGTGCCTCCTATGTCCGCGAAGATCTGAACGCGGAACCGGCCTATTGGGCGCAGCTCCCTGGCAATCAGGCCTATATCGCCCGACGTGCCGTAATCTCGACGCTCAATTGCGCGGGCCTGAGCAGCTTTCACGCCTATCCCTACGGCAAGCCGGACGGCAATCATTGGGGTCCAGCGATCACCATTTTCGAAACGACGTCAGGCACGCCGTTCTTCTTCAACTTTCACCAGGGCGATGTCGGGCACACAACGGTGTTCGGACCGACGGGTTCCGGCAAGACCGTGATCATGGCCTTCCTGATCCTTCAGGCCTACCGCGTCAGCCCGCGCCTGAAAACGATCGTCTTCGACAAGGACCGCGGTCTCGACATCATGGTACGGGCGGCCGGCGGAACCTATATGACGCTCGAACCTGGCGAGCCGTCCGGTTGGAACCCATTGCTCCTCGACGATACCGAGGAGAACCGCGTTTTCCTCTATCGTCTCTTAAGCTTCATGTTGAAGCCGGCGAAGGAAGGCGAGAGCCTGACGCCACAGGAAGAGATCATCATCCGCACCGCGATCAAGTCGGTCTTGAAGACAAAGGACCGATCCTATCGCCGCCTGTCGTCACTCCGCGCCCTGCTGGCGGGCAGTGAGCGGACCGAGGGAAGCCTGATCGCGCGGCTCGACAAGTGGGTTGATCACGGACCCTATGCGTGGCTCTTCGACAATGCCGACGACAATCTCGATATCTCCCGGCCGATGATTGGCTTCGACATGACGTCGATCCTCGACGATCCCCCGGTGCGAACCGCAGCACTCCTTTACATGTTCCATCGGCTCGATGAGGTCTATGACGGCAAGGCACCGATCATCAATCTCATGGACGAAGCCTGGAAGCTGCTCGACGACGACGAGTTCAAGCGCACCATGAAGGATTACTTCAAGACCATTCGTAAACGGAATGGCCTCGTTATCTTCGGCACCCAGTCGGCCGACGACGTGGTGCAGTCGAGCGTCAGCCGGACGATCATCGAACAGACATCGACCAACATCTTCTTCGCCAATCCGAAAGCCGACGAAAACTCCTACATGGAGCATTTCGGGCTTTCGAGGGCTGAGTTCGATTGGGTCAAGAATGGCGACCCGGCCTCCCGCTTCATGCTGATCAAGCAGGCGAAGAGCAGCGTGATCGCCCGTGTCGACATGTCCCATATGCCAGAATTCATCAGGGTGCTGTCCGGCCGCGAGGAGACCGTCCGCGAGGTCGAGATGCTGCTCGACGAATATGGCAACGATCCGAAGAACTGGCTGTCGAAATTCTGCGACTGGGAGGGGGATGCGTCAGATGACCAACGCAAGATTTCCTGAACTGGCGACCGTCGGCGCTATCGTGCTCTCCACTTTACTCACATCCGCACCCGTCTTTGCGCAAGTGCCGGTAATCGATAACGCCCGCCGGAAGATCCAGCAGGCGACGGAGAACTGGTACAAGACCTATCAGTCGGACACGCAAGCGTTGAAGGGTGCGTCAGGCGGCACGACAGACAGCGTAGCGCCCGGGCAGGGATCCGGTGCGCCGGCGGATTGCTCGGCCGATGGCATGGCCGGTGAGACCACGCCTGCCAGCCCGTCGAAGCGCACGCATAGCCAGCAGGAAGTTGCCCGTATGGTGACGGACGAGGCGATCCGCCAGGGGGTCGATCCCAATTTCGCGCTGGCGATCGCCGAGCAGGAGTCACGCTTCCGCCAATCGGCGCGCTCGCCGGTTGGCGCGACCGGCGTCATGCAACTCATGCCCGGGACCGCGGCGGGTCTCGGCGTCAACCCTTACGACCTGCGCGACAATATCCGCGGCGGCGTCAAATACATCAAGCAATTGCAGGGCATGTTCGGCAATCGCTATGACCTGATCGCCGCCGGATACAATGCCGGGCCTTACCGTCAGTCCCTCCAGAACGGACGGATACCCAATATTCCCGAGACACAGGATTACGTCAAAAAAGTCTCGGCCTACTACAGCCGGAACAAGGCTGAGAACGGCGACCGGACCCCGTCGGGCGATGATGTCGAGACGGAAACCGTCAGTGATGCGCGCGGATGCGGGGAGCAGCTGAAAAAGGCCGTCGACCGCAATACTCAGGCGCAGGTCGAACGTGGTTCAGTCTGGAACGAGCTCCTGGGAAAATCGCTTGCGGCAAACCAGCAATATTTGCAGCGTCTGCAGGCTGGGCTCCAGTCTTCTTCTGCGGCCTTGCGCGGCTCGGGAGGCGGCAACGCCAAGGACCACGATGGTTCGCTCGTCATGGCTGAAGTCCAGTGCCCCTCGACCATCATTGATACCGGCAGCACCCGATGCTTTGCGGTGCCAACAACCGCCACCACAGATCAGATTCAGCGTTGGCTCGAGGACCTTCAGGAGCAGGCACGCGCCAGTGGCGATGTCGCGACCTTTTCGGTGTTGGAGGACCCGGCGCTCGGGCTCGTGACAGTTGTCGACGCCAGGCCAACTGCAAATTGAACAGGAAGAGAGAGAGGACAGGCAGATGAAGAAAATCGTTGTTGCCGCAGCGCTCAGTATCACCAGTATGTCGCACGCCTTTGCGCAGGTCCCGGTCAAAGACGCGGCCAATATCGCGATAAGCCAGGAGATCGAAAAGCTCTCGAAGCAGATCCAGGGCGACACGTCGATCGTCAAGGACAATACGATCAAGACGCTTCAGGCGATCACTGGCGACCGGTCACAGGATGCAAGCCAGTTTGCCAGGCTCGCCACCGGCAATGGGTTCAGTATGGGCCAGGCGCCTGATTTCAACAGCATCCTGTCGGGAAACGAAGCGTTGTTCGGCGGCATCAGCGGTGAATTCCAGAACACCGCCGCCAAGCTGATCAATGGGCTCAATCTGGTGAAAATGGTTGTCGATACCGTCAAGGGAGGCGAGCTTTCTGGCGCCAATCAGGCCTATTCGCAAGGCATCAACGCGCTGACGACGCTGACTGCCCTGACCGACGCAATGAACAGCGCCACCAAGGACCGGCAGAACGCCTTCATGCAGGCGACGGAGCAGATCGGCACGGCACAGGATCTGAAGGGCGCGCTCGAACAGAACACGCAGATGGTGCTGCAGGGCAACCAGACCGCCAACGAGGCCGTCGGCTCGCTCAACAACCAGGTGATGCTGCTGAACCAGCAGTATAAGGCGGCCCTTGCAACCTCATCCCAGAACCTCAAGACGTTCGCAACGCTTCCCGACAGCGTGATGCGCGATGGCGGTGGTGGCGCGGGCGAGGCTTCGATTCGCGAGCAGCTGCAGGCATTCGAGGAGCAGAACCAGTGAGGTTTCTCCCGGCGCCGGTCCTCGCCCTTATCATCTTATCCGGATGCGCGGGCAAGTTCGAACAGCTGGCGAAATGCTCGGCTGATGAGAACCCCATACCGTCTCTCGCCTACGAGGCAGGGCAGAAGCCGACGGCACCGGAGCAAGCGCTCGCGGACATCGTCAACAACGATTGCGGTCCGATGCGACCCGTCAACTCCTTTCAGGGGGGATGATGGATCCGGTCAGCTATGCGGTCAATTTTTATGGCGACGCACTCTCATACTTCGACAAGATCAACGAGGCATCCCTAGAGAAAGCCTGGGGATTGTTCGCCGAGAACGGTAATCTCGTCTCGTCTATACTGGCGCTATTTCTCATTCTCTACTTTCTTTGGGGCGCGCTCGGCCTGTCGAGCGTATCTCTTCAGGATATGGCGATCACGGCCTCGAAACTCGCGCTTGCCTATGCGCTGGTCATGTCCTGGGCGACCTTCTACGACAATATCGGCCAGTTCGTGCTGACGTCACCGCAGGATCTTGGGGCTGCCATTTCTTCGGCGATGGGAGGGCAATCCGCCGGCTCCGAACTTGCCAGCCAAGTCGCCAGCATGTCGCGCAAGGTCTACGACTTCGCCATGCAGCTCTTCAATTCCTATGAATCCGGATGGCTGCCGAACGTCACCGGTGCAGTGGTGGTCTTCATCGTACTGGTCTTTGGCCTGCTGCCGATGCTGCTCATTCTGACCGGCGTGACGCTGTTCGCCAAGATGATCACCGCAGTCATGCTGGCTATCGGCCCGATCGCCATCCTTTCCTATTTCTTCGGTATCACGCGTTTCGTCTTCGATGCGTGGGTGAGAGGTATCGCCTACGGCATGTTCATGCTGCTTTTCACCTATGTCATGGCCGGGCTGTCGTTCGGCTTTCTGATCGGCATGATGGACACGATCAGTGGCGACATGGCGACCAAGGAAAATGCGCTCGCGATCGTGCTGGCGATGGTGCTCTACCTGGCGCTGATCTCCTATTTCATTTTTCAGGTTCCTGATTTCGCGAGAACATTTGCCTACGGCACGATGACGTCAGGTACTCCCGGCGGAGGCGGAGCCAGCACGATATATGGCGCGGCTCGCGCGAGACTCGGTTCCAGCACTTCCAGAAGCGGGCAGGCCGCCGCATTGGCCCTTGGCATGATGGCAGGGCCAAAAGGCGCGTTGACCGCGGCGGCACTTGCCGGCCGCGGCACGATGGCGGGTGCCGGAGCGCTCGGCCGCATGCTGACCATGCGCCGGCGCAGCGGTGAATGAGGCGAGAAATGCGCGGGTCGAATCCAGCTTTTCCATATGGAAGCCGGGTCTGACCGACGACGTAGCTCGCAAACCTTAACGACGATCATGATTTTGGGGATTGAACTTGGCATTGTTCAGAAAGCAATTGCGTACCACACCGACGGACCAGGTCGCCGGTCCGCAGGACATATACGATCAGCACCTTTCCTGGGGTGAGAAAAACCGATCACTTCGTACCTTGATCGGTGTCATCCTGCTGGGGTTTGCCGTGGCCGGCTGGGCCGTCGCAGGTGTGCTGTCGTTTTCGGTGGCGCAGCTCTTTCCGCTTGTTCGCACCGAGGTCGTTCCGCTGATCGTCGATCGGAACACGGGTTACATGGAGACGGTAACCACGCTCGATAAAGACCGTGCGACGGTTTCGGAAAACCAGGCCGTGCGCGCAGCATTCGCCGGCAATTACGTCATTCGCCGCGAGACCTACGATCCCCGCTATCTATCGGATAATTTCGACATGATTGCGCTGTGGTCAGAACCGGGCTCACAGGCCTTCAAGGATTACGAGGCCTGGATGAACCCCTCCAATCCGAGGGGACCGGTTAAGATCCTCGGCGCAACCGGAGAAATCCGCCCGGAAATCCTCTCGGTCAATCCGCTTAATCCATCGACCATGGCTGTTCGCTTCGAAACAAGGGAACGTCGCCGTGGTGGCGATGTCATCACGCGCTGGTCGGCGACGATACGCTACCGCCAGATCAACCTTTCCGCCAGTAACCGGGTCCGTCTCTATAATCCTCTTGGCTTTGTCGTGACCGAGTATGCAAGAGTTCCTGAGACCATGCCGTCAGGGATCGCGCCATGATGCGGCGGACGGTTGCAATGTCCTTGTTCATGCTGCTGAGTCCACTGGTTGCGCATGCTGAACTGGTTGCCAGGCCGGGTCGCCTCGACCCGAGAATCCGCTCACTTCCCTATTCGGCCGAGCAGGTCTTCCTCGTGACGGGCACCTACGGGCTGGTGACGACGATCCTCTTCGGCGCGGATGAGGACATAACGCAGGTTGTCGCGGGTGACACCGTCTCCTGGCAGATCCTCACCTCGGCCGACCGGCGCTCGCTCACCCTGAAACCGATGGAGAAGGATGCGGCCACCAACCTGTCGGTGGTCACGACGAAGCGGACCTACTCCTTTGACCTGCGTGTCAACGACAGCAAGGCAATGCAGAACCAGACTTTCAAGCTGCGGTTCACCTATCCGGAGGACGCGGGCCTGAAAGGCACGGCGGAGCTCTGGAAACAGGCTGAGGCAGCCCAGCGCAATCCGAACATCAAGAACATCCGCCGCGACAAGGTCAATTACGACTACGGGTTCAAGGGCAGTGACGGCGCCAAACCGCTCTGGGTCTTCGATGATGGATTGAAGACCTTCATGAAATTCACCGGCGACGTCCCGGCAATCTTCATCGTCGATGGCAGGCGCCGCGAGAGCCTGGTGAATTATCGCCGCGAGGCCGACTACATCGTTATCGACAAGGTCTCGCGGCAATGGACGCTGCGCTTTGGGACCGAAGCCGAGACCTGCCTTTTCAATCTGAGGACTACGCCTGCCGATATACCGGTGCCGATCGAGGGCGCGGTATCGCCGAAGCGAATTAGCGGCGGGACATCCAACCAACAATCGCAATCAAGATAGGAGGCGCTCATGTCGGATCCCAACTACCATTCCATCGACGCTGATGCATCCATCGGCGGACAGGTCAGGCGCGGTGGTATAGGCCTCATGCGCCCGTTTGCAGTCGTCGCCAGCATCGCCGGCGTCGGTGTCGTCCTGTATTTCCTTCTGGCGGGTGGGGAGGCGGAGCCGCCGATCGACACGACCCCTCGCGAGGAATTCCGGCCGGTCCAGACACCGAGAAATGAAGGGTTCCGGACGCCGTCACCGCCACCGCTGCCCACGGTCGAAGTCCCCGTAGCACCACCTCCGCCTCCGCCACCACCGGCGCCGCGGGTGCCGGCCGCAGCTCCTGTCGCACCGCCCGCGGACATCGATTGCTCCCGGGGCAAAAATCCCGACGACCCGAAATGCATTGAGCTGGAGCGGAAGGCGAAGTTGCTGGAGCGCGTCCGCTCCTCCGCCATGGTCTTCGACCAATCCGACCAGACGAGAAGTGCTTCGGCGACGTCGTCCGACGCTGCTGGCGCAGGTCCGTTTGGGGCGAGTAGCACGGCCAGTGCATCAAATACCGTTACTGGAGATGGCGGCGGGGCTGTCGATGGCGATCGTGCCTTCCTGAAGGCGATGGGCGGACAGGGGGTGGAGGTGTCGGCCGCCACAGAAAATCGCCGTACCGATGCCTGGATACCGCAGGGCACGATGATCCGCGGTACGCTCGAAACAGCCATCAACTCCGATCTCGCCGGGAGGGTGAAGGGGATTGTGCGTGAGGACGTCTATTCCTTCGATGGCCGTCGTATTCTTATCCCCGCCGGATCCTCGCTGATCGGTGATTACAAGTCCGGCGTCCAGAGGGGGCAGGAGCGGATCCTGATTGTCTGGACGCGGATGATCCGCGGCGACGGCGTCTCGGTGCAGCTCGGTTCCTATGGGACGGACCGTCTTGGCCGTTCGGGCATGACCGGCATGGTCGACAGAAAGAATTGGGAGCGGTTCGGACCGCCGGCGCTGATGACGCTGATCGGCGGCGCGACACAGTACATCGCGCAGCTTGGCCAGAAGGAAGACAGCTACATCACCATCGTTAACGACAACGGCACGGTCACCCGCATCCCGCAGGATAATGGGGAAAGTTCTCAGGACCGCGCCCGCTCGATAGCCGCAGAAACCATTGCATCGGGTATCCAGCAAATGGCAGCAACGGCGTTTGAGGATTCCCGCAACATCCGTCCGACCATTCACATTCCGCAGGGCTCCGATATCAATGTCTTTGTGACGCGCGATCTCGATTTTGCCGGCCTCTATCCTGACCCGGTGCGCGAAGAGTTCGAGCGGTTGCGCAAAGTGAGATACGGCAAATGAATGCCCGCCCCCAGATTTCCGCCGAACAGCACTTTCTGACCGAGGCGCTCGAGCCGATCCGGCTGTTCCTCGACGACCCCGCTGTCGTCGAAATCTCTTGCCAGCGCAGCAACGAAGTCTGGCTGGAGAAGATCGGCCAGCTCCGGATGGTGCGCCATGAAATCTCCGGACTGGACCAGGATGTCATCCGCCACATGGCGTCTCGCGCCGCTTCCTTCACAAAGCAGACGATCAATGCGGAGAATCCACTTTTGTCGGCGACACTGACAGGCGGCGAGCGCGTTCAGTTTGTTCTGAGCCCGACCTCGGCAACCGGTCACGCTTTCTCGATCCGCAAGCAGTTCATCCGACGGTTCGACCTCAACGACTATGAGGAAGCGGGCGCCTTCCGTTTCACCAAGGTCACCGGTGACGATTATCTCGATGATGTTGATATCGAGCTCTCGCGATTGTTGCGGATCGGAAAGGCGCGGGATTTTCTGGAGCTGGCAGCCGCCAATCATCGCAGCATGCTGATCTCGGGTGGCACCTCCACCGGTAAGACGACCTTTCTCAACACGATGCTGACGGCAATCCCCAACCACGAGCGTTTCATCCTCATGCAGGACACGGCCGAGCTCGAACCCCGCCAGGAAAACGTCGTCTCGTTGCTGGTCTCGAAGGGCGGACAAGGGGCGGCAAGGGTGACAATGGGCGACCTGCTGGCGACGGCGCTTCGTCTCCGTCCCGACCGCATCTTCATGGGGGAGCTGCGCGGCGACGAGGCGTTCGATTTTTTGAATGCGATCAACACCGGTCACCCTGGCTCGATGTCAACGATCCACGCCAACTCGCCGCACCATGCCTTCAACCGCCTCTCGACGCTGGTGCTCAATAGCAATGTCCGCATGGAGCGCGATGATATCATTCGCTATATCCGCTCGATCATCCCGATCGTAGTCCAGTTGAAGAAGAGCGACGCCGCCGGCGGGCGCGGTGTCAGCGAGATCTATTTTGCCGACGAGGTTGATGAACATGGCCAGCGTATTCACAGACGGAGAGATTGATCGCCCGAAATGGACGGGGCTCCAGAAACTGTCTTTTCTCACACTGCCTGTCGCGCTGGTTGGCGTAGTCTGCATTTGGCTGGCCTTCTTCACCTTGATCTACGACGCCTATGTCGTTTCCTTCGGTTCAATGTCGTATTTCGACTATGTGGGCTATGTGCGGTTCGCTGATGCCGCTCGCTACACCTGGTCGATCATCCTTACGCGCAACACGGTTGGTTTGTCGCTTCTGGCATTCACGCTTGCATCACCCTTCCTGTTCTTCCTGATGTGCATCTGGATGCTCAAGGGCGGCAGGGCGCTGTCGCGCAAAATCCTTTATCTCTTGCATGTCCGCTCGATGTTCAGCCTGATTGCACTGACCGCGCTGATCTTTGCCGCCGCCTGGGCTGGCGCTTTTATCTACGGCTTTGCCTTTTATCTCGTTGCCACGAAGGCTGGCGAACATGCCGAAATCGCCAGCTACTACGGCAGCCATCTTGCCGCAATGTATCAGGCGCCGTTCGGAACGACGGATACAGCCGGGGTCTATCAGCGGCCATCCCGGCAGACGGTCCAGGCTACACTCGTGGGGCTCGCCGCCGCCGGCGCGCTGGTGGGCTTTCCGATTGGTGCAGCAATCCAGAAACGCCAGCGGATGATCATGGGCAGGGCCCGTCTTGCCACCCTCAAGGATGCGGCAGACTTTCGCTTGCGCGACAAACACGGGATCGTGCTTGGGCTCAAGCAAGGACTTCTTCTGCGCAACGATGGTGACCAGCATGTGATGCTGATCGGCTCCCCCGGACAGGGAAAGTCGCGTGGCTTTGTTATCCCCTCCATGATGAGTTTCGAGGGCTCGCAGGTGGTGCTCGACATGAGCGGTGAGCTGTTCGAGGAGACCTCCGGTTTTCTGAAGGACAAAGGATTTGAGACTTTTCTGCTGGCGCCAGGATCGAAATTTACCGACGGTTACAACCCGCTCGACCTGATCAGTACGGACCCACACCAGCGCATCACCGACCTTCAGAAATTGACGCAGATGCTGCTGCCGGAGCGGCTTCGCTCCGATTCTTCCGATTTCTGGGAGGAGAGCGCCCGGATTCTGCTCACCGCCATGCTTGGCTTCGTGCTCGAATGCCCCGACACCCGCAAGTCGCTAAGCGAGCTCTACCGTATCCTTAACTCGATGTCTGACGAGCGTACGGCAATTGTTCAGCTGCTGGAGAACTACGAAACGGTCCTTTCCGATCAGACCCGTATGCAGCTCACCAAATTTGCCGGCCGGCACGAAAAGCTGGGTGAGGGGATTGCGGCCGAAATCGTCGCCAAGCTCAACTTCCTGCAGAACCCGCTCGTGGAGGCGTTGACATCAATCACCACCATTCCGGTCGATACCATACGGAAGCGCAAGCTGGTGATCTATATCCAGGCCGACTGGAATGCCATCCAGATCTATGAGCGGCTGATCTCGATGTTCATCCAGCAAATGGCCGACAAGCTTGTTCAAATGGGTCCTTTGCCCGATGGCGAGCACGAAGTGATGATGATGCTTGACGAGTTTGGCAATGGAGGCCGCATTGACACGGTGCTGACGCTCGCCCCCTTGATCCGCAAGAACGGGGTGCGGTTCGTCTTTATCCTTCAGGACGGCGCCCAGCTGGAGCGATTGTACCAGCGGTCCGGACAGAAGATTCTGATGGGAGCATCGACGATCAAGGTCTTCATGAACTTCCAGAACCAGGACGATGCAATGGCGGTCTCGCTCGCGGCCGGAAAGACGACGGAATGGGTCGAACAATCGTCCTATTCCCATCGCCATGGCCGTCGTCAGCGATCAATCTCGAAGGTGCCGATGTCAGTCGATCTCCTTCCGGTGAACACGTTGATGATGATGAAACCGGAAGAGGCGATCCTGCAGGTCACCGGCATGCCGCTGATGCGGATCATGAAACTGGACGCCGGCGGCGAGCGTATGTTCGCGAAAGTCCGCAAGTTCAAGATGGTGTCGAAACCCTGTCTGAAGCCTGTTGAGTGGACGATCACCGACAGTGACTGTCTCGAGTCCGTCACGCCAGCTGTACCGGATATAGCCGCGCCCAGCGATCAGGCCAGCTTGAAATTCGGAACTGACATCGATCTGGCTGCCATCGAGCGGGTCCGGAAGCCGCAAGATCTGCGCTACATCGTGAAGGACGGCGTTCGTCACGTTTATATTTCCTCTCTTGACGAGCTGCGTCGCCGGCTGAACCTCGATGAGACTCGCGCCGCAGGCCTGGTCGAAGAAGAATTTGGTAATGAGCCGCAGCCGGGACGTAAACCCGCGCATGGTGCGGCTGGCCGGAAAGAGAAACGCGGTGAGCCGAAGGAAGCCCCCGTTGAAGACGCCGATAGCATTGATCTCGATGTCGATGAAGAAAAGCTTGGCCAATCTTTCTACCCAGGATCTCCGACAAGGCGGCAGAATTATCCGGATGGCGCATCCGGTTCACCTATTCTCCGACGCCAGGAAGTAAGAGAAGCATTCGGAGGCGAACTTCAGGCTTTGAATGACGTCATCTTCCGGCAGGCTGCGGAAAATGTAGTTGAGCCACAAGCGCTGAACGCGGACGTTGAGCTCCTCATAGACACCCTCTCGGGCAAGCTGACGGAGGACAGTTCGAGGGCATGGCTACGTGAATTCGCAGACACGGCGCGCGATCCTTTGCGCGAAGATGGGGCGCCGCCCGATAGCAGGCCGGGGAACGACTAATCGCCTGGCCTCAGACCAATCGTAGTTCACAGGGCCAGACCAAGTCAGGTCGCGGTGCCCGAGCATCAGGAGAACAACAACCATGGCCAAAATCGAGCGCCTCTCGACGCTTTATATCGCCGATAAACGTCATCTCGAACGGATCGTTTCCGCGGCACGGGCCGACCCGGGCTTCTGGCTGATGGTGAAGGAGCGCGAAATGGAACTGAGAACGATGCGCGCCGAGCTCAGGCGCCTCGCTGCTGACGACAGCGAAATCGACCATCTGTCTCCGAAGAGGCTTAAGCCAACACTTTCTGATCTCGCGGACGAGCTTGTAACGCGTATGTTCGGGAGTTGCCCTCGAGACATGCTGGTGCCGGTTCAGAATGCCCTGCTGGCTGCGGCAAAGCGCGAACTGGATGAGTATCCGTAGAGCCGACCAGTTCGTTTCGGACTGACCTACAGGCATTGATAGCGGTTGGACGAACTCGTGGCGCACAGGCTTGGACATTACTTACAAGGGATAGTTTCCCAGTGCGAATCCGCCCAGGGCCTTACCAGCTGATTTCCACGAACCTGAGATCAGTTTATAACATGAAATGGAATGTATTAAACTACGGCTATAGCCTGATATAGTCACGATGAAAATCAGCCCATAGCCTGTTTTTCGGTTGGTTGTGCATGCCCTGATACGCTTACTATTGCGCTTCATACGTGCCGGACATTGTCGATGACCCAACCTTGCAGGCGCTTCGCTGTCGCTTGCGCATTTGCCTCCGTTAGATCCTCGGGAACGATACTGAATATCGGTCCGAGCTGCTTCATGCGCGGAACGGTTTTTTCCTTGGCCTCGCGATACTCATCAGTTTCCATGCCGAAGGCCTCGACGATCAAAGTTGCGGGCGTATGGTCCTTGTAGGTTGCCTCCACTATGAAATCCGGCCGGCACGGGCCGAGCGGTGTTTCGGTCGCAAAAAGCGGCTTGGTGATCTTGACGCGGAGATCAGGAACGCCTTCCAACAGGGACCCCTGAAGCCAGAACAGGAGATGGCACACATCTCTTTCAAAACCGGATTCCACCGGATATAACGTGTCGCCATTGTAGACCGGTTGGGCATAGGCCTGGACAGCCCTGGCTGGTCCCTCGTCATCGTCGCCGAAGTCCACGTTCAGCAAAGTAAGGAATGGGCCGCGACGAGCCGGGTCGCCGCGCAGCGGCTGTCGCACTTTCCCGATCACGTCGATTGGTCGCGAGGACGATGCCGGCAAGATTGTCTGAACGGATATGGATTTCGCAAACAGCAGCATGAAGCCCGTGCGACGAAGCGTTCCGGGCCAGTCTGGACGCGATGTTTCGAGCAGGCGTTGCCAGCGGCTGTCAGCCTCCTGGTAGTCAGCCGCCCACGTCGACAGAAGAGCGTTGAATGACCATGTTCTCAAGACTCGAAGTTCTTTGGCGGCGGCGCGCAGCTTTGACAACTGATTTCGCAGTGTGAGACCGTACTCATCCTGCAGGGGAGAAACGACGTTCACGCCAGCGTCGTCGAGCAACCGCCACAGGATGCCGCCGAGCCTCGACGGTCTGTCGTTTCGCTCGGTCGAGCGGTTGATGTCGTGGTCGGCGACGTCAGCAAGACGGTCGGGGATGGCCGGCAATGCGTCGATATAACTCCGATCGGACTTTCGCAGAGGCCGAATGTGGTAGCTACGATCGATGAGCGCCGGCGTGGCGTCCTTATCCACGTGAAATGGGCAACTGATTGTGTGGTTTGGCCGCTCCTTATGGCGAACAGGGTCTTCGTCTTTCGACGTCAGTCGCCGCAGCGTATAGGTGTGCTGTTGCCGGATCGGGGCGAGGAGGGGCTGGAGCCGACCGGTGAGGCAATCGCACTCGATCCAGCCGTTCATCACCTTGGCTTGCCGGATCACAGCGAGGGCGATTGACTTCTCAGCATTGGAAGCAGCGTTACCATACCACGCCCGAAGTGCAGCCGCCTCTTCCTCGGTAAGCTCTGCCAGGCCGTGAGCGGGGCCGTTTCTGACAACTATGCGCATGAATTTTGCGAAACAGGAGGATGCAGACCTTCCTCCGGCCCTGCGGTCCGAGCAGCCCCGCTTGCATGGGCGGATCGCGCCGGTGTACGAAGCGTAAAGGGGTTGTGAAATGCCCAATTTGAACTATGGACAACAATTGGTTTACGCTTGGGTGGTGTAGTTTGTAGTCGATATCGGGTGACGGATGAGCAAAAGAGTTTCAAGGAGAGTTTCAATGCGCCATCGTGGTGCGCCCTGCCATTACCTTGGCGGCATGTTTGACTGTCGCTGCGTGAGTCCGATCGGGGCTGGGGATGGCGACCAATGCCCCGTCTGAAACGCCAGCCCCCGGTGGAGGCCGTGGACATTTCGACGATCGACACGTTGTCTTTCCAGGAGAGGCTTGCTATCGGTCTCGAACGATTGAAGGCCGAACGCAAATTGACGAATCGGGAGCTTGCTGAGCAGCTCGGCGTACACGAAGCATACATATCGCAGGTGACGCGTGCCATGCGAGACGTCAAGCTATCGACACTCGACAAGATGCAGCGCGAGTGGAATGTTGTCATCGAGGATTTGCTCAGGATCACCGAAGCCGACCTCCATCGGATAGCGGTTTGGAAAGCCCGCCGAAAGAAACAGAGAGGCGCCGCGACCGACTCGTGATGCTGAGGTCGCCCCAGCGGTGGCAGGAAAAGCCCTAGTGGTTCAGGTTAAACCAGAACCTTTCTTTCACCCCGTTGTCGTTCGGAATATCGAAATAGTAGGGATCCGCGCGGCGAGGCCGCGGAGTGGCAATCTGCTGGATGCAGCTTTCGCCATCTCGGCCGAAGCGCCGATTGATCGTCAACCCTGCTGAGCTGGTGTTGCCATCGTACTGGCCCGACGCCCGGCAGACATTGACCGTTTCGATGCATTGATCAGGTTCTCCCCGCCAATTGTTGTCGCCACCTCGCGAGGAGTAGCCCACCGTGGTGCCGGCAGGGCAATCCTCGTAGGTTTCACGACCAGGCTTTCCCGCCTTCGCCTCATGGCAGATGGGCCAGGAGAAGCCGGGTCTGGACATGGCGGTGATGAGTTTGCGCATTGGCGGCACGCAGTAGGAGACACCGTGCCAGGATGGGTTTTTCGATGCGGCGCACAGCAGAACCTGACATCCCCATTCGGCGTCTTCGGCCTTTGCTGGCGCCGCCGAAAGCGCGCCTATCAAGCCAGCGGACAATAACATGATCGCCTTCACAGTGCGTCTCCTTTGAGTGGCCTACTGGATTTGTACCCAGGTGTTGTCGATTTTCGCGAACGACAGGGTGCCGGGCTGCGTCGTACCCGCGAAGGAACCGCTTGTTGTTGTGATGATGCCGGTGCAGGTGACACCGGGTACGGCCTGACGAGGTTTGCACTCCGAGATACGGATCGTGCGGCCCGATTTGGCGATCGCTGCACTCGCTTGCCTGTCGTCGGGAAAGTCAAACGCCGGCTGCCGTTGAAGCTCACTCTCGAGCCGCGCGACCTCCTGTTCAAGTTCCATTATCCTGTCGGCCCGTTCAAACTCGTTGATCGTATACCCGCCAGCAGATCCCACGACGAAAGCAATACCGGCGGCGACAAGCGATCCGTAGTCGAGCTTCTTCATCGGCAACCTTAATATCCTTCGATCCCGAGGCGTTTCAGGATCGCGATCGGATTGGTTTCGCACTCCGATTTCCATTCGCGATGCTTGGCGCAGGCGTAGGCGTATTGGCTAAGGTCTGCCGAAGACAGGTCTGCAAGCCTGTTGCCAACCGCCTTCCATTGCTGCACGTCTGCCGGATCGCAGCCCGCACCGCCCGCACCGCAAAAGTCCGGATCGCGTTGTTCGACCTGGGTTTGCGTGGCGCCGTCCTGCGCGCCGGCGGCAACCGGAGAAACAGCCAGTAGAATGGCAATAATGGTCGAAGTTTCGAAAGGGCGTTTCATTTAACCTCCGTGCACCTGCGTGAACGACAGTGCTTTGTCGGGAGTGACGGGCAGGGGCAGGGGAAGCCCCTCTTGGGTGGCTGGCGTGGGGCCATCAGATTTCTCACCGGACTCTGGCGATCCGTTGTAAAGCCAGGGCGGAGATAAGTCCGGCGACGACCAGATGCCAAAGCCAAGCCCTCTCGCCTTCCTCTCAATGTCGAAATAGGCACGAACCGGGGGCTCGTTGGGATAGTTGAAGGCGTAGCCGATCCCTTCGGCTACCGCCGTCGCCGCCAGATTGGTCTCGCCTACAAAACAATGGGCGATCAGGCGCTTGTTGTCGTCGCGCCCGACCGGTGCGCAATTGACATTCTGGCCGAGCGTTCGAAGGATCATCCACGCGCGCGAGACCTGACCGACAGGCCATGTCACACCTTCGGTCGTCGCGTTCTGCAACAGCTGAGGAGCTTCATAACCAGCAAGACGGACGAGCTGACGGGTCTTGATAAACTCGAATGTGGTGCCATCAATGACCTGAACCTTGCCGTATATCTGACGGGGAACATCGGATGGGCGGGCTTGCGCCAGCGTCCCTGTCGGGATGTGAGCGACGACAATCGTCGAGATGGTGGCAAGCTTCATCGCGACACTCCGGCTTGTTGCATCAGAACAGAGACGGGGTGCGGCATATCTGGATAGTCCCAAAGACCCGCGCGGGCGGTGCGGGCGCTTTCCTCAGCAACCCTGTATCCGGGAACAATGACTTGGCCGGTGCTGTCGACTGCCGCAAATCCCCATCCTTGCGCGATAACGTAGGTCGCAAGATCATATCGGTGCTCCCCGGCAGTCGTCTGGCATGCAACCACGGCATTGTTCTGGTCGATCATCTGAATGGTGGCGCAGACGGGCTTTGTATCCCTGACCAGCGCCTGCATCATGATCACGTTGAATTCACCGCAGTCGCGCGAGCTTCCCTGGGATACGGTAACGGCGGTCCCGCGAAGGCATGACTGGAGGCCATAGAGCCGATACCGTTGCCCGTTTGAGACCCAGCTATCGCCGGTCTCGAACTCTGCATGCGTCGGGAATGGTGCGAAGGCGGAAGATGGCGGAAGCGCCACGTCTTCCGTGGCAGGAGCGTCAGCTTGCGACGTCTGAACGGGGACGACCGGCAGCCAAGGCGGTTGCGTATGTGGGACTTCACTGCCGGCCAGCATCGGCATTATGACGAAGCCTGCGTAGAAGCCGGAGACTGCGATCGTGGAAATGAGCATCAATGTTCCGATCTGCATCAGTGCATTGTCGGATTGGCGCGGTAACGCTCACCGTAGGGATGGAAGAAATGGGCGCTGGCCCAGATGCCGGCTTTCGCTTCTCGCGCGACTTGTTCCGCCCGAGCATATTCCGGGAAGATCGGCTGGCCAGCACGATCACGGAAAGCAAACGCTACGCCTTTGCGAATGAGTTCCTCAGAGAGCGACCGCACCGTGTCTCCGTCCATGAAAAAGCATTCCGCATATCGTACCGTCGGCTGGCCGGAGTTCCGTCCAAGTTCATGGCAGGGGAATGCAGTGCCAGCGATAGCCTGTACCTCACCGATGGTCGCCGTCATCGCTGCAAGTGAGATAATGGTACAGGTGGCAATGACACTCGCATATTCGAGCGGCTCGGTCGAAAGGCAGCCTTGAACCCCTGCAAGTTTGATGATCGTTCCATCCGCCGCAAAAAATGCGCTGCCGCTCAACGCGGCTTTTGGGGTGACACTTTCAAGATCAAGTCGCGTTGTGATCGAGGACGTGTCGAATGGTGTTGGCGACGCGGGGATCAGGTCTCGCCCCTGCACATAAGCCTGCTGGTAGTGGCTGACGAACTCTTCAGTCGTGTCCGCCCTAACCGTCTCGGGCAACGAGACCAGAGCACCCAAAAGGCTGTAAATGAGGTGGCGAGAAGATCGCCATGCGCCATTCTTCATGTTCGCATCCGTCATCTGTTGACTTTTTTGAATATGCACGAAATTGTACTGTAGTGCAAGTATGGAAAAGTTCTGAAAATTGAGGTAAGGTTGTTCAGACGTTCGATTTGTGTGTGGGGATAAGAGGATGGCGATGTATCGGAAGGCACTCACGGTCTTCACTCTTCCATTCCGTGCTGTCTGGTTGTTGATACAGATTGCGTGTTTTTTACTGGTGTCAGCGGCATGCATCCTAGTTGCGGCCTTCGTCGGCTACTGGGTAGTCTTGACGCTTTCCTATGCCTTTCTGCCGCTTGAAACGACCGAGAACATTTGGCAGTGGGCGTCCGATCTTTATGAGCAATCGGTATGGTTCAAGGCCGCGACGATCGTCGCGTACTTGCTGCTCATTCTGCCGATCCTTCGGTTTTGGCCGGGCGAAGATTCAATTGTCGAGGCAGCACGTAAGCGCGAAATGATGCGGCTCAATGAGGGAGTAATCGCAGCCCGACGTCAGGATGAAGCACTGGCAAAGCTTCGCGGCCGGTAAAGAACGCGTTTCCCTCTTGTCATGTGGGGAACGAAAGCAACTTGTCGAATTGAACGGATTTCGATCTTCCGCTTTCGAACGCGTGAGCGGAATCGGTTGATCGTAACATCGGCTTCGGCTCAAAAGGGTGAGGATTTTATGACTGTCAAACCTCTCTCGCTCGCCATATCGACCTTCAAGGGCGGCGCCGGAAAGTCGACTCTGAACGTCAATCTTGCTGCGGAGTTTGCGCAACAAGGCCACAGGACGCTTCTGATCGATTGCGACGAGCAGGAATCATCGACGCGCTGGTATAATGTCTCCATGAAGCGGGGGCTTTTGCCGACCGACGGAACGTTGTTACATTTGCGCGTAGCGCCCGGAGACAGGTTTCGTGAACGGCTTGACAAGGCCCCGGACTCGGACATACGGATCTACGATGTCGGCGGCTACGTGCATCAGCGCGCGATCGAGGTTTACCACGAGTGCGATGCAATCCTCATCCCGGTCATTCCCGAACCAACGGCTGCGACCTCAGCCATCAAGGTGGCCACGATCCTGACCGAGATCGGCCGGAAGCGGGACAGGGGACCGATCCCTTACGCAGCGATTTGGAACTACGTGGACATGATCGCCCTCAAACACAATCGATCCCTTCCCGAGGTTCACGCCATCCTGACGAGCGGCCGGATACCCATGGTCGAGACGGTCGTGCGCAAAAGCAATCATTTTAGCGATGTCGGGGCCGGTTATGGTTCCCTCTACTCCAAGCTGGCGGGCATCGCAGACAATCCGTCGTTGACGCCGTCGGCCAAGCGCAGGGCGTCGGAAAGCGTGCTTGACGCAATCGATCTGGTGAAGAGGATCAACAATGAGTTCATCGGACTTCTGCAGACGGAGGCCGCCTAAACGATGCCAAGGGAAAGAACGCTTGCCGGAAACATTCTCGCCCTCGCCCGATCCCGTGAAGAGGAGTCTAAGGATGTTCAGGAGGCCGCGACATCGTACATGCCGACGACCATCGACCTCGACACACTCATGCCTGATGGTGATGCCCAGGGAGAGGGAACCGCGCCTTCTGCGGCCAATGTACCTAAGGCCCACACCCCAGCCAGGCAAGAACGCAAGGAGCGACCTGTGGCGACGGCGCCCGCAAAGGCGGCTGGCGTGTCCGGCAAACGAAAACGGATATCGCTCTATATCGACGACGACGTGTTGACGAAGATCTTCCAAGTTTCGTTGGAGCAACATGAGCAACTGTCGTCGGCGACGCACAGGCTCATCCTCGAGGCGCTGAAGGCGAGGGGGTTGTAGATCGCATGCGACAGCCACCCATCATGTTCCGTCTGCCTGATCACATCCTCAGCAATGTCGAGGCTCTTGCCGGACGGCTCGATATCTCCGTCAACATCATCGCCAAGCTGATCGTCACCAGGGAGATCATGCATATTCCGGCGATGCTCGAAGAGCATGATCGGCAAATGGCTAATATGCATCAGTTTCTCCGCGAACTTGCCTGGCGCAACGAGGCGGTTCTCGCACAAGAGGTCAGGCATGCCGAGGGTACCAGGCTGATTGCACAAAAGCTGGACGACGTCATGGGGGCCATCGACGCTGTCCGCGATGCCGCCTTTGTTCGGCCGTCATCTTACATTGTCGAGCTCATCAGGAAACACGATGAACGAGGTCTCCAGAAATCCCTCGAAGCCTAGACCCGAAGGTCGGCGACTGCCGAGCTATCTTGATTTGATCGAAGACGATCTGCACCGACGTGGAGGAGGCGGCGGAGGAGGGGGAAAACGACCGGCGGCCGGCAAGAGCAAACGCCCGTCGACGAGACATGCCGGCGCGGCCTCGGCGATCAGTCGGGCTACAGGCAACAATGCAGTGGTGGTCAAGGTCCTTTCCTATGGCGCCGGCGCGGGTTCGGCCCGTAACGTGCTCGCCTACCAGAGCAAGGAAGAAAAGGCGCTCGATCAGGATGGCCGCGAAGTATCGGATCTAAACCAGGCGGTGCGTTCATGGGAGAGGGATTTCGGCAATCGCAAGGGGAGCAGCGACGTGCTGCGTCTGACTTACGAGCTTGAAAACACCCGCCGGGAAGGCGTAGCCCGCGCACTTGCTTCACTCGCCGCCGACGGTTTCCATAAAGCCGGCGACCCTGTACGAACCTACGCCTTCAGTGTGAGCGACGGCGTAAACGGGCAAACAAGATTGCATTTCGCCCTGGTGATTGCTCACGAGAAGAAAGACAGGTCGGATCGAAGCAGCAGCAATCGCATTCCAGGAGAACTCGACGTGGCGCATGCGATCGACACACGCTTGGATCGAGCTCTCCGGAACGAGGGAATTACGCCGATTTCCCGATACCCCGCTGAGTTTTCTTCAGGTCCAAAGGGGTTAACGGCAACGCTGCACGCCATGCAGCGCAGGGGCGCGGAGGTAACGCTTTCGACGACGACGCATGTCGAGGAGCGTCCAGGCAGGAGCGGACGTTACCTCCATGGCACTGGGCGGCGGGAAATCACCACAGCGGATCACAGGCAACTGACGGCAGAAGGGAAAGTCGTCGGTGCCCTCATGCAAACCCGTCAGCCACGAGATTTCATGCACCTGTTGCTGTCAGGACCGGCAAATGTCGATCGCGATCAGCTTGTCTATGCCGGGCGTGATTTTCTAAGAGAACAATTCGCCGGGCACCGTTATGCCTATGCCGTCCATAATCGTAATGCTCTCGACAAGCATCCACACATGCATGTGATCGTTGCTCTACGAAACTCCAATGGCAAGATGCTCAATCCCAACATCCGCGACTTTACCGAATGGCGATACCGTTTCGCCGACAAGGCACGTGAACGGGGCATCTCGATCGACCGTCAGAAACGTCTTGAGCGGGCTGGCCCACCGCCCGTCAAGCGCTGGGAGTGGGAGATGTTTCGGCGAATGGGAGCCACGGCTCCGAGTAACGTCGTCGACAAAGTTCTGGCGAAGGTCCGCGATACGCCGACAGCCCCCAGATTGCAGGATGCACAAAAGCGGCTTGATCAGAGCCGGCGCGCAGTTGGGCTCATTCTGAAAATGTTGGAAGAGATAGGGAAGAATCGGTCGGCGCCCAGCACGGCGCGCGAACTTAGCCAGGACCTGTCGATAGGGCTCCAACGTGAATACCGGCGGCTTGAGACAGCCGTCCGCGCCGGTCGTGACCCAACAAACGAGAAAGGAGAAGAGCACATGCTGAGATCGACACCTATCAGCGCTGCCCAGGCGAAGGCTGCGAAGGAGACACTGGCGAACACCGCAGTGAGTCTGGCCACGAAGATCGCCAACCCCTCCGATCGACTGATCTTCGAACAGGCGACGAAAATTATTGGGAAGGTCGTTGGGCTCCAGCTTGACTCACGGGTGGTCAAAAACCGCGATCGTGATGCCGCGGGTCAACAGAAAAGCAGCGTGAACAGTTTGGCGACGAAATCGGCGGCCGGCCGCGATCATGTTGCGGAGCAGGGTGTCGTCAACAAGAGTTCGAACAACCGATCGCTCGATCAATCACGCATCGCGCGCTCCAACGCCGAACATGACAGGTCGGAAGCGGATCGGCCAGATCCAAAGCGCGAAAAGGCTCAGCGACAGTCTAACGAGTCGCAGAAATCGATAAAACTTCGTCCGCCTCAGGAAAAGGATCGCGACCGGAGCCGCTGAGTGGATGATACTCATCCTTGTTCACTGCATTTGGCTGACTCGCAGCTCAGTCCCAAAGCCCGTTGAATCTCAGTGTTAAGCTGTTGCGCGTTCACGGTCGCGGACGGATTAAAATATTGTCGTTCCATTTTTCTCCGAGCCGGGATCGTTCGATCCGCGGGCAATCCAGAATACTGGATAGACGATATGTTGGCGCTGGTTGCCGCAAGCAGCCCAACAGCAGTGCTGTTGACAAATATGGCGTCCTTCTCGTCTACGCCATACCACTCAACGGCGTGTAAGATCATTGCGGAGATCAATCCCTCCGTTTCTCGTTGCGCCTCGTCTGCCTGGGGTATCTCTCGTCTTACTTGTGGAGAAATACCCCATGTCATCCAGAAATCGGGCATCGCGTTTCGGATCTGCAGCAATTTGTCGAGTCTTCCGGTGAGGGCCGCGAATTCTTCCGGGCTGTGAGAGCCGACGTCCATCCCCCTTGCATCCGAGATGAACCCGAACCTTACGCCGATCCCTCGCAGATGCTGTAGCATTAGGACGAAGTCGTTGCTGATATCTCCCAACATGAAATCCCGAGGCGGATTGTTCCGTCTCAAAAGGGTGCCATCTCTCTCGAAAATGACAAGGCCGATAGACCCGATCCTTCGAAATGCACGTTCATTGCTATTCATTGTCTGATGACCAATATGTGAATTGTCTTGCTTTATTCGAGCCGAGACTCCTTCCAGGAGTCGCGCAGTTCGCCACAGTCTTTTGTTCACGCGGTCAACAGCACAGGGACCTCGGCTTCGCGAGCCGCAAAAGAGCGGCCCGCATATAGGGGCTGGGCAATCTGCAAGCTCAACCGCATTTTGTTGCAGATGCGCTGCGAGACTTCGAAGGCTCCGCAGCATACCGCAAACCTTCCGTAGCCGTCTGCTCGACCAAGCTCGTCAAACTCCGCGCCGGCGCGGTTGTAGAACCTCCGCATGTGGGGTTCGTAGTTCGAGATCAGCGTATCAATGCCATTGTCGAGAGCCACTTCGCATAGCGCAAGGAGGAGAAGGCAGAAAGCACGGTCCGGACGCATATCGGTGAAGCTACAAGCTATAGCGTCTTCGTCGATGCACATGCGAGTTCCCTCCCAAATGCCGGGCGCAACGAGATCGCAGGCGTTCGGAAATGTCTCGCGAAATACATCGTAGAGAAGAGTAGGGCCCGTGGTTGGCATGAGCCGGACAGAACCGTAGAGTATCTGTCGATTGTCGCTGCACCATATGAGATAGGCAGGATGAAGGTCGTCGTAGCGATCCCTTTCATAAGGGCCGGACACTGCCACATCCCATCGGAGCTGGTCGGCGAAAACCCGCTTTCTCAGCCGGAACGATTGATCGAGCAGTTCGGCATGCTTATGATATTCGTGAGCCTGAACAAGAAGATACATGTTTGCCTCCATCATTTGATGAAAAGCACCATGAGGATTTCAAGAGAGCCGATAAATTCCCCAGAATGGTACCCTCAGTTGGGGGTATTGCCAAATGGATTGATCAGCCGCAGCTGCATCGCTCGCGCGATCGTAAAGGTGATCGAACCGCCCCCCAGTTTGTGGCGAGCCGACTTGATGTAGGCTCTTGTCGTATGCTCAGACAGCTTCAGCATCACCGCAATGTCGATACTGTCTTTGCCCAGTGCAGTCCAATGCAGGCACTCGATTTCACGACTGGATAGCTGCGGCACTGGATCGTGCTCGCCGTGAAGTTCGAAGATGGCCTTGTGATGGATAAGAACGGCAAGCTCGCGCCATTCATTGCGGTATTGTTTGACAGTTACGCCCCACTCGTCGGCGGCTTTGTGCGAATTGACAGAAAAGAGAGCTCGACGCGCCTT
Source organism: Agrobacterium sp. SUL3 (assembly GCF_001263295.1). Taxonomy (NCBI): domain Bacteria; kingdom Pseudomonadati; phylum Pseudomonadota; class Alphaproteobacteria; order Hyphomicrobiales; family Rhizobiaceae; genus Agrobacterium; species Agrobacterium sp. SUL3. The sequence continues at coordinate 67,492 of NZ_KQ414519.1, forward strand.
ATCGACGATAGGGATCGAGAAACCGTTCGGGCCAATACCGTGATTATGCGCGTCCAGCAGAAAGCCGTGTGCTGAGTTTGGAATTTCGACTTCGCGCCAATCGAAAGGCATCTGTCGGACGAGACCTTCACGAAGTATGGGATCGATTTTGACGTAGTCACGAAGAAGGTAACGGGACACCCATTTGGGGTCGTAGGTGGTGCGCACAAATGGGGTGTCCACGACATCAGCAACCGTCAGCGCCAGATGGTAGGTCACAAAGTCGATATCGTACGCACGTTGGAAAAGTGGCAGGGCATCTGCGACTGTTGGTGCCGCCCCGATATCTCTAACTAGCTTCTCCACACGATTCGGCTGCTGCACTTCGATTGTCTCCTTGCTATCAAACTTGAATGGCATAACATAGGCTGACGACAAGGCGGTCTGTTGCCCGGCCAAGGTAGTGTCGAAAGGCCGTCACTGCTCGTTCGATGGAGCAGTAAATTTTGAAAGAACTCCGTCGTTGCAAAATAAAAAAGCCTTGACTCGATCTGTCAGAAACAGGTCGTTCCAAGGCCGTTATTGCCATATTTTAATACGGCATTTTTGCCGCATCAGGTGCGATTGTTCAAGAACACAGAATTCCCACGTTCCAGATTTTTAAAAAAACGCGGGGCCACTTTATCGATATACAGGTAGCGTTAGTGCCAAAGTATATGCGCACTTTCGTAACTGACGTGGTCTATCAAGTCAATGGATGCATTTTTCCGCGGATGCTGGGATGCACTGGTGCGCACGCCGAGCGCCGTCGTTAGTGGCGACGCTGAGCTTTAAGAAAACTTATATTGGCCCGTCTTATAGCTTGTCAGCTGCCGTCTTATTAGATGACAGCAAGGATGCTGACCTTGCCCCGCTAAGCTAATCCATTTTGAAGTAAGCTCTGGGCCATCGAGAGGACCAGAGAATGAAGCGCAACCGTTTCACAGAAGAACAGATCATCGGCATTCTGAAAGAGCACGAGGCGGGTACTCCGGTCTCGGATCTTTGCCGCAAACACGGCGTCAGCGATGCCAGCATCTACAAATGGAAGGCGAAGTTCGGCGGCATGGACGTGTCGGAAGCCAAACGACTGAAGACGCTGGAGGACGAGAACACGAAGCTGAAGCGGCTATTGGCGGACGCGATGCTCGACAATGCGGCTTTGAAAGACCTTTTGGGAAAGAATGTATGGTCCGCCCCGTCCGTGCAAGGGTTCGCGACGTCGCAAATGACGATTCCAGTTGCATAAATGTATCCGGCCTCTCGCGAGTGGGCTGCGGTTGCAGCCAGGCCATGATGAGATCCGCACACGCCGTTCCCAATAAATGGTTCGGGCACGAAGCCCGCTTTTTTGCACAGGGCTTACGGCATGTTGATCCACTGTTTCGTCATCACTATTCCCGAGCCTTGCAATCGAGCCGGGAGCGTCAGGCGAATGCAGGGTCGCCAACGCTTGCCGCGTACCACTGGTCGTATTTGGTCCTATCGATAAGCGCGCGGTCCTTGACCGGTTGCTGTACCGGATAAACCTTCTGTGACATCGGTACTCCTCCTCACTATGCTCTTGATGTGTTGGCCAGGCTCGCCCCTATCGGGTCAGCCTGTGAAAAATCGCCGGAAGGTGGGACGGCAGTTGCTCGACCCTCGTTACCGTCGTCGCTCCCTTGCGACCGAAAATCCGGTCGGCGTAGGACGGTGCGTCGGAGCCGAGCGCCACGCAGAACGTGTCGATGCCCTTCTGATTGACTGAATGGACCGCGACCCGGGCGTCCTCCACGAGGTAACGTTCGTCGTCCACGTCGATATCCGAGGGCTCCCCGTCGGTGACCACGAGCAACAGGCGTCGGTAGCTTCGTTGCCGCGAAAGGTCCTCGGCAGCATGCCTGATAGCCGTTCCGAGCCGGGTGGACATCCCGCTATCCAGACCCGCGAGACGCATCTTGGTCCTGAGATCGTAGGGCTCAGCGAAATCCTTGATCCGGAAATACCGGACATCTTCACGTGTGTCCGAACAGAATGCCGCCAAGGCGAACTTGTCGCCTAGCCCGGCTATCGTGCTTGAAAGCAGGGCAGTTGAAACGCGCTCCACGTCGAGGACTTTCCTCGACCCGCCCTGAACGGCATCGTCGGTGGAGTTCGACACGTCGAGCAAGATCAGGACGGAAAGGTCTCGACTTCTCCGTTCGTAGCGGCTGTAGACCCTGAAATCGGGAGCTACGTTCATCCGACTGGAAATCGCGGCGTCGATGCAGGCGTCCATGTCGATAACATCGCCGTCGGCCTGCCGTCGCAAGCGTTCGGTTCGGCCCGTCCGCGCGGCACGGATCATGTTCGCCAGCTTCGACGAGATATCGGCATGTGCCTTCTCGGCGAGAATGATCGCATCGGCCGGCTTTTCCGGAACCCGGTGTTCTCGAACGGAACACCATTCGGTGCGATCCTTGCGCACGAGGTAATCGTATTCGGGATACCGGGCGACCAGAATCCCTTCGGACGCATCGCGGTTCAGGGAGACCTTCCCGACAGCCTCGCTATCGTTTATGTCTTCGGCTTCATCATCCGGTTTACCGTCGTCGCGCTGCTGCTGCTCGACCCGAGCGCCTTCGACGATGTCCTGCATTTCGATTGCCGGTTCCGCGGCGTCGCCGAAATCCCAGATACCGATGTTGTCGTCGCGATATGCGGGCTGGACGACATACCCCTTGGCATCGAACCGGATACGCATCTGACCGAGGTCGTTGCCGAGGAGACCGCCGATGGTCCTGCTGAGTGACTGGTCGGACAGATCGAAGTCCGCTGCTTGTTCGAACAGCGTTCGTCCCTTTTCGATCCAGCCATCTGGGTCGCGGTAGTCGCCGTCGATCAAGGCTCTCGCAAGCCTAGCCAGGAGCGCCGTGGCCAAGGGCGGGCCGCCGGGCTTGGCGACGTGAAAAGGCAGCCAAAGTTCTGCGAGACCCGGCAACTCGCGGATCGCCAGGCGTTCTACGCGAGCGTCCTCGATCACGGAAATGACGGCGAGCTGAAATGGCTTTAACGCTCCGACTGGGAAAAGCTGCTCCGTGTAGTGATGATGAGCGCCTACGTGAGCGACGGCGGCGCGATAGATACGACGCGACTCTTCACCGTCGAACCCGGCAAACGAGGGAGGCATGCGGATGCCTCCGCCGCCGAACCCCACGCGGCGTCGCATCGGCTCGGGCATGTCGGGTGCGGCGACCTGCATGGGTGGCTCTATGCCCCACACGGCGCGTAGGTACGGTCTAAGCGTTCCCTGCAGGGCGGCGTATCGATCTGCACCCTCCTCGACATCGAAGAAGCGCCTCGCCTCCGGGTCTTCCATTTTGAAGAATGCCGCCTGCCTTTCTGGGTGGCGACGTCCGATGGCGAGCCCCATCGACACGAACGCTTTGAACCCGGCGAGATCGACCCTGTCGAGGATTTTGGCGCTGTTCTCCAGCAGCACGACGACCGCTGAGGGAGCGGCCTTCGCCGCATTCTCCACGATGAGCAGCCATTCGATGACTGCGTCCGGTCGGTAAAGGAGTTCCGCTACGGCGACGGCGCTGTCCGGTAAAATGGAAGTGGTCCGCTTGTCCGTCCGGATCGCGAACTCCGAGACTGCACGACCCAACCTCAGTACGGGCTCGAGCCCCACGATATCCGCGAGCTCGGGTCCCCGTTGACGGTAGGCGCTGGCGACGAGATCACCGTACCCGGCTTGGTCGATTCTTTCGTGAGCCGACTTCCACTCGTCATCCCATCGCCCGGCATTCAGGAGGTCAGCGTGCGAAGCCATTAGAAACAGACCGATACGGCGGCGGTCAACGCTTCGCGGACGTCGGGGTCGTCGGTGATAGGGAGAACGATCGCCATCCGACAGGCTTGGGCGATCGGAATGCCCTGTCTCGTCAACATGGCGGCATGGATCAACATTCGCGTCGATGCCCCCTCGTCGAGACCGTGACCGCGTAGATTGCGCGACCGCTGCGCGACGCGAACCAGTGCGCTCGCTATAGCGGAGTCCACGCCCGCTTCCTTCGCCACGATCTCCGCTTCCGCCAAGTCGTCCGGATAATCGAAGCCGATCGCCGAAAACCGCTGCTTCGTAGATTCCTTGAGGTCTTTCAGGACGCTTTGATATCCGGGATTGTAGGACACGACGATCCTGAAATTCGGATGAGCGCGGACCACCTCGTTCTTTTTCTCCAACGGGAGAATACGACGGTCGTCGGTCAGAGAATGGATAACGACGGTAGTGTCCTGCCTCGCTTCCACTATTTCGTCGAGATAGCATATCGCACCAAGGCGGGCCGCCATGGTGAGTGGGCCGTCGTGCCACTTGGTGCCGTCGGCGTCGAGCAGAAAGCGCCCTACGAGGTCGGCGGCCGTCATGTCTTCGTGGCAGGAAACGGTCACCAGGGGCTGGCCGAGACGCCATGCCATATGTTCCACGAAACGGGTCTTGCCACATCCGGTCGGCCCCTTGAGCATGACGGGGATGCGCATCCGGTAAGCGGCCTCGAACAGCGCGACTTCCTCACCCGAAGCTCGGTAAAACGGCTCCTCAACGATCGTGAAATCCTTCAGGGCGTCGGGTATGACGGACGCTTGATCGAGGTTGTTCCTGGGCTGCATGCTGATATCCTTGTATGAACTCTCCCGGGGGGCAGGCCGCCCGCCGGGAGAGTGCCGCTCACGGCATCAACGATGGGCGGTCGTGGAATTGGGAATACCCTCGATCGGGCATTCCTCCGTTCCGACAGTGCCACGGGTCATGGCCTCGACCATTTCGCGCGTGCCCTCCGGATCGCTGATCCACTTCGCATAGAAGTTGTACGGGCATGCAGCCGTACCCTTGTCGCCGTCACCCGAGTTGATGAGGCCCGTGTAGCCGCGGTGGAGAAGCTTGAAGAGGTGGTTCTGGGACTGACCGTTCTTACGGGCGTCCCTGATCGCCGACACGGAGAGCTGGGCATACTGGATGCCGTTTTCCTCGGTGCCGCATTCGCCGAGCGTCCGGCCGTCAAAGCCGACGATGGCGGAATGACCGAAGTAGGAATAGACGCCGTCGAAACCCGCAGCATTCGCCACTGCGACGTAGACGTTATTAGCCCATGCCATGGATTTCGACATCTGGACCTGCTGGTCCTTTGCCGGATACATGTAGCCTTGGCAGCGGACGATCAGTTCCGCGCCGCGCATCGCGCAGTCACGCCAGATCTCGGGATAATTTCCGTCATCGCAGATGATAAGGCTGATCTTGAGGCCTTTAGGGCCTTCGGAGACGTATGTGCAATCGCCCGGATACCAGCCCTCGATCGGAACCCAGGGCATGATTTTCCGGTACTTCTGGACGATCTCACCCTTGTTGTTCATGAGGATGAGCGTGTTATAGGGAGCCTTCTTGGGATGCTCCTCGTGACGTTCGCCCGTCAGGGAGAAGACGCCCCACACATTCGCCTTGCGGCATGCCTCGGAGAAGATCGCGGTTTCGTCGCCGGGAATCTGGGAGGCGGTTTCGTACATTTCCTTGGAATCGTACATGATCCCGTGGGTGGAATATTCCGGGAAGATCACGAGGTCCATGCCCGGGAGGCCGACTTTCATTCCCTCGATCATGTTCGCGATATTGCGCGCGTTCTCGAGAACTTCGGCTTTCGTGTGAAGCCTTGGCATCTTGTAATTCACGACGGCAACGCCGACCGTGTCTTTGCTGCTGGTGATATCGCCGTGGTACATAGTCGTTCTCCTCACATTGATATTTCTGGGTTTGGTGGATGGTCGTTTTCCGAGGCCTGCATTTCTAGTTAACGCAGGCCTCGGTTGCGGTGGACGCGAAGCGGTGGGAGGCCCGCCCCGCGAAACGGTCGTCTGCTGCTGCGGAGCGCCAACGTGGGTTCACGCCCCGAAAGGGACCCTCACCATCGATTGGGGCGGTAGACTGGACTTCGTTAAGTCCTGTTCGACCGGTCGCTCCGCCTTCGTTTCATTCTCCCCTGCAGGAATAAAAAAGGCCCCGGAACGGCCTGCTCGCGAGCAGTCCGTTCCGGGGCCTTTTTGCCTCCTGTGTAATTCGGCTCTGTTGCCGACAAGCTGCCCGGCGAGAACCGAACACAAAAAACCCACGTTCCGCAAAGCGAAAAGCGTGGGGTCACATCACCCGTATTTCGATGGCATCTTTGCCATTCTGATCTGGTAAAGACTAGGATACAGATTGGCCCGAGTCAACAACGAGTTGGCAGGCATAGAGTGGAAAAGCGTTCGGGAGGTACAAGCTACGCGCCAACAAAAGTTGTTGACGTCATAGTACGTGTTAGCTAACTTTTCTCTGCTGGCAATAATGCCATCCAAATCAAAGGTAATGACGCCCCACGTTTTTCGCTTTGCGGAACGTGGTTTTTTTGTTTCTGCATGCGGGCGCACGAAAGCGCCTCGCGTCCGGGAACGGCGTCATAAAAACCGACAAGGGGAACTCGGTGAACATCCTTATCCGCGCCCTCTGCCCCATCTTTTTCGCCAGCGCGCTCACGTCCGCAGCGCATGCGGCCGAGACGTCGTATCCGCTCACAATACAGAATTGCGGGCGTGATATCACGATCAAGAGCGCCCCCACCAGGACGGTGTCGATCGGCCAGAGCAGCACCGAAATCCTCTACAAACTGGGTCTGGCGGACAAAGTCGTTGGTACCGCTCTCTGGGTGGGTCCGGTTCTCAAAGGATATGAAGAAATCGACTCCAGGATCGAACGTCTGGCGGACAACGATCCGAGTTTCGAGAGTGTTCTCTCGAAAAGGCCGGATTTGATCACCGTCCAATTCCAATGGCAGGTGGGACCTGAAGGTGTGGTGGCGAAACCCGAACAGTTCGAGGAACTCGGAATTCCGGTCTACACATCTCCCTCGGATTGTGTGGGTAAAGAGAATTCGGCGGCAAGTGACGGGGTCAGACATCAGGTCTTCACCATGGACCTCGTCTATCAGGAAATCCGTGACCTGGCCGCGATCTACGATATCCACGACAAGGGAGAAGCGGTTGTCGCAGACCTCAAGAAAAGAGAGGAAACGGCACGGGCAAAAGTCGCCGGACTGGACGGAAAAGTGTCGGCCGTGTTCTGGTTCTCGAGCGCTGCGCAGGCAGACCCCTACGTCGCAGGGAAAAATGGTGCCCCTGGCTACATAATGTCCGCGCTCGGTATCAAGAACGTCATTGAGACCGATGATGAATGGCCGACGGTCGGTTGGGAAACGATCGCCAAGAAGAACCCTACTGTCATTGTCGCCGGATCTATGGAACGGCGTCGCTATCCGATGGACAGCTTGAAATCGAAGGTGTCGTTCCTCAAAAGCGATCCCGTGACGAAGTTGATGCCGTCCGTCGAGAAAGGCCACATCTTTCCAATGGATGCGCAGGCCATGAATCCGACAATACGGACCATCGAGGGCATCGAAGTACTGGCGGATGCGGTCCAGAAAGCCGGACTGTCGAAATGACCAGTCCGGGCTCGCCTTTCTTCAAGACCGGAATGGCCCTTGGCGCGCTCGCCATCCTTCTGATAAGCGTCTGTATGGGGGCCGCGATCGGCGAGACGGCGATCCCCATTGCGACCGTCGCGCAGACGATAGCCAACAGGCTATGGGGGGCCGGATACGCCGTGTCCCCGCTCGATGAAGGCATCGTATGGAGCTATCGGCTTAGCCGCGCAGTCGTGGCCGCATGTTGCGGTTCCGCGCTCGCTATCTCCGGGGTAGTGCTTCAGTCCCTCCTGCGCAACCCTCTGGCCGATCCCTATATCCTCGGTATTTCTGCAGGAGCCTCTACGGGAGCGGTGAGTGTCGCCATCCTCGGGCTGGGCACCAGCATGCTGAGCCTGCCCCTCGGTGCTTTCCTCGGCGCGCTGACGGCATTCTTGCTGATAAGCCTCCTCGCCATGAAAACCGGCACCGGAACGACCGCCATCATCCTGGCAGGGGTCGCCGGTTCACAACTCTTCAACGCGTTGACGTCCTTTATCGTAACAAAGGCAGCTACCGCCGAGCAGGCGCGTGGAATCATGTTCTGGCTTCTTGGAAATCTGTCCGGCGTAAGATGGCCGGACGCGTACCTGGCTATTCCGGCAACACTACTCGGCCTCGTGATCTGTCTAAGGCACTCGCGCGCGCTTGACGCGTTCGCGTTCGGCTCGAACTCGGCGGCGTCACTCGGCATATCCGTGCTCCGGACCCAGATCGTCGTTATCGGCGCGTCAGCCGTTATGACCGCGACGATGGTGTCTATCGTCGGCTCGATAGGGTTTGTGGGCCTAGTAATACCCCATGCCGCACGCATGCTGGTAGGTGTGAGACACGGTGTGCTGCTGCCCGCGTCGGCGCTCATCGGGGCGGTTTTCATGATCCTCGCGGACATATTTTCACGCACCCTCATCCCCGGACAGGTTCTGCCAGTCGGCGTGGTGACCGCGCTGGTGGGCGCGCCGGTGTTCGCCGTCATTCTATCGAAAAAGAGAGAACGGGCATGAAGCTATCGGCGACTGATCTCTCCTGGTCCATAGGTGGCAACACCCTCCTCCAGTCTATTTCTTTCGAGGTCGCGAACGGAGAGTTTTTCGGCATCGTCGGCCCCAACGGATCGGGAAAAACGACGCTCATGTCCCTTCTATCGGGAATTCGGAAGCCTCAGGTCGGCAGCGTGACACTGGATGGACAACCCCTGTCAAAAATCGGAAGACGCGATGTCGCACGAAATATCGCTCTCGTAGAGCAGCAGGCGGAAACGGGCGAACGCCTCACAGCGCGGCAGGCGGTCGAGCTTGGTCGCACACCACACCTCGGCGCATACTCACCCTGGACGCAGGAAGACACCGAAACCGTGAATCGGGCGCTACGAAACGTGGACATGGATCATCTCGCGGAACGATACTGGCACACTCTCTCGGGCGGCGAGCGCCAGAGGCTTCACATCGCCCGGGCTCTTGCACAGGAACCCAAGGTGCTTCTGCTCGACGAACCGACCAACCATCTCGACATCGGCCACCAGATCGACCTTCTCGATCTTGTCGGGAAACTCGACCTTACCGTAGTCACGGCATTGCACGACCTCAACCATGCGGCCCTGTTCTGCGACCGGATCGCGCTCATGCAAAACGGGTCGCTGGTTGCGCTCGGCAAACCGTCCGAAGTTCTGACGGTGGATTGTATCCGCGAGGTCTTCGGGGTCGAGGCCGAAGTGGAACCCATTGGACAAGGCAGCTGTAACATACGTTTCGTCCCGCGCAGTCGGATTCACCACGCTCGCGAGAGCCGATTCAGGGCCGCTAGTTAAGGAAATGAAACCGGTGAACCCGCGCAACTACGATCTCAAAGAAGACATCCGGGAGTACTGGTCCCTCAGAGCGGAGACCTTTGACCTCGCCTTCGGGCATCGCATCGCTCCCGGACCCGAACAGGATGCGTGGATGGCGTCTATCCAGAACATTCTCGGGGACGGGGAAAAGAAGATTCTCGAGCTTGCCTGCGGGACCGGCGAAATAACGAAGGTAATTCTCTCGTTAGGGCATGACGTAACGGCAATCGACTTTTCCGAGAAGATGCTCGTGGTCGCCCGGGGGAAACACAGCGGTTCCTCTAAAGTGCGCTTCGTTCTCGGGGACGCGGAAAACACCATGGAGCCCGACGACACCTACGACGCGATCGTTTGCCGTCACCTTGTCTGGACGCTGACGGACCCGCGCAAGGCTATTGCAGAATGGCTACGGGTGCTCAAGCCGGGTGGCAAGCTAATCGTCTTCGACGGTAACTGGGCGAGCAAGCCATTCATCGGACGGTGCGCCGAAATCGGCGTCCGGTGCATCGAGCGCTTCATCGGTCATGATCCCCTATACGAAAACGTCATGACGGAGAAACATGCCGGCATCATGGCCCGACTTCCTTTCAGCGAAGGTCTGACATTCGAGATGATCGCCCAGCTTCTCGACGAGACCGGATACACGGCGATCTCCCGGGTCAAGCATGGTCCGATAACAGCAGCGCAGCGGCGGCGTGAAACGCTGCGCAACCGACTCAGGACGATGTTCTACCAACGCTTCGCGGTTGTCGCAGAACGGCCGCTCGTTCCTTATGCCCTGCTACGCAAGGGACAGCCGGATGTCGAGCGGGCCTCGAGCAAATCGGCCAGCCTCCCCCATCTGGGTTCTTGAGGCAAAAAGCGCGAACCGCCGCCCGGTCGGAGCGGCGGTTCATCATAAATCGCCTTCTCAGACCACGAGATGCTCGTGAACGACGTCATCCGACAGTTTGTCGATAGAGTTACTCAGTGCGACCGATCCCCGGTTCAAGACAGCGAACCTATGGGAGGCGCGTCTCGCGAACCTCACGTTTTGCTCGACCAGCACGATCGCGAGCCCGTTCTTCCGATTGAGGTCTATGAGAACGTTTTCGATCTGCTCGACGACGTTCGGCTGTATTCCCTCGGTAGGCTCGTCCAGAAGCATGACCTTTGGTTCGGACAACAGCGCTCGCGCGATCGCCAATTGCTGCTGCTGTCCTCCGGACAGGTTGCCGCCCTGTCTGTTCAGAAATTCCTTCAGGACGGGGAAGAGATCGAGAACCCATTCGGCGATATGTCCGTGGTTGGATCGGGTCGCGAATGTCCCGAGCACGAGGTTCTCGCGAACGGTGAACGCCGGAAGGATACCCCTGCCCTGTGGAACGTAACCTACCCCCGCCTTCGCCCGCTCATGCGTCGGCAAGCCTCCGAGTTCGATCCCGTCGAGCACGACCGAACCCTCTGTCCGGCTCATCAGGCCGAGGATGGAGCGCAATAGCGTGGTCTTTCCGACGCCATTACGGCCCAACACGCTCAGGAACTCACCGTTGCCTACCGAGAGGGAAACCGACTGGAGTGCGCGGCTTCGGCCGTAGAAACCGTCGACATTCGTTAGTTCAAGCATGGTCGATCCCTCCCGATCCCAGATATGCCTCGCGAACCCGTTCATCTCGGGAGACCTGGTCGGCTGAACCTTCAGCCAAAACCCGCCCCTGATGCATAACGGTGATCGTTTCGGCTATGTCACGCACGAACCCCATATCGTGCTCGACTACGATCAGGGTGTGTTGGCCCTTGAGGCGGATGAACAGCTCGGCGGTCTTGCGCGTTTCCTGTGCCGTCATTCCCGCGGTCGGCTCGTCCATCAGCACCAGCGCCGGGTCTTGGGCGAGCACCAGTGCGATCTCCAGCCACTGCGTCTGGCCGTGGGATAGGTAGGAAGCCGGGCGCTCGAGTTCGTCCTGGAGGTTTACTAGGGTCAGGACTCATTGATCAGAGCCAGAAGATAACGGTTGCAGCGAGAGCGATGGCGGAGAGGAAGACCATTGGGCATCTGTCGTAGCGCGTAGCGACACGCCGCCAGTCTTTGAG
>NZ_KQ414520.1:0-70905 GCF_001263295.1 Agrobacterium sp. SUL3
CAGTCGCAGCGATGGAATCAGAATTCGGCGACCAAGGGAATCCTCAACGCGATTCCGCGTTCAATGGACGTGCTCTAATGCGCAGCATTTCCGGCGCGTATGACGGGTCTCGCTGAGTGTTTATAGAACAGAAAAAAGCGCGGCCATCTTAGATTGACCGCGCTTGATGTTCTTGCCGAGAGGAGTGGTCTACGGAAAGACTGCCAAGACCTTCTTACGTTTCCTTGCGTGGCTGCTTTTCCGACGTTGGCCGATCCGTGCCATTTGTGATGGAAGCTGCGAGGAGGGCCTGTGTCGGGTCTGCTCCCTTGAAACCGGCCTGTGCGAGGATTTCATCGAGAACCGGCTTCTGCGCGGTGAAGCTCAGCAGCTGGCTTGAAAGATCACCCAGGCCATTGCCGTTTTGTCCGTAGCTGCCGCCACCGAGTGCGCCGGCCAGATTTCCGGCGCTGAAGATGCGGATGTCGGAAATCTTCTCGATCGGCTTCATCGCTTCGGCCAGCGCCTCGGGGATGATGGCGATCCGCGCGCGGGCAAGTTCGAATTCGATGATGTCGCCGGAAAGCGCATTGCGTGCATCGTTTTTCGCCCGCTCCGCCTGCGCCTCGGCATCACCGAGCGCGATGACGCCTTCGGCGCGGATTTTGGCGGCCTGCGCCTCGGCCTCGGCACCGATCTTGGCGGCGGCAGCGAGGTTTTCCGCAGCTTCGCGCTCGGCTTCCGCCTTCACGGTGATCGCCGTCGCTTCCTGTTCGGCCGCCTTGCGGGCGTCGATCACGGCGATACGCTTGGCGCGTTCGGCGATTTCCACTTCGCGGGCGGTTGCCACCTGTTCTTCGGCGGTGATGGCCGCTGCCTTTGCCTCATCAGCCTTGGCGCGCGCAGCCTGTTCCTGCTCCACCTTCTGGGCAACGGCGATTGCGGCTTCGATCCGGGCGGTTTCGGTGATCTTGCGGGCTTCCGCCTCGCGCTCGGCGATGCCGCGCTCGGCCTCGATGCGGGCGGTCTCGCGCGCCTGACGGGCTTCCGCATCCCGCTCGGCAATGCCGCGTTCGGTATCGAGCTTGGCGGTTTCCTCGTTCAGGCGTGCCGCCTGTTCGGCGCGTGCCGCCTCCGCCCTGGTTTCTGCGGTCTTGTTGGCGATATCGCGTTCCTGCGTCAGTTCCGCATCGCGCTGTTCGCGTTCGATGGTCAGGCGGCGAAGCACGGCTTCGCGGTCCTTGGTGGCGATTTCGACCTCGTTGTCGCGGACGATCTGGTTGCGCTCGCGTTTGCGCTCCTCGGTGATCCGCGTCAGCGCCGTCAGGCCTTCCGCGTCGAAGGTGTTGTTGGGGTTGAAATGCTTGATGTCGGTCTGGTCGAGCCGCGTCAACGACACCGATTCCAGCTCCAGACCGTTGGACTGCAGGTCATGCGCAACGGCTGCCTGCACGGCTTTGACGAATTCGGCGCGCTGTTCCTGCAGGTCGCGCAGCGACATGGTTGCCGCAACCGAGCGCAGGCCGTCGACAAATTTCGCCTCGACCAGGGATTTCAGCGCATCGGCATCATTTGTCCGGTCGCCGAGTGTCTGGGCGGCCAGCGCGATATTTTCGGCGTCCGGCTTCACACGCACGTAAAATTCGGCGGTGATATCGGCGCGCATGCGATCCTTGGTGATCAGCGATTCATGTTCGGATCTCTTTACTTCCAGCCGCAACGTGCTGAGGGAGACCCAGGAATAGGAGTGGAAGATCGGCAGAATGATCGCGCCGCCGTCGAGTACGACTTTTTTGCCGCCAAGGCCGGTTCTGACATAGGCCTTGTCGCGCGTCGAGCGCGTGTAAAGCGATGTCATGATGATGCCGATGACGACGATCGCCGTGACGATGGCACCGGCAATCAGGCTCAAAGAAAAGAAGTCCATGGTGAATTAACCCCTGTTGTGCCCGCTATTATGAATTTTTCAGATCCGGCGGTGCGGGGATGGCCTGGAAAAGCCCATCCGCCCCATCGACGATCAATACCTGCGCACCCGTATCGATCGTGTGACCGGATGCGGCCTGTGCGCGCAGGAAGTGAATATTGTCATGCCGGTCCTTGACCCGCACGGTGCCGGGCTTGCCCTGGTCAAGCGGCCCGATGGTGACGACGCCTGTGAGACCCAGAAAGTCGGCCTGCTCAAGCGCGTTGGTCTCATCGCGTGGAATGACCTTTGCAACAGCAAGGCTGAGCGACCGCGTGGCCGGAATGGCTGCGGCAATCGCGCCGGTCATGGCCAAAGGGAGCGGCAAGGGCCCGAGAAATATTGTGGAAGCGACCCCCTGAATGAAGAAACCGGTAACGGCAAAAACCGAAAGCAGAATGACCGCGAGAACAAGCAGCGGCACGCCGCCGGCGTTGAGCCAGGACATCCAGCTTCCCAGCAGCCCCGCTTCGGTATCGCCCGGCGCATGGTAGCTGAAACTGTCGTCCAGCAGACCGGAGGCTGACACGCCGAGCAGGACCGAGACGAGTTCGACAATGCCGAGGCCGGCGACCGTCAAGAGGGCGATCCAGAAGGGGGCAGTGCCGGGCTGGACAATGCCCTCCATCAGCGTTGTCCCTCCCGGAAAGCCTTGAGCCGCGCCTCAATGGCGCTCTGGCGCTGCATGCGGCCTAACTCTTCCACCTCGGCTGCGCCGGTATTGGGCTTGGCCGGTGTGCCGGTCACCCTTTCGATCGCTTCCAGCGCCTCGGCCAGACGGCGGTCATTGCGCTGGGACGGGGTGGCGTCGACACTGGCAGGTGCCGCGCGTTCGGCACGCTTGGCATCTTCGAGCCGCTTTTGCGCATCCGCCTTTGCGGAGGCGATGCTGCGCAAGGTGGTTTCCGCTTCCGCAATCTCGGCGGCATTCTCGAGGATCGCCTTGTTCAGCGCTTCGCGCTGCGCCTCCAGATCGATCTGCAACCCGGTTGCGGCGCGGGCCAGATCCTCGCGGCCGTTTTCCAGCCCGATTCTGATCTTGTCGTCGAGGTCGCTGATCTCTTCATCAAGATCGACGGCCTTCGATTTGAGGCGATGGCCGGCGGCAACCGCCACGCCGAGCGCCGCTCGCGCTTCCTCGGCGATTTTGGCAATTTCCCGCACGGCCTGCTGCGCGACTGCGACGGGATTGGACGCTTCCGCCGCATCGACGGCGTTGTTCATGACACCGGCGATGACACGCCCGAGTCGCCCAAGAATACCTTCATTGTTCATCGAAGCCTCCCTGTTCGGTTGGAAGCCGGTTTTTATGCCGGCATGGATGCTGATGGTTTCGCCCTCGAAAACGAGGCGCGCTTCTGAAAAGTCATTCCAGCCGTCGTGATAGCCAAGAACCGTGTAGGGCACGACGACCCGACCCGAGAGGGTGGCGATGCTAAGGCTGTCAGGCCCTTTGACCGAAAACAGCTTGCTGTCGAGCGGGATGTCGCGCACCGGCTCCTGCGGATCACGCTGGCTGTGGTCGCGCAAAGCCAGCGTCACCATGCGGGATGGGAGACCTGTCTTGACCCTGATTTCTTCGTAAGCTGCGGCATGCAGCGCCACGAGGTTGGCGCCTTCTGTCTGATCGAGGATTGCCATCGCACGTCGATAGGCAAGAAGCGTTTCTTCGAGGGAAGATCGATCTTCCCTTGAAAGATTGAGTGCCAGAACGACGTTGGACAGAAGTTTCGTGCTCATGTGAAATATATAAAGCACTTCATTGGTGCTTTCAAGGGGCGTCGGTAGTTTTTTCAACCCTGCATAAGCTGATTTCCCGCTTCAGATGTAGTTTATGCCGTACCGAACCACCGGCTAGCGGCTTCCGTGAGTTCCTCCTTGTCAGGAGTTGACCCCGTAGCCCAGGCGACAATGCCATCGGAACGCACCAGCGCGGCGCTTAATCCGAGCGGGTCGACGGCATTGGCCGCCACATAAGCGATCCGTCCGGTCCAACGACCTGCAAGCGCTTCAAGTGATGCACCCACGCCAAAGTTCAAAAGCAGCGCTCTTCCTTCTCTCAGAAGTTCGCCGATCTTCCTTCCGTCGGTCAGTACGAAATCCGGAACGCTGCGGCCGACAAGCGGATGTTGGCCGCCAAGCTCATAGCGCAGGGAAATACCCCAGACACGCTCGGCGAAATATGTCGCGCCATCGCGGGTCTCGATAAGGTCGCGGATGATGGTTTCCAGCGCCCTTGTGCTCGAGCTGGGGCGCATGAGAGCGACCTGCGCGCGCGACCAGTCGAGGATCTGTGCTCCCACCGGGTGTCGTTCGCTGGTATAGGTGTCCAGCAATCCGTCCGGGGCATCCCCGCGGATTGCCGCTGCAAGTTTCCAGCCAAGATTGAGCGCATCGCCCAGCCCGAGATTAAGCCCCTGGCCGCCAAGCGGGGAGTGGATATGGGCGGCATCGCCCGCCAGTAATATTCGGCCGTTGCGATAGGTCGTGGCCTGATAGGCGCGATCCGTCCATGTCGTTGCAAGTCTGAGGCCTGTGACCGTGACGTTGGTGCCGGAGACATGCCGCAGGACAGTCTGCACATGCTCGGGTGTCATCGCCTTGGTCCGGTGAAACCGGCCGCCGTCGAAATCGACCATCGCGATGGTTCCGGGCTCTTGGTAGGTATACATGCCGGTTGGTGTGTAGTGACGGCCCGGGGCGAGTTTTTCCGGGTCCGCCATCTCGACCTCGACGGAATAGCCGGTAAATTCGGGATCGGTGCCGACGAAATCGAAGCCGCCCGCCTTGCGCACCGCGCTGCGGCCGCCATCGCAGCCAACGAGCCAGCACCCGTGAAATATCTGGCTACCCGCGTAAACGGTCACACCCGTATCCGACTGCTGGACGCTCTCAACCCCAGCGCCGCGTCTGATCTCGGCCCCCATCGCGGTTGCACGTCTTTCCAGAACGGTTTCGATCTCTTCCATGCTGGAGGCCATGGTCACCGGCGTCGAATCCGGCAAGCGATAGGTCCATTTCGACGCATCGATATTGTCGTGGAAGAACTGGATACCGGCGAAATGGCCGCCCGGGCGGCGGCGCTGCTGCATCCAGTGTGTGGTCAAGCCGTGGCTGCCGTTTGGCTGTTCTTTTGTCGGCTGATTTTTGGTTATGTCCTCCAGCAGGCCCCGGCGGTGGAAACTTTCGATGGTGGGCACGGAAAGACCGCGCATGCCGAAGGGGAGTTTCTTAAGCGGCGACGAAGGATCGTGGGCCTGCTCCAGCACCAGTACCGAAACCTTCGCAAGGCGCAGCTCACAGGCGAGAAACAGGCCCACAGGACCAGCGCCGGCAATCACGACATCGTAAATCAGAGGGGTATTTGACATGAAATGCTCCTTTGGTCGTTCGACCGGAGCAGTTCATCGTTTTGAGAACCACACGGACGAACAATTTGACGCCTTGACAGCGTCGTTGTTCGTCGTGGGACTCATGCGCAGGGCATGGACAGAGCTTTCGTTTCCGAAAGGACTTGGGCTAGACCACACCAAGTCGTGCCTTTTTCGACATTTCTTCCATAACGCCGGAGCGGCCGGTCGGCAAGGCAAATCCAGCTCTTCGTCCATCCGGCAGCCTCATTCCTCAGGACCCGGGCCGATGTTCCCGGAATGCGGCGGCAAGTGTGCGCAACGCCTCGCGGGATCTGCTGTCGGTGAGGGTGGAGAACATCACGACCTCGGTGGAGGGCAGCGACGGCAGGCCGAAGCGCTGGCTAACCTCGACCGTGCCGGGCGGTGCAAGACGGCAGGAAAAGGCGGAAATGGCAAGACCGGCGGAGACCGCGGCCGTAACCATCGACGAGGTGCCGCCAAGAAACACCTCCGTCCAGGCAATGGCGGCCGAATCCAGCGCGCGGGCGGCAATGTTGCGCACACCGCAGGCGGGTGAAAGCGCGGCCAGCCGCAGGGGTTCGCCCTGACGGTGTTCGAATTGCGGAGCGGCGTACCAGCCGAAATGCTCCGGCCCCAGCACCTCGCCGTCGCGTCGGTCGTCTTCACGCCGGATAATTGCGGCGTCGATTTCGCCACGGTCGAAGGCGTCCAGCAGCACACGGGAATTGTCCATGCGCACTTCGATCGTCAGTCCCGGATCATGGGCATTGAGCCGCGCCAGAAGGTTTGGCACCTCCGGCCCCGCAACATGGGCGGCAATGCCAAGGCCAAAACGGCGGCGCTGGAATGAAAGGCCGGCGAGGGCACGATCATGCGCGGCAAGGAATTCGCGGGCGGGCGCCAGAAACACCGCACCTTGCGCCGACAGCCGCACGGACCGGGGCGTACGCTCAAGCAGCCGTTGGCCCAGCCGGTCTTCCAGCCGCTTCAGCTTGACGCTGATGGCACCCTGCGTGGTTCCCAGAGCTTCGGCAGCGCGGGTGAAGCTTTGCAGATCGGCAATGGTGACAAAAGCCTCGACGGCATCCACATCCAGCGTGCGCAAATCAATAATTCCAATTTGTTGTCTCTGAAATAGCCAACCATCCAATTCAGTTATGGTCAAGCTTTGGTTAGTTTGCGTTCGGTTCCGCAGACCGGATTTCGCTGTTGCGATCCGCCCCATGAAAGGCTGAAGAATGACCCTTGCCGTTACCGCACCCGCCGGCAGCAGAAGCGCCATGGCGCTCGCTGCCGTTTGTCTCTCCGCCCTGATGTTCGGACTGGAGATTTCCAGCGTTCCGGCGATCCTGCCGACACTCGAACAGATGCTGCATGCGGATTTCCGGCAGCTTCAGTGGATCATGAATGCTTACACGATCGGCGTGACGGTGGTGTTGATGGCGACAGGTGCGCTGGCAGACCGCTTTGGCCGCAAGCGCGTCTTCATTGCCAGCATTGTCGCTTTTGCACTTTCGTCTCTCGCCTGCGGAGTGACGGAAAATGTGATGGTGCTGATTGCGGCGCGTTTCCTTCAGGGACTGAGCGGCGGTGCGATGCTGGTGTGCCAGATTGCCATCCTGTCGTACCAGTTTCGCACGGCCAGTGAGCGTGGCATGGCGTTCGGCTGGTGGGGCATCATTTCCGGCGTAGGGCTGGGGTTTGGCCCGATTATCGGCGGGGCCATCGTCGCGCTGTGGAGCTGGGAATGGGTGTTCCTCGTTCACGTGGCGCTCAGCGCGGGCACTTTGCTGCTCGCAGTGGGCGGCGTGAGAGAATCGCTTGATCCGGAAGCGACACGTCTTGATCTTGCCGGTATCGCCACGCTGTCGCTGGCCGTGTTTCTCCTTGCCTTTTTCATCACACAAGGCCCTGAACTCGGCTTTGCCAGTCAGGCGGCGCTATTGATCCTCGCGGGGTCCGTCGCGAGCTTCATCGCTTTTCTCATCGTGGAAAAGCTCACACCAAGGCCGATGTTCGATTTTTCCGTGTTCCGAATCCGGCCGTTTTCCGGAGCCATCATCGGCTCGGCGGCGATGAACATCAGTTTCTGGCCCTTCATGATCTATCTGCCGATCTGGTTTCAGGCGGGTCTCGGTTATGACAGCGTCGCCGCCGGTCTTGGCCTGCTTGCCTACACGCTGCCGGCGCTGGTGATGCCGCCGCTGGCGGAGCGTCTGTCCCTGCGTTATCAGCCTCGCATTGTTATACCGGCCGGGCTGTTCACCATCGGTCTCGGTTTCATGCTGATGAAACTGGGCAGCGGCATCGAAAATGCGAACTGGCTTACCATGCTGCCCGGCTGCATTCTTTCGGGCATCGGGCTTGGCTTGACCAACACGCCGGTCACCAACACGACCACGGGTGCGGTGCCGCCGTCGCGTTCCGGCATGGCGTCGGGCATCGACATGAGTGCGCGCATGATCTCGCTCGCCATCAATATTCCGATCATGGGCTTCATTCTGGTTGAGGGCGTGCGCTCTTCGCTTCAGGCAAACCTGACGCTCGATATGGATGTGAACACATTGCAATTGCTCGCTGAAAAGGTTGCGGCGGGAACTGCCGGATCCTCGGCGCAGGACGTTCCCGAAATGCTCGTCCATCAGGCGCTGGCGGATGGTTTCGGTCTGGTCATGCTTTATGCCGGTATCAGTGTCTGGCTGCTTGCCGCCATCAGCTTCCTGGTCTTCGGCCGGGTGCGAAAACCCGCCTGCGACTAGGGCGCCGCAGGCGAATGAGGCGCACCCCCACGCGGTTTTGCCGATAGGGGTGCGCGCTGGTCCTTGCAGGTTCTGCCGCTGTTATTTCAGCTGTGTCACGGTCAATTTGCCGTTCACCCGCTCGGCGACGAATTGCACTTTCGCGCCTTCCTGCAATTTCGCCAGCATGGCTTCGTCCTTGACCTCGAAGACCATGGTCATTGCCGGCATGTCCAGGTTTTTTAGTTCCTCATGGATAAGCGTAACCTTTTTGGCCTTGGTATCGAGTTTTTTCACCGTGCCGGCGGTGAATTCCTGCGCGAAGGCGCCGGCGGCAGAGGCGAGAAAGAGGGCTGCGGCGAGTGTGGTGTTGATGATTGTTTTCATGGGTCGGTTTCCTTGTTTGCTTACTTCTTGGCAACGGTGACATCGCCGTGCATGCCGGCGTCGTAGTGTCCGGGTACAAGGCAGGCGACCTTGAAGACGCCGTCATTGATGAACCTCCAGACGATTTCCCCCGTCTTGCCGGGCGCCAGACGGATGGCGTTCGGATCGGCATGTTCCATCTCGGGGAATTTCTCCATCAGCCCCTTGTGTTCCATGACCTTTGCTTCTTCATCGAGAACGAATTCATGATCGAGCTCGCCTTCGTTCTTGACGGTGAAGCGGATGGTCTGGTCCTTGCGGACCTTGAAGTTGTTAGGCGTGAAGATCATCTTGCCATCCGCCGTTTCTTTCATGCTGACGCGGATGGTCTGGGTGACTTTCGTGGCATCGCCGGGCTCACCGACTGCCATGGCCTCGCTGTGTCCGCCGGCATGGCTACCGGCCGCCAGAGCGGGGGTCGCAAGTGCTGCCAGCACAAGGCCAAGAATTGCAGTGTTCATGATGTTTTCCTCTATCGTTTGGGAACGTTGACGATCAGCCATGGTTCGAATGGGCCGATGGGGGCTGCGTGCTTGCATCTTTGGCTTTGGGTGCGTCGGGCAGGTTGCCCGTCCACTCAAAGGCCTGTGTGCCGGGCGGGTTTTGATACCAGCCCGGATCGGCGTAATCGCCCGCGGAGATACCTTCGCGGACCTTCACCACCGAAAACATGCCGCCCATTTCGATGGGGCCGTGGGGACCCCAGCCGGTCATCATGGGCACGGTGTTTTCGGGTATCTCCATCGACATCTCGGCCATGTCAGCCATGCCGGCGGTGCCCATCGGCATGTATTCGGGGCGGATCTGCCGGATTTTCTTGGCGACTTCCTTCTTGTCGACACCGATGAATGTCGGGATTTCGTGACCCATGGCATTCATGGTGTGGTGTGACTTGTGGCAATGGATCGCCCAGTCGCCCTCATATTTGGCGTCAAACTCGTAGGCGCGCATTGCGCCGACGGGAATGTCGATGCTGACTTCCGGCCATCGGGCCTCGGGCCGCACCCAGCCGCCGTCGGTGCAGGTGACCTCGAAGTCGTAACCATGCATATGGATCGGATGGTTGGTCATGGTCAGGTTGCCGACCCGCACCCGCACCCTGTCGTTTTTCGACACGACCAGCGGATCGATGCCGGGAAAGACCCGGCTGTTCCAGGTCCACAGGTTGAAATCGGTCATCTCCATGACGCGGGGCACGTAAGTTCCCGGGTCGATGTCGAAGGCGCTGAGCAGGAACACGAAGTCCCGTTCCACCGGCATGAACGCCGGGTCCTTGGGATGCACGACAAAGAAGCCCATCATCCCCATGGCCATCTGCACCATCTCGTCGGAATGCGGGTGGTACATGAAGGTGCCGGATTTCACGAGATCGAACTCGTAAACGAAGGTTTTGCCGACCGGAATATGCGGTTGCGACAGGCCGCCGACACCGTCCATGCCTGAAGGCAGGATCATGCCGTGCCAGTGAACCGTCGTATGTTCGGGCAATTTATTGGTGACGAAGATACGCACCCGGTCGCCCTCCACAGCCTCGATGGTCGGGCCGGGGGACTGGCCGTTGTAACCCCACAGATAGGCGGTCATGCCCTCGGCCATCTCGCGTTCCACCGGTTCGGCGATGAGGTGGAATTCCTTGACGCCGTTATTCATCCGGAAGGGCAGGGTCCATCCGTTGAGGGTGACGACCGGGTTGTAATCCGGGCCGGTAGAGGGACGAGTGGGCGTCTGGGTGGCAGCACCTTCCATGCTGGCTGCTTCCGGCAGGCCCATATTGGACGTCTGCGCCCAGGTTTTGGAGGATACGAGCGCCGCGCCGGCGGCCCCTGCTCCAAGCAATTGTCTTCTGCTGAACATTCCCGTTTCCTTTCTCAATGACCGCCGCCTGCCGGTGCTTCGGCCGACGCGACTTCGGTTTCGGCCGCGGCACTGCCCGTGCTTCCGCCATAGATGACGGGGGCAAGGTTGGCTTCGGCCAACCAGAAGTCGCGCTTGGCGTTGACTGCGAGGATGGTGGATTCGATTTTTTCGCGGGTATCGGCGATCAGCTCGAAGGTGCTGGTAATCATGCCGTTATAGGAGAGCAGCGATTGCTCCTCGATCGCGCTGCGCAGGGGCAGGACATTGTTGCGGTAGTGGCGCGCAATGTCGTAATTCGACCTGTAGGCCAGATGGGCGGAACGGGCCTGCGAACGGATGTCGACGGCCAGCCCGGCCAGCTGGTTGGCCGCCCGCATATAGGCGAGTTCGCCCTTGCGCAGACGTGCCTGCCCGGAATCGAAGATCGGGATCGTGAAGGACAGCGAACCGGTTCTTGCAATGTCCGAACGGGTGGCACCGTCCTCGCGTTCGCGTTCCTTCTCCCAGCTTCCTGCCAGCTCGATATCGGTGACGATGCGGGTGGCGTCTTCCAGGCGATAGGATTGCGCGGTTGCCTGCAATTCGAGGCGGGCGACTTGCAAATCCATGCGTTTGTGAATTGCTTCCGCCTCGATATCGTTGCGCGCTATCAGGGTCTTCGGCAAGGAAGGAAGCCGGTTTGGTATCTGGAACTCGGCATCCGTGCCGGAAAGCCCCATCAACCGGATCAGCTCTTCCTTGGCGAGTTTCGCTGCCAGTCGCGCCTTTGCCGTTTCTCCCGTCAGCTCCGCATAGAACACATGTTCGCGGGCCTGATTGGCCTTGGGCATCGAGCCCGCTTCACCGATCTTTTTCGCAAGTTCCGAAGAGGCGTCGGCTGCGACCTTCGCCTGGTTAAGGTAGGCGACGTTTTCCCAGGCGGCCACGGCGTTGATCCATGCCCTTCGGGTTTCCGCAGCAAGCGACACGGTGGCGATTGCCGCATTGACCTGCGCCTGACGGAAGCGCGTATTCGCCAGGCTGATATTCTTGTCATAGGTCGCCAAGGCGAGAATATTGGCGGTGACGGCCCCTTCAAGGACACGATACATGGCAAGCCCGGGCGTTCCGATGCCGTTCAGACTGACGGAAAAGGTCGGAAAGACGGAGAGTTGCGTCTGCCAGGCGTCGGCGGCGCTGTCTCCGAGATCCGCATAGGACGCCTGCAGCCCCTTATTGTTTAGCAATGCAACCTGAACAGCGGTTTCGACGTCGATGGTCTTTTTGGCCATCAGCGCCTTGACGCGGTCGCGCACCACCTGCGCCTGCTGCTGGTTCTGAACCCAGACAGTCTGTTTGCCGGTTGCCTCACTGGTTTTCAGCGTTGCATCGGCAAAGCCCGCATCCTTGGCGGCATAATCAGTCGTAACGCAGCCTGCCGCGATGAGGGGAAACAGGAGGGAGGATATCAGCCTGATAGGACGTGGGATCATCATGCGCCTCCCTTCGCTGGCGACTGCGCATCGTTCAGGCCACGCCAGGGTTTCGGATCGACGGGAACGCGGTGCGTGTAAGCTCCGATCGGATTTTGATAGGGAATGGGCCTGACGCTGGACATAGCGTCGGGGCTGTCGGTCGATATGACGACTTCAGGTAAGGTGGCTGCGCATCCGCCCGCAAAAAGCGGCAGGGCAACCACCAGGAACAAACGTTTCATGGTGAAAATCCGGCAATAAGATCATGATTGCTCCAGCACGCTCACGCATGCAGGTGCAGGAAAGCCCGCAAAGCGGTTCCGGATATTCAGATATTAGGGGGGCGCTGAAGCTTAGGTGCCAGACCGGCAGCATGCGTATCGTCGATGAACGCACGCAGGGAAATGACGGTCGGGTGGTTCAGGGATGAGGAGGGGCACGGAATGGCCGCGACACCACAATAATCCTGGCAGCAGGAATTCTTCGATTTTTCCTTGCTGGCGTGGTCATGTTGATCGGCGTGGTCGCCGTGATCCTGAACGGCGGCGTCGTGGTGACCCCGGCCTGACGAATGGTCGTTTTCGATCTGTGAGATCGGGACGTCGTTTTCGGCATGCATTGCGGCATTGACGGTGGAAACGCTGTAGCCCGCCAGTGACACTACCATCACCAGCCTGAACAACAGGGCCATCAATTTCGATGCTCGCAACATCCCATTCATGCGCTGTAGCAGAGCCTCAGTCCTGAGATTTGTCAATGGGTATCGCCCATAACCATCAAAAAATGCGTTGGACTCTACCGATCCAGCACGTTTGAGATTGCCGCTTGGGTTGGAATATCCTAATCGTCTTTGCCGGGTTCGCCTTCCAGAAAGCGCTTGCCTATATCAAAGAAAGACAGCTTCATCCGGGTGCGTTTGTCAGCACCCTCAAGACTGGAGACCGGTACCTTGAAACCGAATGTTTCGGCCGGCTCCGCAGAACGTTCGCGCCAGAAAGCGTCGATATCCGCAATCATCATTTTTTGCCTCCGGGCGCGGCGATAATGGATCGGGTGTCTGGCGCGGGCGACGGCGAAATAGGCACATGCGCTTTGGGGCATCAGGCCCTGCAGAACCATCAGGACCGCCTCCTTGGGGCGAAGCCCGCAAAGATCGCGCGTGACTGACACCATCTCATCTTTTGCGGCGCGCGGCCCCTGCATACCTCCAACGACAAGCGTATGGTGGTCTCGCCCGTATTGCCCCAGAAAAATGAACTTTGCGGTCCACAGAACGGCCTCGTCGCGGTTGCGCACCAACCGGACTGCAAAAGCGCCCTCGTGCCGGCCGCCGCAACAATCCGCGAGAGCAAGGGTGCACCGGTAGTCATCCTTTCGGCCATGAACGATGCCCATCTCCAGGGTCTTTCCTGCCCAGAGCCCACTCATGACGGCCTTCGTAAAATGACGGTCCGCGACTATGAAGTTCTCCACGAGAAAAAGCAGTCGTCTCTGCTGGGAAATTTCGCCGACAAGAAACTTCGACAGCGGTTTCTGCAGCAATTCATCATGGGGCGGCGGCAGTTTCCGCTTTGCCGAAAAGGCGGCCAGAAACTGCCACCACCGAAACGTGACGACGGGATTGGCGGCAAAGCGCATCCAGAACAGGACCGCCCGCTTCCAGTGCGCGCGCCCGACGAAGGTCATGATGGTCCAGAACAAGGTGAATTCGGTTGTGCCCGATGCCTTCTGCAGATCGTCCGTTGCCGGAAATTTTTCTGCCTGAAAGGCGGCATCGTTGGTGTGCGGCATAGGTTTGGCTTCCGGCGAGCATGGGTGTTGCAGCCGTTGCATGCGCCGGATTTGTGAAGATTGTGTCGAGAAACAGTGGAGCTTGCGCTAAGCCCGGATCTCCCCCTGTACAGGGAAAAAAAGACGATAAGCGCCAGCTTTTCAAGAGGTTGTCTTGAAGAGGATTGTCACGATCGTTCCGCCATCCTGCCCGGCCGCGATCTGCATGTCGCTATTGTGCGCCTGCGCAATGGCGCGGGCGATTGATAAGCCGAGCCCCGTACCTCCCGTGGTGCGGGCGCGTGATGGTTCCGTGCGCCAGAAGAGTTCGATGCCGTGCGCCTCGACGCCGGGTGGAAAACCCGGTCCCCTGTCTTCGATGGCGATGAAGGGACGTCCTTCCCGAATGCCGGTTGAACAGCGCAGACTTTTTCCGCCTGCCGCATAACGGCGTACATTGTCTATCAGGACGAGAAGCAGCTGCCGAAGACGTTGACGATCGCCCTGAACGGGAGCCGGATCCAGTGACAGGTTGAGACAGATACCGGCCTCCTTCAGGAGGGGCCGCGCTGCCTCCGCCACCGCCGCGCATTCGGCTGCGAGATCAAGTGGCTCGATGTCTTTCACGAGACTGTTGGTTTCCGCCAGAGAGAGTGTACGCAGATCGTCCACCAGACGCGCCAGCCCTTCCACCTGAACGATGAGGTGACGAATGGCCTGCTTGTCGAGGGGAAAGATATCATCCGCAATGCCATGTAGGCGGCCTTGCAGGATGGTGAGTGGGGTGCGTAGTTCATGGGCAACCGCCATCGTATTGAATTTCAGGCGGCGCTCCATCATCTGCAGCTCCTGTTTCAGGCTGTCGAAACTGTCGACGAGGAAGACGATCTCGACGATACGGTTTGCCTTGACCTTTTCGCCGCTGCTGAAGTCGCCAGCCGCCATGCGCTGGGCCGCCACGGTCAGTTCCTGCAATGGCGCGGCAATGCGCCGGGAAATGATATAGCCGAGCAGACTGCACAGCAGCACGCCGGCCAGCCCGAAGACGAACACCGATGCGACGAGCTCGTCATCGCCTGCGCTCTGTACATGGGGCAAAACGTCGAGAAGCGCCTGGAACTGCTGCAGGTCCGGCATCACGCCGCGATCTATGTCCGAGAAGGCTTTGGCGGCGCCCGGCGACAGCCCGGCAATCGCGCGTTCCTGAATGTTGTCCGCATACCAGGACACGCCGTAATAGATCATTGCAACGGCGAAGACGAGCATCGTGGTGATCGTGATCGCCGTCATCGTGCTGAGACTGAGGCGCCGGAACCTCATGGTTTCTGCTCCCCGGCAAGCCGATAGCCAATGCTGCGTACCGAGACCAGATAGCCGCAAGCACCATGATCCGTCAGTTTCTTGCGCAGATTGGCGATGTGCGTGTCAATCGTGCGCGCCAGCGCGTCGCTTTCCGGCAAACAGGCGTCGAGAATATCTGCGCGCTGAAACGCATGGGTGGGACGCCGCGTCATATGGGCAAGTATCCGGAATTCGCTGAGCGTCAGCGGCAGGATGGTTCTGCCCGCCTCGCCGTAAACCGCCGCTATATAGGATTCTGTATCGATTTCGATGGCGCCGAAACGCAGGATGCTGGCACCAACGGGCTGTCGCGTGCGCTTCAAGACGGCATTCACCCGCGCGATTATTTCCTGCGGATTGAAAGGCTTGATGATGTAGTCGTCGGCGCCGAGACGCAGGCCGGTCAGCTTGTCCATATCTTCCGCAAGCGCGGTCACCATGATGACCGGTGTATCCCTCTCGCGCCGGATGCGTGTCAATACGTCGATGCCGTCGAGCTTGGGCAAACGAATGTCGAGAAGAATGAGATCCGGTCTCAGCATGGAGAAATGCGTGATCGCCGTTTCTCCATCGCCCGCCCTGACGGTTCTGTATCCATCACGAATGAGGTAGGCGTCCAGAATCTGCATGATGTCGGGATCGTCTTCGACGATGAGAATGAGCCCTCTATCCATGCTGAACCTGCAATTTTACGTATATAAGCCGCGTTAATGCCGGGACGCTAAGCCGGCGTGACACATCGGGCAAGGGTTCCCGTGTGAGATATCGGCCGTGGGAGCTGTTTTCCTCACGCTCTTGGGTGTTTCTCCGCAAAGGCTTGACATTTCTGCGGAAGAGAGCCGGTCATGCACCAGTATCTCCTCCGTAAAACCAATCAAAATGCGCCGAATTGGCCCAAGAGGTCGAAACTTCGCTCGAACCTCATCCACGGCGCGTGCCAGGCTTTTGCACGTGCTGTCCGCAAGCCATCTCTTCTGGCTCTTGCGGTTGCGCTCGCGATGATGCTTTTCTTCACCGCCTGGCCGGATATCGATCTTGATGTCAGCCGTGGGTTCTGGACCGATGGCTTCCGTCACGGTGAGGATGCGTTCCTGCTTTCCGTCCGCGATCTGAACCGCGCGCTCCCAGCTCTTCTGTTATCCGGGCTTGTTTCCATACTTCTCGTCCGCCCATTCTCTGCCGGCTTACAGCGCAATTTTCGCCCTCACCAATTGCTGCTTATTCTCACTTTTTATGTACTCGGGCCAGGCGCGACCGTCGATGTCGTGAAAAACCTGTTCGGTCGGGCCAGACCGCGCCACCTAGGCGATTTCGGGGGAGAGCTGTTTTTTACGCCCGTTCTCTCGCTTGAAGGCACCTGTCTCCGCAATTGCTCATTTCCATCAGGCGAAAGTGCTTCCGCCATCGCCCTGCTGGCTTTCATCATCCTCTTGCCGAAAAAATTCCGCCTCGTCGGAGCCGCGGTCCTGATGCCGTTCATCATGATTTTTTCCCTGAACAGGGTTGCGATGGGCGCTCACTTCCTCTCCGATGTCCTGATCGCCTGGCCATTGATGCTTGCAGTGTTTCTGTTGCTGCATCGGCCGTTCACGAAATATCGCGAGACGATTGACGCTGCCTTCTCGCGCAAAGCCAACAGAAACCGGCACATTGCAGAACAATAAAGCCGGTTCGGGGCTTTGGTTGCCACCGCAATCACAGGGCTGGGGGCTCTAGAAAATCTCCATGAAGGCACCGTCGAGAATGAGCAGCTTGCGTGCCTGTGTGCGGGCGTATTCCTCGTAAAAACCCTGTGAGATCCAGAGGGCGGAACGGCCTCGGCGCCCGCTCCAGCCGATGCCGCCGATCATTTCGGCCGCCGCAAGTTTGCGGCTGACATGGGTTCGCGACAGCGAAAGCGATTGCGCCAGTTGTGAGGCCGTCTTCACATCCGTCAGGTGCCTGCCATGTTCAAGAGGGTTTTCCCAGTCGATACCGGCAATCAGCCGGTCCATCAGCAAGCCGCCGGCATCGAACCAGTTGAAGATGATGGAAAGCGGGCCGGGGCAGCGCACCTCCGGATTGGATAGCAGCGCCTGTGCCACGCGAGGATGGATATGTGCGAGCATGGTTTCGGAGCGTTCGATGAAGCGTGAGGCCCTCAACCCCTCGTCGATAAGGTCCAGCGCCTGAAAATGGACGTCGTACCAATGGGCGAGCATAGCCAGCGTCAATGGTGAAGGCGCTATGCCATCGACCCTGTCGCTTTCGGATTGGGTCACCGGTCTCGTCAGCCCGCGTTTCAGCGCCTCTTTGAAGAAGGTATAGGCGATCTCGTGGCTGGCGAGGCCGTTTTTCAGCGCCAGTTGCGCAAAATCATCGCGGGTCAGGAAGGGTTCCCCCGTTTCAGCCTCGCAGATGCTGCGCTTCTGGAAATAAAGCGCCACCAGCGCGTGGCACAGAAGCCGGCTCTGGCGTGTCGCGAAAAGCGCGGTTATCTCGGGGGAGCCTTCATAAAGGCTTATGAAGCCCCCGGCCAACAGGCGCAACGCGGCTGTGAAAGAAGCGGTTTGAACCAGCGCGTCGATTTCGTTCAGTGGTGGCCTGCTGCCTATCACTGCGGCATCCGGCAGCCGGGAAATCGCAAAATCGAAAAAATTGGTCATGGCGCGCGCTCCTCGAATCGCCGGCATCACCTCTCTTTGGAGGCGTCTGGATTGAACGATCCATGGGCCTTACAGGGGCGGGGATGAGGCGTCTTCTCATTGCGCGCAGAGGCGAAATTTTAAACTGCGGGCAGGCCCATGACGCGGGCGTCGCCCGGTGCCATGCCGTAGGCGGCGGCAAACACCCGGTAGAAGGTGGCGAGGCTGTCGAAGCCGCAGCCATGCGCAATCTGCGTGATCGGCAAAGCGGGAAATTCCAGCAGCAGCCGTTTTGCCTCCTCGATCCGCATGGACGACAGAGTGCGGGAAAATGACAGTTCCGCGCCCTCGAACACGACGTGCAATTGCCGGAGCGAAATTCCCAGTTCCTTCGCCACTGCGGCGGGCGTCAGGTTTTGGCGGGATTTTTTCCGCATCATGATGTCCTGGGCCGCATAACAAAGCCCGGTGCGAAGGGCGGCGCGCACCTCCGGCATGGCGGGAGAAAGCCGTCCGCGCGCCGTCATCGCAAGCCGGGTGATGTGGGTCACATCGCGGGCGGGGTCGATGAGCCGGTCATGATCGGCATTCAGCGCGTTGAAGAGGGCCCGGAACGGCCGCGAGAAGGCGGCATTATCCGTATAACGGGCCGCAAACAGATCATAGGCTGTCTGGCCGAGCATAACCTCGTAATCGACAGGGATTTTGAGCATCCGGAAATGAAAATGATCTTCGCCACCCGGTATGCCGGCATAAGGCAGATCCGAGTGGTTGATGGTGATATCACCGCCGCCGACGGCATGAACCCGGTCCCTGCCCGTATATAGCAATCCGGAACCCCTGACCTGCAGGCCGATACAGAGGCTGTCGCCGGCAATGCGAGCAATGTCGGCTTCCGTACGATCCACCCGATAGGAGGAGGCGTGCATCTCGCTCACGACGGCGTTGGCGATGGCGCGCGCCTGAAATGACCCCTGAAAGCTGTTGCGGCGATCCCGCGCAAGCTCGATCGTGACGCCAAACAGGCTTTTGCCGCGCACCTCGCGCCATTGGTCGAAGCGGTGCTCGGGCTGGAAATCGTCGGTTGCGAAACGGATGATGGTATTCGTGGCCTGATCCTCCCCGACGATCCCGGCAGCCTATTTTTCTGTTGCGCGAAATCGAAGATGAACGAGCGGGTAGGACCGCCCCTGTCCGTCAAGATCGGAGCGCCCTGTCGGCTCGAAACCCAGCTTACAGTAAAAGCCCATGGCCTCGATGTTCTGTTCATTGACATCGGTGGTCAGCCCGGGATGCGTGGCGATGGCCGCCTGCACCAGCGCCTTGCCTATGCCTTTGCCGTGATGATCCGGATCGATGAAAAGCGCCTCCATGTGCCCTTCATGCAGAAACATGAAGCCGAGCGGGTAATCCGAAACATTGACCGCAAGCATCAGGGGCATTTGCGGGAGAAAGGCTTCGACTTCCTCACCGATCGCGGCGCGATCCGTCGGAAGAAGGAAGCCGTGGGTGGCGTCGACGGCCCGGCTCCATATGTCGAGGATGCGGGTTGTGTCGCGGTTGGTGGAGGGGCGAAGTGTGATCATGTCCCACCCTTAGCAATTGCGACCTTTTCACGCCATGGGGACCGCCTGGATCTTTTTCGCGCACCTTTGCGGTTGATGATTTCCGCAGCGAAAGCAGGCGATTTCAGCTCCGCTGTCCAGCCAGATTTACGGCGTTGAGAACTTTCCCAAAAAAAAGCACTTGCAAAAACGGAGATAAAAAAAATAGATAAAAAGAAGTTCTATCTATTTATTTTGAAGGAGAGGCTGTCAAATGGATCAGATAATTGCGCAAACCGCTCGAAATCAGGCTGCACTTCCCGTGATCGAGGCAAGTTCCGCACTCGAAGAAGCGAAAATTATCTATAATTTACCGTTTAACGATCTGCTTTTTCAAGCCCAACAGGTGCATCGCCGCCATTTCGATGCCAATGCCATCCAGATGAGCAGGTTGTTGTCCATCAAGACGGGGGGATGCCCTGAGGATTGCAGCTATTGCAGCCAGTCGGCCCGCAACCCGACGGGTCTGAAGGCCTCCAAGCTCATGGAAGTGGAGCGGGTGCTGGCGGAGGCGCGCAAGGCGAAGGAAGGTGGGGCGACGCGTTATTGCATGGGCGCGGCCTGGCGCAACCCCAAGGAGCGCGACATGGAGGCCGTGGTGGCCATGGTTGAGGGCGTCAAGGCGCTGGGTATGGAGACCTGCATGACACTCGGCATGCTGACGCCGGAGCAATCCGAACGGCTGGCCGATGCCGGGCTCGATTATTACAATCACAATGTTGATACGTCCGAGCGCTTTTATTCGCAGATCATCACCACCCGCACTTTCGAGGATCGGCTGGAAACGCTCGCCAATGTCCGCGATGCGGGTATCAAGGTCTGTGCCGGCGGTATTCTCGGCATGGGGGAAACGGTCGAGGATCGTATTTCGATGCTGGTGACGCTTGCCGGACTGCCGGTGCCGCCGGAGAGCGTGCCGATCAACATGCTCATCCCGATCCCCGGCTCGAAGCTCGCCAATGCCGATCCTGTCGACCCGATCGATTTCGTCCGCACCATTGCGCTGGCACGAATCCTGATGCCGCGTTCGCATGTGCGGCTTTCCGCCGGGCGCACCGAGATGAGCGACGAAACGCAGGCACTCTGTTTTCTGGCCGGGGCCAATTCCATTTTCGTCGGTGAAACGTTGCTGACGGCCGATAATCCGGGTGAGGATCATGATACGGCACTGTTCCGGCGTCTGGGTCTGAAGCCGATGGAGTTGCAGCCTGCGCAGTCAGGAGAGGGCCGGTGAACGCATCGGCGCTCTCCGCTTACGAGGTGAAACTTGCCGGCCTGCACCGCAAATCGCGGCTACGGGCGCTCGTTCCCCAACAGGGGATCGATTTTACCTCCAACGACTATCTCGGACTTGCCGATGCGCCCCGGCTGAAGGCAGCGCTTACCGAAGCAATCGAGAGGGGTGTACCGGTCGGCGCGGGCGGCTCACGGTTGCTGCGCGGCAACCACCCGGAACATGAGGCGTTGGAGGTGGAGGCGGCAGCGTTTTTCGGGGCGGAAAAAACGATCTATTTCGCCAGCGGTTTCGCCGCCAACGTTGCGCTTTTTTCCACCTTGCCATTACGGGACGATCTTGTGCTCTACGATGCGCTGATCCATGCCAGCGCGCATGATGGTATTGCGACCGGCAAGGCACAGGCGCTCGCCGTGTCACATAACAAGGTCGAGGCGTTCGAACGGGAAATAAACCGCTGGCGACAGGCTGGTGGTCGTGGACGGCCATGGATCGCGGTTGAGAGCCTTTATTCCATGGATGGCGACCGGGCGCCGCTTGCGGCGCTCGCGGACCTTGCCGAACGGCATGGCGGTTTTCTTGTGGTCGATGAGGCTCATGCCACCGGCGTTTTCGGGCCTGGCGGCCGTGGTCTTGCCGCGGAGCTGGAAGGGCGGGGCAATGTGGTGGCGTTGCACACCTGCGGCAAGGCGCTGGGCCTTTCCGGCGCAGTCCTGAGCCTGCCGGCGGTTCTCGCCGAATACCTCATCAACCGCGCCCGGGGCTTCATTTATTCCACGGCACCTTCGCCGCTGATGGCGGCGGCGGTACGGGAAGCCTTGCGGATCCTCGCTGATGAAGCCTGGCGGCGGTCGCGGTTGGCGGCGCTGGTAAATTTTGCCGGCGAAGAGCTACGCTCACGGCTCGGGGTCATGCCGAGCGGTTCGCAGATCATGCCGGTCATGATCGGCGACAATGCCCGTTCGCTCGGCATAGCTGCGCGCCTGCGCGAAGGTGGTTTTGACGTGCGGGCGATCCGTCCGCCGACGGTGCCGGAAGGAACGGCGCGCCTGCGTCTTTCCATCACGCTGAATGTGGATGAGAGCCAGATTGCCGATATGGTCGGGCTGCTTGCCTTCGCATTGAAGGAGGAGCGGGCATGAACCTTCGTTTCGTCATTTCAGGCACCGATACCGGCATCGGCAAGACAGTTTTTGCCGCGGCGTTGACCCACGCCTTGCAGGCTTCCTATTGGAAGCCGGTCCAATCCGGGCTGGAGGAGGAGACCGACAGCGAGACGGTGGAACGGCTGGGTGGTGTGCCGCGCGCCCGTATCCTGCCTGAAGCCTATCGCCTCAAAATACCGGCCTCGCCGCATCTTTCAGCCCGTCTCGACAATGTGACGATCGATCCCACCCTCCTGCAACCGCCGGAAACGAAGGGGCCGCTGGTAATTGAAGGGGCGGGCGGGCTTCTGGTGCCGCTGACCGACAGATTGTTGTTCGCCGATATATTCGCCCACTGGCAAATCCCGCTGATCCTGTGCGCCAGAACTGCGCTTGGCACCATCAACCACACGCTGCTGTCGCTTGAAGCGCTGCGGTTACGGAGCATTCCGGTGCATGGTTTGGTTTTCATCGGTGACGAGAATGCGGAAAATGAGCGCATCATCACCGATATCGGCCGAGTTCGTGCACTCGGCCGTCTGCCGCGTCTGCCTGAGATGACCGCCGGAGCGCTGCATCAGGCTTTCGCTCAACAATTCAATCCTGCCGATTTTCTGGAGGTTACGGCATGAGCCATTCGCCCATCTGGCATCCCTTCACCCAGCACGGGCTGGAGCCGCCGATGAAACGCATCGTGTCCACGCAAGGTGCCTATCTGGTCGATGAGGATGGCACTCGGCTGTTCGATGCGATTTCATCCTGGTGGGTCATCACCCATGGTCACCGGCATCCGGCGATCATGGCCGCCATCCGCGCCGCGACGGAGGCCTTCGATCAGGTGATTTTTGCCGAATTTTCCCACGAGCCTGCCGAAGAGCTGGCAAAAGGGCTGGTCGACATTGCGCCCGCCGGGCTGGAACACGTGTTTTACTCCGATAGCGGCTCAACTGCGGTGGAAGTGGCGCTGAAAATGGCGCTCGGTTATTTCCATAACCGCGGAGAAAAGCGCGATCGCATCGTGGTGATGGAGCATGGCTATCATGGCGATACGATCGGCACCATGTCCACCGGTGAACGTGGCGTGTTCAATGCCGCTTACGAGCCGCTGCTCTTCGGTGTCGATCGGCTGGCTTTTCCAGAAGCGGGCAGCGGGCAGGCCACCCTCGACATGTTTGAACATTTCTGCCGCTCAGGCCGTGTCGCCGCCCTGTTGATCGAGCCGCTGGTGCTCGGCGCCGGCGGCATGAAGATGTATGGCGCGGATGTTCTGGCCGGGCTGAAGCAGATCGCCGAACGCCATGGCTGCCTGTTCATTGCCGATGAGGTGATGACCGGCTGGGGCCGGACGGGAAGCCTTTTCGCATGTGAGCAGGCCGGAATTTCTCCGGATATCCTGTGCACGTCGAAGGGCCTTACCGGCGGCTCCCTGCCGTTGGCGGCCACGCTGTGCAGCGGCGCTCTCTTCGATGCGCATTTTTCGACCGACCGCCATAAGACATTTTTCCATTCGAGTTCCTACACCGCCAATCCGATCGCATGCGCCGCCGCCGTCGCCAATCTTCAGGTCTGGCGGGATGAGCCGGTGGCGCAGCGTATCGGGCAACTGGAACAGATGCTGGGAGACCATCTGCGGCGCTTTGCGGATGACGGACGTTTTACCAATATCCGGCAGGCGGGAACCATAGCCGCGCTCGATCTCGTGGTGCCTTCCGGTGGTTATCTCGCCGAAGTCGGGCCGCGTATGCGGCGCCTGTTTCGGGAGCGGGGATTTGTCATCCGCCCGCTCGGCAACGTTGTTTATCTGATGCCCCCCTATTGTGCGGCACCAGACGATCTGGGCCATGCCTTCGACGCCATCGATGAAGTGGCCTCGATCGTCACCGAAACCGCTCGCATAAAAACACCTGTGCCCGGGATGGTGTGACACCGGATATCCGCAGCCTCCTGAACACTCTTGAAAGACCAGACAATGCAGACACTTTCTTCGCGCATGGCCGGCTTTGGACATGCCGTTCCGGGGCGGTGCGTCGGCAATGACGAGATAGAGGTGCGCCTGGGGCTGGAGACCGGCTGGATCGAGCGGCGAACCGGCATTCTCAAGCGCTATTGGGCGGAAGAGGGCGATACCCTGAGCGGCCTTGCCACCGAGGCTGGCCGCATGGCGCTGGAAGATGCGGAAATCGCCCCTGACGATGTCGCGCTGACATTGCTGGCGACCTCCACACCGGACCATCTTCTGCCGCCTTCCGCTCCGCTGCTTGCCCATCGATTGGGCCTGACGCAATCGGGCGGCATCGATCTCGCCGGCGCCTGTTCCGGCTTTCTTTATGCGCTCACCCTTGCCGATGGATTTGTCCGCACCCATGGTCGCGCCGTGCTTGTCGTCGCGGCCAATATTCTGAGCCGCCGCATCAATCTTCAGGAAAGGGCAAGCGCTGTCCTTTTTGCCGATGCAGCCGGGGCAGTCGTGCTTAGACCGTGCCACGAGGCGCGGCGTGGCCTTCTGTCCGCCGACCTGCGATCTGATGGCGGCGGTTACGATCTGATCCAGATAGCCGCAGGCGGCAGCAGCCAGCCGTTCTCTGCGGATACGCCCACCGAGGATACGCTGATGACGATGCGCGACGGCCGCGAGGTTTTCTCCCGCGCCGTGGCGCTGATGACCCGAACCTCACAGCGTGTGCTGCAACAGGCGGAGCTGTCGGCCACGAATATTGACCGTTTCGTGCCCCATCAGGCCAATGCCCGCATGTTCGATGCCGTCTGCGGCAATCTCGGCATCGACCGGCAGAAAACCGTCCGCACGGTGGAGAGCTTCGGCAATTCTTCCGCCGCGACCATTCCGCTGTCGCTCTCCGTTGCCAATGCGGAAAGGCGTATCGCAAAGGGCGAGACGTTATTGCTCACCGCCGCAGGAGCCGGTTTGACCGGGGGGGCAATTGTTTATCGGGATTAGCCCGGTGGCAGTGCGCAGAACGAAAAGCCGGCGCGTATATGTTTGATTTTATTTGAAGAAATTGGCTGGGGAACCTGGATTCTCACGTGATTTCAATGACTTAGTAGAAAGGCCTTGAAATTCCCTCTATTTTCCCGCCGCGAGCGACCGTGGATGCCACCTTTGTGCCCTGGCTTTGGGCCTCAGTCAACTGGCGGAACCACGCGGCAATTATTTCCATTATGTATCCCTGATCCGGAGCCTTGATCAGAGCACGTCGCCGCGTCCGGAACCACCGGTGTTTTCACCACGGTTGAATCGGCGTCATGCTTGCTGCGGCTGACTAGGTCTTCTATATGAAAGTCTGCAGGATCTGCTCGGATCTTCCGTTCCTGCGGCCAGTGTTCGTTGAACACGCCCACATGGTGGGGCGCTGCGCGCCAATCAAGCAAATGGCGACTTCGGCTTGCCGCGTGGCAGCGTGGCAAGCTGATCCCCTGGATCTATTCTGCCATCCTGCTACGCAAACTCTCAAAAGCCGCGAGCTTTTCGGGGATGGCACATCGACGATTTGTCTCCAACGCCTTTATCACGTCACCGAATCGGGTAGCGTTCGATACCCCGGCATGGCACTGCCTCGCGAACCCGGCCTCTTCGGAAACGAGGCTCGTGGCGTCCGACATGGAGCCGCCGAGATCAATCTCCGCACGGATGGGGATGTGCAAGCCACCGATTCGACGGCTCGACACATGGATGCGACGATCCTTGAAGGGATGAACACCGTCGCCGATGCCGCGATTCCGGAACTTTTCCACTGCGGACGAATACAGCCAATAACGTCCAGGCTCGAGCCAGAGGCCATAGT
Source organism: Agrobacterium sp. SUL3 (assembly GCF_001263295.1). Lineage (NCBI taxonomy): Bacteria > Pseudomonadati > Pseudomonadota > Alphaproteobacteria > Hyphomicrobiales > Rhizobiaceae > Agrobacterium > Agrobacterium sp. SUL3. The sequence continues at coordinate 25,313 of NZ_KQ414520.1, forward strand.
CCGTCACTGCTTCTATCTTAAAGCTACCCATCTCCTCCGACACCTCGGCCTGGAGCTGACCGAGGATGTTAGGAAGAGCAGACTTTGGTACGGAAAAATGTATCGAGTCGATGTTGCAGTAGCAGATCTCCACGTCAGGTGAGAGCCGGGAGATCTTCTCCATTTGCTCCAGGAGCATTGTCCTCCCGCGTGCTACGATTCTCTGGCTAAGGCTGAAGCAGGCGCTCGCGCTCTCAAGCGAAGGTGCGGTAACGGTCGTGCCGGCTGCATCGTAGGCAAGTGAGACACGCTTCCCTCTCTTAAGCCACGTGGCGAAAGCCGCGGTAGGTTCGCCCGGAAAAGGTTGAATGCCAAAGCGTTGGGCAAGAAACGCCAACGCTTCCGCGCTGTCATTGAATGTTCTTCGCATCTTAGTCGGGCGGTTGGTGCAGGATGACAGGAGCGTCATCTTGAATTTTTCCCGATCCGCAAGGGCCTTGTTGCCCTGCGATCGATAGCTCATTCGGCTAGCGAAGGCTCGCCGTGCCTCCTTGGCGAGGGGATGCATCATGACGCCGTCGCTCAGAACAGCATCGACCACATAGATGCATGAAAAATGTCGGCGATAGAAGGCAACCTCGAACTCGTTTAGATCGACCTCAATGTCGTCATCAAGCGAGGCACCTACATATCGCCCGGAGAAGAAAGTCCGGAAAGGGTTGTACCGACGAATGAACGAGCTGAGTTCGCCGCCAAGCCGACACCGAAATAGCCCGACGGGCAATTCATCCGTTGGACTCAAGTGCCGATCGTATCGAACGCGCCTCATCGCGCTTGGGACGGGAAATTGATGCTGCATACATGCCGCATACATAGCATTGAAGTCGATCGCGATCACAGACCGATCCCCACGCGCTTCTTTCAAGACAAAGGCCTCTTGAAGAGGAAGATGCCACGCACTGTAGAAGCTGGCGTCGAGACTGCTTGTCATTCGCACAGAGTTGCAGACCGTGGCCCAAGCGCGATCACAGTATTCATCAGGCACGAAGAGATGGGCGGCATACCTGCGCAGCAGACTGGTCAAGAGTGTAAAGCTCTTCCCAGAATCACCGAGATATTTCTCACGAGGTAACCAAGGAAGAAGCGCCTCAAGCGCTCGGGGTGGTGCGGCGCCCGGATTCTTGACCGCGATCAAGTCGGCCTCGCGCTGAGTAAGCGTGATAGCGTGCCTTCGCTGCCCGTCGCGGTAGGCGTTTATGTGCTTCCACCCATCCGCGTCCGTAATAGAGTCGTGATCTGCACCAACGCAGTACAGAGGTGCGCCGACCAATTTCTTCCTCTTTCTCAGACGAAAAGGGTGACCGGCATCCACCTGGGTAGGGTGATCTTGGAAGCGACAAATCTTCACCACGGTAGAGTCTGATCCGCCTCAGCTTTTCGCGGGCCTTTTTCTCGCGCAGTTTGCTCGATTTTCGACGTTGAACAAAATACGAGAGCAAGTTCGTTCACCGTCAACTCGCGCTCTGCATTCCCACTGTTCATCTTGAGATGCCGATTGCCACGATCGAAGGCGTGGCGAATGGAAATCGGATAATAGGCCGTGAGCGGCCATACATGTTGCACATGCCAATTTCGGATGAAGCGCGCAAAGGGATGCAGATACGCGGGTCCATCCCGGCATAGCCGTTCTCGTTCGGTAGCATACATTTCCTCCAGTTGGGCCAATTTTCTCAGTGAGGAGCCTTTGGATTCTGCTACCGAAAAATGCAGGCGGCTCAGCGCCAGTATCTGGCGCGTCTTTTTGCGGCTGAGCGTCATATCTGCGGATCCGCCCCACGCCTCAGTCGCTATCGCATGAATCTCAGCCTGAACGCATGTAGTCTTTGAATAGGCGGTCGCATCGGGGTTCTCTAGGCCGTGCCGTAGAATGGCGTAGATTCTTTGGCTAAGAGCAGGAGCCGATTGTAGGCCCTCTGACACGAAGTATTCATGAAGAAGCGCGCTCGCCCCATGGGGCAGTGCCGCAGTCATTGCGGCCGCGATAGGCAGCCGCTCGAACTTGGCGTATCGTCGTATCGCGTAAGAGCGACCAACGGAATGAAGTTGCCGCACGAACAGCGGCTCCAACCTGAGCCAAGAATCATAGTGGCGAAGATAGCGCTCTGCCTGATATGCGCCCCACTGCCAATGTTCCGGCGAGATACCGCGCTTGTCCAATTCTATATAAGAAAGGGAACTTCCAGCGAACAAGGGGATGCTTCCTAGGCTTTCGAGTCTTGCAATACGTTCTCCTCGCTCTCGCTGTTCCTCTTCCCATTCGCTATCGGCGTAGGGGTTGAGGTCGATCGAGACGCTGCCGCCAAGTTCTCTGACGTAGATACTCAAAGAGCCGTAATCACTGGAGTTGCTCACTATAAATCACCTGAAAAGGGGACACACCCACTGATTCTCGCGAAAATGAGGACAAACTAGAAGGAAGCTGATCAAGACGCCATCCCCTTATGCCCTAGCAAAATGCGACGTCGGGCGGTGGAACGGGTCGCTACCGAGCGTCAAGCGGAAACAATTTCCGCTCCGAGCACGTAGTGCGTGTAGACGGCGATGCCAGAAATTGCCACAACTCGCGTGAGGTAGCCCCTGTGGCTTCCGCTCGACGATGTGTTCGTTCAACGCAGAACTTTAGTCGTCGGTTCATACGCATCCTTTTTACTCTTCGTGATGTATTAGTCAGAACATTTGCGGCCTCATAGCCCCTGCGCCGCACGCGAATGAGGCTGCTTTATTGAACCGACTGCAACAACGCCCCTTGCTTGGACTACTTGCGAATCCGTTCGGGACATCATGTCAGGCTTTGGAGCTTGAACGAGATCACCTGCGGCTCACGCGGCGAGGATCAACCATAAACGTTCCCCTGGAGGCGATATCTTCGGCGCCGCGGGTTCGGAGGGGGCTACTTTGCGCGACGATGACTGTCACTGCTATGGAGCACAATATCGTAATTCGTGGCGTGCGGTATACAGATGCGAACGCATTCGCTGAAGACCTTAAAGCAGGCTGGGTAGGATTCAACCTCGCGGCGCTTGAACGTGAAGCAGACCGCCTGCGTCGTCTTCATGCTGCGATTTCCAAGCTGGCAGAGCCAGTTCGTTATCCTGCTGCCTGCCAACTCGCGTCACTTCTGAGCGAAGCCAGGGCGCTTGAGACCTCGCTTCTATCGAAACTTCAACCAGAGGCCATCGGAACCGACCAAGCCGAGCGTGTTGCACTTGTAAGGAAGTTCGCCGTCGAGCCCGACGCAATAAGAGCGACCGCCATCGCGACCTTTGTCCCTGTGGAGCTAGAACACTGGAAGGATTTCTTTGATACAATTGAAAGCAAGCCTCTGACGCCGGAACAGCGACTTTCTGTCGTCGTCGACGAGGACGCAACGTTGGTCCTCGCTGGTGCTGGGTCCGGAAAGACAAGTGTAATCACGGCCAAAGCGGCTTATCTCGTGAAGGCCGGGATCCGTCGGGCGGACGAGATCTTATTATTGGCATTTGCTAAGAACGCTGCCGAAGAAATGTCGGAACGGGTCGAAGTACGTTCCGGCGTGCCGATTGTTGCGCGAACTTTCCACGCCATTGCCTATGACATCATAGGGAGCGTTGAGGGTTCGAAGCCCGCATTGGCCGATCACGCTACTGATGATGTGAAGTTTACGCACTTGATCAAACAGATCCTGAAGGATCTGGTTCGGGCGCTGTCTGAAGTGTCTAGGGCGATTATCCAGTGGTTCGCGCACTTTCTGGTCGAGCCTAAGACCGAATGGGATTTCAAAACCAAGCACGATTTCTACACCCACATTGAAAAGCAGGATCTCCGCACCTTGCAGGGCGAAAAGGTTAAGAGCTACGAAGAGCTCCAGATCGCCAACTGGCTTTATGAGAATGGCGTCGAGTACGAGTACGAGCCGGATTACGAGCACAAGATCCGGGAGACGGGGCGCCGGGACTATTGTCCGGATTTTCGTCTGACCGAAAGTGGTGTCTACATCGAGCATTTCGGCGTTCGGCGGCAAAAAATGGCCGATGGTAGCGAGCGGCTATTCACCGCGCCCTTCATCAATCGTGACGAGTATCTGGCCGGCATGGAATGGAAGCGCGAAGTCCATGCGGCTCATGAAACGATGCTTATCGAGACATATAGCTACGAGCGGCAGGAAGGGCGTCTGCTCACCGCACTGGCAGAAAAGCTCGCACCGCATGTGATCCTCAAACCTCGCCCTGCCGATACCATCTTTGACCGTGTGGTTGAGCTAAATCAGGTCGACGCGTTCTCACAACTACTCGGCACCTTCCTGCGCAAGTTCAAGAGCGGGGGGTATAGCGTCGCTGACTGTGAGACCAAGTCCGAGCGATTGAAGTTGGGCAATCGCGCCAAGGCCTTCCTCGCCGTCTTCACGCCAGTTTTTGAGGAGTATCAGAAAAGTCTCGGCGGACGCATAGACTTCGAGGACATGATCCTGCGAGCCGCCCAGTATGCCGAATCCGGCCGATATGTAAGCCCGTTCCGCCACATTCTAGTAGACGAGTTTCAGGACATTTCACAGAGCCGTGCCCGGCTGGTGAAGGCATTGAAAGCTCAGCATCCGGACGTCCGTGTCTTTGCGGTTGGCGACGACTGGCAATCGATCTTCCGATTTGCAGGGTCGGACATCCATCTGATGCGCCACTTCGGCGAAGAATTTGGTGGGAGCTTCAACGGAAAGACTGGAGTTCACAGGACGGTTGATCTTGCTCGCACCTTCCGATCGATCGACCAGATCGCATTGGCGGCGAGGGCCTTCGTGCTGAAAAATCCTGCCCAAATCTCCAAACAGATCATTCCTGCTGGCAATGCAACAGAGCCGGCCATTAGGATCGTCATGACGTCGAAGAACGAGGAGGCGAAAAAACTTGGCGAAATTCTTGCCGAGATATCCGCAAAGATCGAACCTGCGAACACCGCAAGCGTCCTACTTCTTGGACGGTATCGTTTTATTGAGCCGGACATGAGAGACCTGCAGCGTCGATTCTCGCGTCTGCGCATTAGCTTCAAGACGATCCATGCATCCAAGGGCCTCGAGGCCGATCATGTGATCGTCCTTAACGTTGACAGCGGCCGAATGGGCTTCCCGTCTGAGATTGTCGACGACCCTTTGCTAACCTTGGTGTCGCCAGACGAAGAATTGTTCGAAAACGCTGAGGAGCGGCGGGTCATGTACGTCGCGATGACCAGAGCCCGTCACACTCTGACGATCATGGCCTCCAACTCAAGACCATCGTCCTTTGTGACGGAATTCGCGAAGGACCCAGAATATGGCATTGCTGCGGAGGCTGGCAGCGAACAGATGACGCATGAGTGTGGAGAGTGTGGCGGAAGGTTACTGGACGTACGGGGCCAGGATAGTCGAACTTGGTATCGCTGTGAACATGTCCAGCACTGCGAAAATTTACTGCCCGCCTGCCGCTCCTGTGGTGCTGGCCTTCCGCGTCGCCTTGACGGATCAGGCGAGGCTCGGTGTACCTGCGCGACCAGCTATCCGGTATGTCCGGAATGCAAGGATGGGTGGCTGATTGAACGATCTGGACGCTATGGTGCTTTCCTGAGCTGTGTCCGTTTTCCTACCTGCGTAGGAAAGGCTAAGATTTCGACCAGCATGGCAGGCGTCGGGGCGAGAATGTCGAAGCGTTAGGACACGCTCCCGAGCGGCCTGCACAATGTGTCAGTTTCCAAGTGCGACAAACGGTGCCGCCTTGCGAATAATTGGAGCGATTTTTCGGGCCGATCGGAGAAAAGCCGAAGCTTCGTCAATACGCTGTCATGAGCCGCTCCGGTCAAGAAGATCGCGTGGTCAGGGAGTGGCGTCCGACCAAAGCGGGTCCCCAGCCAGTTTTGCGAGACCCGCTCGAGCACCACGTTTAAGCTTGAAAAAGGGGGGCAGTGTTGTTCAAGTTATTGAGAAGACACCACTTTTCTGTGCGGTATATGGGCGCCAGTTTAGGTCAAAAATTCGCTCGAAAATGACTTGCCTGGGGGGGGCTTGGATTCTCACATGATTTCAATGGCTTACCAAAATTTCCTTTGAATTCCCTATATTTTCCCGCCGCGAGCGACCGTGGATGCCACCTTTGTGCCTTGGCTTTGGGCATCAGTCAACAGGAGAGGGCTAGCGGCAATAATTTCCGCTCTCGGACCTCAAGTTTGCGGTGAGGCGGCGATAGGGCGCCCTGCTACTTCGCGCACACTTGTAGGTCTTGCAGGACGCCGTCGCGCTTGCGGGAACCATGCGTTGCCTTGGGCACGCCTCACAGCGCGTTATGAAGCTGATGTCGCTACGCGGGCGTCATGATGACCGACAAGCGCCGTGTGCTGTCCGTCGGCTTTTTAGCACACGAAGGTGTCTGCATGGGGAAGGGGCCTCCTGAAGCGCTGGGAGGTTGCAGAGCTCGTTAGCATGACCCCTCGCAAATCCTGAAAGCGAATCGGGCAAGAAAGCAGCAGATGCACAATTGTTGCGCGGCAGGGGGTGAGTGAGAAGCAATCGTGCGATTTCACCGCCTCATTTCGAAATTAAGCTTCCAATCTGCCTTTTCCGAGGCTAGACTGAACCAAATAGTCGGCACCTGAGCCCCGTTTCGATCGCGTCTACGACGCGCATCGTCGGGGCTTTTTGCATTGGAATTTCGATGAAGCGTACCGTAGACATAGGCGTACTTCTTTCACGTAGCGGCATGTATGCCGCGTTGTCCCGCGCCAGTCGCGACGGTGTGTTTCGTGGCGTGGAGGAGGTGAATGCCGATCCGAGGCTCGACGTTTCCTTCCGCGTCACCGAGCGCGACCCGGAGGGACGACTCGATCGCTATGCGCCGCTTTGCCGTGAAATCCTGCGTGGTTCCGGGGCACGCCATATCTTCGGCTGCATCACATCTGCGAGCCGCAAGGAGGTCATTCCTGAACTCGAGCGGTTTGACGGAATTCTGTGGTATCCCGTGCCCTACGAGGGCTTCGAGGCGTCCGAGCGTGTCGCCTACATGCACGCATGCCCGAACCAGCATCTGCTGCCGCTTCTGGACTGGGCGCTGCCCACGCTCGGCACCCGTGCCTACCTCGTCGGCTCTAACTATATTTGGGGATGGGAAATGGCTCAGATCGCGCGCGAAAAGATCGCGGCGGCGGGGGGGCAGATCCTCGGCGATCGCTATCTGCCGATCGGCGATACCGAACTCGACCACATTATCCATGACATCCGGACGCTAAAGCCGAGCTTCATACTGAACTCGCTTGTCGGAGACAGCTCCTATGCGTTTCTCGCGCGGCTGACCGAGTTGAAGCAGGAGACCGAATTCGCCCATGACGTGACCGTGTTGTCGTGCAACTTCACAGAATGCGAGATCGACGCGGCCGGCGAGGCGGCCGAAGGACTGGTCTCGGCCGGTCCCTGGTTTGAGCCAGGCGGTGGTACCGGCGGATCGTTTCACGAGATGGCGCGCCAGTCCGTGTATGAACTGGCTCTGCTGCTTCATGGCCGCCCGGGGGCAGAAGAGCTCCCTTTGGCGGAGCTGTTACACACAGCGCTCCGTAGTGGCCGCCCGACGCGGCTCGATCCTGTACACCTTCACGCGCGCCAGCCTGCCATCATTGCGCGGCTCGAGAGCGGGCGGTTCAACGAGATCAAGCGGCTGCCTGAGACGCGGGCCGATCCGTACCTGACGCAACGTTCGCAGCCCGTGCATACGGGTTCCCGGCTGAAGGTCGTGTAATGACGCGCATCAGGACAGAAAATCTGGGTGGAGCAACGGCCTGGATCCTGCACCGGCCTCACCCATCCGTTCACGGTCTTGTCCGCCAGCTCGGGGTAATCGGGCTGGAGGTGCGCGAAGCCTGGCCGGAACTGCCGGCGGAGACGATTGAGGCCGACTTTATCTTCTACGATGCCGACATGGGGCATGACGAGCAGTTCCCTTGGGCGCCCGGTCAATCGCCGATGCCGATGATCGCGTTGATTGGGTCGGAAGCGCCTGGCCGCTTGAGGTGGGCGATGGAAATGGGCGCACACGCGCAGCTCCTGAAGCCTATGAGCGACAAGGGCGTCTACGCGGCTCTTCTCGTCGCGCGCAGCAATTTCGATCGGGCCAATGCATCCGAGGTCCTGATTGCCGACCTGCAAAGCCGCCTCTCGGCGCGCCAGACGATCGTGCGCGCCGTCATGATCTTCGTGATGAAGGGCAAGACCGAGGCCGAGGCCTATGACCTCTTGCGCCAGACTGCAATGGCATGGCGCGTGACGATCGAAATTGCCGCGGAGCGGCTTGTGGCAAACTATTCGAATGAAAGGGGCAACGACGATGGCAGACGCATCGATCCCGCCTGAACCCTTGGTCGTGTCGGAGAGTGGGCCGTCCGTGCTGCGTGAACTGGCTCAGCGCAAGCTGGCACTCTTGGGGCTGCTGATCACCATCATCTGCGTTGGCGGCGCGGTCTTCGCCAGGTGGCTTGCGCCGTTCGATCCTTACGAGCAGTTCTTTGATGGCTTGACCATCGAAGGCGCGCCGCTGCCCCCGAATGAGACATTCTGGTTCGGCACGGATCTACTCGGTCGCGACTTGTTCTCACGCATCCTGTATGGCGCGCAGACCTCGCTCGTGATCGGCCTCGTTGCCAACGGAGCCGCTTTGCTTATCGGCACGCTGGTGGGGGTGACCGCAGGCTATTTCCGCGGGGTGATCGGTGCGGTGCTCATGCGTTTCACCGATCTGATGATGGCCTTCCCGGCATTGCTGCTGGCGATCTGCCTTGCAGCGATCTTTTCCCCGTCGCTCTGGATCGTCGCGATGGTGATTGCCTTCGTGAACTGGGTGCAAACGGCCCGGGTGATCTTCACGCAAACCTCGTCGCTCGCCGAGCGAGACTACATCGCTGCTGAAAAAACGCTTGGCGCCGGTCACGGCCGCATTCTCTTCAAGCACATCCTGCCTCATCTCATTCCGACATTGATCGTCTGGGGTACGCTCGGAATCTCGACCACCGTTCTGCTGGAGGCGACCTTGTCCTTCCTCGGTATCGGCGTTCAGCCGCCGATACCATCCTGGGGCAACATCATCTTCGAGAACCAGACCTACTTCCAGTCGGCACCATGGCTCGTCTTCATTCCCGGCGCGGCGATCCTGCTGCTTGCACTCGCCTTCAACCTCGTCGGTGACGCGCTGCGCGACATTCTCGATCCGACACAACAGGGGCGTGATTGATGGCTGCCTATATCCTCAGACGCCTCGTTCAGTCGGCGCTTATCCTGCTCGGTGTCTCGTTCATCACCTTCGTCCTGCTCTACGTCCTGCCCGCAGACCCGGTCCGTCAGATCGCCGGCCGTTCCGCAACGACGGCGACGGTCGAAAGCATCCGCCAGCAGCTTGGCCTCGACCAGCCGTTCCTCGTGCAGTACGGCAACTACCTGTGGAACCTTGTTCAGGGCGATTTCGGGCGATCGTATCTTCAGAAGACGGAAGTCGCGGAACTTCTGTTTTCGCGCCTGCCGGCAACTTTGCTCCTACTGGTGGCGGCGATTGGTTGCGAGCTTCTGATAGGCCTGCCGCTTGGCATCGTCGCGGCGCTCAATCGGGGCAAGACGATCGACAACGGCCTGATGCTGACGAGCTTCCTGACGGTCTCCGCGCCGCAGTTCGTTGTCGCCCTTCTGCTGCTGTATGTCTTTGCGGTGAAGCTTGGCTGGTTTCCGATTGGTGGCTACGGCACGTTCTCTCACCTTGTACTACCGGCAGTGACGCTCGGCATTCTCGGCTCGGGCTGGTACTCGCGCATCATGCGATCCTCCATGGTCGATGTCCTGCGTGCCGACTTCATCCGCACCGCCCGCGCCAAGGGCCTCGGCCGCAGCAAGGTCATACTTGGCCATGCGCTGCCCAACGCCATCCTGCCGATCATCGCCATGATCGGCATCGACATCGGCCTGTTCATGTCAGGCATCGTCGTCGTCGAGAGCGTCTTCGGCTGGCCCGGTATCGGCCAGCTTGCCTGGCAAGCGATTCAGCGTGTCGACATCCCGATCATCATGGGGGTCACGCTCGTCTCAGCCTGCGGCATCGTCATCGGCAACCTGATCGCCGACCTGATTTCGCCGCTCATCGATCCGCGCATCAAGCTGCGCTGAAACCGTCAACCCACAGGAGTAAGGCCTATGAAGAAGCTTATCCTTTCAACTGCGCTCGCAACCCTCTTGGCCCTGCCGGCCTTTGCCCCGGCTCAGGCCCAGGAGCCGAAACACGGCGGCAACATGGTCGTTACCTACAAGGACGATGTCGCAACGCTCGATCCGGCCATCGGCTATGACTGGCAGAACTGGTCGATGATCAAGTCGGTCTTCGACGGCCTGATGGACTACGAGCCCGGCACGACCAACCTGCGTCCGGGCCTTGCCGAGAGCTATGAGATTTCCGAGGACGGCCTAACCTACACATTCAAACTGCGCCCGGGCGTCAAGTTCCACAATGGCCGCGCGCTGGTGGCTGACGACGTCGTCTACTCGATCAACCGCGTGATCAATCCGGCCACTCAGTCGCCCGGCCAAGGCTTCTTTGCGATGATCGACGGCTATGACGCAGCCGCAGAGGGCAAGGCCGAGACGGTCTCGGGCGTCTCTGCTCCCGATGCGAGCACCGTCGTCTTCAAGCTGTCGCGCCCGGACGCAACATTCCTGCACGTGATGGCGCTCAACTTTTCTTTTGTCGTGCCGAAGGAAGCGGTCGAAGAAGCGGGCGCAGACTTCGGCAAGAAGCCGGTCGGCACCGGTGCATTCAAGCTGACCGAATGGACGCTCGGCCAGCGCCTCGTGTTCGAGAAGAACGCCGATTACTGGATCTCGGGTGTTCCTTACCTCGACAGCTTCACGGTAGAAGTCGGCCAGGAACCGGTCGTCGCCTTGCTGCGGGCTCAGAACGGCGAAGTCGACATTCCGGGCGACGGCATTCCGCCGGCCAACTTCGTGGAAGTGATGAAGGACGAGGCGCAGAAAAGCCTCGTGGTCGAAGGCGGTCAGTTGCACACCGGCTATATCACCATGAACGTTACAAAGGCGCCGTTCGACAAGGTCGAGGTGCGCCAAGCCGTCAACATGGCGATCAACAAGGATCGCATCGTTCAGGTCATCAACGGTCGCGCCGTTCCGGCAACCCAGCCGCTTCCGCCATCCATGCCGGGCTACACCAAAGGCTATGAGGGCTACAAGTTCGATCAGGAAGGCGCAAAGAAGCTCCTGGCCGAGGCTGGTTACGCAGACGGCTTCGACACGGAACTGTTCGTCATGAACACCGACCCGAACCCGCGTATCGCCCAGGCTATCCAGCAGGACCTGAAGGCCATCGGCATCAATGCATCGATCAAGTCGCTGGCGCAGGCCAACGTGATTGAGGCCGGCGGCGCCGGCAACGCCCCGATGATCTGGTCGGGCGGCATGGCGTGGATCGCCGACTTCCCGGATCCGGCAAACTTCTACGGTCCGATCCTGGGGTGCAGCGGTGCCGGCGAAGGCGGCTGGAACTGGGCGAAGTACTGCAACGCCGACCTCGACAAGCTGGCCGCCGAAGCAGATTCCATCGTCGATCCGGCCAAGGCGGACGAGCGTCTGGCCAAGTGGTCCGAGATCTACATGAAGGTGATGGAAGACGCGCCGTGGGCGCCGGTGTTCAACGAACAGCGCTATACGATGAAGTCTGCCCGTATGGGCGGTGACAACGCCCTGTACGTCGATCCGGTGTCGATCCCGGTCAACTACGACTACGTCTTCATCAAGGAGTGATGCAGCCATGTGCAGGCACTGCAACCACACGATCCACACCCATCAGCACCATTTCGGCTGGGACAATTCCTTTGCCCCTGCGCTGACGGCTGCACCGGGCGAGACGATCCTGTTCCAGTGCCTCGACAGCTCTGGGGGCCAACTTGGTCCCCAGTCCACCGTCGAGGACGTGGTCGCGCTGGATTTCGCCAAGATCAACCCGGTCTCTGGTCCGATCTACGTCGATGGTGCGAAGCCCGGTGACGTGCTGAAGGTGACGATCGAGAGCTTCACACCGCAGCTTCGCGACGGCGCCGGTTTCGGCTGGACGGCAAACATTCCCGGCTTCGGCCTGCTTGCCGATCAGTTCACCGTGCCCGCGCTCAATGTCTGGAAGTTCGACGCGACGAGCATGGAGCCGGCCCTGTTCGGCAAGAACGGGCGCGTGCCCCTTAAACCCTTTGCCGGGACCATCGGCAATGCGCTCGCTGAAAAGGGTCACCATACGGTTGTCCCGCCGAGGCGCGTCGGCGGCAATCTCGACATCCGCGACCTGTCCGCCGGAACGACGCTCTATCTGCCGATCGAGGTCGACGGCGCGCTGTTCTCTGTCGGCGATACCCACGCCGCCCAGGGCGATGGCGAGGTCTGCGGTACCGCAATCGAAAGCCCCTTCGACGTCGTGCTGACGCTCGACCTGATCAAGGACCAGCCGCTCAAGACGCCGCGTTTCACGACGCCGGGCCCGGTCACGCGTCATCTCGACGCCAAGGGGTATGAGGTCACGACCGGCATCGGTCCTGACCTGTGGACCGCGGCCAAGGATGCCGTCGCCAACATGGTCGATCTTCTCGCAACGACGCAGAAGATGGATCCAGTCGATGCCTACATGCTCGTCTCGACCTGTGGCGATCTTCGCATTTCCGAGATCGTCGACATGCCGAATGTCGTGGTCAGCTTCTACTTCCCGAGGGCCGTCTTCGAATGACCGCAGCCATGCTTTCTCCCGTGCTCGAATCAACAGCCGACGTCGTCTTGTCGGTTCGCGACCTGCGGGTCTCTGCCCGCTCGGACCAGGGGCTCATTCCGCTGGTCGATGGGCTCAGCTTTGACCTTCATCGAGGCGAGACGCTTGCGATCGCGGGAGAAAGCGGCTCGGGCAAGTCGATCACGTCGCTGGCCTGTATGGGGCTCTTGCCCGCACCCGCCGTGCGGGTGACGGGTGGCTCCATCCGCTTCGGCGAAACAGAACTGACGACCCTGCCCGAGAAAAAAATGCAGGCGATGCGCGGCGCGCGCATCGCCATGATCTTCCAGGAGCCGATGACCGCGCTCAATCCGGTCATGAGTATCGGCCGCCAATTGATCGAGGCGATCCGCGCGCACGAATCTCTGTCGGTGTCGCAGGCCAGAGCCCGCGCGCTCGAGTCGATCAAGGCCGTTCGCCTCTCCCAGCCCGAAAAGCGACTTGAGCAATATCCGCACGAACTTTCTGGCGGCATGCGCCAGCGCGTGATGATCGCCATGGCGATTGCGCTGCGCCCCGCCGTCCTCATCGCCGACGAACCGACGACGGCGCTCGACGTGACGGTTCAGCGTGAAGTTCTCGACCTGTTGCGGGACCTGCAGGAGGAACTCGGCACCGCCGTCATCCTAATCACCCATGACATGGGCGTGGTGGCGGAGATGGCCGACCGCGTCATCGTCATGCGCAAGGGCAAGATGGTTGAGGCCGCCAACACGGTCGACCTGTTCGATGCCCCGCAAGAGCATTACACGCGCGACCTGCTCGCCGCCGTACCACGGATCGGTGCCGGGGCATCGCGGCCCGAGCCGGAAACTCGCGACGTGCTCGTGCGCTATGATGATGTGTCGGTGAATTTCCCGATCCGAAAGGGTCTTCTTGGCCGCGTTGCTGCCCGCGTCCATGCGGTCGAGCATGTCTCGCTGGAGATCTTTCGAGGTGAGACGCTGTCGCTGGTCGGAGAGTCCGGCTGCGGCAAGTCGACAATGGCGAAAGCGCTGGTCGGGCTCGTGCCCCATGCAGGTCGCATCGAGATCAACGGCCAGGCCATGGGTGATCTTGACTCCGCCGGCCGCAAGGCGATCCGACGCGATCTCCAGATCGTTTTCCAGGACCCCATGGCGGCGCTCGATGCGCGCATGACCGTCGGCGAGCTCATCCGCGAACCGCTGGTTATCCACGGGATCGGCACGCCGGCCGAACAGAAGGCGCGCGTGCGCGAATTGCTTGATCGCGTCGAGATGTCGACCAGCGTCTACAATCGCTATCCTCACCAGTTTTCAGGCGGCCAGCGTCAACGCATCTGCATTGCCCGCGCGCTGGCGCTGAAGCCGAAGCTGATCGTCTGCGACGAAAGCGTTGCGGCATTGGACGTGTCGATCCAGGCCAAGGTGCTCGACCTCTTGCGCGACCTGCAGAAGGAAAGCGGGGTAACCTACCTCTTCATCAGCCACGACATGGCTGTGGTGGAGAACATCTCCGACCGCGTCGCCGTCATGTATCTCGGCCAGATCGTGGAGATGGGAACGCGCGCGCAGCTTTTCGGCAATCCTCAGCATCCCTATACCAGGCGCCTGTTGGAAGCGGTCCCGGTTCCGGACCCGCGTCGCGAAAGGGCGACCGGCCTGCGCTTGGCGGGCGAGATCCCGAGCCCGGTGTGGAAGGTCGGCGAAGCCCCGGAACAGGTGCGCCTCATCGACTTCGGCGACGGTCACCTCGTCGCGCAGTCAATTCTCAATGAGACCTGATTCATAGTGAGGCGTGTGCAGAGCTTCTCTTATGTCAAAAGCGGCTGCGGCTTCAGGCCTCCGCCACAAATGCACCTTGGCGACGATGACTGCCTTCGAACTGTGATTATGGTGATGGCATTCGCAGGCCCCGCGGAGGACGTCGAAGCAAACGGCGGCAATCCTATCTACTGCGGCGCAAACCCGACTTTCAACTTCCGGCCCCAGCACTGTCGTTGGTCTCGGGTTGTTTGAGGTACTCGAAAGGGGTCCACAGCCGTCTTTTTACAGAGCTCCAGGCATCCCCGGGATCTGGAGGACCTCACATGGTTCTTGACGCGAAATCGCGGCAAGTAGCTGCAAAGACGTCACTTTTTCTGGTGGGGAATGGCAGCGATTAAACTGAGGGGAATAGGTCCAAAAATGGCTTGCTGGGGGCTTGAATTCTCATATAATTTCAATGGCTTAGCTGAAAAGCCTTGAAATCCCCTCTGTTTTCCAATCGCGAGCGACCGTGGATGCCACCTTTGTGCCCTGGCTTTGGTTATCAGTCAACTGGACGGTCGAGCGGCAATAATTTCCGCTCTAATGACGAATTCACGAGCAGGTGACAAACCACATGGACGTCCGCTTTGCGCCCACATTTCGGTCGTTCATGTGATGCCATTCAGTTATCGTAGCGGCAACCGAAAAGAGCAGGGAGCGTCGGCCCGTCGTGGCGTGAGGATGATTTTGAGAGGGAAAGGCAGGGACTGTCAGGACCGCAATGTTATCAAATGCCGAAACGGGAAATATGCGTGAAGAAATCGGTGGCTCGTTCTTTGGCCGGCATGCAAAAATGTCAGTGTCCCGAGGAGATTGCCGATGAAGAACAAGAAAATGCCAAGTGATGTTGCCGCCGCCATCAGACAGTCGGCAATCGATGGCTGGGGCGATGATGCCGTTATGGTTGCCCACACTATCGAAACCGAAACAGCCGCCTATCTTGAGCTTGAAGCGCTGGACTTCGGGACTGCTGCCAGCTTTCATGAAAGCATCGTTGCCGCTGTCTCTGAGATTTCCGAGAGCTGGGACGAGCGGCTCTCCATGGCCAAACTCGAAATCGAAGCTTTTCAAGAACTGCATGCCGCCAGGTTCGACGGTGTGCCCGCCAAAGAAATCTCCCGACTGAAAAATGAAGCTGAGCAGTCATTCCCCGATGACTTCACGGGGCAGCGCGATCATGTCGTGGCAGGCGCCCGGCGATTTATTTACGTCAGGGATCTTCGGGCGAGGATCGAGCCGATCAAGAATCTGCTGATTGATATGGAAGGCATTATCGGAGACGAATGCTACAACGCCAATATCCAGAACTACGGCCCTGGGGGCATCTGGGAAGGTGAAGGGCGGTCGTTCCGATATCCCGTGAAATTCGACAAGGGCGACGAGAGCTTAAAGCGCCGATACGTCCCTGCGGACATCGATCCGGAGGTGCTGATGACGGGACGCTATCAGTTCGGCAGCAACGAGCTGGGCATCTTTCGGGCGCTGGTCAAAGTTGTCGAAATGCTGGAGCGTGACTACGGCCTTCGCATCACGGACGCCAACCGCAACAAGTGAGGCGGGCCTGCGCGGGTTACTCGAGCCGAGGCCGGGCGATGGGGAAATTCGGGGGTGAGCGGGTGAAGGCTTTGGCCGAGCGGCGGGCTGCCACGTTTGAGCCGTCACCAACCTCTTGTACCCGACGTGGGAAAAAGCAAAAAGCTGATGTACGGTAATGCGCCAAAGCAGTCTGATGCCCAATAAAAAAATCGAGGCGCATTTGGTCAGCTAGTGAGGGAACGATGAGATCGGCAGTATATTATCCGCGGACGACGGTACACAGCCGCTCGCTTATGCAATCGTCGCTTCTCCTTTGGGATCAGTTGCACACAATCGTCCCGGAACAACACTATTCGCCGGAATACCACGATAAGGCAGATCTGGCTGAAGCGTGGGAGCTGGTCGGAGCCAAGATAGTTCCTAATGAAGCGCAGAAGCGACGCGCGCACGAAGCGATTGAGACGACGTTACTGGCGAGGCGTCTACCACCGAGCCTATATTGGGTTGGCGAGGTCGATCGGCCACAGGATCCTTACGAGATCTGGCCGCAGAAATTCTCGATGCGAACCTGGGATCTGATGAAGGAGCACGGGCTCACCGCTGGGCAGTTCCCCAACGGAGACTTTCCATTCACCCAAGACGGCGGCCTTATGGTGATGGCTAAGCTAGCCGACGCATGCGCAGGAACGCAGTTCGCGCGTGTAACTGACCGATTGATGGCTTATGGGATGATCGGCAGCAGCGGTCAGCGACCGGGTACAACGGCAGAGGTTGTGCCGATTACGCTCGATCTGATCGATGCTGGCAGCATTCCTATTGAAAATCTCATCGCCTTCCGAAAGCGCGAGGCCAAGGAACGCCGAGGTGATGATTATCGCAAGCTTCGGCATACGTATGCCGATAGAGTGCAGGCACACATACGTGCCCTCGACGGGGCGATCGATCAGTTCGACCGCGATGAGATCAACCGCATTTTCCGAGAAAAGATGGCGGAAGATCTCCGCGATCTCCGCAGCGAGCTAGGCGGCAACAGTATCGAGTTCGTCCTGAAGCCAGTAGTAATCGCAGGAATTGCGGCCGCCGCAACGGCAGCGACAGGTGCCGGCAATCTTTCGTCCGCTCTCGCGGGCGTAGGCGGCGCTGTGTTCGGTTCGAACTGGAAGGATATCGGTTCAGCGGTCGCCGATATGTTCAGCGGTGGCCTCGCGTTCAACCGCAAACAGCGCGAGACGATGACCAGGCATCCTATGGCATATATGTACGAGCTAGCGCGCGTGCGCTAAAAATTTCGACATTAGATGCGCGGACGGTGACAGTGGACGTCATCGCGCGCTACGACGTCGACAATGACCGCGGCTTCGTGATAGGTTCCGAGGTAATAAGCTAGGTATGATTTCGACGAGCGTTGTGTTCGTGCCACCGTCGGGTTAATTCGGGTTAACGAAAAATTCCTTGCAACAAATCATCGGCTACGATAGTTATTCAGTCGGGCCTGGCCCACGAGATCGCCTTTGCGGTCGCCCAAAAGCCTTGATGGAAACGTCGGAGGCTTTTTGAGTTTTTAGGCCTTCCGTTCGACATTCTCAAAGCAGCTATATTTTGATCCGAGCATCGGCCGCTCGTCTTCCTTGATGCGGCAATCAATCAGCTTTCCGTCTTCGGTCAGGCGCTGGTAAGGACGATTACTGGCATGATAGCCGCCCATGCAGATCGGCCATAGATACAGATCCGCCAGTTGCGCCATCGGCGAAGTCTTCAGCTTGGTCTTGAACTCGTAGAGCGCCTGGTTCAACAGCTCGGGGGTCAAGGGGCCGTACTTATCGGAGTTGTCCTTAGCGAACGGCATTCCCTCCGTCTTTAGAGCCTTGTAATACCCCTCCAGCTTCGCATCTTCAGCCTTGTTGCAGCGCTCAGGGTGCACGCGCAGTTTCATGCCCGCGGCGATAGCATATTTCGCGGCGCGTTCGACAACAACCGTGAATGCGGTTTTGCAGAGCATCCAAGGATTTTGCTTGTACTGTTCGAGGTATCGTCCACAGTATCCAGGACGGTCGACAGTGCACGCGATACCGACCACGGGCACCTCTCGCATAAGAATGTAGAGCTCCTCGTAAAATGCTCCCAGCTTGTCCTTCTCCCAGCCTCGCAGGAAATCGAAATTCTCGTTCTGCGATCTGATTTCCGATGAGTGCAGGGGCGCAGTGATTTCCCATTTCTCGCAGAACTGTGCGTGAAGTTTTCGCGCGTTGTCCTCTTCGTCACTTCGAACCAGAATTCCACCCAGTGCGAACCAGTCGTACCCGTGCGCCGCTTTCTTCCCGACCTTGTAGGTGGGATGTCTAGTTCCGGAATCGTCGAGGTAGAGGTTTAAGGTGACAGGCAAGGCAATCTCTCGTAGCAGTCGACTGGATTCGTTCTATCTGACTATAGATACCCGCGAACACATAATTTTTGCTCACTTCCCATTTCGTCATCCACCTTGCTACCGCTTGCTAGCTGGTCAATCTTGGGGCGGTGGCCGAGGAATTTCGCACGACGCTGGCGGCAGTCAGGCGATTGGTTAGTCCTGACAACGGCGGGTGGCAGACGGCTAATCATAACAGCCGGACCTTCGTTCAATATCAAGAAGGGCATCCTGTCGATCTTTTAGTAGCGCGCAGGGTGGAGGCTGTGATTTATTGACGTGCCTCACAACAATGCTCTCAAACGTCATCAGCGCCGTAAGAACGCGTTCGGCTGATATCTACAGCGCCATTCTGGAAGTCCGGCGCTATTCGCTCGATCGGTACCAGATGTCTCAGGAGCGACTCGCGAACTTTTTTGCCAAAACTTTTTCTATATCCATCCCGGTCTCCATGACTGCTCTGAACGTGTCGAACTCTTTGAGCCGATTTTCAACCTTTATATTGATATCGGTCGAGATCTGGTCCGCTTGGACATTTGTCAAATCCTTTGTTCGGAATATCAGACAGTTGCCTGGGCTCCTCACGAGTTTTAATTGCCCGCTCACCTGCAGTTCAAACACCTGACGGTACCCGTCGGCGGGATCGAGCGACATCTTCCGGAATGCCGCCAGAAAGTTGCCAGTCTTTGTGTTGGCGCGAAGTCGATTGATGAGCTGCAACCCATCTGGTCCTTTGGGCTCGTAGACATCAAGCCGCATTGGACCGCGGGCTACGACATCGATGGCCCCCAGCCTCTGGAACGCGTGGAAAAGAGCGTAGTTATAGTCCTTTCCGTCGAATACCATCTGGGGATCGATCAGCTTCAAATCGTTTTGCCCGCAGGAGTCCATGAGGTCGTTCCAGCTCTGCATTACCGCCACTGGCGTCGTAAGGCTGGCTTCAATCATCTCGCGGCGAACCTCTCCATTCTTCGAGAAATAGAGAAATTTTGCGAAGGCTGGCTTGCCATCACGGCCTGCACGACCGACTTCCTGATAGTATTGCTCGAATGACTCCGGCGGAATCAAATGTACGACACCACGGATGTCCGGAATATCGATGCCCATTCCGAATGCGCCGGTCGCGCAGACAACGAGACTTTCCCCGCTTTTGAAGGAGCTTGCCACGCGATCTCGCTCGCTCAGTGGCAAGTCAGCATCGAATGCCTCAGCCTTGTGGCCCTTTGCGCGCAGACGCTCGGCGATCGTTCGGGTCCCGCCACGCTTGTTCTGTTTGAGGTGCGCGTATACAATGATCTTTTCGCCACGATGTTCTTCCAGCAGATCGTCGAGGGCCGCGAGCTTGGTATCGGTATGGCTGTACGTCTCGTAGCTTAAATCGAGATTGGAGCGTAGCATATGGTCGCTTCGCACGACATCCGACGGCTGCAGCCTGAAGTCAGTTCTGACTTCCTCCTCGCTTGGCGGGTCGAGAGTTGCTGTCAGACAAAGCCGCGGTGGCCATCCACTGGGACCGAAGACCCGATCCAGGAACCGCGGCAGAGCTTTGTAAGCAGGTCTGAAATCGTGTCCCCACTGAGATATGCAGTGAGCTTCATCAATAGTAACCTGAACTATCCGCTGCCGATGGGCGTTCAATACGTGTTCCAGAAAGCCATCGGTTTCGAGCCTCTCCGGTGATGTGAACAGAAAACCGGCGCCGCTTTCCCAGGGAAATCTAGCAAGGGCCGCTTGCGCTTCGGCGGGGTCTAGGCCACCAAGGGCGACTGCTCCTATCCCCCTCGTTGTCAGCTTCTCGACCTGCTCTCTCATGAGTGCAATCAGCGGCGAAATCACCAAACTGATGCCGCCCTTTTGGAGGACGGGCAGTTGGTATGTCAGAGTCTTGCCCGCGCCGGTAGGCATCAGGAGTAGCGCCGACTGATCGTGAAGCAAGCGATCGATAGCATTCTCCTGCCGATCACGAAAAGCGTTGATCTCCGGGAACCACTTTGCGAGTGCCTCAACAGTCGTTGTTGTCATGAGGGATTTCCGAAACGATCGTGCGCGCGCATGACCTTCATATGTTCTGCATGCTCCGCACAAACCGCGGCGAGGAAATGCGAGACGTAGACATATCGGACCTTGGTGTCGAGTGCGCCTCCGAGGGCGCGTACTTGCTCGTCTAGCCATCGGAAGATGCGGATCGCATACGCCGAGAAGAGGCCGTACGGATACCAGAAATTATGTTCCATGATCAGGCTGCCATTCGAAGCGGGTTCCCGATCGTTAATCATTAGAAACTCAGATGACTTGCTTGCCAAGCCGAAGTCCTGCATTCCCGACAGAAAATAGAGACCGTAAAGGTCTGTGCGGGCACGCTGCGGAAAAATTCGCGGATCCAGATGGAACAGAACGATACTTTTGATACCCATCCCGATAACGCTCGAGAGCGTCATCGTTTCGTCGGTGTCGAGTTCGTCGAGCCCAAATTCTTCCCGACTGTCAAACTTGGAAAATACGGCCTCACTCTTCGTTGCAGCCCAATCTTCTTTGAAATCCATTATGTTTGAAAAGACGGTCAAGAGATCATTGGCTTTCGCCCTGCGGAAATCGTGCTGCCATTCCTGCAGTTCGGGCCGCCGCTGATTGAGCGTACCCGCTATGACAGGAATTTCTTTCGCGAGATGGGATTTGAAACTCGTGGGAGAGTCCGAAAACTCCTCCATGGCGTCCGGATCGAAAAAATCGCGATATTTCGGAGCGGCCCTCTCGAATTTCTCAACCGCTGTTGCAAAAGCCTGAAGCGCTGCCGAAGAATTATTTGGCGGATGCTTCGCACCGCCGAAATGGGAAGCCAACTTGGCTGCGGCCGCGGCCGGCTGCGCTGCGACAAACTTCGCCCAGTATTTAGGGAGGGACTTCTCTATCTCGGCCCAGACCTTCTGGATATGGGGTTGTGTGCCGATGACATCGAACTCGCCGAGTTCTGTGTTCTTAGACAGGATCATTTTTTCCTCCCTGTGAAAGTTCTGCGCCCAGTTGCTTTGCAAGCGCGCGCCAAGTTCGACGAACTTTTTCTGAGTCCGCAAATACCGTAGCGGCGCTCGCTGGGTTTTGTCCGGCTGAAATTGCGATGAGGTGAACTTGCTGGCGGGCACGCGAACACGCGACGTAGAGTCGGTTTCGCCACTTCGTGTCTTCGGCTTGATTGAAATCGATGTCTGGGACGATCACTATGCTCGCCTCAAGGCCCTTGAACCGCCAAGCCGTCATGACGCTGACGGATCCCTCTGACGGATCTCCTGAAAGCTTTAGTCCTTGTGGACTTATGCTGTTTAATGGACTGCCATCGGGCGGGGGCGCGAGCGTTAGGACGGCCATTTCGTCAGGTCGCGCTTTTTGCTCCTCCCGAGCGGAAACCAACAGCTTTTCCGTAAGGCGCGCGGCTTCCTCGATCGTGTCGACCACGTGTAAGACCGGCTTTGGCCCGCTCAGGCCAAGAGTTGGACTTACGTTTAGCCCTCCAGCGCGATATGCGACACGGGCGATCTCGTCAGTGTTCCGGCAATTTCTACCGAGCACAAGGCGGCATGGGATCGAGTCGAGCCATGTAAGATCGCCGGCCTGCATGATCTGATTCCGGTCGTAGAACACGTAGAAGGTGCTATCTCGGAAGCGGCTTCCGAAGAACTCAAGCCAATCCGTCAAGTCCTGGCCCTCATCCACAATCAGATGATCGTAGGGAAGCGGGCCGTCATCCACGAGCAAGTTCAGCAGCTTTCGTTCCGCGTCATCAAGCGAACCGCCCGGCCCCGCCAGCTCCCTGGCGAGTCCGTGAAAAGTTGCGAACGTGACATGCGGATGCTTGTGAAACTGCTGCAGGTGTCGTTGGAGCGCGTTGTTGTAGCAAAGGAACAGCACCTGATCGTTCGGTCCTGCAAGGCGGCGAGCTTTCTCCAAAGCGATCATGGTCTTGCCTGTTCCGGCCGCACCATGGATCGCCGCGTGGTGCTGCTCATCAAGAAAGGCAACAATCCTGGCCTGTTCGCGGGTCATTTGCACGAGTTGTTCCTCGCGCTCTTCCACCGATCTTCTGACTGAAGGCACCAAAGAAAATGAAGGCGCCAAGGCATCGAGGACGGCTTTCGCTTCCTTTTCATTCGCCTGACCGCGGTTTGGCAAGGCGTGCCGCCAATGTGCGAAAGCGCGGTCGATTGCCTGGCCAGGGCGAGCAATATCTTCCTCGTCCAATACGATGTCGGATGGGCAATTGAATGGGAGGTTGCTTCTGTTCGGCATTCCTTCCGGAAACCAGACCGCATGGCAAAACAAGAGTTTTGCCAGGTGAGGCGCGCGGTCGATCAACTCCTCCCGAATACGGTAGACGGTGTTGCTCGCCTGCTCTTCCGGGCGGATCACCTTATGATCACCTGTCTTTCGATTCTTCTGGTGCCACTCTCCGCGCTCGCACCAGATTTCACCGCCCTTGACTTCGATGACCATTATTCCCTGTGTGGGATCGAAGATGACGAAATCGCCTTCGCCCTGGGCCCCTATCCGTTTGTCCATTTTGAGATTGCGACCCGGATGCAGCCACCTCAGCGAATGGATCACCGTGACGTGATCGGGAAGACCTCGCAGCGCGTAGAAGACTTTCTCTTCCCCTCTGCTATCGTGAAAGTCCTTGGTCGACGATGGGATCATATTTGCCATGGCAGCCACCATGACTCTGAATTAGTGATAATCTGATGCACTTATGGTTTCCACGATCAAAGCTAGAACGATAGCGGTACAAGATAAAATACGAAGTTGCCTAATTCGCACGAAATGTGCACGGCGCAAGATCTCATTTTTGTCGAAGCATCAGAGATACCCGCGATCAATCACGACCTTGAGCAGCTTCGGATCAGTCGGATATTGTGCGACGCGCCCCCGTCCAGACAGGTTGCGAATTTTCAACCCAATGCCATCCTCCCACTCTGTGTTGTTGGCGTATTCGCGGAGCCACTGAAAAAGCCTAGGGAAATGTCGGTTCGGCCCGATATTGATCCGGCCCTTGATTTTGTTGTCGTCAAAGATCCGACGCACGACCAAGCGCAGGAATTCGTCCAATCCCATCTCGACAAGCTCGTTGTCAAAACTGGAGTCGAGTGCAACCGCGTGAATGGCAGAGAAAATTTGATTCGCGGTAAGATCGTCAACGCTTTTCACAAGGTTGCCGGTAGCAAGCTTCTCGATGACTTCTTCAACACTCTTCTTCTCATTGCCCCCTTCTTCGAGGTCAAGGGCCACGATCAGACGCTCCTTATCATCGCGTCGTGCCCAGCGCCTGCGGAGTTCATCCACCATACTTTCGAACCGGGAAGTCGGGGCGGATCCGCGGACCACGAGCTCATCTCCAAATGCCTCGAGCCAGGCTTTTTTGATTTCAGAAATCACTTTGCTGTAAGTTTTAGAGGACGCCATCATCGCCCGATCACTACTGAAATCAGCCATAGCGAAAAATCCCTTTCATTGCGTGCGTTCAACTTGGCCATGCAATTTTGCGCGAAACTTGCTGCGGCTGATCGTAAGTGAGATTTGCCAGAGGCAAGCTGGCGCTGAAGTTGGCGTAGTAGATATGTCAGCTTTTGAATTGCATGATGCCAAAGCTGCCATTCCGCTCCCGGCCCCAGCGGAAATTATTTCCGCTTATCTCCTCGTTCGAACTTTATCGCACGAGCCTATACGCCAATGCGGCATCCATTGCTCAGTACCGTGAAAGTTGCTGAAGTGGCGCGGCTTTTTCCGAAATTCGGCAGTCGGAAAGTCAATTGTACTTTCACTACTTGGTGTTTATCGTAAACAATTATTGTCGTTCAGGTAGTTGGGCATCTTGATGAAAGCGTTTGAGTTTGATCACCAATTGATCGACGCATATGAGCACTTCTCGCGTTCCTTCAGCGCGATTCGGGCGCCTGACCTGAAATCCGAGATCGACGCGCAGTACGACGCCGGAAAGTTCTGGCCTGATGCCCTCCTATCACTCAACCCGCGCTTTATGGCTGGGCCGACGGTCGATGAACTCGTCGCCACAGGTGACCTTGATGAGGGCACGGGCAAGGTTTTCCGGTTCGGAGCGACACCCCTTCGCTTCCATCGTCACCAAGCCGAAGCAATTGCGAAGGCGAAACAAGGCAAGAGCTACGTTGTGACGACCGGCACAGGTTCGGGGAAATCCCTGTGCTTCTTTGTGCCAGTTGTCGACGCAATTATCCGTGCTCGTCGCGCGGGAAAACCGCGGCGGACATCGGCAATCATCGTCTATCCGATGAACGCCCTGGCCAATAGCCAGATGAAGGAGATTGACAAGTTCATCGCTGGTTCCGGGTTACCTGATAATTTCAGGCCAGTGGTAAAGCGTTACACTGGTCAGGAAAGCCGAGAAGAACGCGAGCGAATTGCCGCCAACCCGCCAGATATTCTCCTGACAAACTACATGATGGCCGAATTGCTGCTGACGCGGCAGGACGATCTGGACTCGCAGGTAATCGCAAACGCATCTGGCCTCGAGTTCATAATTCTCGACGAACTTCACACCTACCGCGGACGCCAGGGAGCCGATGTTGCAGTCCTGGTTCGGCGTCTGCGTGATCGATGCTCTCCTGACAAAGAGCCGATCTGCATCGGCACCTCGGCAACGATGGCATCCGAGGGCTCGGATGAGAGCCGCGCACTCGCCGTCGCGAAGGTCGCGTCACGACTGTTTGGCACCGAGATTGGCCCGGATGCGGTCATCGACGAGTCCTTGCAGCGTGCCACCGATGACGCCTTGAAAACTGAGCATGTCGTTGGCGCCTTGAGCAAGGTCTTAACGCAGCCCCTCCCGGACGCACTCGACGACGCGGCCCTGAAGCACCACCCGCTCTCGGTGTGGGCGGAGTTGGAGCTCGGATTGGACGACGGGCTCGAACTCCGGAGAAAAAGGCCGATCCCGTTCGAACAGGCTGTCGAAAAGCTGTCGCTGGCCACTGGGGTCGACGCCGAAACCTGCCGCCACTATCTCGAAACGTTCCTAACGCGGACAAGTCTGCCTGAGAATGAGCGCGGCGGCACAAAGGATGGTGCTTTTCTCGCCTTCAAGCTCCATCGTTTCATCTCCGGCGCAGGCGAAGTATTTACGACACTCACAGCCCGACCCCGGCGGATTCTTCTCGAGGGGCAGCTTGAAGATCCGGATGCGCCTGGCAACCGCCTCTATCCGACGCGTTTTTGCAGAAACTGTGGCCAAGAATACCATGTCGTGACGAAGGTCGAGGATGATGGGGATTTGCGTTTTCTTCCCCGAAGCATTGATGACACCCCGCTCGATACTGAGGACGACGAGGTTGCCGGCTATCTCTGCCCAGTAAATGTCGACGATAGTTACTTTCAGTTCTCCGGGGAGCTTGAGGGCTACCCTGAGAGTTGGCGGGAGGAAAAGAATGGCATCGAGCGGCTGAGAGGCTATCGTAAGAAGCGCACCCCAATATCATATGCGGTGGGTGCAGACGGCCGCCATGGAGCGGGCGGCAACGATTTCTGGTTCATCCCCGGGAAGTTTGCTTTCTGCCTTTGCTGTCATGACGAGCCCACGCAAGGCATGCGTGAACGCAGCAAGCTTGCCGGGCTCTCTGGCGAAGGGCGGAGTTCTGCGACAACACTGCTCGTGGCCAGTGCCCTGGAGTGGATGAACAAACCGGGCAGCGGCGTACCTGCGACGAAGCGCAAACTGCTGGGCTTTACCGACAACCGTCAGGATGCCGCACTGCAGTCAGGTCATTTCAACGACTTCTTGTTTGTAAGTCTGTTGCGCGGAGCCATTCTTCACGCGGTGATCTCCGCTGGCTCAGAAGGCCTTGCAGAAGACGAGTTCGGCCTTCAGGTAGTGAAGGCGCTTGGTTTCACCGCAGTCAACAAGCAGGCTCGGCAGCATTGGCTTCTCGACGCGAATGTTGGCGCCATTATCCGTGAAGACGCACAGCGTTCGCTCGCTAAAGTGCTCGCCCATCGTGTCTGGACCGACCTACGCCGTGGATGGCGCTTCACCAACCCCAGCCTGTCTGTTCTCAATTTGATCGATGTGAATTTCCTCGGCCTTGAGGAACTTTCTGAAGATCGCGAGCGCTTCATGGCCATCCATCCAGCTCTTGGCGATCTCCGCATCGCTCAGCGGCAGGCTATTCTCAAGGCTATATTGTCTGCGATGCTCGAAGGCCTGGCTGTTCAGACCGAGGCCCTAGACCTGACTGTCCTCGATGGTGTGGCGCAGAAATCCCGAATACTTCTTCAAGCCCCATGGGCAATTGACCAGAAGGAGAACCCGAGAGCACGCTCTTCCCTGGTCCTGCGCGGGGGCAGCAAGAATGTGGTCACGCTTCGCGAAGAACAAACTCTTCTCCGGGCTGGCCCCAACTCCAGAATCGCAAGGTTCCTGAACCGGAAGTCCGTCCTAGGCGCGAAGCTGAACAAGGATGAGTATTACGAGTTCATGGAGGGAGTGCTTGCCTTTCTGAGCGATGAAGGGCTACTTGTGCCCGTCGAGCTCGATGGTGACGTGACAGGCTGGCGCCTGTCACCATCCGCAGTCCGGCTTATCCCCGGGCCCGCGCTTTCTGATGAAAGCCAGCGCGGCAACCGATACTTTCATGACCTTTACACCGCGATCGCAAATGACCTTGGCGATGGGCGCAGTACCTACTGGGGGCTGGAGGGCCGTGAACATACGGCGCAGGTATCGCAGAAACAGCGCGAATGGCGAGAATGGCGGTTCCGGTTCGAACAGGATGATATGCAACATCTCGCGACCTCGGAGTACCGCACGGAAATTCGAGCAACCGGCGAAACCGACCGATTTTTGCCAGCGCTATTCTGCTCCCCAACGATGGAACTCGGCGTCGACATTTCCGCATTGAACGCCGTGTATCTCCGGAACGTACCGCCCACGCCAGCGAATTATGCACAACGCGCTGGACGTGCCGGACGGTCTGGGCAGGCGGCGGTTGTCGTGACGTACTGCGCTTCGGGATCTCCGCATGACCAGTATTTCTTTGAACGGCGCAATGATATGGTGGCCGGTGTCGTTCGTCCACCAGCACTCGACATCACGAATGAAGAACTTGTCCGGTCGCACCTTCATGCGGTTTGGCTCGCGGAAGCGAAATTGGCGCTTTCCCCAGATATTCCTGAAATCCTAGACCTTCACGGCGATAAATTCCCGCTGAATGATGAGGTTCTGGCGGTAATTTCGAAGTCTACTGTTGCCTCTCAGGCACGCGGTCCTATGGCGCGAGTTCTGAAACAGATTCTGGCGTCCGATGGTGGCAGGATCCCAATCTGGATGGAAGATCCGGACGAGTTCGTTCTTCAAACAGCCATGAACGCGCCGAAAGCATTTGATCGGGCATTTGACCGTTGGCGTGAGCTCTACAGCTCCGCAAGAACGCAGTTGGCCGAGGCGAACAAGCGCTCGGAGATCACTGGGCTCTCAGGAGCGGACC
Organism: Agrobacterium sp. SUL3; assembly: GCF_001263295.1. Taxonomy (NCBI): domain Bacteria; kingdom Pseudomonadati; phylum Pseudomonadota; class Alphaproteobacteria; order Hyphomicrobiales; family Rhizobiaceae; genus Agrobacterium; species Agrobacterium sp. SUL3. Next base: position 53,340 of record NZ_KQ414520.1, read on the forward strand.
GACGTAAGATCAAAGCCGCGCAGATGCAAGCCCAGGATCAAATTGCAATTCTCGAACAAGGCAAAGCCTCGAATGGATCCGATTTCTATTCGTATCGGTATCTTGCGACGGAAGGCTTCCTGCCTGGGTACAATTTCCCACGCCTACCGCTGTACGCGTTTGTACCCGGTGAAGGGAAAACCGGCACATTCCTGTCCAGGGCACGATTTCTGGCCATTTCCGAGTTCGGGCCGCGCAGTCTGATATACCATGAAGGCCGTGCCTACCGGGTTATGAAGGCTAAGCTGCCCCCAGAGGTACGCCAAGGCGATGGATCCGAATTGGCGACCAAGGACATCTACATTTGCTCCAACTGTGGTGCGTCCCACGAAGGCGAAGTCGAGCGTTGTCACGGGTGCGACAATCACATGGCCGGAGAGGTCCCCATTAAGAAGACGCTTCGTATCGACAATGTAGAAGCGGCCCCGACTGAGCGCATTACGGCAAACGATGAAGAACGAGTACGGCAGGGCTTTGATATCCAGACCGTGTTCTCCTGGCCGAAGAAGGACGGTCAGGTCCAGGTGAGCAACGCCAAGTTCGTCTGCGAAGAAACGTCGCTCCTGTCACTTCAATACGCCAATAGCGCTGAAATCAGTCGCTTGAACAAGGGCCTTAAGCGTCGAAGGGATCAGACCGTCTTCGGCTTCCATATCGATCCAAGATCCGGTTACTGGGCGAAGTCTGACGGTGAGGATGGTGACACGGATGTGCCGCCGGATGTGGTGAAACCGGTCAAAATAGTGCCAATCGTTCGCGACCGAAAGAATGCCTTGCTGCTCCGCTTTGAAAGGCCAGAACAATACGAGCCAGAAACGATCGCAACGGTCCAATATGCATTGCTGCGTGGGATAGAGGTGGTCTTCCAACTTGAGGAAGGTGAAATTCTGAGTGAGCCGTTGCCTGCGAGAGATAACAGGCGAGCAATTCTCACCTATGAGGCGACCGAAGGCGGAGCCGGCGTGCTTACGCGCCTGATTGACGACGGAGGAGCAATCAATGAGGTCGCCAAGACGGCGCTCGGCTTGATGCATTTCGAAAATGTAGATGCTGCGATTGCGGCGGGGGATGCAGATCTGCTGCAGGAGAAAGAGGATGGGAGCTGCGTGCGTGGCTGCTATCGCTGCCTTCTCTCCTACTTCAATCAGCCAGACCACGAGTTGATCAATCGGGCGAGCCCACAAGTTGCGCAATTCCTAATCGATCTGAGTCGCGGGGAGATTTCCCGAGCGGCAAAGGCAGCACCAGGCGCAGTGGTATCGCCTTGGCTTGAGGCGTTCGGAGCCGCTGGCATTCCTCAGATCGATACAATGCCCGCACGTTTCGGGGGCGTCGAGTTCGAGTTTGCGTGGCGTGCAAGTATGGTTGCTGCGTCGACCAAAGAGCTGACATCGGAAGCTGAGGCGGATGCGATGAGCAAGGGCTGGGTTGTATACAGCTTGCCCGAAGTTTCGTCCGAAGGGCTACCAGACGGTTTCATCAAGAATTTTGCAGGTTGATATGACACTGAATTTTACTCCTGGCGATCTAATCAAAGCACGCGGCCGGGAATGGGTAGCTTTGCCGACACCCGGGGAGGGGCTCCTCGCTCTACGTCCACTCTCAGGTAACGAAAACGACATCGTCGTTCTCGCACCGGATCTCGAACTGACGCCTGTCGAAGCTGCTCGCTTTGACCTGCCGGACGATGCTCGCCCGACAGTCCAGTCGAAGGCGGCACTCCTTGCGGATTCGCTCCGGCTGACCCTTCGTCGCGGCGCGGGGCCGTTTCGCTCGGCCGCGCAGCTCGCATTCGAGCCGCGCAGCTACCAACTCGTTCCGTTGTTGATGGCTTTGCGCCTACAGGTGCCGCGCCTACTGATCGCTGACGACGTCGGCATCGGCAAAACGATCGAAGCGGGCCTGATTCTTCGCGAACTCATGGATCGTGGTGAGGTCGACGCCTTTTCGGTGTTATGCCCACCTCATCTCGTTGATCAGTGGATCATCGAGCTGAAGGACAGGTTCGGGATCGACGCTGTTGCCGTCACCTCCGGGACGGCCGCACGTCTGGAGCGAAATCTACCGTTGGCGCAGACATTGTTCGATGCTTACCCCTTCACAGTCGTCAGTCTCGACTACATCAAGGCCGAAAAGCGTCGCGATGGTTTTGCCAGGGCGTGCCCAGACTTCGTGATCGTAGATGAAGCCCACGCCTGCGTTGGGACCCATAAAGGGAGGCAGCAGCGCTTCGACTTGCTGCAAGGCCTTTCACGCGATCCCGAGCGTCGGCTGATCCTGCTGACAGCAACGCCGCATTCCGGGGATGAGGAAGCTTTCGCCCGGCTCCTGTCGTTGATCGACCGGGAGTTCGGGACCGTGAACTTTGATGACCCAAAGTACCGAGAGCGCCTTGCCAGACAATTCGTTCAGCGGCGGCGCGTCGATCTCGTCGAAGGGGCGTGGGACGAAAACCGTGCATTCCCCAAGCACGAGACCACCGAATACTCGTACCGTCTGAACGACGAACATCGAGCATTTCATGAGGCCGTCCTCGATTATTGCTTCGCTGTCGTCTCTCGGGCGGGAGATACGCAGAAGGATCGTCGTCTTGCCTTCTGGGGCACGCTGGCACTGATGCGGTGTGTCGGCTCATCTCCTGCTGCGGCAATGAGTGCGCTGCGAAATCGGGCGTCTAACGAAGATGAACGCCTCGAGCCGCAGATCTATGACGAGGATGGCGACGATGAAGACGCCGTTGATATCGAGCCGAACACGATCTTCTCCAGCGATCCCGCGCTCCAAGGGCTGCTTGATAAGGCCAGCACACTTCTTTCAGCGGATGATCCCAAGCTGAACGCCCTCATCAAGGCCCTCAAGCCTTTGATCAAGGAAGGCGCGAATCCTGTCGTTTTCTGCCGCTACCTCGCGACGGCGGAACATGTGAAGGAAGGGCTCCGCAAAACCTTCCCGAAGCTGAATGTGCAAGCAGTGACGGGAGAGCTGACACCGGACGAACGCCGCGATCGCGTTGCGGAAATGGCGGCCGTAAATTCTGACGCTGATGAGCAGCGCATTCTCGTTGCCACCGACTGCCTGTCGGAGGGTATAAACCTTCAGCAACTGTTCGACACGGTGATCCATTACGATCTCTCCTGGAATCCGACACGCCATCAACAGCGTGAGGGCCGTGTGGATCGCTTTGGCCAGCCTGCCGAGCTCGTGCGGTCGATCATGATGTTTTCGCCCGATAGCGCGATCGACGGCGCCGTGCTCGACGTGATTCTCCGAAAAGCAGAGGAAATCCGAAAGGCGACTGGGGTCACTGTTCCTCTACCAGATGAGCGGGGACCGGTCACCGATGCGTTGATGGCCGCGATGATGCTTCGCCGCGGTGGCGGGGCTCAACAGCAGCTCACACTCGACCTGCAACTGACCAACGGAATCCAAGTGATGGAGACCCGGTGGCGAGATGCAAGCGAAAACGAAAAGCGGTCGCGTGCTCGTTTTGCGCAAAATGCTATGAAGCCGAGTGAGGTCGCCCCCGAATGGGAGAAGGTCAAATCTCTGCTCGGGTCACCGGATGAGACGCTTGAATTTGTCGAGCGCGCCATGTCGCGGTTCGGAGTTCCACTGGAAAAGAAGAAGTCTTTGCAGCTTGCACATATCCATGCTCTTCAGCCCAGTCTGAAGGAAACGTTGGAACAACGTGGCCTCAAAGGGTCCATCAAGCTTGCATTGCAGGAGCCAGCGCCGTCAGGGACATCCCTCCTGACCAGAACACATCCGCTGACATCCTCCCTGGCGGAAAGCCTCCTTGAGGCTTCGCTGGACAGTGAAGCGCTGCCAGACCTGGGCATCGGTCGTGTCGGAGCCTGGCCAAGTGCCGCCGTCTCCCAGATGACACGCGTTGCGCTCCTGCGCATTCGTTACAAGCTAACGGTTCATGCAAGACGCGAACGCCTTTTGCTGGCTGAAGAGGCAGCACTCGTTGCCCTCGACAGCAACACCGTCATTGCTTCCGGCAGCAAGGTGCGCGAACTGCTGGCCTCTCCCGCCACTGCCGACCTCGCACCAGTTGCCCGAGATCGCATGATCAACGCGGCGCGGGCGGCACTCCCGGATCTGCTGGCTGGTCCGATTGCCGAGTTTGTCCGAAAGCGCGCTGCGGAGTTGGTTGAAGACCATGCGCGCCTACGGGCCGCCGCTGGTTCGGCGTCTCGTGTCAGTGTCGAGCCGATCATTCCACCAGATGTCATTGGCCTCTTCGTGCTCGTTCCGGGGGAAGTGTAATCATGGCGCGCAAAACCATCACTGATATGTCGGCTTGGCCGTCGCTGAGCCTGGAAGGCAACCTGATTGCTCCTGCAATGATAGCCAAGATCGATCAGCGCCAAGCTCCAGAGCAGACGCCTGAAGACTACTCGGTTCGCAAGGGTCTCCAGATCCGTGAGGAAATCGCGACAGCTTTTCGTGTGGGGCAATCGCATTTTGACGCCTTCGCGAAGATCGAGCATCCATCGGCTGCCGCGGCGACACGCTTCATCTCAGGTTTCTTTAAAGAAACCTTCGGGTTTGCCGACCTCGGAGCCGCATCGGCGCCGATTGCGTTGTTGGCCTCTGGTCGCCTGCCAATCGTGGTTGTCCCGCCGCAGGAGCAAATTGACCGACGCAGCCCGACGCTCTCTACGGACCGGTCTCGCTCCCCGGCCTTTGCCCTTCAGGACTATCTTAACGACAGTGACGATGCGCTGTGGGGCATCGTGACCAACGGCATGCAGTTGCGTCTGATGCGTGATAATGCCTCGCTGACCAGACCCGCATACATCGAGGCGGATCTCGCCCAGATGTTCACGAACGAAGACATCGCTTCCTTCGCCGTGCTCTGGCTTTTGATCCACCGTTCCCGCTTTGGCGCGGCAGAGACCCCCGCCACCGATTGCCCCCTCGAGCGGTGGCGCGACGCCGGCTCCAAGGAAGGCGAAGCTGCGCGTGATCGCCTAGCATATCAGGTCCAGCTTGCCCTCAAGCTTCTCGGCTCTGGCTTCCTCGAAGCTAATCCCGATCTGGCGGCTAAACTGCACTCCGGAGAAGTCAACCTCACTGAGTGGTTCAACGAACTCCTGCGCCTCGTCTACCGCCTGATCTTCCTTATGGTGGCCGAAGACCGCAACCTCCTTCATCCAGACAAGGCAAGGCCCGAGGCCCGCAACCTTTACGCCGAAGGTTACTCGCTGCAGTCGCTGCGCAAACAATGCTATCGCGCCGCCACTTGGGACAAGCATCATGACCGCTACGAGGGAGTGAAGGTCGTCTTCCGCGCCCTGGCGCATGGCCAGCAGGCTCTTGCACTGCCTGCGCTCGGCGGGCTCTTCGCGGAAGACAGACTACCCCACCTCGAAACCGCCACGCTGCGCAACCGGGCCTTCATGGAAGCTCTCTACCGCCTCTCCTGGCTTGCCGATAAAAACGGCATGGTCCCGGTTAACTGGCGCGCGATGGAGACCGAGGAACTGGGCTCGGTCTACGAATCTCTCCTCGAACTCCAGCCGCAGCTCGGCGACGACGGCAAGACGCTCGTCTTCGCCTCCGAGGCGGCCGAGCAAAAGGGCAACCAGCGCAAGACCACCGGCTCCTACTACACGCCGGACAGCCTCGTTCAGGCGCTGCTCGATACCGCGCTCGACCCTGTGCTCGACAAGACCGAAGCCGAGGCGGACGACCCCGCAAAGGCGCTGTTGAAGCTCTCGGTCATCGATCCAGCCTGCGGCTCCGGCCATTTCCTGTTGGCTGCCGCCCGCCGAATCGCCACGCGGCTTGCCCGCATCCGGGCCGAGGGCACGCCCTCGCTCGCCGACTTCCGCCATGCGCTGCGCGATGTCGCGCGCTGCTGCATCCATGGGGTGGACCGCAATCCTATGGCGGTGGAGCTGACGAAGGTCGCGGTCTGGATCGAGACGGTGGACCCGGGCCTTCCCCTCGGCTTCTTCGACGCACAGATCCGCTGCGGCGATGCGCTCTTGGGGGTGTTCGACCTGCAGGTCCTGCAGGACGGCATTCCCGATGCCGCCTACAAGCCGCTGACCGGCGACGACAAGGAAACCGCGAAATACTACCTCAAGGCCAATCGCGACGCGGCGGCTGGCCAAGGCGGTTTCGACTTCGGCACCGGTCAGGCTTCAATGCCCGCGATGAAGCCGCTGGCGTTTGATTTCTCGGGGTTCCGCGATCTGCCCGAGGAAACGGTCGAGCAGATCGGCGCCAAGGCCAGGCGGTTCAAGGAACTGCGCAAGGGGCAGACCTTTGTCCGCGCCAAGGCGGCGGCGGACCTCTATGTGGCGGCCTTCCTGCTGCCAAAGGTGGGCGGCGCACCGGCGGGCGCATCGGCCCGCACCGTGCCGACGACCGAGGAACTGTGGATGGCCCTCAATCAGGGCAAGATGCGCCAGGCGATGGTCGAGGCGCCCAAGGCCGCCCGCAACGCCCGGGCCCTGCATTGGCCGTTGGAGTTCCCCGATGTGATGCAACGGGGCGGGTTCGACGTGGTGCTGGGCAACCCGCCGTGGGAGCGGATCAAGTTGCAGGAGCAGGAGTTCTTTGCGTCCCGCTCCCCCGAGATCGCCAATGCGCAAAACAAGTCAGAGCGAAGCAAGCTGATAATTTCGCTTTCTACTGCTCCTGCCGGAAGCGCCAAATACTCTTTGCACCTCGCATTTGAGGCAGCGAAACGCGAGGCCGAAGCAATTAGCGAATTTGTCCGCCTCTCGAACAATGACGGTGGCCGGTTTACGCTTACCGGCAGAGGGGACGTAAACACCTACGCTCTCTTCGCGGAACTCTTCGCCAATCTGTCTCGCCAGCGTGCAGGCATCATAGTTCCTACAGGCGTCGCCACAGATGCTACTACGGCTCCCTTCTTCGCACACCTGGTTGCTGAGAACCGTCTCGCACAGCTCATCGATTTTGAGAACTCGGCGCCCCTCTTTGTTGGGGTTCATCGTAGCTTCAAATTCAGCTTGCTCACTCTTGGTCGAGGCGAGGGAACCGCGCGATTTGCATTTTACATGACTTCACCATCTCAGATGGCAGACCCAGAGCGCAACTTTCTTCTCACCCCAAATCAAATCGCACGTCTGAATCCCAATACAAAGACAGCCTCAGTGTTCAGGTCGCGCGCGGACGCTGAAATCACGACTAAGATTTATGAAAACTCGTCAATCTTGATCCAATCCGAGCTTGGTGAGCAAGGAAATATGTGGGGAGTCAAATTCTCAATTCTGTTCCATATGGCAAATGATAGCCAGTTATTCAAAACCGCCTCAGACCTGAATGCGGATGTCTATCATCGTCAGGGAGCCAACTGGCTACCGGCGCAGAACGATCCTTCGCAGGACACCTACTTACCTCTTTTCGAGGCAAAAATGTTCGATATTTACGATCATCGATCTGCGTCTTACGAAAGTCGCGGCACTGATCGCGGCAACCGCGTATTACCTGATACATCACCTCTAGACCATATGAATCCTGAATATGAGGTTCAACCTTTCTACTGGGTGTCAGAGAGGGATGTGAGGCAGGCGCTCGGCGACTACCAGCGAGGTGCGATGCTGGTATTCAACAAGGTAACTGGAATTGGAAATGAAAGATCTTTCATTCCTACCCTGATGCCGATCGCTGGGTTCGGGGACAGTCTGAATCTAATGAAATCTGACAAACCGGCGAGTCACTATGCATGTCTCTATGCCAATTGTGCATCTCTGATTTTTGATTTCGTAGTTCGCCGAAAAGTTGGCGGGGTAAATATCAACTTTTTCCACGTGGAGCAACTTCCAGTCATACTCCCTGAATTCTACACTGAACCCCGTCTCACTTTCGTCGCCCCGAAGGTGCTGGAACTTACCTACACCTCGCACAGCCTCGCCCCCTTCGCCCGCGATCTGGGCCATGACGGCCCGCCCTTCGCCTGGGACGACGTCCGCCGCGCACTGTTGCGCGCCGATCTCGACGCCTTCTACGCCCGCGCCTACAAACTGACCCGCGACGAGCTGCGCTACATCCTCGACCCCGCCGACGTGAAGGGCCCCGACTATCCGTCGGAAACCTTCCGCGTCCTCAAGGAAAAGGAAATCCGTCAACACGGCGAATACCGCACCCGCCGCCTCGTCCTCGAAGCATGGGATCGGATGGAGCAAGATGGGACGTTTGCGGCTCTCGGTATGAGCCATACTATTCATGCTGCTGCTCAGCCGATCGAGCTTCCGTCGCTCGGACAGTTACCGGATGCAGTTTGGTCTTGGCCGCAAGCTATCAACGAAAATGAAAGGGTGCGCGCCCAGCTTCGCGCTCTGGTGGGTATTCTGCCGGAACCTTCCGACGTGCGACGCGTCCGGCTGGCCGCGCTGGCCTGCCTGCAGCCGGCTCTCCTTGATGGTTTCCTTTCCGAAGCCGATCGTCGAGAGTGGAAACGTCTCGTGGCGCACCCGGCTAACGTGACCCAGCTCGTCCCGCCAACAAATGCTGCATGGGGCGCAGCATTCAGTGCCCTCGTTTCTTCGGCCGTGCTTGATGTTTCGAGCGACGGTGCCCTCTGGAGTGCGGGCAAGAGACTGGATCGCTCAACCTTGAATGCGCATGATCCTGCTGTCGGTCGCGCACTTTTCGCTTGGTCGCGGCTCGAAGGTATCAGTCTCGATCGGGAGTTGGCGCAGGTACCTGCTGTCATCTTGCCATTCATCCGGGAGGGCCGTGTTGCAGCCTGATCTGTTTCAGCCGGCCGAAATTGAGCTCACCTTGCCTGAAGGTCAGCAAGGACCAAGGCTTTGGGTTCGACGCATAGCTCTTTGGCAGGATCCTCAAACCTTACTGCGTGACATTCCGCTTCGGCGCGGAGTCAATATTGTCTGGTCGCCGGATCTCTCGACGAACGGGACTGGCGCAACACCTCACGGCAGTGGCAAAACAACGTTCTGCCGTCTCATCCGCTACTGCCTGGGTGAGCGGCACTTCTCCCACGAAGAACAGCGACCACTCATGCAGCAGAAGCTGCCCAATGGTTTTGTTGGGGCGGAGATAATCATAGATGACGAATGCTGGGTGGTTACCCGTCCTATCGGCATGAACCTGCCGTCACGCGTCTCCCGCGCGGAGCGCATTGAGGAAACTTTTGACGAGCTTCTGGTAGCCACCGTACCTCCGACCATTGCCCCCATGATTTCGAAGAGCTTTTGTACCCGCTACCGAGATCAGGTTCCTGAAAACTTGAAGGCAGAACAAGTTTGGGACGTCTTGCTCGCATGGCTCACCCGCGATCAGGAGTGTCGGCTGGATGACGTGTTTGATTGGCGGTCCAAGAGATCCGGCTCAGGATCACCTGCGCAAGAGCTCTCTCTCGAAACAAAGCTGACGGTAGTGCGCCTTGCTATCCGCGCGCTCTCCGCTGACGAAATCCAGGCCACCGCCGAGGCCAGAGTTCTCACGCGTGAGCGGGACAAACTGCGCGAGAAGCTTGGTCATCTCGACTGGTTTCAAAGCCAACGGTTTTCTGAGCTTTGTGAAAGGCTTTCTTTCCCGAAGGAGCGTGATCCGACCGAGGAATTGGTCCGCAAGGAACTCATCGACAAGGCGAATGAAGTGCTTGCAAAGGCCATAGGTGCTGAGCACGCAAAAGGTCAGAGACCAGGCGACGGGCTGCGCGAGAAACGCCAAATTCTGCAATCCGAACGGAACAAGAGCAGTGACGCGAGAGCTGAGAAGAAAGCCCTATTGCATAGTCTTCCGAGTCAGGTTTCTGCCGCCCGCGCTGAACAGGGAACCGAGCAGGCGAGGCTGGAAACCGGTGTCATTGTCCGCTGTGCAATTTGTCACGTCGACATAGATGAAGTGACGGCCAATGGATGCGGCATCTCATTGGAGCGTTGCAACCTCGACGAAGTGCGGTCCAGGATTGCGCTGGCCGAGCAACAGATAGAGGAGCTAGAGCGCCAGCAGCGCGCTTTGCCAGCAGAAATCGATAAACTAGACCGAGAGATTCTCCGATTAGACCGAGAGATCGCTCAGATCGATGGTTCATTTGCTCAGCTCGAACAGCAGATGTCGGCCACGAACAAGGCAGTTAATCAAGCAAGCGAATTGGTGAGAGAGGCAACCTGGTTCGACCTTCAGTTGAAGGATCGTGCTGGGATAGCTCAACGCCTAGCCCTCATCGACAAAAAACTGGAAGGGGCTCGGCAGAAGACGGCGCTTGAGCGAGAACGCGCCGCGGCAGCGATCGGTGATCTAGCAGGGCTTTTTGGGCAACTCGTCGCCACACTGATGCCTAAAGGCTGTTTTGGTAAAATGAAGCTCGATGGCAACGGCCTTCATCCAGAGATTTCGCTGGAGCGCGGCGCGGGTCTGTCAACTGCCGCTGTCGAATCGTTCAAAATCGTAGCCTTCGATCTCGCCGCAATGATCCTGTCTGTGAATGGTAAGGCCGACATGCCGTCCCTTCTTATCCACGACAGCCCACGCGAAGCAGACCTAGACGCCCGCATCTACGCTAATCTTTTTGATTTCGCTCTTAGTTTGGAGAAAAAGGGAAGTCCGCCCCCATTCCAGTATATCGTCACGACAACAACGGCGCCCTCGCAGATCACGCTTGATCATCCCGCATTGCGGCTCCAACTTTCATCGACGCCTCCCGAGGCGCGGCTATTTGCTATGGACTTCTGATGATCGAGTCGCCGCAGTCTTTTGTCACCCGTCAGGAATGCGACAAGGTAGCATTTCAGAACGGGTTCCGGCGACTACATGAGGAGCTAAGCGGCTGGCGGCACTACACCTCAACAACTGCGCAAGGCTCACTCTGGCTCGCACGCGAAAATACGGGCGGCTGGGTAGTCGCGATCGATCACCCCGGTATCGTCGCAGAGATTGGTCTAGAGCCGGTTGATGGGGGAGGGCCTGGCCTCGCGCGCTATCGGTTCGCCGATCTAGCTACGCTTTATGCTGCGATGCCGCGAGTTTACGAACTTGCCGTCAGTCTTCCAGATGCGCCGCTCCACGAGTTCTTATATCAGACGAAGGGTCTACCAAAAACGACCGAAGCGGAGCGGCTTGTCGTTCAACGGGTTGGCCAAAACATCTTTCGCGGGCGGCTGATGGCGTACTGGCAGGGGCGTTGCCCTTTGACGGGCATTTCCGACGAAGCGCTTCTCCGAGCCTCCCACATCAAGCCTTGGAAGGATTGCGACAGCGATGCCGAGCGACTTGACGTCCACAATGGCCTGCTCCTGTCAGCCTTGTGGGATGCCGCATTCGATAGCGGTCTTGTGAGTTTCGATGACCTAGGCAGGCCCCTTTTCTCGCCCACCCTTAGTTTGGAAGGAAGGGCGCTGCTCCGTTGGGAAACTCCACTTCCTTTAAGCGATAAGCATCGAGAGAAGTTGTCATGGCACCGAGCAGCGTTTTCATACACAGGGTAATAGCCATTTCCATGGAGGCTGATGATATTAAGTGGCTCGACCGAAGACCGTAGTGATGAATTCAATCCTGCCAGCCAAGAAGTCGTGATGATCGCGGAAATAATTTCCGCATCCTCAACCCTTGAATACCCGATCGCGATGATACTGCAGAAACTGTGAATGCGGTCGCTCATCCGCACGTGCGGGCACCAGCAGGCGTCGCTCCGGATTCACCAGCCGCGAGATCGTGTCTGGCACGCCGCCGCTTGCGATCAGCATGCTGTAATCGTCATCCACCGAAATCAGACCGCGATCGAACATCCAATGCACCGTCCCTGATAAGGCCAAGCCATTGCGTACACTGTCCGGGCCTCCATGCGCCACCGGGCGGATGTGGGCGGCTTGAACCTCCGATCGGCCGCCGCCGTTGAAGAGCTTGAGGCCGGTCACGGCACAGGTGTCGTGGTACGCAATCTTGATGGCCGCGGAGAAAGCGCGGTCCCGGAAAGGGCGTTGCACCACCTGCGACACGATCCGACGATCAACGCTGTCGATCTCGAACGGCATCTGTGGGGTATCGCCAAATCCAATGCGCGCCTCTTCTGCCGGATCAGGCATAGGGCGCTCTCGGTCACGGTTTCCAAGAATATGAGCAAAGCCGGCAGCCAGGATCATGTCGTACTCGGCGTCGGGAATATTTCGTACGGCGCGGCCGAACGCACCTTTGTTGGTTGAGCCGTCCTCCTTGCGAAGGCCGCTTTCGAAATAGTGGTCGGCGTCCTTGAAGGGCACGGCATGATCGAACGGCAGGAAGTCTTCGATGAGCGCGTAGAAGTGATCCGGCTTCGAGGTGTCCGGAACGATGTTGGTGATCCGGGCGGTCGCGAAATACGCCTGCTTGCCGCCCGTTTTCATGAGATCGCCGCTTGGTCGCCGTGGCTCGTAGTAGATAATCCAGTCTCCGCGTGCGGCTTCGACCTGACGAAGGTAGGTCCGCGGAAAATGATACCGCTGCTCGGGAAGGTCGGCATAAGTCGGATCAACCTTGGTCGTCAGTATTGCTTTCGCCATGAATGCGATCTCCCCGCAGAAAATTTTGCCGGTCCACCTTCGCTACCAGGCTGCACGGAATGTTGGAAGGGGCGTGGCCGGTGCCTGGATGGCCATAAATCGTTGGGCTTTATGCCCGTATTAAGTGTAAAAGTTACTTACCTCAACGAAAAGCAAGATAATTCTCCGGAGGCGGAAAAGTAGCAAATTTTGAGTTAAATAAAGTATTATTGTAAGTATATATCCTGGTAAGAAATTATTGCAAAACTAAAGGTTGGTTGTTTCTGCAGATATACGTGAGATAATTATTGGGTAAGGTCAATTGATCTTGCGATATCAAACTCATACGGAGAAAGACTGTGACCGAGAATACAAAAGCTTCCCCTCTCGCTTCCGCCGCCCACGCCTTCTACGTAGCCCACTCAATCCCTGACGAGGATAAATATGAGCTGGAGGACACGGCGGTCTTTCTGATCAACGCAACACGCCGCTCGACCGCCGAGACTTTCGAACTCGGGGAGCACCTCGAAAAGGCGGCTACTTTGCTCCCGGAAGGAAAACTGGAACGGTGGGCCGTGGAGTGCTGCGGCTACACAGCGCGCCATGTCCGGACACAGCGTGCGATCCACCGTAATCTGGCTTACTACAAGGCGATCCTTGTAGAGCTTGCCGTCGGACCGACGGTGTTGGGTAAGCTCAGTGCTGCAACGCCGGAGCAGATCGAGCAGGCGATCGGTCATGCCGGCATCCACGGCCGTCTGAGAGTTCAGGATGTAACGACCATCATGGTCGGGCCAAAGGCGGACAAAGACGAGAAGCCGGAGGTCGACCCATACAATGTTGGCGGGCTTGATGGACTGAAGGCGATCATCGCGATCAAGGTCCGTGATGGCTTGAAATCTTTCATGGGAAATCTCGAGGAAATCCGGACGTGCGTTCTGGAAGCCCTGCCGAAAAAGAACATCGTCAAGAAGGCACTGGCGGATCAGATCGTGCTGACGTCGCGCCTTGCACGGCGGGAGCTCGAAAGCCTGGCTCAGTTCGTGATGCCGAACCCGCATGCTGCTCACGTGATGTATGATTGCAGCCTTCCTCCCAAGACGCACTGGTCGGCTGTCGGCGATTTGCTCTACAAAATGGGGAGCATCGACAGTTGGCCCGACAAGGACAAACTGCGGGCTTGGCTGGAATCGGAAGTCGTGCCGGCCCTGGAATGGGCGACGTCGAAGAGCGGCTCACCAGCTTGGCCAGACACAGAAGCCGACAAGACGCCGAGCGCGACGTCGACGACTCAGGTTGATGCCAACGCGACAGGCCCAGTGGCTGACGCTGATCATGGCAAGGCGGCCGCATCGTTCGAAGCAAGGATGCAGTCAATCGCGGCTGTCTTTGGTGCCACGGCGACTGTTGAACTGCCGAACTCGATTCCGACAGTTGAGGAAGCACTGGCGCAGCCGCAGGCCGAAAAGCGCTTCAAGCGCCCAGAGTATGTGAAGAAGGTCAAGCCGACCTCGCCACCATCCGCCGCCGCGTAAAGCCGGAACGAAACTGGATGGCCGGTTTCCGGCCACTCCATCAATATCGAGAGGGCCGCTTGTCGGCCCTTTCTCATTTTCTGATTTCCGGCGAAGCCGATGGCCGTCACTCCGGAAGGTCGGCCGATCTCAAGCTGATTTGGTTGTGAGCCCGGCGTTAACCTTGTACCGGCTTTGTTCTCTTTTTCTTGTCCGGGACCTTGAGCCCGACCGCCGGTCCTGCCAGGTTGCGGCTGTTCCGGATGGTCGGAACAAACGGCCCAAGCCGATGCTACCAACATCGACAAGGGCCTGACCCTCAAGCCTTCTGACAAAGGAATCGGGCTATGACCACGTTTACCTCTACGATCCCCAATGGGGAAGTTCTCCGTTCTGTCATCGAAGCGACTGCTGCTTCGGCGTCCGGATCCCGTCCGCGCCCGTTCGGCTTTGGCCGTGACTTGGTTCCGGCTTCGGTTCGCGAACAGGCCGTGCTGCGCCGTCATCCGCATCTGGTCCGCTGGTCGGATGTCGAGGCAGACCTCGATCTGNCGGTTCGCGAACAGGCCGTGCTGCGCCGTCATCCGCATCTGGTCCGCTGGTCGGATGTCGAGGCAGACCTCGATCTGCTGATCGATCGCGCCATTGCCGCCATCGCCGATGGCGAACCGACCGAAGACGAGATCCTCGGCCACTACGTTCACATCGCTTCGCTGGTCCGGGCGGTCTCGTTCCGGGAAGGCAAGTTGCTGGAGCAGGCGGTCGAACGCCTTGCAAAAGCCAACCCCAACATCCTCGTCCTGACACAGTCGCTGAAACTGCCGCTTGTGAAAGCAGCCATGGAAGCGGTGTCCGGAAACGATTGGACCAGCCTTGATGGCGTGAAGCTCGATTGCGAGGCACCGGCCAAGGGTAGCTATACGCCGGACCTGATCGTCGTGACCCGCGCCCGCCACACCGCCTACATCCTCGACTTGAAGCGTTCGCTTGCGTCNTATACGCCGGACCTGATCGTCGTGAACCGCGCCCGCCACACCGCCTACATCCTCGACTTGAAGCGTTCGCTTGCGTCGTATGGCGACACGAGCCGTCTCGAAGAGTTGAAGCTGAAGATGATGGCGTCGGCCATGGTTCTGCCGGACTGGCTCTACAAGCACCACAAGCGCTTGATGGTCGGTGCGGTGGAAGTGGCGATCGTCGATGGTGCCAGCCGTCCAAGCGATCATGCCCACGGTGTCTGGGCGCTTTCCGAAGTCGACGACCTGCTGGAGATCGATGGTGTTGCCGCGTGCATGGCCGAACTGCGTCAGCGCTTCGCCGTCAAGGTGCAGCAGCTTCTCGAAGCAGAGGCGCGCAAGGCCATTGGCGGGATGGCTGCGCCTGCGACTGACACTGCTGAGGCTGTCGTCGTGTCGGGGGGAGCTGGCTCGCTCATCAGCCTTGGTGGTTCGTGCCGTGATGACGAGGGCGAGCTCGGCTGTGTTGATGACAATCAGGATGATGAACCGACACCGGCCTTCATCCGGGTGGGCTTTGCCCGTCGTCCCGCCGCTCATTGAACCCATCGGTCTTGATGGCCTGAACCTCGCGGCCTGATGACTGCCGTCAGAGCCTGCGGGTCGATCGCCGTGGCCTTGAGGCCACGGCTCCCCATCCTGTTCTTCTCATCGATGCTGGACGCCAAGGCGGTCCGGCCAGGGAGTTCCCATGTCTTCCGATATCAATCCGGATGTGCCGCCGCGCATCCGCTGCGAGGCGATCTCGTCCTCGACGTCACCGTACGCCATCTGCCATCGTCCGCATGGCGCCGTCCTCCTCTATCCCGGAACTGGCCGGACTAAGACGTCGGCCGACGATCCGGCTTTCCTGATCGGACTGGCGCTCGGCCATGTCCGGCAGAGCGACGGCCTCACCGGCATCGTGCCGGATACGCTTGTAGCCCGACTGCAGGTGCATGCCGATACCGGCAACCCGGCCTGCCGTTTGCTGCTTGATTGGCTGGATCGGCGCAACGCTGATCTTGTCACCCTGTCTTTGCGGGGTCCGGTCAAGCCGGTCTCAAGCCGGCAGCGCTCTGGTCGTCGCATGATCCCGGAGCGCCGACAGGCGGGGCCGGGCAGCTTGAAGAAGCGTGGATCGACGAAGGCAGGGTCACGTGATCCCAAAACGGCAATTATTGCCGCGAAGGTGGAGGGCCAGGGTGATGAATAAACTGTCGCGTCTGTTCATTCGTCGGCTGGAACGGATCGCGCGCCGGGAGGCGCAGCGCAATGCCCATGCCAACGGTCTTCTGGCGATGAAGGTCGTTGAGGTCGATGGCTATCTGTTGCGGCGATACGCACCGGCCTTCGATATCCGCCGAATGACCGGCAATGCGGATCGTGACCTGGCGTGGCTGGGTCGGAACTTTGCCGCGTATCTTCTCCCGCCACCAAAGCCCTCCGACATCGTGGTCACCGAAGACAGGCCCGTCGCATCGATCCTGACCGTTGGCTCTGGAGAGGCGCGACGGAATGCTGGAGACAGCGCGGCATCGATGGATCACGCACGGCGTGCCTATGCCGTCGGTCTTGTCGGCCGGGCGGGCAGGGGACCGTTGGTAAGCAACATTGTTGCCGCCCTGGTTCTTGCCCGTGCCATTGAGGTGGGTCGGGTGCCGCTTGCCTCGATCGTCAGTGCTGCTACCATGTCGGCGCCCGTCGTGTCTTTGCATGCGCCGATCGCCGGCTTCGAGCAGGCGATGCGGCGTTTGATCGAGACGTCGGGCTTTGTGCCGGGCGGTTCCTTGAGCGGGATCGATGGCGAGTATGTCCACGACCACGCGAGTTTTGCCGGATCCGAAGGAGGCGGTAGAACCTACATCCAGTTCATCGGACAGAGCATGCGGCGGGTCACGAGTGCGGCATTGCAGCGGCGTCTGGTGAATGCCCTGACACGGGATTGCCCAGTCGTCGCGATCGCGGAGAAGGCAGATGCCATTCCGTCCGAGATCAGCATTGCCGCCGACATCAATCTGGCTGCCGGCTGGCTCGACTACCCCTTCATCAGCCGGATGATTGAAGCGACCCATGGAGCATCCGGCCTAGCCGCCTTGGAGCAGTGGCCGAAGGTTTACGACGCGCATTACCTCACGATCGATGATGTCGTACTGGCCTTCAGGCCGGGGCGCAGCGCATCGCAGGTCATTGCCGTGCTGGCATCGCTCACCGAGCGCAATCGCATCGCCGCGCTAGATGGCGATGATGACGAACCCGGTAAGACGGATGCCACCAAAACGCCGAAGTCGAAGAAGGACACGGAGGAAAAGGCAGCGACCGGAAAAGATGGCGGCGGCGGGTGGAAGCGTGACAAGCCGTCGGGTGCCGAGGTCATCCAGCCAGAGCCATGGGGTGAGGGCAAAGACGATCGTCCAACGCTCGTCATCGAAACCCTGTCCGGATACGACAAGGCCAAGAACTGGGCGCTTGATCTGAAGGCGGACCTTGCTGACTACATCGCAGGCTCGCTGGGGTGGTCTGACATGAGCAGCAAGCTGTTGCTCTA
>NZ_KQ414521.1:0-44078 GCF_001263295.1 Agrobacterium sp. SUL3
TCGCTTTGTCGATTGATGCGTGAAGTTCAGGTCGAAGAGACTACCGCATCCCAAACTCGGTTAAGGCGACGCCACCGCTTCGGAAGCCACGGAAGGAACAGACATGGCCAAGCCCTCAACCCCCAACCGCTCCAATCCTCGGTCGACGCAATCCCGCCGCGGCACCACCCTCGAAATGGTCCGCCTCTCCTGCCCCGACGCCACGCAGGCGCAGAAGATCGCCGAGAGCTTCGGCACCGCAGTCGTCGACAGCGATGGCATTCGCAGCCTCCACGAGCGGCTGATCGTCGAGACCGCCGAAAGCCTTTCCGAGGGCCTTGGCGAAAAAGCGATGCAGATCCACCTCCAGCGCATCGTCGGAGCCTTCGTCGGATCCGCGCATGGCGCCGGACAGTTTTACTCTCGCGCCGTCACGGAGGCGCGTGACGCGACGGCCAAGGCGGCCAATGACGCCCGCGATGAGGATCTCGATGGTCCGGTCGGCTATGACAGCGCCGCGCAGCGCAAGCGCGAATTCGCGGCCGACATGGGTGTGCAGTCCCACGCATTGCGCATGGCAGCCGAAGGGGCAGTGGCCGCCTACCAACAGGTGGTCGGCGAGACCTGGAAGCCCTTCGATCGCCCAGTCGAGAACCCAGGCGCATCGCTCGACCGCAAGGCGGCCGAAACGCAGATGGCAGCTTTCGGTTGACACCATCGGCGGGGCTAAGCCCCGCCCATTCTCTCTTCTCCCAAGGCCGGGCCTGCAGGCGCCGGCCTTTTCTTGTGTCGAAAATGAAGGCTGAAGACGAGCCTGTCGCGGCCCGTCCCGCTCGGCGGTCCTGCAGGAGCCGGGCGCCCTTGCAACGGCTTCGCCGTCCTCCACGCTGTTGCGGCCGTTCCGGTGCATGGCCAGACCATCGGCCCCTGACTTCGGACCTCCGTGACGGGCCGCGATAGGCGCGGTCCTGAGAAAAGGAGAAGAAGGCATGACAAAAAAAGCGGAATCTGAGCGTGTCGACATCTACACGCGGATCACAGATCGGATCGTCGAGGATCTCGAACAGGGCGTGCGTCCCTGGATGAAGCCATGGAGCGTCGCCAATACCGATGGGCGGATCACCCGTCCGATGCGGCACAACGGCCTCCCCTATTCGGGCATGAACGTGCTGCTCCTCTGGTCGGAGCAGATGTCTCGTGGCTTCTCTTCCTCGATGTGGATGACCTTCAAGCAGGCCCTGGAACTGGGCGGGTCCGTGCGGAAAGGCGAAACGGGCTCGACGGTCGTCTTCGCCAGCCGCTTCACCAAGTCGGTGGCCGACGGAAACGGCAATGATGTCGATCGGGAAATCCCGTTCCTGAAGGCATATTCGGTGTTCAATATCGAGCAGATCGATGGTTTGCCCGACACCTATTATACCCCGCCGCCAAAGGTGCGGGATCCCGTCGAGCGCATCGAGAGCGCCGATCGCTTCTTCCGCAATACCGGCGCGGTGATCCGACACGGCGGCAATCAGGCCTACTACTCGCCGGTCATGGACTATATCCAGATGCCGCCCTTTGAGGCGTTTCGCGATGCTGCCGGATACGCAGCCGTGCTCAGCCATGAGGCCACGCACTGGACTGCGGCGACACATCGCGTCGGCCGTGATCTTTCCCGATATGCCAAGGACCGGACGGAACGCGCGCGTGAAGAACTCATTGCCGAGCTTGGCAGTTGCTTCCTCTGCGCCGATCTCGGCATTGCACCGGAGCTCGAGCCTCGGCCGGATCATGCATCCTATCTTCAGTCGTGGCTTTCCGTGCTGGCCAACGACAAGCGGGCGATCTTCCAGGCAGCGGCGCACGCACAGCGCGCTGTTGCATATCTTCATGGGCTTCAAACCGACGAAACAAGGTCCGGTCTGGCTGCCGCTTGAGCGCAACAGCGGACGTGCATTCGCCGAGGGGCCGCCTGGTGACGGCCCTCCCCGAGTGATCACCGCGATCGAAGCTGTAAAATCGCGACCAAAAGAGCGGCGACAGCAACGGCAAGCGATACGTATTCATAAAGACCAACGCTCATATCGGTGCCCCTCAAGCTGCGGCCTGCGCGCGTTTGCGCGCACCGGGCCGGACGGCCTTTCGTTTCGCCTGGGCGGCCTCTTCCTTTGCCTTGGCCATGTCCAGAGAGATCGCTTTAATTCGCTCGACCAGAGGGGAAAGATCGTATTCGTTCGATACCCGTCTGCCATTGTTGAAACGGTTGACCCTCTTCAACAAGCCCTCCTCCTCCAGCCTCGCAATCGATCGCTGAACGGTCTTGGGTGTTACCGCAAGCCTCTCGGCGATGCGCGCTTTCTTCGGCCATGGCATTTCGTCCGGCCGCCACCAGTGCTCAATCAAGTGGATCAGCACGGCAAGATCCGTAGCATTGATCTTCAGACGCGCCTGCCCTTGCAGCAAGGCTTTCGGCAACACGGTGTAGCCCACGTCGATCGCTTCTTTGCCCCACTTCTTGATCAGGACTTTGTCGTCCCTCTTGTCGGCATCGTCGCTGGCGGGTTTGTTTTCGATTTCTTCGGTCACATTGGCCTCCTTTGGCTTGTTTGTAACCTGTATTTCGGGCATAAATCACTGGAAATAAAGGGTAAGGCCCCCGATCACGTATGGACATATGGGGCCATACGTATGGACATGCAAGACCTGTCTGAGTGTGGGCTGAAGTGTCCACTAAAGTAGAATGCAATCGTGATATAGGATCAGGGGAAGCAGGATGCTGGAGTATAACCAGGCGTCATGGACAATTTTGTCCATACAGGGGAGCCAGTTTTTCTCTGTAAACTTACCGTGGAGCCGCGTCTAACGAGCTTTCGAGCCGATCTCGCTCAGAATTAACACCCTGTTGTTAAGCCTGGCGTGGCCCTTTGGGCTGAATTTTACCAGCGCTCCAAAATCCAACTATTCAGCATGTTGGCAAACGGTACCGCCAGAGCTGGCTCTCATACCTCTGATACCCTTCGCGGATGACAGGCTCCGAGTGCCGATGGGCCGGATACTGTGCGCATAACGAAGCGGAACATGCCAAACACCATTGCCATATCCCTTCACGTCAGAGTTCCCGGCAACCCATCTGCGGGCTCGATGAGGCATGTCTGACCGGAGACCGGCTGCGCCTCGATCGTCTTCCCGCAACGACAAGGTTCAGATTTCTTACCCCGGAAGGCTGCGCCCTCCTCCTCTCCCACTAACAAATCTGCACCTTGCCGCCCTCCATTTCATTGCGGCCTTATCAGGTGCGGTCCGATCGTCACCGGTCTTTGCGACTGCCATCGAGGCCGCGATGGGCGCGGCCCGAAACACAGAAAAAGGAACACGACAATGGCAACCATCGGCACTTTCACCTCCACCGAAAACGGCTTCACCGGCTCCATCCGCACTCTCGCCCTCAACGTCAAGGCACGCATCGCCCGGGTCGAGAACCCTTCCGATAAAGGCCCGCAGTTCCGCGTCTACGCCGGAAGCGTTGAACTCGGCGCAGCCTGGCAGAAGACCTCCGAACAGGGCCGCGACTACCTCTCGGTCAAACTCGATGATCCGAGCTTTCCGGCCCCGATCTACGCAACGCTCGCCGAGGTGGAAGGCGAGGAAGGCCTCCAGCTCATCTGGTCTCGCCCGAACCGGGACTGATTGACCTCACGAGGCTCCGCCAACGGCGGGGCCTTTTCCTCTTACGAACATCAAAGCCGGACCCGGCATCGAGCCAGGTCCGGCTTTTTTGGTGGCATACGGGGAGCGGGGAAGCTGCTCAGAACGAGCGATCGTACCAAGCGGGCATGCCGGCCCCAAGGATGAGCGGTTCCCCCAATTTACTTCACCTGCCCGACGGGCAGTCTCCGCAAATCGGCTCCCCCACTCCCCGGCTCTGCCGGTCGCTCACGCGATCCCTGACCCCGGCATCCCCTTCTCGGGTCGGCTGGTCATCTTTCACAAACATCATGGAGATGAAGATGACCTACGAACTCGAAATCCAGATCGAAGAACTGCGTGCCGAGCTGCGCAACGCTGTCGATGGCACCGAACGCCGTCAGATTCAGGCCGAACTGGCGACGGCCGAGGCGAAGTTTGCCGAGGAAGAGGCAGCCTTCGACGCCATGATGATCGCCGAGCCGCCGCACTAGGCGGCTTTGCGCCAACGAAGGAAGTCAGATCGCGTGTGTCAATTCACCGAATGCGGAAGTGTCAGCGTAAAGCGGGTCTCACTCTCATCGGAGGCAACATTCAACGCCCCGCTATGCGCTTTCGCGATTTCTGAAGCGATGAACAGGCCAAGCCCCAAACCTTGCAGGCTGCCACGAACTTCACCTCGCTGAAATGGACGGAACAGGCGTTCCTGCACCGCGTCCGGAATTTTGTTCCCAGCGTTGGCAACAGTCAGAGTGAGCCCCGCCTTATCGGTTGCGGCTACAATCCGGATAGGCTGATCTTCCGCCCCGTGCGTGACGGCATTGGCAATGAGGTTGGAAACGAGTTGCCCGAGGCGAGAGTGGTCACCGTTCAACGGCTCTTGCAGGTCGAAACGGGTTTCGATCCTCCGATCCGGCCAAGCCGATCTTATTTCATCGATCACCGTATTCAGCATGGGTTCCAATGACTGGACGTCTTTGACGAGGGTGATGCCGCCGCCGAGACGGCCCCGCGCGAAGTCCATGACGTTATCGATCAGCGCACTCATGCGCAAAACGCTTGCCGTCATCATTTGCAGAATGGACTTTGACTTCTCGTCATCAATCCGTCGGGCCAGGAGTTTCGTCCCGCCGCTGATGGCCGCCAGAGGGTTGCGCAGGTCGTGGCCCAAAACCGCGATGAATTGCTCGCGCAGTTCAGCGGTATTGCGCTCGTCCGACAACTCGGTTTGCGACTGGGCAAGTTCGTCCTGCGAGGAGGCTAGCTTCCATTGCGACGTGGCGAGATCGTTTTGTGATGTTGCAAGTCTCGCCTGACCATCCGCGATGGTTTGCTCGGATGCGATGATCTTGTTTCGCGCATCGATATGCACGGCGATCAATTCCGCAAACAGCTTGAACATACCGATGATTTCGGAGGTGTTGAGGCGCATCGGACGCGGATCGATGGCGCAGAGAGTTCCAAAGAATGTTCCGTCTCCGAGTATGATCGGCATCGAAATGTAGCTCTGAAATCCATAATGCGCGGGGGTATGGTGACCGCAATAGACGGCATCTTCCGACACGTGATCGATGATGACAGCCTCACGGCTGTCACGTATTTCGTTGCAGATCGTCGTCTCGATCTTCAACTCCCCGCCGGGCTTCAACCCGAAATCGATGTTGTCCAATACCTCGCAGGCGATCCATTTTTCCTGTGTCACACGGGCGACGGCCGCAAAGCCCATGCCGGTCACCTTACAAACGACATCAAGGATAGAAGGAACCGCCGGAATCTGGCGCACGACTTCAATGTCTTTTTCGAATTTCTGACTCATATCCAAACGCCGGAAGACCTCAACCTAACCTCTATTTAGCAGAGGATTTGTTCCCGCGCGACAAGGGACGACTTGGATAAAATAAGGGCATCAGGCAATGACCGTCGCGGGCCGAAAGGAAACTTCTACGCTTGACTGCAAGCACAAGTGTTGAGCTCGAAGGAAATGACGATCGCGCCTGCCGACATGGATAGCCTTGTAGAAGCCGAGCCACCTTTCTGAGGCCGCCGAAATCGACCATGATCAACTTGAGCGATCTGGTGCAGGCTTCCTGTCGATCTCATTTCATCGACATTGGGAATGATGCGGATCGAGCGGCTTGCCGCAACCTGACGCCGTCAGAATTTTCCCCGCCTTCGGCTCCTCGCGCAGCAAAATTCAGTCGCCTGCAGGTCCTCCGCTGCGCTTTGGCCGTCCCGGTGCAGCACTCCTTCCCGATCCGCATTTCATCCCCGCGACGAAACGCAATCGACAGGAGAAACCACATGCAACAGCTCGCCAAGTTCTTGACAGCAACCGGCCGCCGGCTTCGCTCCCTCGCCAAGGTGGTCTGCCACTTCTTCCGCAAGGGCAAGCTCGGCATGAAGATCGCGATCAAGATCCCGTTCTTCGTTGAGGTCGAACTCAACTTCGAAAGCGATTGGGAGCGACAGCGCTAACGCTCGTTCAGCCGACCCGGTCATACGGGTCGGCTTCGGATCAGCGATCGCACCAGGGTTCGCGCCGACCCGACCACGTCCGCGCCAAGCCTTCCGAGACAAGGACATCACCAAGGCTACGACCGTCCCGAACGAGGACACGCAGCTTGCGCCCATATCTATCGACGTTCCGTCCCGGCCACCCGTGGAGCTCGAACGGTCCTTCATTTAATAGTGCGACAAGGCGGGCGGTGGCACGGTTGCCGCGTTGTAGTTCTGCCGTGCACTTCGGCTCACTGATCTCCGGCGTGTCTATGTCGGCAACCCGGATTTTTTCCCCTCTCAACCAGAGTGTATCACCGTCGATAACGCATGTGGTTCGCGCAGCCTTTGCGCATATTCCTATCGCGCCTGTTAGCTTGATGTGCTCGGCGGCCTCACCGGGACTAGTTGTGCCCATAATTGCCGTGAAAACAACGAATCCGTAAGACGCGATCAGTCTCTGGTGGTTCGGGTTTTGGGGCCGGGACTTCTTGGCATTGTCGACCAACGTCATTCCTCGTGATTTTAGCATTGTTGTGGTCTTAGCGATCCAGCCGCTTGCCTCGCAATACTGTGGCATATCCCCGGCCTCGCTTTTGTCGAAGCAGTTCCAGGAAAAGCGATACGGCGTCGCCTTCTCGTTCGAAACTGTGAACCAGCGTCTGTCCCGTGGTTCCGATCCGTCCCCATCGTCGCGTCAGGCAAGCCTCGCCAAACAGGTTTGGTTCAATGGACAATGCGTAGAAACGGGCCATGTTTTTCCGGGCGTCGGTTCGCTCGATATAAAGCTGGTAGCGCTGGGTGATCATGGCGACATGATTGCGTGCCGAGGCTGCGACGTCCAACGACTGTTTTGAATCGGTCGCGCGTCATCGATTCATATTCGTGAACCATGCAACGACGCCACTGGGCGGTCCGCCTCTGGCGTACGGCTCTATTCGCGAAGCTCACGAAGCCGGCAAGCCGTCTTCGCCCATTCGGGTCACGATCCTCCCGCGGATGATACAGATGCGGGTCATAGGTCAGTAGCCAAGATAGCCGAGCACATCGCCGCCGTAATACTCTCCGTGTTGATCTGCTTGCGCAATCACCTCACCCGTCTCGGCATCAAGCAACGCCTTGTCTGTCATCCGGACCCCCGCGATGATTTTGTGCTTTGCGCATTCCTCGATTGCCTCCTCCGCGGTAACATTCGCCTCGCAGGCTTCCCAGTATCGCATCTCTGCCTCCGGTTCTTCACTCGTTGCGGTCGGCCGCTTGTTGCTCGGTATCAGCGACGTCCCTTGCTTTCTGGAACCGGTTCTCCCCGACGCTGCATTTCATGTCAGCACGACGAAACCAGATGGCCCTACCGCAGCGGAGTGGTGCGTTGCCGGCGGTGAAGACGATCTGTTCGTCTGCACGCATGCGCAGGACCTCGTGAGGCTGGATCAGCGGTCGTGACGCCAGCTGCTTGGATCGCGTGCGCGATGATCCCCGCGACTGAAAACTGCGACTGACCTGATCGATCTCGACTGTCGTTGTACCGCATCGCCGTGAAATGTAATCGGCGGTCTCAGGATCGTTGATCGCTGCAAACGAAATCCAGCTGGCGCTCTCAAACCATTTGCTCGACGCGTCCCGACCTCCATAAGTTTCCCGCAACTGGCCGATCGATTGATAGATCATCGTCAGGCTGATGCCATACTTACGGCCCGCGTCTCGCGCCGTCTCCAGGATCCGCATGTAACCGAGCCTAGCCACCTCATCGAGGAGGAAAAGCGCCCTGCCCTCCATCGCGCCGTCGCGGTTGTAGATTGCGTTCAGGAACGAGCCGATGATCACCCTTGCTAGACCCGAATGTGTCTCCAGCGTCTTCAGGTCGATATTGATGAAGACGTCGGTCTTACCGTCTGCCAGCGCGTCGGTCGTGAAGCTCGAACCCGAGACGAGGGCGCCGTAGTTGGCGTAGCTCAGCCAGTGGGTTTCCTTGATCGCGTTCGCATAAACGCCGGAGAAAGTTTCAGGCGTCATGTTGACGAAAGCGGCGACGTTTTCCTTCACGAAATCCGATTCCGAATTGTCGTAAATCTCCTGCAGCCGCGCACGCAATTTCGGCTCGGGTTCCGACAAGTTGGCCCGTACCTGCCGCAGCGTCTGGTCCCTTTCGGCCGTGTGCCCGGACAGGCAAACGTCGGCGATCATCGCTGTCAACAACTGCAGGCCGGAAGCGCGGAAGAAGTCGTCACGCACGCCGGTCGCGCGACCGCTATCGCTCATGATCCAGGAGGCGACCGCTGCGATATCCTCCTCCTTCGTTCCGCCGTGGCGGCCAATCCAGTCCAGGACATTAAAGCCCGACGTCGAGTTTTTCGGATCGAGCACGACGACCCGCCGACCCGCCTTGCGCCTATGCTCGCTCACCATCGGCGCCACCTCGTTCGAGGGGTCCAAGACAACCAGCGTCCCGCCCCATTTGAGGGCAGTCGGGACGGTGACAGAGGTCGTTTTGAAGCCACCGGAGCCGGCAAAAACGATCCCGTGCGAGGAGCCGAAGGATCCGTCAAAACACAACAGCGGTGACTTGCCTCCGTTGCCCCACGTCGTGGGATCGCCGGACCGAAACGCCAGAGCGGCGACGCTGTCCCGGTCGACGCGATACTTCTCGCCGATGATCATTCCGCCTGTCCCGGAAAACAGCTTCTCGGCCTCCGTCATTTTCATCCAGTCTGCCTCGCCATGCAATGCGCGCTTCCCACGCATCCGCTTCGGCTCGCTCCGGGCAAAGGCAGCGTTGCCCTTCACCGCGACCCTGAGCGCGAACGCGCCAGCGACGGCGGCCGCTCCACTTCCGACCACCGTCGAGGGATCGCTATAGGAGAGCAGAGTTCGCCCGGCCTCCAGCTGTCCGATGAAACCGGCGAGCCTCGTTGCTTCCCGTATGAACGCGATAGCCAGCACGCAAAGTGTGCCGCTGGCCACTCCCCATCCAGCCGCTTTGATGCTCCGCGACCCCTGTGCGGCGAACAGGAAGATGACGCCCGATGCGGCGGCGAGCACATAGGGCGCCGCCAGTCCGATCCGACCGAGCGTCAGCCCGGCTTGCTCCGATTTGCCAAATGCTGCCAGCCAGTTTTCGATACCAAGAAAGACAAGGCAGATCGTTACCATAAGCACGACCGGCATGATGACAAGCACGACTCTAGTGATCGTCATTGCCGAAGGCCTCCGCACCGATGGCCATCAGGCGATCCCGTTCCGCGCTGTCCGCTTTCACGCGCGACGCGCCATCCATCAGAAGACCGAGCAGTAGTGCCCGCTTCTCGAAGCGCAAACCGGCCTTGACGATCAGTCCGCCGAGCTCAATTTTCTCGCGGGTGTCCTTCTTGCGGGCTTCGGCGACACTGGTCCGGGTCATCCGATCAAGCCTCCTGAGATTGGCCCGCAGCCTGGCCAGCCCCGACTGCCGTCTTCGCGGCAATTGCGCCTGCTTTGCTGACGTTCCGAAACCGATTGGCAATTTCCTCGAAGGCAGATTGAAGCTC
The DNA here is from genome assembly GCF_001263295.1 of Agrobacterium sp. SUL3. Lineage (NCBI taxonomy): Bacteria > Pseudomonadati > Pseudomonadota > Alphaproteobacteria > Hyphomicrobiales > Rhizobiaceae > Agrobacterium > Agrobacterium sp. SUL3. The sequence goes on from NZ_KQ414521.1 coordinate 9,666, forward strand.
ACTTGCCTCGACCTCGAAATCTCCAAGGCCCGCCTTCAATGCGATGCGCCCGATCCGCTCGGCATCTCGCGTCTCAGCCTGTTTCAGTTCCTCCTGAAGTCGAGCGAGTTCCTCGCGGATTTTTGCTGTAGGCTTCTTCATGACGGCGATCTCCTGTCTTCTTTGCGTGACGATGAGGTCCAACGGTCCCTCAATTTTCTCCCGCTCGAAAGGTGCAAATTTGCACCTCGCCAAAGCGCCAGCTTTTGGCGAATGATCCCGCCGTTTCGAAGAAGCGGATCCAAGGGCGCAATTATACGTCGCTGATGCGACGTGCTCGAAGAGCGGCCTGGCGGGGCCGCCGCAGTCTCCGAAACGATTGGAATCGTTTGCTAAAGGAACTCTACCTGTGGCCGTCCCGCATTTCTCAGTCAGCATTGTCGCCCGCGGCTCCGGCCGCAGCGCTGTGTTGTCTGCGGCGTACCGGCACTGCGCGAAAATGGATTTCGAGCGGGAAGCGAGGACAATTGACTACACCCGCAAGCAGGGGCTCCTTCACGAAGAGTTCGTGATCCCTGTCAACGCTCCGGACTGGTTGCGGGCGATGGTGGCGGACCTGTCCGTTTCTGGAGCGTCCGAGGCCTTTTGGAATAAGGTGGAGAGTTTCGAGAAGCGGTCAGATGCCCAGCTTGCAAAGGACGTTACCATCGCACTGCCGATCGAGCTCTCGGCAGAGCAGAATATTGCCCTGGTCAGGGATTTCGTGGAACGGCACATCACCGCTTTCGGCATGATCGCCGACTGGGTCTTTCATGACGCGCCGGGCAACCCGCATATCCATCTGATGACGACGTTGCGGCCGCTGACCGAAGATGGTTTCGGGGCCAAGAAGGTCGCTATCCTGGGATCAGATGGAAAGCCCCAGCGCAATGACGCTGGCAAGATCGTCTACGAGCTTTGGGCCGGCGGCGCCGACGACTTCAACGCGTTCCGCGACGGATGGTTTGCCTGTCAAAACCGACATCTCGCGCTGGCTGGCCTTGATATCAGGGTGGATGGGCGCTCTTTCGAAAAGCAGGGCATCGCGCTGGAGCCGACGATCCATATCGGGGTCGGCGCCACGGCGATCGAGCGGAAGGCGGATGAAGCTGGTGAGACAGCATCCAGCGCTGCGGTAAAGCTTGAACGGATCGAGCTCCAGGAAGAGCGCCGCGAGGAAAATGCGCGGCGGATCCAGCGTGATCCCGGCCTCGTCCTCGATCTCATCACGCGGGAAAAGAGCGTTTTCGACGAACGCGATATCGCCAAGGTTCTGCACCGCTATATCGACGATCCGACCCTGTTTCGAGATCTGATGGCGCGGGTCCTGCAGCACCCGGATGCACTGCGGTTGGATAGCGAGCGGATCTCGTTTTCCACGGGTGCCAGATCTCCGGCAAAATACACCACGCATGACCTCATTCGCATCGAAGCGGAGATGGCGAACCGCGCGCTTTGGCTCGGGCGGCAGCACATACACCGTGTTGCGAGCCGCGTTTTTACCCAGGCGTTCGAACGGCATGACCGGCTTTCGGACGAGCAGAAATCAGCGATCGAACATATCGCTGGTAAGACCAGGATTGCCGCCGTTGTCGGGCGCGCAGGAGCTGGCAAAACCACGATGATGAAGGCCGCTCGTGAGGTCTGGGAAGCGGCCGGCTATCGCGTTGTCGGCGCAGCCCTCGCCGGGAAAGCCGCCGAAGGTCTGGAGAAGGAAGCAGGGATCGCGTCACGCACTCTCTCGGCCTGGGAGCTGCGCTGGGATCAGGGTCGCGACCGTCTCGATGACAAGACGGTTCTGGTTCTTGATGAGGCCGGCATGGTCTCCTCGCGGCAGATGGCACGTTTCGTTGAGGAAGCCACAAGATCCGGTGCTAAACTGGTTCTCGTCGGTGATCCCGATCAGCTCCAACCGATCGAAGCGGGTGCGGCCTTCCGCGCTATTTCCGAGCGGATTGGCTATGCGGAACTGGAGACGATCTACCGTCAGCGCGAGCAGTGGATGCGCGACGCCTCCCTAGACCTCGCTCGCGGAAACGTCACGGCCGCGCTCGTCGCATACGAGAGCCAGGGTATGGTCCGGACGGGGTGGACACGAGACGATGCGATCTCGACTTTGATCGCCGAATGGGAACGCGAATACGATCTAACGAAGACGTCGCTGATCCTCGCCCATCGCCGTCGCGATGTCCGGATGCTGAACGAGTTGGCGCGCAGCAAGCTCGTTGAACGCGGTCTGGTCGAGGTTGGCCACGCCTTCAAGACGGAAGACGGGCTCCGGCAATTTTCGGTCGGCGACCAGATCGTCTTCCTGAAAAACGAGGGATCACTCGGTGTCAAGAATGGCATGCTGGCGCGTGTGATCGAAGCTCAGCCAGGCCGCATCGTTGCGGAGGTCGGCGATGGCGATGATCGTCGTCAGGTCGTGGTCGAGCAGCGCTTCTACGCCAATGTCGATCATGGCTATGCCACCACGGTTCACAAGAGCCAAGGTGCCACCGTTGATCGGGTAAAGGTTCTGGCATCGAGCACTCTGGATCGACATCTCACCTATGTCGCCATGACTCGCCATCGCGAGACGGCCGAGCTGTATGTCGGGCTGGAGGAGTTCGCCCAACGGCGCGGTGGCGTGCTGATTGCCCATGGTGAAGCACCCTACGAGCACAAGCCGGACAACCGGGCCAGTTACTTCGTCACGCTCGGCTTTGCCGATGGCGAGGAGCGCACCGTGTGGGGCGTCGATCTTGCCCGTGCGATGGCGGCGGCGGATGCAAGCATTGGAGATCGAATCGGCCTTCAGCACGATGGTTCCGAGCGCGTCACTCTGCCGGATGGCACCGAAGCCGATCGCAATACCTGGAAGGTCGTGGCCGTCGAGGAACTGGCAGTAGCGAGACTGCATGAACGGCTGTCGCGCGACGGATCGAAGGAGACGACACTCGACTATCAGAACGCGTCTTCTTATCCCGCTGCGCTGCGGTTTGCGGACGCGCGCGGGCTCCATCTGATGAATGTCGGGCGCACCCTACTGCGCGATCGGCTGCAGTGGACCGTCCGTCAGAAGGACAAACTGGCCAATCTCGTCTCGCGGCTGGCTGCCGCCGGGAGCCGGCTCGGACTTCGCTATAACGCCGCCGGCGAAGCACGCGCGCGCGAAGCATCTGAAACCCGAGACCAGACCAACTCTGTCATCCAGGAGGATAGGAAGCCCATGGTTGCCGGCATCACCTCATTTGCAAAATCCATCGAAAAATCGGTCGAGGACAAGGTTTCGGCTGATCCCGCGTTGAAGAGCCAGTGGCAGGAGGTCTCGGCCCGCTTCCACCTCGTCTATTCCGATCCGCAGGCGGCGTTCAACGCAGTGAATGTCGATGCCATGGTTGCCAATTCCGAGACCGCGAAGTCGACGCTCACGGCGATTTCCAGGCAGCCGGAAAGCTTTGGGCCGTTGAAAGGCAAGACGGGACTGTTCGCGGGCAAGGCAGATGCCCAGGCGCGTGAGACTGCAATTGTGAATGCCCCCGCGCTGGCGCGCGATCTGGATGGCTACCTGCAAAAGCGGGCCGAGGCTGAGCGGCGCTATGAGGCGGAAGAGCGGGCCGTTCGACTGAAGATGTCGATCAATGTTCCGGCGCTGTCCGATGCAGCCAGGCAGACCCTCGAAAAGGTCCGTGATGCCATCGACCGCAACGATCTTCCTTCAGGCTTGGAATACGCGCTCGCAGATAAAATGGTGAAGGCAGAGCTGGAAGGGTTTGCCAAGGCGGTGTCCGAGCGCTTCGGGGAAAGATCGTTCCTGCCGCTGGCCGCGAAAGAGGCGGACGGCAAGGTCTTCGCAAAGCTGTCGGCCGGCATGGCGCCGGCACAAAAAGCGGACCTTCAATCGGCCTGGAAGACAATGCGAACCGTGCAGCAGCTCTCAGCCCACGAGCGAACGGTGACTGCCCTGAAACAGACGGAGACGATGCGTCAGGCCAAAACCTCCGGGCTTTCTTTGAAATGAGTGCCGAAGTGCGAGACAGAAGGCGAGCTTTACGTCCGGGACAAGTCGTGGTCGTCATGTTGGGAGCGGCTGCGCTTGGCCTTGCCACGATGTTGTATGCTGGATTTGGCGCTGGCATCAGGGTCAATACCACGCCTAGCGAGCCGCTCGGGATCTGGCGCATCGAACCGCTCACTCGCGTCGTTGCCATCGGTGATCTCGTCTTTGCCTGCATGCCGGAAGGCACCGCACATGCGGAGGGTAAAGAAAGAGGATACCTGCGCTGGGGGCTTTGCCCGGGGGCAACAGGACCCTTGATCAAGCGCGTGGTGGCGGTCGGCGGGCAGACGGCAGAGGTGGCCGGTTCAGTCTCGATCAACGGTGTGCCACTTGCCAATTCACAAGTGAGCGAACGCGATGGCCAGGGACGCCCTCTTCAGCGCTATCGCGGAGGTGTCGTGCCATTCGGTGATGTGCTCCTACACTCTCCGTACCCCGGCTCGTGGGACAGCCGGTACTTCGGACCAATCCCGCAGACAGGTATTCTTGGATTGGCGCGTGAGGTGCTGACCCATGACCCCTGACCAGCGAAAGACTTCACTCCTCGTCGTTGCAGCGATTAGTTGCGGCTGGATTGGCTGGAGCGGATCAATTCTTCTTCTTCCTTTATCGGCAGCCTTTCCGTTTCTGTGGTCTCGTGCGGCCGGTCGAGCCTCCGCTGCGCTCATATCTGCAGGATATTTTCTGGCTGCATCACGAGGATTGCCGCAAGGCGTGGCGAACTTCTATCAATCCGATCTGTGGCCAGGACTTTTGCTGTGGCTCGTCGCGTCGAGCAGTTTTGTTCTTGTACATGCAGCCCTTTGGACCCGTCACGAAGGGCGTCGCCTCGGTATCCGGTCCGTCGCAGCGATGATCCTCATGGCCGTACCGCCATTTGGCATCCTTGGCTGGGCGCACCCCATCACTGCCGCGGGCGTTTTGTTTCCTGGGTTGGGTTGGGCAGGTCTCGCAGCAATGGCAACCGGCCTCACGGTCATGGTGACCCGATATTGGCCGGTTGCAGCCGTTGCCCTTGCGGGCTGCTGGCTCTGGTCCGCCGCGTTCTGGACACCACCAGAAATAGAGCGCGGCTGGCACGGCGTCGACCTCTATATGGGCAGCAAATTGGGCCGCGACGGCAGCTTGGCCCATCACCGTGACCTCGTTGCAACGGTCAGGCAGATCGAGCAAGCGAAAGGAGATGTGGTTGTTCTTCCCGAAAGTGCGCTTGGACTTTGGACACCTACGTTGGAAAGTCGCTGGCAAAGGGAACTTCAATCCGGTCGACATGCGGTTATCGCCGGTGCAACGGTCGTCACCGAAGCGGGCTACGACAATGTGCTCGTGCACATCTCTGGCTCAAGCGCCGAGGTGGTCTATCGCGAGCGAATGCCCGTCCCGGGTTCCATGTGGCAACCGTGGCGCCGGCTCGTCGGAGAAAGTGGGGGTGCTCAAGCGCACTTCTTCGACAACCCCGTGGCCGCCATTGGCGGGAAAAAGGTCGCGCCGCTCATTTGCTATGAGCAGTTAATCGTCTGGCCAATCCTGCAGTCCATGCTCCATGAGCCGGAGTTGATCCTCGCCGTCGGGAACGGCTGGTGGACGACGGGGACGAAAATCGTTGCAATTCAGCGGATGAGCGTCGAGGCCTGGGCTCGCCTCTTCGACAAACCATTCGTGATGTCCTTCAACACGTGACAAGGAGAAAGAAATGGATGCTGCCCTGACGGACAATTGCTTCGATGCGGCGCTACCACCTGCCATAGTCGAGCAGTTCATTGCATCTGCCGGCTCTGATGATCCCTTGGCCATCACGATCAGACAAGGGGGGCGCCTGGTCCTGATCCCGAAGCAGAGGACGCCAGATGAGGCGCTGAGCACAATCAAGGACTATGTCGGTCGCGCAGTGGTGAGGGTCGGTGTGACGCAGCTTCCCGCCGGAATAGGAATTGCTGACGCCTCTGATCTTCAACCGGATATTTTCGACCGCTGTGAGAACTTGCGCACCGGGACCGCCCTGTTTGCGAAGGTGGCGCGCATCGTCACCAAATGGTATGGCAGCCCCACCAACAACCAGCTTCTTCCGCAGATGCTGGATGACACAATTTATGCCTGGAAAACAGGAGACTTCGAAGGACAGAATGTCTTCAAAGCCGAAGATCCGGGCGGACCAACTTTCTTCGGGAAAGGGTCTGGGGAGCATCAGCAAGCGGTGCCCGCCAGTGAGCCGGAACATCACGAAGAGGAGAACACAGCGGCTGAACCGATGAACGCTTCCGACGCCGGTATCCGAATCGATCTATCCCGGATTGGTGGACAGAAATGATGTCGGTTTCTCTGATGAGGACGATGTCATGCAGTCAAGGCGCCAGCGCTTGCGTCGACAGCGCAGTTCCACTGTCTCGAGGAAGGAAGAAGCCCTTGATGCAAGCATCTGTCCTGACGGCGATCTGCGTATGCGTCCTCTCACGAAAGCGGGCACCGTCGTAAATTTCGTCACCTTCCGGGAATAGTCCGCGAACGGTGTCGAATTCGGGCGCGCCGGTTTCCTTCACCAGGGTATGCACGTAGTTGATGACGGCGCAATCAAGTCTGCGAACGAGTTTGTCGGCATTCCTGTCACCTTTTGCGTCGAGGTTGACAGGCATTTTTTCCCCGATTGCGTCGAACTGGCCTTTCAGCATGCGATAGCTGGTCTGGACAAGAGGAACGTACTTGCGCGTGATAAGGTCGAGGCAGTTTCCCAGATCGATGATTGCGCCCAAAACGAACGGCTCACTGTATGCGCCGCTGGCCGCCTTCTGGCTTGCCCATTCAAATGCTCTTTGCGGGTCATTTTCCCAGAAATAAATACCCGAGCCGAGCCAGTCGTAGGCCTTCTCACTTGGAAGGAGTGCCGACGTACCCGTCAAGGCTGCCATACCGACGGCCTTGTCGCAGCCGTGGTAACCCAGAACATATGCAGGATAATTTGAACTCAAGCTGCAGCAGCTTCCTCGGCATCCTCATCGTCGGAATACTCCGGTGCGAGTTTGCCTTCTACCGACAGGATCCCGGCATCGACGAGATGACGACGAGCATCCTCTGGAGATTTAGCGGCGTCTTCCGTCCGCTTCTCCATCAGCGCAATCAGCGCCTCCAATTGGATATCAGTCATAACATCGACTCCTCGGGCAATTCTACAGTTACGTTATTTACACGAAATCCGCCTTGGGATCAAATCTCCTGCACGCCCTGTCCCAGCAATCCAGCTGCAGAACCTCATTGCGTGGAGAAGTTGTTATGTAGTGTCTATTGCCTCAACCAGTTGGAAAAATAGGACGTTAGCGGTTTGCAATTCAACTCATTGAAGGTACAAAGTGTTCAATAGTTCGGATTTTATGGCTAAAATGCAATCTAGGATGCCCCACTATCACGCGGATCACTGTTGGATCGCGCTGTAACTCAGAGTGCCTCCAGGAGAGAGGGGTACGGTTGGTGGCGCCTTGAAGCGGTGAGGTATGATTGATGGCCCAGTGGGTTGAGAGACTTTTGGACATTAATGCAATCGCGCGCGATCAGACGACCCTGAAATCGGCACTTGCAGAACTGGCAGGCAGGTTCGATTTTTCCGGATACGCCTTCGTGAACCTTCGCCCCGGTCAGGCCTATGGCGTCTCGAGCTATCATCCAGAGTGGCAGACGCGATATCGCGACAACGGGTTCCAACTTTTCGATCCAGTCATGACGCAGGCACGACGCCTGATGCGCGCATTTTCGTGGTCGGGCAGCGCAGAACGGGGCTCCTTGTCCGCCAAGGAAAAGGCCTTCTTTTCCGACGCGTCCGATTATGACATCCGATCCGGCGTCTCTATCCCCATCGCCACACCGAACGGTGCAATCTCAATGCTGACTTTTGCTTCCTCCAAGCCGAAGCTGATCCTGGATCGAGACATCGATGCGATTGCGGCCGCTTCGGCCGTAGGGCAGCTGCATGCCCATATCGAGCATTTGCGGATCAAGCCGACGATCGAGGAGCAGGTCTATCTGACACCGAAGGAGGCCACCTACGTTCGATGGATCGAGCTCGGCAAAACCGTCGATGAAACGGCCGACCTCGAACAGGTAAAGTACAGCACCGTGCGCATTACCTTGGACGGGGTTAAGGAGCGTTACAACCTGACCAATAATACGCAGCTGGTAGGACTGGCTGTACGGCGTGGGCTGATCTAATTTGCGTTGATCAAAGCTTCGGGGTCCGGCCCAGAATCTTCAAGAGCGTCGTCAGTGCAGACATCTGGGCATGCATTTCGATGGTCGCCTGAAGGTAGGCTACATGTGTAGTGCTGCCGGACCCAGCCCCGGATCGCTCTTCGGCCGAAAGGGTTTCGAACAGAGCTTCTGCTTTCTGCACGAGTTCACGGTGAGTCATTATCGCCTGCACCGTCAGAACCTCGACAATCGGTTCCGGCACGTCCGCAAGCAGGCCGATCAAAGGCCTGAGTTCTACATCAATCTGAGTGCCATTCGCCTCATCGGCCATGGCCACGTCCTCCCAAAACAAAAGCGCGGTTCGCCCCCGCATTGCTTCCTGACCCCTGGCGATCGGGGAGTTTGTAACCGAGAACACTCAGCCCATGGACCTTTAGTTCGGTGGAACCTGGACATACGTCCACGGCTCCCCGACCATAGATCGAGGAATTCGGCGCTCTAACGGCGAGCACCAAACCGGTGTTCTTCGGGTTACAAAGCCCGGAGGCAGCGCGTACTGCCTCACCGCCGCTTATAGCGGGTGGCAGACGAGTCTTCCACTGCAGTTTTGCACATTGTCTCCTTTCGCCCCCGATGCGAGTTCTGGGTCTTTCACTCAAGGAGCGGAGATAAACTTATGGCAACTATGGGCGCGGGTTCGGCGATCGACGATTTGCTGAAGGGTATCCTCTCCCGAACCGACGAGGGTTTCTGGATGATGCCGGGTACCGACGGCACCACGACCTATTTTGCCCGGTCCGCGGACCCAGCGTATCCGCCCCTGGGACAGGCGCACGCCTCAATCGATGGGGAAGAAGCAAGGTTGCTGCCCGTTCCGGACGTCTTCGTCATCCCCAGGACGAAACACCTGTTACTGCATCGCCGAGACTACGAAGCTCTTGCTCGCCTTCTTGCAGGTGATGGCATCAAGCCAGTTATGGCCAATTGACGGGGGTTAGTCCGCGTAGATGCCAGGAAAGATCACGTCCTGGTCGACCATCACGTTAAAACGATACCCGGGTCTGATCTTGATGGTTGGTTGAACATTCAGGTTTTTGGAAATCGTTTGTTCCGCCACCCGTCCAAACGTTTCGGCGAAATTCCTGCGCGCGGCGTCGGAAGCCGTGTCCTGGGTGGCAAGGGTAGAACTCTCCGGCAAGGACATGTCGATACCGGTTCCAATCAAGGCGACGAGCGCCGCCGAGCCGAATGTCCGCAGATAGTGATTGTCGACTTTGTCATGGAAGCCGCCGTAGCCCTCGGCATCCGTGCCAGCCATCCCTCCGATCTGAAGTGTTGAACCATTCGGGAAAATAATGTCAGTCCAGACCACAAGCGCGCGGCTCTGGCCAAAAGATACCTTGCTATCGTAGCGACCGAACAGCTTCGTTCCCTGGGGAGCCAGCAGATAGTGACCCGTGGCGCTATCGTAGACGTTCTGGCTGACCTGCGCGGTGATCCGGCCGGGGAGATCGGAATTGATGCCGGTGATCAGCGTTGCCGGGATCACCGATCCCCGCTTGAGCTCGTAGCGGGATTGCTGTGGCACGACCCGGTTGGGTAAATAGCCGAGGTCCTTGATATCGGAATTGAAGAAGTCCTCCTTGGATGCCTGGTTGTTTTGATCGCCGACCTGGCCACCGGCAGCCGCTTGCAGTGCCGCCGCGTACAGATCGGATGCTCCACCGATCGGCTGCGCTCTTCGTGACATGCCAGCCGATCCCGATCCGGTGTTGTCGACCTCGGATATGTCGATTGTCAGCGGTGAATCGAGGGCTGCTGCTTTTGCTTGCAGGCTCGCCATGCGCTGCCGCTGTTGTTCGCGTGCGATCTGTTCACGCTGTTCCCGCAACATGCGTGCATTCCACTCCTCGTCGGATTCCATCTGAGTGCGTGCTGGTTGCCGCGGCTCGGTCCGTGGCTCTGCTGAAACTGGTTGCGCGGTTTCCTGAATGGGTTGGATCGGGGTAGGCTGAAATCTTGGCGGATCGTCTCGATCGCCAATAATGCCATCCGCCACGCCCCGCTTCATCTGTTCGGCAAAACTGGATGCAGGCGCGTTGCCGCCCCCTTCCTGGGGCATCTGTTGGCCGAAGCGAAGCCCTCGAGAGGATAGGCCGTAGACCAGAACGGCGAGGAAAAGAACGGTGATACCTATCCCCACAAACAAAGGGACGCGGTTCAATCGCTTCATACCCTTGTCGTTGGCGGAAAGATTGGGGTTACCGAGTTGGAGCGATTGAACCATGAGCCATCTCCGCCGTCAGTTGCGTTTCATAAGGGAAAGCGGGCTAGCGGGAGCAGCCATGCCATTGGAGACGGTATACGCGCGGCCCAGTTCGAGTTGATCGGTAGACAGTCGCGCAAGCACCTGCCCGTCCGAGGATGCAAGAGAGTAGGCCAGCTCCATGGGCTTTGTTGCATTCGCGGTCCCTGCTGATTTGTCGTCCGTCACTACCGTGTAGCCCCAGCCCTTTAATGCGGCCTCGAGAGCGACCGCAAAGTCAGAGCTGTCCCTGTGCAATCTGATCGGCGTCGCGGTCGATCCCGCCTGCTCGGCGAAGCGACCCGCCAGATCGCCTGCAATGGCACTTGCGGCCGGGCCGCTCAGATCTGTTGGAGCAGCGCTGGTAGTGAGCCCATCGGTGGGCGTTTGGCAACCTGTGAGGCAGATAAGGACGACAGCTGGGAAAAAATGGCGCATCCGCATTGGTCACCCTCCCCTTCTGATCGTGACTTTTTGCTGTCTCCAGCCGACTCCGGAGATCAGGATTGCCCTGTCGATGTTGTAGTCGACGATCATCATGTCGTTCTTCATGCGGTAGTTCACAATCCGGTTCTTACCGCCAGAGACGACGAAGAGAACAGGCGCGTCCTGCCCGGAAATTACTCTCGGAAACTGGATGTAAGTCTTCTGCCCATCGGAGTAGACCCGTTTTGGACGCCACGGAGCATTCCCGCTGAGTGAATATGAGAACGCAAGCTGCTCGGGGGGAACGCCACCGCCCGGACCGCTCATGGATTGGATCCGGGCATTGATGTCGGATAGCTTCGTTGCCGCATCTTCCGGATATTCGAAGCCAACGCGCGCCATATACTGACTCGGATGGGACTTGAGCTGGATGTGGTAGGTACGACGAGAGGTGGTAACGACCATAGACGTTACGAGACCCGGTTCCGACGGCTTGACGATCAGATGGATCGCCTGTCCACCCGCGGCGCCTGAGGTCGCCGGCTCAACCTTCCAGCGAACCGTATCTCCGACCAGGACGTCTCGCACGATCTCGCCTCCCTGCAGTTCGATGTCGCAGACTTGCAGGGGGGAGCAGACCACGGATGGCTGGGTCTCGCCGAACAGGAAGATGACCTTTCCGTCCGGCCCGCGTGTGACAAGGCCCGATTGACCACGCCACTTTCCGGACAAAGCCGTGCCTTTGACCTCATTCCCGTTCAGGCTTTGCGCTGTGACCGGAGATGCCGCCGCGATTGCCGTTGCAGCAGCGAGAAGGTATCCTGCGGCCACTTTGCTGTTGATCGTCCCCATAGCAGTCCCTGCCCTTACAGTTGCGCGGTCCAGTCGAAATCGGTGACATAGACACCGATCGGATTGAGCCGGATTGTTGCTTCGTCTTGTGGTGAAGTGATCGCGACGGTTGCGATACCGCGGAACCGGCGCGTTGCCGTTTCCTTCCCCTTGCGGTCGCGCTCATATTCGGTCCAGTCGATCTGGTAGGTTTGGTTGGAGAGCGCCACGATATTGTTCACTTCAATAGCCACGGTCGCGTTCACGGCCTTCTCGAACGGGGAATTGCCACGGAACCAAGCATTGACCTTCTGGGTCGACGGATCGGAGGTTCTCAGCAGTGCGTAAGTCCGGTCGATGTACTGCTTCTGCACAACCGCATCTGGTGTGATCGAACGGAAGCTTGAGATAAAATTGCCGAGAGTGGCGCGAACGACGCGCGTATCGGCGTATTCGATCTGCTGGGGAAAGCCGCCGGAGACTGTATTGCCGAGCTTATCAACCTCCACGATGTAAGGCACCAGCTTGACCTGCGTGCTGAGGTAAAGCGCATAGGTGAAGCCGATCACAGCCATCAATAATGCTAGAATGCCCACGGTCCTCCATGCGCGCGCCGCCTGGACATAGGATCCATATCGTTCCGTCCATTCCTGCCGCGCGGCAAGGTAAGGGGTGTCGGGCGGCTGGTTCGCTGCCATCGCTTGTTGCCTTCCTGTTGACTACTTGTCGTTTCGTTCGGGCGGCGGCTTGGGGCCGCTTTGCCCGGTGCGGCTCTGATCGAGCTTCGCGTTGGCGAGCCCCATGATCGATCCGGCATAAGCGCCAGGCGAACCGATCGCCTTTTCCTTGGCTGCCGACCCGGCAGCCTTCCCCGCCGACCCAATCCCGGCGCCCATCCCACGTAGTGCGGCTCCCGCTACAGAGGATCCTGCAGCGCGTGCCGAATGAGCCGCCGCAGCGCCAGCTCCGACTGCGCCCGCGGCCAGAGATGCTGTGCCAAGCGCAAAAGAAGCAGCCTGCCCACCGTGACGGATGGTTTCCATGCCGCCCGTGACTGACGCGCCTTGGACCACCCCCTGGATAATATTCGGGACATACATTGCGACAATAAATACGACGACCGCGATGCCAGCGATCGCAAGAGCCGTCTGGAACTGGTCGCCAACATCAGGCCGGTTCGCGAGGCCAATCAGGACCTCGGACCCGATCCGCGAAATCATGACCAGTGCCATTAATTTCATGCCGACCGAGAACGCGTAGATAAGGTAGCGGACGGCAAAGTCTTTAGTGAAAGACGACCCGCCCAAGCCAAGCATGATCATGCCTGCGAGCAGGCCGAGATACATTTCGACCATCACAGACACGAAGATCGCGGCAACCAGTGAAAACGCGATGACTGTAACGACCATCGCAAACGCCGCCGAGATGGCGAGCGCATTATCCTCGAACAGGCCGAATTGCACCTTTTCCGACATCTTGGTCGCAACAGCCAAGCCTGCGTTGAAAACATCGGCTGGTGACGCCGTGCCTCCATCTGCACCGATCTGGAACAAACTGTCGACGACGGCCTTGGCGAAGGTCGGCCCTTGCGTGAGGACGAACGCGAAAAAACCGACGAACATGATGCGTCGGACCAGTTCGGCAAACCAGCTGTCGAGCGAGGCAGCCTGAAGCGCCAACCAAACAGCAGCTATCCCGATCTCGATCCCGGCGAGGATCCAGAACAGGGATCTGGCCGCATCCATGACCGTGGTCTCCCACCCTTTCGCTGCAGTGGTGATCTCGTTCTGGAGGGCGGTAAGCACCGAACCCTCCTGCGCTATTGCGGGCTGGAACGATATGACGATGAATACGACGAGCATCGCCATGCCCCTGATCTTCTGAAATTCAGAGGTCATGCGGTCACCATTCGATTTTCATCTTTTCTCCGCCCGACGTCGGATACTCCTTCGTGGAACCGAAGAACTTTTCGTGCCGCTCTTTTGCCTCCTGTCTCTCTGAGATCAGGAACCAAGTTCCCGTTGCTCCCAGAGAGATGACTGCGGCGAGGATGGCCAAGATCAGTTTCGTTCTCACCATTCCACCTTCATCTTTTCACCGCCGGATGTTGATGGCGCAGTTGATTTGAAGAATTCCTCACGGCGCGCCTGGGCAAGGTCCTTGTCCGTTTGCTCAGTCTGAAGCCATGTCCCCATCATTGTCATTTGCTGGGAAACCAAGCCGCGCAGCTTCTGCATCTGGGACACCTGCTGGGCTGCGATCTGGTGTCCGACTTGGAGGGCCTTCATCTGGCCGTCGGCCGACTCCGACATGGATCGCAGCGAACTCATCGTTCCCTCCTCCGTGTCGAACTGATCCGCTGTCAGGCTTGCCGCCTTCAGCGTGCTGCCGATCGTGTCCCGGTTCGTGTCCGACCAGGACTGGTAGGTGCTCGAGAAGGATTCAGCATTAGGCAGATTGGTTTTCAGGTCCGCATAGCTCTTGAACCGCTGCTGAAGGACGTCGTCGGCATTGCCCATTGAGAATGAGATGCTTTGTCCCTGGTCGACAATGCTACGAAGGCTGTTGAGATCGCTCTCAACCTGCCCCCAAATGTGGTTCGGGAGCTGGGCGGTGTTCTGCAGCATGTTCCTGTAGATATTCAGCTGATTTTGGATTTGCTCGGCAAGCTGCGTGATTTGGGTAATCTGATTTTCGATCTGCGTGCCCGACTGACCGACCAGAGAGACGAGCTCGGCGTTGTTGAGGAGCTGCGTCCACTCCTTTGCTCCCCCGGCAGCCGCGCCAGCATACGACATCGTCGGGGTAGTGATCACGCCGATAGCAAGGGCGACAGAAGCGGCCGCCCATACCGCGCTAGATGAGTGCTTTGCACTACACATCGTGATTAATCCCCCTTTCGATGAGCCACTGCCTGGGCCATTCTTTGCCATGGATGGATTGGAGCGCCCGAATGCGCGCAAGGTCGGATTTCCCGGAGGCGCCGACGAAGGATAGCGTGACCGGACCGAGCGCCATGTCGAAGAGGCGCCGTCCATCCGGCGACGTCACATAATATTCCCGCTTCGGGATGGCGGTGGCCACAATCTCGATCTGACGTTCGTTGAAGCCGATACGTTCATAGAATTCTCGGGTGCCGGTCTCGCGGGCCGCACCATTGGGCAGGCAGATCTTCGTCGGGCAGGATTCCTTCAGGACATCTATGATACCCGAGCGTTCCGCATCCGAGATGGATTGCGTAGCGAGGATGACTGCGCAGTTCGCCTTGCGCAACACTTTCAGCCATTCCCTGATTTTGTTGCGGAACACCGGATGACCAAGCATCAGCCAGGCTTCGTCGAGAATGATCAAACTCGGCCGTCCGTCGAGGCGTTTTTCAATTCGGCGAAACAAATAGGTCAGGACCGGCACGAGATTGCGCTCACCCATGTTCATGAGTTGCTCGATCTCGAAACACTGAAAGCGGCCAAGCGTTAGACCATCGGCTTCGGCATCGAGGAGCTGCCCCATCGGGCCATCGACGGTGTAATGATGAAGCGCATCCTTGATTTCGCGCAGCTGGACGCCACTGACGAAGTCTGACAGCGAGCGGCCGGGTGCCGATGCCATCAGGCCGATCTGTCTGGAGATGGCATTTCGATGTTCGGGCGCGACCGTCACACCCTGAAGAGAGATGAGCGTCTCAATCCATTCGGATGCCCACGCGCGGTCGCCTTCTGTCAAAAGTTCCGACAGAGGGCAGAAAGCAAGATGTGCCCCCTCCCCTGCATCACCGCCAATCTCATAATGATCGCCACCGGAAGCAAGAGTAAGAGGCAGCATCGAGTTTCCCTTATCGAAGGCGAAAATCTGAGCTTCCCCGTAACGGCAGAACTGAGCCGCGATTAACGCCAATAGCGTCGATTTGCCCGAGCCGGTCGGCCCGAAGATCAGGGTATGGCCGACGTCGTCGACATGGAGGTTCAGTCGAAACGGTGTTGAGCCCGATGCCACTTGCATCAGCGGTGGGGCGTCAGGTGGATAGAATGGGCAGGTAACGGTGGGGCTCCCTGACCAGACAGAATTGAGCGGCACGAGATCGGCAAGGTTCCGCGTGTTGATCAAGGGCTCTCGTATATTGCAGTACCAGTTTCCGGGCAGGCTGCCGAGAAAAGCATCCGTCGCATTGAGTGTCTCGATGCGAGCGCCGAAGCCTTCGGCCTGAATCAACCGGCGAACGGCTTCGGCTTTTTCCTGGAGAACCTCGCGGCTTTCGTCGAACAGAACAATAACGGGTGTGTAATAGCCATAAGCGACAAGCTGCGAGGACGCTTCAGCAATTGCATCCTCCGTTTCGGCGACCATGGACATGGCATCCTGGTCTATCGATCGGGACTGCGTCTGGAAAAGCTGGTCAAAAAACGGCCGAACCTTCTGCTGCCATTTCTTGCGTGTACGCTCGAGGCGCTGCTTGGCTTCTTCAGCATCGAGGAAGATAAAGCGCGAGGACCAGCGGTAGGTGAGCGGCATGAGATTAAGGCTGTTCAGTATCCCCGGCCAGCTCTCGGCCGGTAGGCCGTCAATGGCGATCACGCCGAGAAAGCGATTTTCGACCCGAGGTGTCAGGCCGTGTTCAAGTTCGGCGGTTGTGAGCCAGTCGAGATACATGGGAATTTCCGGCAAACGAACGGGGTGGTTCTCGCCAGTGATGGCAAATCGAATGAACTGGAAAAGCTCGTCATAACGCGCGATCCGTTCTCCGCCGCGCTCTCTCACTTCGCGGGTTTGCATGCGCTGCACCGACACCACGTTGCCGAGGTATTGCTCGATCTCCCGGATCGACTGCCGGAACGTATCAAGGACGGTGTCGGCATAGCTCGCCGTTCGGCTTTCACTATCTGCATAGATATAGCGGGTCAGGCCGCTCCGCCGCCGTTCCGGTGGCCGGTAGGTTAGGATCAGCGCTTGTCGGCTCTCGAAATGCCCCTGCTCCCTCTCGAAATGCCGACGCCTTTCGTCATCGATCAAAGCGGTGACTGTGTCGGGGAAGTGGCTTCGCTCGGCTGACGGGTATTCGGTCGTCGGAACGCGAACGGCCTCCACCTGGATCATCCAGCCGGATCCCAGCCGCGAAAGAATGGCGTTGATTTGCCGGGACAGCTCGTTGCGCTCGAAGTCGGTCGCGCTCTCGGAATCAGGACCCGCGAAGTACCATCCGGACATCAGGCTGCCGTCCTTTAGAAGCAGGATGCCGTTATCGACCAGCCCGGCATAAGGGACGAGATCGGCGAAGGACGGGCCAGTTGATCGAAACGTGCGCAGTGCCACCATGTTGCGACCCTCAGAAGCTTCGCCAAGGAGACGATGTCGGCAGGTAATGCGCCCGATAGCGCATGTGCCGCACATAGACCTGCCGCATGAGTGGATCGGCTTTCGCCATCATTCGGAGCGCTGCGACAACGACGATCCAGATCGCCATTCCGAATAAAGCTGAGTAGAGGGTCAGCACCACAAAAATGAGGATGACCGATGCAAGCCCGGTCAGTAGAACCAGTTCTCGATCCGCTCCCATAAGGAGGTTTGGGCGTGACAGCGCGCGATGGATACGGTTTCGCTGGAGTGTGGTGCCGGCCTCAGCCATTGGCCTCCTCCCCGCTCTCCAGGTTTCTCGCCGGTGGCAGCTCCATCTTTCCGGCGACCGTGGGAATGCCAATCGACGCGCCAGTTGCGCCGAACAAACCAACGATCGTGGTGGCACCGAGAAGAATTCCCGCAACGAGCACCACATACACGAGGCGTCGCGCGAAATCGTTGAGCTCGCCACCGAAGATCAACATGCCACCGGCTATAGCGACGGCGGCCAGTGCGATGTACCCTGCTACTGGCCCGGTAATTGATTCCTGGATTTGCTCAAGCGGCCCCTCCCAGGGCAAGCTGCCTCCGGAACTGGCAAACACCGGCGCGGCCAGCGAGATGCCGATAAAGGCAGTTAGAATTCCCAGGCGAAGCAGACGTTTATGCGGCATGGCTGTCCTCATCGATTTGCGGATAATGTTCGGTTTGGTAGCGAGAACCGTTGAAGCCCTCGACATGGAGGACCTCTCTCACCCGCCTCCCCCGCCCCGAACGTTCGATCGAGATCACCAGGTCAACAGCTTCTCCAATCACGGCCTGCATCGGCTGCTGGCTTGCTTCAGCGGTCAGTTGTTCCAGGCGGCGAAGGGCAGACATAGCCGTGTTGGAATGGATGGTTGTTACGCCGCCCGGGTGGCCGGTATTCCAGGCCTTCAGCAGGGTCAAAGCTGCACCGTCGCGCACTTCGCCGACAATGATCCGGTCAGGACGGAGGCGCATAGTGCTTTTGAGAAGCCGAGCCATATCGATGGTATCGCTCGTATGGAGGCTGACAGCATTCTCTGCTGCGCATTGGATCTCGGAAGTGTCCTCGAGGATCACCATTCGATCCTCCGGTGCTGTCTTGACGACCTCGGCTATCACAGCGTTTGCGAGGGTCGTCTTCCCGGATCCCGTGCCACCGGCAATCACGATGTTGAGCCGGTTATTGATGGCGCTTCGGATGATCGACGCTTGTGCTTCAGTCATGACTTTGGTCACGACATAGTCTTCAAGCGGGATGAGTTGGGACGCGCGCCGGCGTATCGTGAACGTTGGCGAATTGACGACCGGTGGAAGAAGGCCCTCGAATCGATGTCCGCCAATCGGGAGCTCGCCCGAGATTATCGGGCGTTCGCCATCGGCCTCCGATTGTAGCGCGTGGGCAACGGAGCCTATGACGGTCTCCGCCGCCGTCGCCTGCATTTCCCCTGCCGGTGCGACACCGTGCCCGAGCCGCTCGATGAACAGCTTGCCGTCCGGATTGAGCATGATTTCGACCACCGTCGGGTCGTCTAGGGCGACGCATAAGCGCTCACCAAGCGCATCCTGCAGTTTGCGGACTAGGCGGGAGTGCGATTGAAGCATGGTTGACATCGTCCCCTCGTTTGAGTGTCTGGGAGGAGACAGACCGCGAGCGCGCCGCGATGTCGAGGTGCAAATTTGCACCTCGCGAGCCACGAGTGATTCCTTCAAAATTCCGTTGATTCGTTTGTACGGTGATCTGCCGTGACTGCCTGTTCCGCCATTGAGTCACAGAAAAGATTGAAGACGTTCAGCTTCGCAAGTGAAGTTAAGCCGCTGGAATCTATCAATGAGTCACAGATTGCTGCGAAAGGTACGCGTGGAGTTAAGACTTTGTTAACCTTAAAGTTCTTGCAATGCGTGCCTAAATAGGTTGTCGTATAGACGGCAAAAAGGTGTGTTTACGAAATTTACCGTGTGTACGAGAGGACGATGTGGAGAATCCCGCCCAGCTTCAGAAGGCTATCCATAAACTGATAGCGGCGCACGCACGAGATCTTTCTGGTGCGCTGCACGAACATCGTGTGAAACTTTATCCCCCGGAGGCTCGCAAGACGCTGCGTTCTTTCTCATCGACCGAGGCTGCGGAACTGATCGGCGTCAACGACGGATACTTGCGCCATTTGTCGATCGATGGCAAAGGTCCTCAGCCCGAAATTGGTAAAAACAACCGCCGATCCTATTCTGTCGAAACCATCCAGGCACTCCGTGAGTATTTGGACGAGAACGGCAAAAGTGATCGCCGCTATTCGCCGCGCCGCTCTGGTCGTGAGCATCTTCAAGTCATTACAGCAGTGAATTTCAAGGGCGGCTCGGGCAAGACCACGACAGCCGCACACCTTGCTCAGTATCTCGCCCTTCATGGATATAGAGTACTTGCGATCGACCTCGACCCGCAGGCAAGTATGTCGGCGCTCCATGGTTTCCAGCCCGAGTTCGATGTGAACGACAACGAGACCCTCTATGGTGCGGTGCGCTATGATAGCGAGCGTCGACCGCTGAAAGACGTGATCAAAAAGACGTATTTCACAAATCTCGACCTAGTCCCCGGCAATCTCGAACTCATGGAGTTTGAGCATGATACTGCAAAAGTCCTCGGCTCGAACGATCGGAAGAATATCTTCTTCACCCGTATGGACGAGGCGATATCTTCCGTAGCGGACGACTACGATGTTGTAGTGGTTGACTGCCCTCCGCAGCTTGGCTTTCTCACTATTTCGGCGCTCTGTGCAGCTACGGCCGTGCTCGTAACCGTGCATCCACAGATGCTTGATGTCATGTCCATGTGCCAGTTCCTGCTGATGACCTCCGAGCTTTTGAGCGTCGTCGCTGACGCTGGTGGCAGCATGAATTATGACTGGATGCGCTACCTTGTGACTCGTTACGAACCCGGTGATGGCCCGCAAAATCAGATGGTTTCTTTCATGCGAACCATGTTTGGCGATCACGTCCTCAACCACCCGATGCTGAAGAGCACGGCGATCTCTGACGCGGGCATCACCAAACAGACGCTCTACGAAGTCAGCCGGGATCAGTTCACCAGAGCAACCTACGACCGTGCGATGGAGTCGCTCGATAATGTGAACAAGGAAATTGAGCAGCTTATCAATACATCTTGGGGTCGCAAAGCATGACCTCCTGGCGCTGCAACACAACCCATTTGACAAGAGAGTTGCCAGCCGGAAACTTTCTTGAAATTAGCCGTGAAAATCTTGCCCGAGAGGCGGATTTCGCGCTCATAACAGGAGCGAGAAATGGCTAGAAAGCACCTACTTTCTGATCTCAAAATATCAAAGGCTTCAGAGGAAGAGGCAACGGGGAACATCTCGCAAGACGCGATGCCGCCTCAATACGCGCCGCGAGGTGCCATTGGGGCAGTGTCCCGCTCTATCGAACTTCTCAAGTCACAGTCATTCACCGAGCTCGACCCGGAATTGGTGGATGCCCCGCCGGTCAAGGATCGACTGCCCGAGGATGACGCAGACTTCGAGGAGTTCGCGCATAATATTCGCGAGAATGGCCAACAGGTCCCGATTCTTGTTCGGCCACATCCAACTGCGGACGGCCGATACCAGGTCGCCTACGGTCGCCGTCGATTGAGAGCTGTGAAAGCTGCCGGCGTTCTCGTCAAGGCAGCAGTCAGACCTCTGACGGACGAGGAACTGGTACGAGCTCAAGGGCAGGAAAACACAGGGCGGCGGGATCTCTCGTTCATAGAGCGGGCGCTTTACGCTGCGGAGCTGGAAGCCAGCGGGTTCGACCGACCAGTCATCATGGCTGCTTTGGGCGTCGATAAGAGCAATTTGTCGCGGCTCATCCAGGCGGCAACATTATTACCTAAGGATATAATCGAGACGATCGGCGCTGCGCCGAAAACAGGACGAGACCGTTGGTACGCAATGGCCTCGCGGCTCGAAAGCAAGGAGGCAGTCTCGAAGGCGCGAGCAGTGCTATCAGAAGCTGCTGTGCAGGCCCTGCAATCTGACGATCGTTTCGCTCGCGTATTCGAAGCTGTTGCACCGAAGAAGGTAAAAAAGGAAAAAGTTCGAGCGGAGACCTGGCAAGCCGAGGACGGCGTCAAGGCGGCCACTTTTCGGCAAGACAAGCGCACACTGACACTGATGATCGATAAAAAGGCTGCTCCCGAATTCGGGGATTACCTCATGTCGGCCCTCCCAGAAATCTACGCGTCGTTCAAAAAAGCGAAGCAGTAGATCCGATGAAACGAAGAAAGGACCGTTAGCGCAAAGAAAAAGCCCTCCGAAACGGTGTTCCAGAAGGCCTCTCTCAGTTTGGTCGCTTAGAGAATCGCACTTCCCGGAATCACAGTCAAGAGTCAACGCCGCACCGGCGTAGCCTTTTCTTTGCCTTGTGAAAGGTGAAGGACATGGAAACAGGATATTTAACGACGCCGTTCGGGCGGCGGCCGATGACGCTTGCCTTGGTGCAACGCCAGATGAAGACGGAGAAGGACGTCGCGGACACTAAGGTAGATAAGTGGCGTGTGTTTCGTGATGTGGGCGATGCTCGGACGCGTCTCGGCCTTCAGGATCGAGCCCTGGCTGTTTTGAACGCACTCTTGTCATTCTTCCCGGTTGCAGAACTGAGCAGCGAAAGAAATCTTGTCGTCTTCCCTTCAAATGCCCAGCTTTCAGCTAGAGCGAATGGCATTGCCGGCACGACACTGCGGAAATGCCTCAGTGCTCTTGTCGAGGCAGGAATTATCATTCGCAAGGATAGTCCCAACGGTAAACGCTATGCCCGCAAAGGCGAAAAGGGCGATATCGAGGATGCTTATGGGTTCAGCTTGGCGCCGCTTCTAGCCCGCGCGAGTGAATTTGCCGCGCTTGCCCAGGACGTAGCTGCTGAACAGAGGCGGTTTCGTATCATGAAGGATCGCCTGACGATCGTCCGGCGCGATGTGCGCAAGCTTATCAGCGTTGGGATGGAAGAGAAGCTTAGGGGCGATTGGCGCGGAGTAGAGGACTGCTTCATTGAGATTGTAGGACGTTTCGCACGCCGTCCCACTATCCAAGACATCGCCGCGAGCCTTGAGGAGATGACGCTTCTGCACGAGGAAGTCTCCAGGATGTTGGAAACACAAGAAGAAATCACAAAAAACGATGGCAATGCCATCGCATACAGGTGCCACATACAGAATTCAAATACCGAATCTTGCAATGAACTTGAACCTAGCTTCGAAAAGAAGCAGGGCGAAAAGTCTGCGCCAGAAAAGCAAGGCAAGAGGAAAGACGTACCCGAAGTCTTTCCATTGTCGATGGTACTGCGGGCCTGCCCGGAAATTGTGCCCTTCGGCGATGGGGGGGCGATTGGAAGCTGGCGGGAAATGATGATCGCCGCGGTGACGGTGAGATCGATGCTGGGGGTCAGCCCCTCGGCTTACGAAGATGCCTGTGAGGTGATGGGGCAGGCTGGCGCTGCCATTGCGGTCGCTTGCATCTATGAGCGGGCTGGGCAAATCAATTCGGCCGGGGGATATCTTCGGGATTTAACTGCAAAGGCCCGCCGCGGCGAGTTTTCACTGGGTCCCATGTTGTTTGCCCTGTTGAGGGCAAGCCAGGTTCAAGGCGGAATATCTGCATGAAACCGGGAAAACTTTTCGAAAAGTCACTTAAACCATTGATTATTATATCTAAAGCTGGATAGTTGCCAGCCGGAAACTTTCGATCACTTCGCAGTCGCAACGGGCAAACCGGAGAAGAAAGTGGTCGACCTCTGTGTATAAATCGGTATTACCCGTAAGATGTTCTTCCTTTTCGTCCGATCGGGGGGAGATATGATCTGACGGTCAAAGGCTCCCGGCAAGAAAAGCCAAATTCATGAGATCCTGGCAGTGGCATGACGGCATATTTGATTACTGATGCGGTAAGGGATTTACGCCTCGTTCTGGACAAAGCACCAGCTGAAGCGATCAGGGGAGAATGGTTCGCTACCACGCAACAGGCCGGAGTTTCCTCGCAATCCGGAGGCTATTTGGACGCCGAAGGGGAGTACGTTGCAGCGGGTGACAACGCCAGTCAGGCGATCCGGAACGTTGTCAACAAACTCGAAACATCACGCATACAGCCCTTCAACAAGGTTGTTGTTCGTTGGACAAGATCGAAAATACCGTTCACGCGGGGCCGTGTAACGGTTGAAACAATCTTCGAGGAGGCGATCGTGCCGCGCGGTCCTGAAAGCACGATTTATGAGGCTGCGGCTATCGCGAGGCGGGCATTCTGGAAGACGCTTGGCGAGGTGCCCGAAGGTTTTGCTGCTGAACGAGGTGGTACAAACGCTCACAACCAGACAAAATGGTTCGGGCCGCATCGGCGGGTGCTCGCCATCAAGACCACCACCAAATTGATGCTGGCCACAGATGGCCTCTCAACGCCCTGGGCCGGCGTCGCAGAGCCGGAAAATGGTGTCGAATGCGAACTGTTCATGGAATTCGATGCATTGGCTATCACCAGCAAGCAGATCGATGAATGGGCTTATTTATTAATAAGCTTGGGCGATCTCGTTGCAGACGGCTATCGGGTGGCTGCCGATGTTGAAAAACACGGAGCAATCCTGTTTTGCCGCCTTACAGACAAATATAGTCCGATGACCCGGATTGTTCTCAGCCGCGATCGTCGCAGGATTGAGGATTTACCCTTCGGGTCAGTTCTATTGATCCGTGTGACACCGATTGCCGAGGCTGAAATCGAAGCCCGGGACCAATCCGACGAATGGTCGGCCAATGCTGCGAAATACGCCTTGGCGAACCGGAAAATCAAAACTTAGTCACAATCCTGAAGCCGGCCACGTCTTCGTGGTCCACGCCACAAGGTAGATCTTTAGGTATTGAAAGCATGAGAGTTAATTCATGAAGTCCCCACTCGATCTGGAAACGCAACGCATTAGACAAAACGCCTGGATCAAGCAGAAACTGCACGAATGGCAGGGTGAGTGGCATAAGGTATTTGATCGAGATCCGGTACTATGCGCTATTGATGAATTTGAGCGCCCCGACCAACTTCCTGAAAACATACAATCTGACTATCG
Source organism: Agrobacterium sp. SUL3 (assembly GCF_001263295.1). NCBI lineage: Bacteria > Pseudomonadati > Pseudomonadota > Alphaproteobacteria > Hyphomicrobiales > Rhizobiaceae > Agrobacterium > Agrobacterium sp. SUL3. The sequence goes on from NZ_KQ414521.1 coordinate 33,905, forward strand.
TCTGATTTTTGTTCTATCCAGAGCCATTAGGGAATCCCGGCGATCTTGCTTTGCTTTGTTTCCAGAGGGAGCGGAGATGCAGCGGCGCTTCGAAATTTTCCTGACTGAAGATGTAACGCCACTCAAAGAGGCAGCGGCCCATGACCTTGCGTTGCAAATTGCACAGCACGCCATCAATGCTAATCCCGACGTAGACGTCGATTGGGACAAAATCGATTTTATAGATAGCAATAACATAGATGCGCAGGAACTGCTGTCCCGAACCGACGACATATCTTACCTCTTCGAGCGGAACTTGCTGAAACCCGTTGCAGAGACAGAACTGCCTTCTGTTGCCGCAGAATTGTTTCTGACCGAACCGTTATACGCTTCGGCAGGCAACGATTACCAACTGCGCGATTGGATCACGGCCGCTATGTTCGATATGAACTTAGACAAAATCTACGAAATGACCTACCGACTTTGGAGGTCTGGCTGGCGGCTTCGTATTGCTGTAGAAGGTTTCGTTTTGATACGCGACCAGTAATGAAGGCTCTATGAACTTGCAATGCTTACGTCCAGGCGACTATCCGGCGGACGGTAGTTCAGCCACTTAATGCTGGATTCCAGGATACTTATTCCCATAGATACCAGAGCCAGATAAACGCCTACCGTATATCTGTGCCCCTTTAATGTTCAGGGGCCGACAAGCACGTAGCCAGCAGTCAGATCCGCCATCAGTCTGGTCAACACCGGCCAAGCCCGTGATGCACCAGATCCGTGCTCCTGAAAAATCCGCTCGCAGCCGGCGAGCGCGCAGTTCGTCCATCTGCGCATCATGGACCTGATCGTCGGTCGAGACACGCGCGTAGCCGATAAGACGGTTTGTGGCGGGCGATGGATTAGCGACTTGCCGTTTTGCCATGGTTTTTCGCGCGCTTTTCTGGTGGTTTGTACAAATAAATAATGTGCGAGAAAATGACCAGTTGCAAGCGTGTTTTATAGGGTAAATGCAGCCCCGTCAGACTCGAAATCTGATGTTGAGCGGGATCTTGGTCGCAACTAGCGTGAAACGCGTGCTGGCGGCCATCCGTGGCGGAAATTCCGGAAACTAGGGTGTTCGGAGAGAGGGGAGGGGTAAGAAGCGTTGACCAAGGCAGCGATTGCAGGGAAATCCGCGCTCGCTCGAGAGGAGAGGGCCGCTCGCCTCGGTTCTTGTATCCACCGCAATTCCGCCGATCCAAGTCGAAACCTGCCTGAATGGCCGGAAAACCAGGCGTTTCCGCTGATCTAGGCCGACCGACATGTGTGATTTGCGACCCGAAATCAACTAGTATCGATAAGGGATACTTATCGGCGGTGAGCCGCCGCGGGCACATTTGTGAGAGGTACGGAACCGTAACTGGGATATGGCTTTCGCTTAACGAATCATTTACCATAAATTCAATGTCTTACGATCTAACCAAATTGCCCATCCAGAGCCTGCTGCGGCCGATGTCCGAGGCAGGGGTGTGGTTTTTAGCTCCCGATTTCAATTGAAACGCTAAGCGAGAATTCCGACATCAAAATCTCCCCTTACAATTTCACGCGGAGGAGGGGAGGGGGCCAGCTAAAGCCCTGAAGCCTTGGTCAAATTCACGCGGAACCGATCACGTCGTCTCTGATATCTGCGGGTCATCTCCGCGGAAGCATGGCCAAGCTGTTTTTGGACGTAGCGTTCGTCGACCTCGGCCGAGGAGGCAAGGCCAGCGCGAAGGGAATGACCGGAGAACTTGAAGGCGCGCTCGATCTCGCTGAGATCGCCGCGAACGCCTGCGGCCATTGCGGCCCGCTTCACAAGCCGCGCCACCTCTTTGTCGTTCAGACGCTCCGAGCCAACAGCCTTCCCTTGCCCCGTGACGCGGCGAAAGAGGGGGCCATGGGCCAGCTTGGCGAACTTGATCCAGGTCTCGATCGCGGCGACTGGACACGTCGCATCAGACGAGCCACGACCCACCTCGACCTCTCGCCACCCAGTCTTGCCGCGCAGGGTGACAAGCATGCCCTTGTCGAGGATCTCAATCCAGCCTCGGCCGTCCTCAGTCTGGTCTGCCTTTAGATCGAGGCCGACAATTTCGGAACGACGGAGGCCGCCGGCAAAACCGATGAGCAACATGGCACGATCGCGCAGGCCGCGCAGCGAACCGCGGTCGAGCGTCTCGACCATGGCGATGATATCTTCGGCCATGACCGCCTCCTTCTGCACCGGCGGCCTGGCATGGCTGTTGCGGATCCCGGCCATAACGGTGGCGATGTGCCTGTCTTTACGATCAAGCGAGAGCGCGCGCTGGGCATAATTCCAGGATAGCGAGGAGAGTCGTCGTTCGATGGTTGAGACGGAGTTGGCCTTGGCGCCCCGTTCAGCTGTGCCGGAAGCGCAGGCGGTGATGTAGAGCCCGACGGTTTGCGGGTGTGGCGGGAGCGGAGCCAGATTGGACCGCCGACACCAAGCGGTAAAATGCTTCCAGTCCGAAGCGTAAGCCTTGCGGGTATTGGCGGAGCTGGCGGCTTCGACATAACCCCGGGCGCGATCAGCAAGGCTTGCGAGATGGGCGGGCGTCTGGTCCTGAACGGCGAGAGAGGGGAGGGGGCTGTCGCCCGACACCTCCGGCGCGGAAACATCACCGCCGGAGGCTGTGCTGAGAGACGGCGCTGAGGTCTCCTCGACGTGAATTTCGCTGTTCTGCTCGATGATTTGGGTGTCATTCATGGTTCATTGGCGGACGCTAAGCTGCTGATCTGAAGCGAATCATATTCGCAGTTTGTGACCGGATTCTAGTCGAATTGGCGTATTTTTCGCGGTTATTCGACGGACGAACTTTGCAGCGAGGTAGCTGTGGTTCACGAGCCTGACAGAGATGTTGTCGATGACGCTGTCTGGAACGAGGCAGTTGCAAGAGAGAACGTGATCCGAAGGCTGGTGTCCCTCCCGCACCCCGGCCGGTCTGATTTCCACCGCGCATGCCGGGAACTCGGACTTCGGCGCACCCGGCTCTACGAGCTGATCAGGGCATATCGGGAGAATCCTGTCACAAGTTCGCTGCTGCCGCAGCAGGCCGGAACGCGACGCGGTAGTCGGCGGCTTCCGGACGAAGCCGAAACCGTAATCGCGGAAGCAGTGGGGGATTTCTACAAGACGCGTCAGAAGGTGAGCATCAACCAGTTGCACAAGGAGGTCCGCAGACTTTGTCGCTTGCGTGGTGTGCGAGTGCCATCCTGGCAGACTTTGAAGGCGCGGATCGCTGCCATGGATCCAGCCGACCTCATGGCGATGAGGAATGGTCCGAAAGCGGCGAGCGACCGTTTCCGAGCAGTTCCCAGGCAGTACGAGGCTGCATACGCCCTCAACATTGTCCAAATCGACCACACGCTGGCCGATATCATCGTCGTTGATCGCGAATACAGAAAGCCACTGCAGAGACCGTGGCTGACGCTCGCGATCGATATTGCAAGCCGTATGATCGCAGGCTTCCACCTGACGCTGGAGGCGCCGTCGAGCATCTCGGTGGCACTTGCGATCCAGAATTGCGTGCAGCCAAAGGAGCAGTGGTTGGCTGGCATGGGAATTGGTGGCGAATGGCCGGTCTCTGGTTTCCCCGATGCAATTCACCTCGACAACGCCAAGGAGTTTCGAGCACGCGCCCTGAAGCGTGGAGCCGAAGAGTACGGGGTGGAACTCATCCACCGGCCTCGCGCCACACCACATTACGGCGGTCATATCGAACGATTGATAGGAACGATGATGGGTGCGGTCCACCTCTTGCCTGGCACGACGTTCAGCGATGTAAAGGACAGGGGCGAGTACGATTCAACCGCCAACGCAGCGATGACCCTGGATGAGCTGGAGCGCTGGATAGCGCTCGAGATCACGCGCTACCACGCCGATCGGCATGGTGCCTTGGGGATACCGCCGCTTGCGGCATGGCGCGAAGCGGTTGCGCGGCGCGTGCGGCCTGTCCGGCAACCCCACGACCTTGCCGGCTTCATGATCGATTTCCTGCCAAGTGTAGACCGACTGGTACGAAGGGACGGGATCCATCTTTTCGGTCTGCGCTACTGGGATGACGTGCTGAGTATCTGGGCCGGCCGACTCGATAGGCAGCTACGTATCTCCTACGATCCGCGCGATCTCTCGACGGTTTTTGTGCGCGGACCTGATGGTGCGCAATGGCCGATCCGATTTGCCGACCTTCGACGCCCACCGATCACGCTTGGCGAGCACCGCCGCGCACAGGCGGCTTTGCGTGAGCGCGGTGTAGCACTTGTGGACGAGCAGCTGATTTTCGAGACGATCGAGGCGCAGCGCGCCTTGGTGGATGAGGCGACCCGCCGCACCAAAGCAGCACGTCAACTCGCCGAGAAACGCGATCGGGCACTTGGTGCCGCCAAGCCAAACCGATCGCCAGTTCCCGCTGAACCGGTGCAGGTTCAGGACGACCGGCCGATCGATTGGAGTAGGGTGCCAATCTTTCCCGTGGAGGAATGGTCGTGAGAGGGGAGGGGGCCTACGATCACCTCGACGTGCGATATCGCGGTTACGCCGCGCTCCCCGATGATGAGCGCATTGCCTGGATCAAGGCCGACCGCTGGATTGGCTTTGATCAGGCCGAAGCGGCAATGACGCGTCTGAACGCGATGCTTGCCTATCCGGCTCGAGACCGCATGCCTTGCCTTCTGATCTATGGCGACACCGGCATGGGCAAGACCAAAATCATCCGCAAATTCCAGCGTTCGCATCCGGCCACCTTCTGTCAGGCAACCGGCGTGACCACCAGACCGGTCGTTGTGGCGCAGGTGCCATCGGAGCCGGTGGAGCGCGACCTCTACCGCGAATTGCTGGCAAGCCTTGAGGCGCCTGCGCTCATTGGCGGCACACTCGCCCGCGAGAAGGACATTTGCCGATCGTTGTTGCGAACCGTTGGTGCCAGGACCATTGTGCTCGACGAGGTCAACGGCATGCTGGCCGGCACCTATCGGCAACAGCGGATCTTTCTGAACGCCCTGCGGTTTCTCGCCAACGATTTAAAAGTGCCGCTTGTCTGCGCCGGGACCGATCTGGCGCGGCAGGCGCTGTTGACCGATGCACAGCTCGCCGAGCGCTTCGAAGCGTTTCATCTCAAGCCATGGAAGAACGATCACGTCTTTGCGGCTTTGTTGAAGAGCCTGGCCCGGATCCTGCCGTTACGCGCTCCCTCCTATCTCGAAAGCGACGCGGTGCGCGCGAGAATCCATATGCTCAGCAGCGGCGTGACCGCGCGGATTTTCCGGCTGATCGAGATGGCGGCCGAGGAAGCCGTGCGATCGGGAAAAGAACGGCTTGACCTGGAGAGCTTCGGCGATGACCTGGTTCTGCCCCTCGTTTCGATGACGCAGTCGGCCGGGCGGCGCGTGTCTCGCAGGCCGCAACAGGTGGGTGTATGACGGCCCGGCATCTGCCCGTCGCGCCGCGACCCTATCGCGACGAACTACTTTCGTCGTGGCTCGCACGAGTGGCCTGTCGCTTCGGCCTTACGCATCAAGCGCTCGCCGGCTGGCTGGCCGACGATGGCGAAAACTTTTCGCCGTTTCAGCCCGTCGATGATAGGTGTCCGGCCGACGAATTCGTTGAGCAGTGGGGCCGTAGTTGCAGTATCGATCCGGATCAGCTGCGGCGACTATCCTTGCGCCAACGGCATCCGCAACGCCCGGATTCTTGGTATGTGTCGAGGGGACCGGACTGGGCGTCTGCCGCGACGATTAGAACACCGCCGGTCTGCCTTGCCTGTCTAGCATCCGATCATGTTACCGGCCGCGACGCTTGGATACGGGCTGATTGGTCGCTCGCCGAGCATTGCATTTGCCCTGTGCATGGCCAGCTTCTTCACGATCGCTGCACCACGTGTTGCCATCATCTCTCCATCGCGTTCCGCCTGCGCGAAGGACGGGCATGCGCGGTCTGCAGCCGTTGCGAAGCCGTTCTTGTCGACAGGGGAGGGGAGGGCATCGCGAGGCAGGACGCCGATCTGATGAAAGCAGTGCTGACGATCCAGAGACAGATCGAAAGCAGCATCGATGGTGAAAGCCGCGGATGTGAGTGGCTCGAGCACGCGCTTGCGACGCTCTGGGCGCCTCTCGATCGTCCGGGGGCCGCGCGTCCGGCATTGGCACTCTGGTTGAATGAGGCCGGTTGGCGCTGTCCTTTCGAGGTTCGGCAGGCAGTCGGTATCAAAGCGCCGCTTGGTCATCTACCCGTGAGGTGGCGCTTCATCACGTTGCTTGCTCTGAGCGATGTGTTCGGCGCCGAGCCCACTGGCACCCGACCAACCTCGGAGATATCCAGTCGCGTGACGCGTCGTGCGATATTACGACGGGAGCAATCGCTGCCGCCTCGACCTCGCGTTGCCAGCTCTTCGCTGCGCAGTCCGGCGGAATATGAGCATTTGGCCAACCAGATCTTGTCCGACCCCGCATGGATTGCCGCGCAACAGCTGCCGCAGCGCAAACGCGACAGGGCTCGGGGACGGCTGATCGATACAGCGCTCTCCAAAGATTAATGACCTGCGGTCGGAAAGCCGCTTAAAGGGGCGGGAGCTCGAAAAATCGAGTCACACAGATGGCCATGCAGTGCGTTTCGAGGGTCAGGACGAGACGTTGATCATCAGGCAACAAAGATCGCTACACGGGCGTCTATGGCCGAAATCAGCGAGAGCGGTGATTTTCGGAGGAGTGCGCTCTCGATCATCCCGTCGTTTTGCCGTAACTGCGGTCCGTACCGGCTAGGATTGAATGCAACGCGTCGCCTCACCGCAGTTCGCTGATCAAGCGCAATACCAGTCCGCTCAATGAGCGCGAAACCAACGACAAAAAACGCTGAAAATGAGCTGTCCGGCGGTTAAACGCGAACGACAGTCGCGGATCCAGTAAGACTAGCAAAGACGTCCGATAATGCAAGATTATCGTTCGTCTTTATCCAACGACAGGCCGTGCGGTTTTATGGGAAAAGTCTGGTCTAAACCGCACGCGTTCTCTATGATCGTCCGCATGGATTCGTTTCTGACCGCACCGGCAATTACGCCGACCTGGCCGCCCCGCCTGCCGGACTGGACCCTGTCGCGCCGACAGGATACCGGCGAGGCGGACGCGGCATTCGCCGCCGGTATCGCCCTGAAAACGCTAGACGATCTGGTCCGCGCCGAACCGCCATGGCTCGGCTGCTGGCGCGATCGCCTTGCCCTGAAATCCGCCGCCATTGCCGCCCGAATGCTTGGTCGCAGCGAGGAAGAAACTGCAATCCGCGACGCGGTGTTGCTGACGTCTTCTGGCGATGATCCCGGCCCGGCTGGAAAGCTGTTTTTGGCCACACGAATCCTGGCGCGCCGGACTGGGACGCTCGCCACACCGTTTGTTAAGGAGCTTGTCGCGCTGCTAGGGATGACGTGGGACAACAACCTTGCCTCGATCCCGGACATCGTCGATTCTGCAAATCAGTCCGGGCGAGCAACACCCTTCGCGGTGGCGGACCTTATAACGGCGATCTCTGCCGTTCGCCCGGACGCCGAGGCGCTGGCCTTTGGCCTCGCCGAGCTCGTGCTGGCGCAAAAGCTGAACTGGCCGAAACCCGTGCCGCTGCTGCTGCCCGAGCGTTTTGGCCCGGCGTTCCGCACCATCGGTGGTCGTGGTCGCGTCCGGCCCGGCGAACCGGCCTATTCGAAGGCCGTCTGTCTGGCATTGGTTAGCGGCGTCGAGACCGCACTACGCTCCGCCGTCGAGATTGATCGCCGCGCCGCTCGGTTGCTGGCCGTGGCGCCGAAAGTGCGAACCAAGGGCGCCGAAGCGGTGATCCGCAAGTTGCTGAACGAGGATGCGATCGCCGCTTCGGCTCCCGGCAGCAGTCTTTCGCGATGGGCGGCCAACCGTCTGTTCGACCGGCTCGAAAGTTTCGAGGCGGTGCGCGAGCTCTCCGGCCGCTCCTCCTTCCGGATTTTCGGGTTGTGACGATGGCGGGAGCGAGCACAGCCAAAGCCAACCGGCGTCAAGCGAAGGATCGACAGCAAGAGGTCCTGTACGATCGGGAGCTCGAAGAGCTGCCGCCGGAGCTGCGCTGGCGGGAATGGATGATGCGGGTCGAGGCGGTGATCTTTGCCTCAGCCGAGCCGGTCAACCGTGAGACGCTGGCGCGGGTGGTGGGAAAAAACTGCAGCATCGATCTGCTGATAGACGATCTCATCGAGGAACTGCGAGACCGGCCCTATGAACTGGTGTCGGTTGCCGGCGGCTGGCAGCACCGGACCCGGCCCCGTTTCGCCGAGACGATCCGGTCTTCTTCGGCGCCAACCCGGGGAGGGGCAGCAGCCCTCTCCGAGTTCGAGGCGATGGTGCTGATGGCGGTGGGATATTTCCAGCCGGTGACCCGCGGCGAACTGTCGAAGATTTTTGGCAAGGAGGTCAGCCGCGACGTCATCGGTAATTTGCGGAGTGGCGGTTACGTCGGCTCCGGGCCACGGAGCCCGACGCCAGGCGCGCCATATACCTATGTGACGACGCCACACTTTCTTTCGGCGTTCGGCATGGATACGCTGCGCGACATGCCGAATATCGAGGCACTGGAAGATGCGGGCCTTCTTAGCAGTAGAATCGGATCAGAAGCTTTCATCAACGATCCAGGTGACGAGAACGATGAAGCTGACGCTGACCCTAGTTAGCCGTCTTTGGTTCGATCGCTAGGGTTAGGATCTGTAATTTGCAGAGCTTGGCGGTGTTGTCCCTTGAGGGTTTCAAGGATCTGTCCGCACTGATGGCTGCAGGCAGCGATCGTGCTTTATCGGGTTTCACAAGGTCGAACGTTGCATTGACTCGATGCGGGCTTCTGGCCCATCCGGTAACCTTCGCAGATCGTTCGTCCCTGCGTTCCCTCTCGGGACACCGCCCTCGGATCAGCTATCCGGCTTCACCGCTGGCAAATAATCTTATCTCACCTCATGCTTCGAACAAAGTGCCATCGCGCAGCATGGCATGCATGATGACGGCAAGACGACGCGCCAGCGCCACCCGTGCCTTCCGCAGTCCACGCCGCTTGGCGATCTTCATTGCCCAGCCCTTGAGCGGGAAGCTCCCACGACTGCGTGTGAGGATCGAGTTGGCCGCTTCGTAGAGGAGTTTCCGCACCGTGCTGTCACCTTGTTTGGTGATCCGCCCCGTCAAATCGATTTCTCCTGATTGATGACGTTTGGGGACGAGGCCAAAGTAGGCACCGGCAGTGCGTGATTGTCGGAAGCGGCGGACTTCATCAACGGCAGCGACAAAAGCAGCAGACGTTTGCACACCGACACCGGGGATGCTCATGAGTTGCCGGCAGGATTGCGATCCATGAGCGAGCTCACGTAAAACCCGATCCATCTCCTTGATCTGCGCCGTCAGGCCTGTTCTCACTGCAAGCAGTGCGGTGATGCTTTGGCCCAAACCGGGTGTTTTAGCTGCCTCCATCACCCGATCAATAAACGCCTTGCCTTGGCCAGGCCCGGGCTTGAAGCCGAAGGTCGCACAAAGACCGCGGATCATGTTGTCGAGGCGAACTCGAGATTCGACCAGGTGGTTGCGTGTCGTAATGATGCTTCGCACGCCGTGCGCCGCAGGAGATTTGACGTGCACTTCCTTGTAGAACCCGGTTCTGGCCAGTTGGGCCAGGCCGGCTGCGTCATGCGGATCGGTTTTATTGGCCTTCAATGCCTTTAGGCTTTGATGTGCCTGCCGGGCATCGATGCAGACAATGGGAATATCCAGAGCACGCAAGCCATGGCAGATCGCCGGCGACATACGTCCGGTTTCTATTACAGCTCGTTCGACGTCGCCGACTTCGCGCAATGCATATGCGATCATATCAGGACGGCTCTCGACCTTCATCGAGGCGACCTTCTTACCAGTCTCGTCAACAATGCAGATCTGCGTGGTTTCCATCGACAGGTCCAGTCCGGCATAATACGTCATGGCTGCTTCCTTCCTTCAGCTTTGGATAGCCAGAAGTGTGACCCATCTTTCAGGTCCGAGGGAGGCAGCCACAAATTACCCGATGACTCATTGCTCATAGCCAGAAGATAACGGTCGCAGCGAGAGCGATGGCGGAGAGGAAGACCATTGGGCATCTGTCGTAGCGCGTAGCGACACGCCGCCAGTCTTTGAG